>NZ_VUNE01000011.1 GCF_009695815.1 Peptostreptococcus porci | reverse complement strand
CTTTCTCCCGAATGGCTCGGGAAGACAGTTCGTTGAGGTAGTTCCAAACAAAATTCACGCTGCGGGCCATGCGGTTAAGCTCGGCGGCGTGTTTGTCCTTCACTCGAACCTTGAGGGTCTTGGTCTGCTTCATGGCTTCGAATATACTTGGTCTATGGAAACCAAACAAGCTATCAGAACAGGAAGACACTGCGTTTTTAAACTCCATGCCCATTTGGTATTTGTCACCAGGTATCGGGGCAAGGTGTTCACCGGCGCGCATCTCAACTCCCTCGAATTGCTTTTCGACCGAGTGTGTCGGGACTTCGAGGCGGAGCTACAGGAGTTCAACGGTGAAACCGATCACGTCCATTTGCTTGTCAACTTTCCACCCAAAGTGGCGGTATCCAGGCTGGTGAATAGTTTGAAGGGGGTATCCAGCCGGCGGATGAAGTTACTACACCCTGAACTGGTGCAGCCCGCCTACCGGAAGAACTCGCTGTGGAGTCCAAGCTACTTTGCGGGAAGTGTCGGAGGCGCCCCCCTGAGCATGGTCAAGCAGTATATTGAGCAACAATCGAGGCCGGACTAGGGGCGCTCTCGCGCCCCTCGCTATCCATCCTCGCACTAGGGAGCGTTAACAATTAGGCCAGCCATATGACGGCGGATACAAGGTTGAGTAGCGACTGGTAGTTTCTCGCCAGTCGCTCATAGCGTGTTGCCAGCCGCCTGAACTGCTTGATTTTCTGGAAGAACCTTTCTACCAGGTTGCGATCCTTGTAACAGTGCCAATCTATCTCGGGGCATTCCAAGCGATTCTTTCTCGGCGGAATCACCGGCTCGGCGCCCACCGCTCGAATGATGTCCCTCAAAGCGGTGGAATCATACCCCTTGTCGCCAAGCACCGCCGCTGGAGAAAAGCCCGCCAGTAACGCTGGGGCGGCTCCGTACTCAGACGCTTGGCCCGGTGTGAGGATTAGCCGTACCGGGTTGCCGAGGGCATCGACCGCCGCGTGGATCTTGGTGCTCAATCCCCCACGCGATTTCCCCATGGCTTCGGTGCTCT
>NZ_VUNE01000010.1 GCF_009695815.1 Peptostreptococcus porci | reverse complement strand
GGGGCGGTCTCCTCCCAAAGCGTAACGGAGGAGCACGAAGGTACCCTCAGCACGGTCGGACATCGTGCAATGAGTGCAAGAGCATAAGGGTGCTTGACTGCGAGACAGACACGTCGAGCAGGTGCGAAAGCAGGTTCTAGTGATCCGGTGGTTCTGTATGGAAGGGCCATCGCTCAACGGATAAAAGGTACTCCGGGGATAACAGGCTGATACCGCCCAAGAGTTCACATCGACGGCGGTGTTTGGCACCTCGATGTCGGCTCATCACATCCTGGGGCTGAAGTCGGTCCCAAGGGTATGGCTGTTCGCCATTTAAAGTGGTACGCGAGCTGGGTTTAGAACGTCGTGAGACAGTTCGGTCCCTATCTGCCGTGGGCGTTGGATGTTTGAGAAGAGCTGCTCCTAGTACGAGAGGACCGGAGTGGACGACCCTCTGGTGTTCCGGTTGTCACGCCAGTGGCATTGCCGGGTAGCTATGGTCGGACGGGATAACCGCTGAAAGCATCTAAGCGGGAAGCCCCCTTCAAGATGAGACATCCCCGAGGCCTAGAGCCTCCTGAAGGGCCCAGCGAGACCAGCTGGTTGATAGGCACGGTGTGGAAGCGCTGCAAGGCGTTGAGCTAACGTGTACTAATGGCCCGTGAGGCTTGACCCTATAACACCCAAGGGGTCTGGTCGTGATGATAACGAGGAGTGTGAACGCACTCGAAATACCGGATACGTCGCAGTGAGCCAGAGCGCTTGCTGACAAGAGACGCACACAATACACGTCAAAAATACGTCAAGAACACCTCAGCATGATATGCATTACCTGTTACGCCTGACGACCATAGCACGCGTGAACCACCTGATCCCATGCCGAACTCAGAAGTGAAACCGCTTAGCGCCGATGGTAGTGTGGGGTCTCCCCATGTGAGAGTAGGTCATCGTCAGGCACTTATTACGAAACCCCGGCCTTATGGCCGGGGTTTTGCTTTTTGGGGGTCTCCCCCTGAAGAGTAGCGGAGCGCCGCCCGCCGGGTGGCCGGCCCGAACATCGTCAGGCACTTATT
>NZ_VUNE01000001.1 GCF_009695815.1 Peptostreptococcus porci | reverse complement strand
AAGAAATCAGATGCTGCGACAAACAATCCAGTGGCACCAGATAATAAAGTTCCAGTAAGTGATCCAAAAGCATTAACACCAGAAGAAAAGAAATCTGTAGAGGATGCAATAAAGAAAAAGAATCCAATATTGCCAGAGAACACAGAAGTATCTGTTGGAGATGACGGAACAGTGACTGTAAAATATCCAGATGGATCAACAGACACAATACCAGGAACAGACGTAGTAAAGAAATCAGATGCTGCGACAAACAATCCAGTGGCACCAGATAATAAAGTTCCAGTAAGTGATCCAAAAGCATTAACACCAGAAGAAAAGAAATCTGTAGAGGATGCAATAAAGAAAAAGAATCCAACATTGCCAGAGAATACAGAAATAACAGTTGGAAATGATGGAACAGTAACAGTTAAGTATCCAGATGGAACAACAGATACAATACCAGGAACAGACGTTGTTAGAAAATACTATTATAACCCATCAAGCTCTGGTTCTAGCTCTAATTCAAATACTAGTAATAGTGACAGACTAAATGGTAAAGATAGAGTCGAAACAGCAGTAAAGGTTAGTAGGGCTTCGTATCCGTATGGAGCGAGAGCAGTTATTCTTGCAAATAAGGACAAGTTCCCTGACGTATTGACAGCAGTTCCATTCTCAGTGCAGATAGGAGCACCAATATTGTTTACAAACACTGATTCACTTCCAAAGGAAACAATTGATGAAATAGCAAGATTAAATCCATCAATGGTTTATATAAATGGTGGAGAGCATTCTGTATCAATGTCTATTGAGCAATTGATGAAGAAACAAGGTAGATCAGTACACAGATTTAATGGTGTTGACAGATACGATACTGCTAGATTAATTGGTGAAAAGATAAGAGAAAGAGGAAATAAGAAGGTAGTAGAAATAGCTTCAGGAGAAACTTTCCCAGATGCATTATCAATATCTTCATTAGCAGTAAAAGAAAATGCACCAATCCTTCTTTCTAAAAGAAATGATTTGACAATATCTACAAAATCTGCATTGGCATCATGGGATGTTGAAAAAGTAACTATTGCAGGTCAAACTGCGACAATATCAAACGAAGTTGAGTCATCAGTGATTAATGGATTTAATACTGGTATTGCAAACACTGACAGCATATTCTCTGGCTCAAAAAACACAAGGAGAATAGGTGGAGCTGATAGATACGAAACATCTGCATTGATAGCAAAATATGCAGTTCCAGAATCAAAACTTGGTGTCTATACAAGTGGTGAAGTATTTGCTGATGCGCTTGTTGCTGGTCCATATGCAGGCTTGAAGAATGCACCAGTATTATTGGTTAGCAAAAATAATGTGCCAAGCTCAATAGCAAATTATACAAAAACATCAAAAATAGACAGAGCAGTAGTAGTTGGTGGTGCAAGCACTGTATACGACTCTACGTTTGATATGATAAAGTCTTTAATTAAAAGATAATAAGATTTATAAGTGTCAAAACTAATAAGTATAATTTTAAAAAAGAATATTTATCAAGTTAGGATATAAATATTTTTTGTTTTTCAAACAAAGAGTTGACTAAATCAAAATAAAAATAATTTCATTTTTAAGCTATAGTTTCAAGCCCATTTTGTGGTGGGCTTGGAAACTGTAGCTTATTTTTTTAAAAAAATATCTTTTCTCAATGAAGGATATCACCTTATTTTCAAGATAAAAATATCAAAATTTGTTAACAAAATATTTAATTTTTATTTATTGACTTTAATATTATATTTTGTTAGAATATCTAAATAAAATGATTTTCAGGAGGAAATATATGCTAATAAAAAAAATGAAAATAAAGAAATTGGTTGTAATATCCTTTCTATTGTCAATTTTTGCTTACGGAAGCATAGCAGATATATTCGCAGAGGAAAATGATGGAATTACAACCACAATATCAAATACTGATAATAATACTGTAGTTGAATCTTTATCAGAAAAGAAAGTGGATAATAGTGCTATATATAATAATACTTTTTTAGACAATCCAACTGAACCACAAAATAATGCTGGTTTGGAAAGTACATTAAACCTAGTGGCTACAAATAAGGAGAATCAAAGTGAAGAGACATCATCAAATGTGTCTGATAAAACAAATCCTTTTAATAAAGATCTTAATGATGGTGGACAAAGCTCTAGAGTCTCAAACTATGCAGATATTATTAATGCGGATAAGGCAGAAAATTTAAAAGAGGTGGCGGTATTTAAAAATACAACTACAAGTGATTTCAAGTTTAGCTCAATAATTGATTTTCCATTATCTTGGAACCCTAAGACTGATATAAAAGCGAATGTACCTGTTTTGTCTGGAACTGATATAAATTCAATATTCGATTTCGGGGGAAATAATAGTTCGAATTTTAGTTTTAAATATGCCCTTAGTGGAGAGAATGGATCAAACACTGTTGAAGATTGGGGGGATAGGTTTGATATTAGTAAATTGACATCAATGGTAATATCAGGAACGCTAAAACCCGACACATACTTGAAAGTAAGTGTACCATTAGATATTTCAAATGTTGAATTGGAAAACAAGAATACAATCAGGATAAGTAAAAGGATCACTTTACCTGAAAAGGCAAGTCGTCTGGATCTGTATGCTATACTAAACAAACCTTTATACTACGTTGATGATATGATATATGGAAAGTATGCAGGAGCTTATAGAGTTACAGAGAATGGTAAAAATATATACTCTGCAGTTCCAGAAAAAATACAAAAACTACTTCCAGATGTAGAAAAAGATGACTTAATTTACAATATGTTTGATTCGATGTATAGAGAAGGCAATCAAGCTGATCTAAGTGTTACCAGTGATAATGTGGCATTTAATTCAAGTATGTTTTTGATAAAGACGGAAAGAATTTTCAATGCAGTAAAAGACAATGGATATACTGTTTATGCAGACGATATTAGAGGATTGTGGAATAGTTATGCTTATACTATGACAAGTGGTCTTGTATTTACTGACTCAAATGGAAAGCCTGTAAAGTTGGGGGAAAAAAACTCCGATGGTATTTTGTTGTCTCCCTACTATGTTGAACTTCACAAAATATTTGATACTAAGGATATAGAAATTTTTGTTGGAGATAATTGGGATAAGTTTGATAATCTGACATATAGAAAAGGAATAATACCTCGTGGAAGCAACTCTGCTACAGATTTGACTGACGATCAAATAGTTGTCGAGCATAATGTTGACAACAAAAAAGTAGGGGTTTACAATGTCAAATATCTATATGAGGTTTCAACAGGAAAGTTTGTTACAATAACTGGCAAAGTAACAGTAAAAAATAGACCAAATCCTGATAAACCTACACCACCAAGTATACCAGAAATTGATGACAAACCCGTTGTCCCTAATAATCCGACTACACCGGATAAACCTGTAATACCTGATGAACCTATGATACCCGACAAGCCTAAAACTCCAGACAATCCGGCTATTCCAAGCAAGAATATTATATCAAATAAACCAGTTGTTTTAAATAATACACTACCACAAATGGGTAGTGAAATAAAGATAGTAAACAATATTATTGGTGGAATATTTGCAATAACTTCATTTGCTGTAGCAAGAACTAATAGGCGTAAAGGAAACAAAATTAAATCAAATAATAATTAGATGAGATGCAATGTTCGGATTACACTATAATAATCTGTAACATTGCTTTTTTTTATACTATAAAATAAGATTTAACGTTATTAAAAAAACTAAAAAAAAATATTAAAAATATATTGACAATAGTAAATTAATAAACTATAATTATTTTCATAAATAGAAATCCAGTGATAAGAGATAGTAACTTATATATGAATTTATAGAGAGTTGATGATGGTGGAATATCGACAAGGAGTAGTAAGTGAATGGGTCTTAGAGGAGTGAATCGAAATCGTAAGAGAGTAGTCTTCACCGTGGGCTGCACGTTATAGCGGATAGGGAATCATGTGTTCCTGAAAATGAGATGTACGATTATTTTGTCGTATAATTTAGGTGGCAACGCGGATATTACTTCGCCCTATGTATTTAGGGCGGAGTTTTTTTATTGGATTGATATTTAATAATTTATATTATTAATTTTCGGAGGAAGAAGAAATGAAAACATCAAAAACAAAAAAAATGGTATTGAATGCAATTTTATTAGGATTAGGTCTTGTACTTCACCAAATATTTCCAGCAATAGCGGGGATTACACCAGACGTTGCCTTGGTAATGCTGTTCTGTATAATGATATTGAACAAAGATGATTATAAAACTTGTTTAGTCGCTGGTATTGTTACAGGAATTTTTACAGCGATGACTACAAAGTTTCCAGGAGGACAAATTCCTAATTTAATAGATAAAGCTATAACTGTGAATGTAATGTTTCTTATTATGAGAGCTGTTTATTTATCACCAATTGAAGCAAAACTAGGAAGAAAGGCAAATTCAATAGTAGTAGCTGTGATGACTTTATTTGGAACAGTATTGAGTGGCGTAGTTTTCCTTGGGTCAGCGTCACTAATAGTGGGATTACCTGGAGAATTTTTCGCATTATTTACAGCAGTGGTATTGCCAGCTACAGCGGTTAATATAATTTTATCTGTTCTGATGATAAATGTAATAGCGTCTTCATTAAAAAAGACTAGCTTTCAAATTAGTTAATAAAGAATTATTGTAATTTTTTACATATAATAAACCATCCAAAATAAATTATAAAAAAGATATTCGTAAATTAGAAAAATTTGTGAATGTCTTTTTTATTCATTATTCCAATAATAAAAAATAATTATTAATACAAGAATAGCTACTACATAGTCAATATAATGGCTTTGTAGTAGCTAATTTTTATATACTCAATCTAGCAGTTATTTTATCAATGTCCAATAATAAAGCTATTTTCGAATATTTTCTTTAATGGCTTTGACAATCTATTAATCGGTTCTTTTAAGAAAATAGCAAATACCAACGCCACTAACATCATAATAAACAATATCACATAATCCTTTATTAAGTTTGGCATATAGATACCACCCACAGTTTCTCTACAGGCTTCAATTCCATATGTGAATGGAACGAGTGAGTTTATTGCCCTAAAAAAGCTAGGAGTCATTTCAACGGGGAAAGTACCACCAGATCCACCAATTTGAATTACGAGTAGAAAAACTCCAATACCTTTTCCGACAGTTCCAAAAATGGAGACGATGGAATAAATTATCGTTACAAAAACAATGCTACAATAAATTAGTGTCGCAGTAAATATCCATGGGTGTTTTGCTGTCACACCTAATATCAAAAAATCACCAAAGCTTATTATCATAGCTTGAATTATAGCCAGTAATATAAATAGGAAGTACTTTGAAAAATACTCATCTATGGCTCGGTCTTTATTTCCAAGATTTGTTGACAATATAGAAATTAGTATCAATCCTCCAACCCATGATGCTAGAATACTGTAAAACGGAGTCATGGCAGATCCGTAGTTTTCAATCTTATAAATTTTTTTCGCATTTATCTCTACAGGTGTTTTGAAAAAATCAACTCTATCCATAATATTTGATTTGATGACATTATTAAAATCTTTATAGTTTTCATTATTTTGAATGGCGTCTATTGCATCAATAGCATCTCTTATTTGACCTTGAAGAACATCTATTGATGATGATGTGACGCTTATAGTTGTTTTAAGACCTGTATTGATATTATTGGCACTGTTTATCAAACTATTTATATTAGGGTATATATTATCGGTTTTGCCTAGTATACTGTTAATATCATCAGTAATTTTCGCACTACCTGATGTTATTTTTTCAATTGGTTGCTTTATGTTTTCATCAAAGCTCGATAGTAGCTGAACCGATCTTCTATTTAGTTCGTTGCTTATGGATTTCATGTTACTAATGGCTACATCGGAAACTCTTTGTCCGTTATTCATAAGAGTTATCGTATCGCTTAGCATTCTGTCCAAATTATTCATGGAAGATTGATATGATTCCAAGTTTTCTATTGCGTTATTTAATAGTGGCAAATTGATGATGTTAATTCTCTTTATAACCTTAATAATGCTATCGTTTATTTTCATTGCAGTATCAATTTTTGACCTTGAATTCTTTAGTATGACAATTGAATCACTCGCAACTAAAGACATATCTCCTGAAAGCGACTCTATCATATCAGTCGACTGCATTATCAAGTTACTCATGGAATCAATGTCCTTTTTTATAGTAGGAGAGAGGTTGTTGAAATTTGAATTAGCTTCTCTCAATGTGCTACTGATATCATTACTTAGTTTTTTTGAATCATCAACAGACTGTTTTATCAATGGCAACATGCTTTTATTATTATCAAGAGTTTTTTGTATTTCTGTAATACCTTTAACTCCAGAATCTGTCAATTTTTTTGTGTTGCTTAGCTGAGTATCCAGTTTTTTCAGTGTTGATTTCATCTCTTCAAGTTTTGGATTGACATCACCTAGTGTATTTGAAATTCCACCTATTGAATATATTGAAGTTTTTGCCACCGATTCGATAAATGTTTTCGAAATATTTTCTTGTATTGTACTGGCTCCCTTGTCTGTAATTTTCGGAGCAATCGCATTTGTTTTTTCATTTACCGTATAGTTTATTTTGGCTTTTTTAACATTTTCCTTGGTTACCGATAACATATCCTTTGAAAATGTTTCAGGAATTTCAATGATTGCAAAGTATTCGCCACTCAATATACCTTTTTCTGCTCGAGACATATTGACAAATTGCCAGTCAAGTGAGTCATTTTCTTTAAGTGTATTGATGACCTTTTCTCCCAAATCTATATCCTGATTTTTGAAGGAATATCCCTTGTCATGGTTTACGACGGCAATTTTAAGATATTTTGTATTTCCGTATGGATCCCAAAATGCTTTTATATTAAACCACGCATATAGTGACGGAATTACCAATAATCCAATTATTATAACGAGTACTGGAATATTATTTTTTATTTCCTTTAAATCTTCAATAAATTTACTAAAAACATATTTCCAATCAGGAATATATTTATCGAAATTTCTCTTCATATGTATCACCTCAAACCAGTAATCTATTAATTTTAAACAGATTAACATTTAACTTGCTAATAGTAAATAATATTACTATCGACTATATGATTATATTACTTTAGTATGTATATGTAAACCCAAAATTTAAATTATTTCTAGTTTATATGTTTATATGCTTAATTTCTCATATATTGATATCTAGTTTATTGCTTATATATATGTTATCATATATATTAAATAGATATAAGATAATAAACAAAAAATTTTTGATAGGAGAATGAGATTATGTATAATTTTATTTTTAATGTGGATACAAAGGTACTATTTGGTAGAGGTCAGATTGACAAGCTTGGAGAGGAAATAAAAAAATACTCTAATAATGTGTTGTTAGTTTATGGCGGAGGAAGTATAAAGAAGAATGGAATTTACGATGCCACATTAAAGACTTTGAGTGACAATAATATTGAAGTATTTGAAATTTTAGGTGTTGATCCAAATCCAAGAATAGAAACAGTTAGAGAAGGCGTTGGTATTTGTAAGAAAAATAATATCGGTGCTGTTTTGGCTGTGGGAGGTGGAAGCTCAATTGATTGTGCGAAAGTTATTTCTGCAGGAACGAAATACGACGGTGATGCGTGGGATATTGTGCTGAACAACAAACTTATTACATCTGCTTTGCCTGTATTTTCTGTGCTGACATTATCTGCTACTGGATCAGAAATGAATGGTAATGCTGTGATATCAAATATGTCTCAAAATTTAAAGTTGGGTACAAGATCTCCTCTTTTAATACCAAAGGCATCTGTCTTGAATCCAGAATATACATTTTCAGTTCCAAAGCACCAGACATCAGCAGGTGTTGCCGATATTATGAGCCATACCTTTGAAAACTATTTTACAAATGAAAAGGGTGTTTACCTTCAAGAGCGATTTGCAGAATCTATACTAAAGACCTGTATTCACTATGGTCCTATTGCGTACAATGAGCCTGAAAACTATGATGCTCGTGCCAATATGATGTGGGCTTCATCCTGGGCGATAAATGGACTGATTTCTGCAGGATCTTCAAATAACTGGTCTGTTCACCCAATGGAGCATGAACTAAGTGCATTTTACGATATTACACATGGTGTTGGACTTGCAATTCTGACACCGGCTTGGATGAAATATGTATTAGATGATAGTACTGTTGACAAATTTGTCGAATATGGAATCAATGTCTGGGAAATAGATTCTTCGTTGGATAAGTATGAAATAGCAAATCTAGCTATAGAGAAAACAAAGAATTTTTTCTGTAATGATCTACATATACCATGCTCATTACGTGAAGTTGGAATTGATGAGGAATATCTTGACATTATGGCAAAGCAAGCTGTTAGAGGTGGTAAATTACAGGGCTACAAGGAGCTTGATGAAAATGATGTAAAAAATATTTATATTAATTGTCTATAAAGTATTGAAATATTTTTGATATTGTTATATACTTTAATGTATATTTAATAAAAGGTAGAGGCGCAGAAATTATCAGTATCTGGATTAAAGATTAAAGCATCTCCAGAGAAAGGAATTTTTGCCGAAGCGTATAACTTGCTTTAGGGTTATACTGCTGGGGGTACACAGAATATGTGTATCACTGTCACAAGTTATCTTGTGTTGGGCTATCATTGAGTTGCATTTTTTATGCCTCGGAGTCCATCCGGGGCATTTTTATTTGTCACGTTATATGATATCCATTTATTTTATAGGAGGAATTTTTTAATGAGAAGGTTTAATTTTAGGTTGGTGTTGACGACATTTGTATTGTTTATGTTGACGATAGTACCGACATTTGCGGAAGATATTGATAAGGTGGCACAGGCAAATGCTACAAAGTTTGGATTGATTACAATAATTCCGCCATTATTGGCGATTGTATTGGCTTTTATAACAAAAAATGTTGTCGTTTCATTATTTTTAGGTGTACTATCAGGTTCATTGATACTACAGCTAGGTAATGGAGAAAATATTTTTTCGGCGATAGTGTTATCATTTTTAGACTTTATATCTAGGGCATTGAATGCTCTTGCCGATCCTTGGGATGCTGGTATTATTCTTCAGGTTTTGGCAATAGGTGGTGTTATCAATCTTGTAGGTAAGATGGGTGGTGCAAAGGCAATAGCCGAAGCACTTGCAAAGAGAGCGAAAACTTCAAAGGGTGCCCAGTTGATTTCTTGGTTCTTGGGAATTTTAGTATTCTTTGATGATTATGCGAATTCTTTAATAGTTGGTCCAATTATGAGACCGGTATTTGATAAATTGAATATTTCAAGAGAAAAATTGTCGTTTGTTATTGATGCAACTGCTGCACCAATTGCAGGTTTGGCTATTATTTCAACTTGGATAGGTCTTGAAGTTGGATTGATTCATGATGCATTTGGAAGTATAAACGTTGATGTTGATGCATTTGGTGTATTTCTTCAAACAATACCTTATAGATTCTACAATATCTTGATTCTTGCTTTTATTGTACTTAGTGCAATAATGGTTAGAGAATTTGGTCCGATGAGAAAGGCAGAATATCTTTCATATAGAAATAAAAGTTCAAAGCAATTTTTGGATAATGGGGTAGAAGAGTTAGATGATATGGCTCCAAAGGATGGCGTTAAATTGAGTGTGTGGAATGCGATAATCCCGATTGGAGTATTGATATTGAGTTCATTGGCAGCTTTTTACTATAGTGGATATTCATCAATAATGGGTGGAGAAGATGCTGCATTGATTTCAGCAATTAATGCCAGTCCGTTTTCTTTTAATTCGATAAAAGAATGTTTTTCAGCATCTGATGCATCTGTTGCCCTTTTCCAATCTGCTATTTTTGCAACAATAGTTGCGATATTGATGGCAAAGATTAAGAAGATATATACAATATCAGAAGCGATAGAGGTTTGGGTAGATGGAACAAAGACACTAATGATTACAGGAGTAATCTTAATATTGGCATGGTCATTGAGCTCTGTTATCAAGGAAGTTGGTACTGCGAAGTTTATGATTAATTACTTGTCAGGTGCGATTCCGGCATTTTTATTACCATCAATAATATTTGTTTTGGGGTCAATTATATCATTCTCAACAGGTACTGCATATGGTACGATGGGAATTTTGATGCCATTAGCAATACCTTTGGCACATTCTATTAATCCTGAAATGGGATATGTTGTTGTTTCAACATCTGCTGTTCTTACTGGTGCAATTTTCGGCGATCATTGTTCTCCGATTTCGGATACAACAATTCTTTCATCAATGGGAGCTGGTTGTGATCATATTGAACACGTTAAGACTCAGATGCCTTATGCTATTTACGTTGCATCATGCACAATACTATTTGGATATATTCCTGCTGGTTTCGGATTGCCAGTGTTTATCGTCTTGCCATTGGCGATATTTGCTGTAGGATTTGGTCTTAGATTTATTGGAAAAAGAACAGATGTTGATGATCCTGCATTGGAAGCAAAACTAAAGAAAGATGGCTATGAATTTTAGAAGAGTGGTAATCTTTGAAGAACATTAGTAAACAACAAGTAAATAATGTAGAGTAGTATTAAATATATAATGCTCTGTTGAAATTTAAGAGTAATTAAAATATAAAAGACGTTAGGTAATGCAGTTATCTGTTAAACCTAACTCTTTTTATTTTTTTGTATTTAGTTTTAACTTTTATAGATAGTAACCACCCAATGACTATAAGATTTTAAACGATATAATATCACAAAACATATTGTTTTAACCTGTAACTAGTGATAATATTAAATAGAGAATAGCATTTTTTAAGGTTAATAAGTAATAATATATAGTGAAATGTTTTATATTTTTTATAAAATAGGGAGGAAATATGAAAATATTAATAGTTGAAGATAATAAAATATTGCAGGATGATATGCAAAAAGCATTGAGTAAATATTTTGAGGTGGAAACCTGTACTGATGGTGAAGATGGATTATACCAAATTTCTCAAGCTATTTACGATTTAGTAATACTAGATCTTATGCTGCCAAATATGAATGGAATTGAGATACTAAAAGAGACAAGAAAACTAGGTATTGATACTCCTATATTGATTTTAACGGCAAAGGAATCCTTAGATGACAAGATGGAGGCGTTTACATTGGGTGCAAACGACTACTTGACAAAGCCTTTTTATATGGATGAATTGATTGCGAGAGCTTTTGCGATTTTGAGAACAAACGGCCGAATAAAAGACAACAAATATCTTGAATTTAAGGATTTGAAGATAGATTCAGAAAAAAAGACAGTGTATATTTTTGATGATGAGATAGAATTACAGAACAAGCAGTTTAAGCTTTTGGAATATTTTGTTCTAAACAAGGGATCAATCTTGCTTAAAGAACAAATTTATGATAGAATCTGGGGTATTGACTCTGATGCCACTATTGAAATTGTTGAGGTGTATGTAAGCAATCTAAGGAAAAAACTTTCAAAATATGACTACGACAAATATATAAAAACCAAGAGAAAGGTCGGATATATTTTAGATGATAAATAACAATGTTTTTCATAAAACTAGATTAAAACTTATATTTATGATATTGTTGGTCGTAGAGATATTTATGATTGGAATGAGTATATTTATCTATACTTATTATAAGTCAAATACGTATAAGACTGTCGATAGATCGCTTCTTGATGAGTATCATTTTATCAGTAATCAATTTGATGGTGATTCAATTTTAGATAAGATAATTCTTCAAGATCCAAAGGACATAGTGTATATATACAAGGGTAATACTGTTAAGTACTATACTCAAAATAGGTATTTCAGCGATAAATATCCAACAAACGGAAAGATTGAAAATGGATTCTATTGGGAAAAATTTAATGGGTATAATTTCAGAACGATTTATTTTTCGGAAAATGAGTATGATTTTAGAATAATGAGAAATATTGACTCTGAAAAAGAAGGGCTGAGCCATATGGTGGCGTTGTTGATTATGACTGATATGCTTGCGATAATTCCGGGATTTTTTATCAGTAAATTTTTGTCAAATAAAGCACTAAAGCCAATTGAAAATTCATGGAATAATCAGGTGAAGTTTGTTCAGGATGCTTCTCATGAGCTGAGAACTCCGGTTTCAATTATACAGTCGAAGTTAGAATATTTATTGAAATCACCGAACTCAACGATTGAGAGTGAAGCAGAAACTGTAGCTGTGGCAATGAGAGAAACTCGACAACTTAAAAAGATGATTTCGGAGCTTCTATCTTTGACAAAAGAAGAGTCAATAGTTAAGATCAATAAAGAGCAATTTGAAATAGAATCAGTGCTTAAAGAACTTTCTGAGAGCTATACAGAGATAGCAGAATATCAGAACAAAGTATTCTCTTACGGAATTAATACGAAAAGCAAATATATCTCAACAGATAGAAATAAGCTTACTCAATTGCTTAGAATTTTTGTCGACAATGCATTCAAGTATACGAATGAAGGTGATTCAATCGATGTTTCAATCTATGATAGAGGAAGAGATAAGGTCCAGATTGTGGTTTCCGACACTGGTATTGGTATATCAGAAAAAGATCAAAAGCATATATTTGAAAGATTTTTCAGAAGTGATTCGGTAAGAGCAACTGATATTGAAGGCTCTGGTATTGGATTGTCAATATCGCAAATAATAATCAAGACAATTGGTGGAACCATCAAAGTGAAATCAAAGCTAGGTGAAGGCACAAAATTTTTTATTGAGATTCCAAAGGGGAAAATAGCAAAAAAATTATAATATGTTTAAAATGTTGTTTTATTGGTATCAATATAGTATAAATAAGAATTTTAGGAGGAAAAATAAAATGGCAAACGTAATTAATGGGCAAGAATTTGTAAAAAATGTAAAGGAAACTAATGGAGTAGCGGTAATAGACTTTTTCGCAACTTGGTGTGGACCTTGTAATATGCTAGGACCTGTATTTTCAGAGGTTGCAGATGAAATGAGTGGAGATGCATATTTTGCAAAAATCGATATAGACCAGAGTATGGAAATAGCACAGGAGTACAGAGTTACAACTGTACCAACTGTAATATTCTTCAAAGATGGTGTAGAAGTTAAGAGAGAAATTGGTTTTATGCCAAAAGAAAAGATAGTTGCAGGAGTGAATTCTGTTAAATAAATTTGATTATAAGGTTAAATATTGTTAAACAATAATATGAATACTAAAATAATTGAAATATAATAACTGTTTATGATGATGTTATAAAGAAAATGGAGGAGAACATTATTTATCAATGATAGATGTTCAACCTCCATTTTTACTTTTATTAATTATTATATTATTATTTTCTGTTTTGTTTTATCTTACCATATCTTAATCTGTGCATATTTAATCTATTCGTATATCTTATTATATTATCCTATCAAATCAAATCAAATTATCTTATCTATTTTTATATCTACCGTACAAGCCTGTAATGTAGCTGATATAATTTTCTAATTCATTTGTAAAATCACTATGCACAAGTCTGATTCTCCAGTTGTTTTCGTCTGTCGATGGAGTATTGATTCTAGCCCAACCATCAAAATCCAACCAATCCTGCATTGGTACTATTGCCATGTTTGATGCAGAGCCAACAACTGCTCTAATCAAGCCTTCAGTGTATCTTTCATAGGTATTTAGTCTTAGATATTGTTTTGCATATTCAAGAGTTTCATGTGGTGCAGTTTTTAACCATTGAGCCAAAGGCATATTATCATGAGTTCCAGTATATGACACAGTGTTTTCGACAAAGTTGTGCGGAAGATTCATATTGTCTGCATCTGTACTAAATCCAAATTGAACTATTTTCATGCCAGGGAAGCCAGTATATTCTAAAAGTTCAATAACTTCCTTTGTAATCAATCCAAGATCCTCTGCGACAATTTTGGCATCGGGAACTTCTTTTTTTATTTTATCAAAAAATTCCTTTCCAGGCGCCTTTTCCCAGTACCCGTTCATTGCGTCTTTTGTAGCTTTGTCGATACAATAATAGCTTTCAAGTCCTCTAAAATGGTCAATACGCAAAATATCATATAGCTCGAATGATTTTTTTACTCTATTTATCCACCAATCGAAGCCATTCTTTTCCAAGTATTTCCAATTGTATAATGGATTTCCCCAATATTGTCCAGTTGCTGAAAATTCATCAGGCGGAACTCCAGAAACAAGCTTTGGTTCACCATCTTGATCTGTCAAGAAAATCTCTTTGTTAAAATAGAAGTCAGAGCTATCTTGAGATATATAAATCGGTATGTCACCAAATATTTCTATTCCTCTGTCATTCGCATATGATTTCAATCTAAACCACTGGTCATAGAATAGATACTGCAAGAATTTATTGTATTCAAGTGACCATCTATACCAATTTATAATATTGCTATCCTTAGATTTTTTTACTTCCTTCTCAGTTTTGATTTTCCAGTCCCAATATGGATTATCTCCGTTGATTTCTCTCAATGCCATATAACTAGAGTAGTCATCTAACCAGTACTTGTTTTCTTTCAAGAACTCTTTATATGATTCACTTGAATTTATGTCAAATCTATTGAAAACCTCAGTGAAAATAATCCTTTTAAATCTTCTCACCTTGCCATAGTCAACATATCTAGGATCTGCATCAAATTCGGAATAGTTGATGGAATTGATGAAATTGTAATCAATATAGCCATCTGAAACTAGTAGATCTATATCTATCAAGTCATAATTACCAGAAAATGCACCATTCGATTTGTATGGTGAATATCCGTCTATTGAGCTAGTAGACGTTATAGGTAGAATCTGCCAGACGCTCTGACCAGTTCTTACTAGGAAGTCTACAAAATTGTATGCCTCGTTTCCCAAGCTTCCGATTCCATATTTTGATGGAAGTGAAAATATAGGCATTAATATACCAGATTTTCTCATAAAATACCTCTTTTCAAATTTATTTTAAATATCAACTTGCAAATTTTATATCAAGTTATATTTTAATACTAATGAATGTCTGACATATCAATTATGTCTTATTATCATTATAATATTATTTTTTGTGTTGAAATGTTATGACATAACGCCATTTGTTTATTTTGAAATATTATTTCTCAAAGCTATTCGTATGCTATTCATAAACTATTCGTTTATATTGATAGCTGTGTATGATTGTGGTCCGATGACTATTCCATAATCGGTAAAAAATGGCTTTTTATTTCCAAAAACCCACTCGCCATATGTTTTATCCTCGAATATTATCGGATCGTTACACATATTCACTATACATAATATATTGTTTCTGTAGTATGAAATAACATTTCCTTCGTGAAATGCCATGGCGAATCCAGATTTAAAGTCATGCCTGTATCTTCTTCTGAAATCGCAAAGTTTTCTGTAGTGATCCAATAGCTCAATATCTCCATTGTCCTTATCAAAACAAGCTCTGTTAAATGGATCAGAGAAGCCCTGCATTCCTATTTCGTCGCCATAGTAGATTGATGGTATGCCAGGGAGTGTAAACTGCAAAAATGATGCGAATTTTTCAAGGATTTTTGCTTTTTCATAGTCACTTTCCTCAAGCCTAAAATCCTTTTTTAAATGGTTGTCAACTAGACCGATGTCTTTTCCAAGAACTGTGATTATTCTCTCTGTGTCATGAGTGGAAAGTATATTCATTAGACAGTCGAGTGCAGGCTTTGGATAGTTATTTATCAGTGTCATCACCCTTGAAGCGAATAGGTCTGCATTCTTATTTTTCATAAAGTCTATAATCGCAAATTTCCATGGATAGTTCATAACAGAATCCAATTGATCTCCAAGTAAATATTTCCTTCTGTATCCATAAGAGAATTTGTTTGATGCATCCTCCCAAACCTCTCCAATCAAAAAAGAATCAGGATCTTTTTCCTTCATGGAGGCTCTAATTTCGTCGACAAAAATATCTGGAAGCTCGTCCACGACATCCAATCTCCATCCCTTTATTCCTTTATTTTGCCAATAATTGAGTACACCATCTTCAGGTTTACAGATGAAATCTCTAAAATCCTTATTTTCCTTGTTGACCGTTGGAAGATTATCAAATCCCCACCACGAATCGTATTTATCTGGATATTCTATAAACTTAAACCATGGATAATACTTTGATTCCAATGAATTGTATGCACCTATATCTGAGTAATGACTTTTTTTATTGAAGTATTTGCTATCAGATCCAGTGTGGCTAAACACACCATCAAGTATAATATTAATATTGCTTTTTTTAAACTCTGAACATAGATGCTCAAAAATGTCATTAGTACCCAAATATGGATCGATATTATAGTAATCTGCTGTGGAGTACCTGTGGTTCTCTGAGCTTTCAAATACGGGATTTAAATAAATCATGTCGATATTCAAAGACTCAAAATATTCCTTTTCAGAAAGAATACCATCAAGATTACCTTTGTAAAAATCTCTTGCTGCATAATTTTCTGTGTCAAATGAAGAGTTTGGAATGTCGTTCCAATTGGAATGAATAATTCTTTCATCCTCGTTGATAGTTTTCGAAGGAATATAGCTATCATCTTTTTTAAATCTATCTGGAAAAATCTGGTACATTATGCCACCTTTTACCCAGTCTGGAGTTTTGTAGCCTTTATCAAAAACTGTCAGCTGCCATGGAATTATTCTATCGCTAATCTCTGCATTGTAATCGAAGTTTGAAATATATGATACATTGTTTTCTCCAAACTTGACTTCAAAATAGTAATAGTAAATTCCAACTTCAAATTTGTCCAAATAAACTGTATATTTAATGTATGAACCGATTTCACCAACCTTTTTCATATGCGTTTTCATAATAAATGTTTCATTCTGATCACTGTATATACAAAAATTGATACCGGTTTCGTAAAGTCCTTTTCTCACTAAAACGTCTAAGACAGATGACTCACAATTGTTTATTGAGCCACTCGGAGTCTTGAACGTCAATGGATTGTATATTATATCTTTCATTTTTTACCTCTGCTTTATCAATGTTATTCAAAGTAATTATTTATATTATATAATAAAAACCAATATAATGGTAGTGATACCGCATTATTATTAAAAAAGAATTTTCTTTAAATTCAAATAAAGTTTTTATTTTATGATGGAAAATGTAGGTAAATGTGATAATATAAATATAAGATAATCATTACTTAGTTTAATGTTACTTCTTAATGAGTATTTTAATATGTAAGTGAGGTGAATTATGGTTATGGTAGACAAGAAAAATGAATTGGCAGAATATTTGTTTCATGAGGGAACAAATTTTAAGTCCTACGATTTTCTGGGTTCATTTTTGAAGGAGGGTAAGTGTACCTTTAGAGTATGGGCTCCAAATGCTCATCGAGTATATGTGACAGGAGATTTTTGTGAGTGGAATCCGACCTCTCATGAAATGAAAAAGATCACTGATGGTGGAGTTTATGAGGTTGAAATTGAGGGTGTAAAGAAATATGATTGTTACAAGTTCGTATTTGAAACCGAAAATTCGAAATTTTTATACAAATCAGACCCTTATGCCAAACATTTTGAAACTAGACCGAGTACTTCATCAAAAGTATATCCAATAGGAGAGTACGAATGGTCGGATAAAAATTGGATGAAAAAGAGGGAAATCCCTTATGAAAAACCTATGAACATATATGAGGTTCATCTTGGTTCATGGCGAAAAAAATATGATGGAAATTTTTATTCTTACAGAGAATTAGCTCAGGAGCTTGTAAAATATGTGAAGTCAATGAATTATACACATATTGAAATATTACCAATACTTGAGCACCCTTTTGATAAATCTTGGGGGTATCAGGTTACTGGATATTTTGCTCCAACGTCAAGATATGGACTTCCAGAAGATTTCATGAATTTTGTTGATGAATGCCATAAAAATGGAATAGGAGTAATATTAGACTGGGTTCCTGGACACTTTCCAAAGGATGAATCAGGGTTGTGTGAATTTGATGGTGGCTATGTGTATGAGTATTCTGATCCAAACAAAATGGAGCATAAGGAGTGGGGCACAAGAGTGTTCGACTATGGTAGAAAGGAAGTAATATCTTTTCTTGTCTCAAACGCATCGTACTGGCTTGACAAATATCATATCGATGGTCTGAGAGTAGATGCTGTTTCATCGATGCTTTATCTCGATTATGGAAGAAATGACGGACAATGGACTCCGAATAAATATGGTAAAAATGAGAATCTTGAGGTAATAGATTTCTTTAGAATACTAAATGGACATATCAAATCTAAATTCAAAGGTGCTTTTATGGTTGCCGAAGAATCAACAGCTTGGCCAAAAGTTACCCATTCCATAGAAGACGGTGGGTTGGGATTCGATTTTAAGTGGAATATGGGTTGGATGAACGATTCATTAAAATATTTAGAGTCAGATCCATTTTTTAGAAAAGATATGCATAATAACCTAACTTTTTCACTTACCTATGCATTTTCAGAAAACTACATATTGCCACTTTCACATGACGAGGTGGTACATGGAAAAAAATCTATTCTCGATAGGGCAATGGTAGAATTTGATGACAAGTTTTCAAGCTTAAAGGCGTATCTGGGATATATGTATGCTCATCCTGGAAAAAAATTGACTTTTATGGGTACTGATTTGGCTCAGGTGATTGAGTGGGATGAGTCAAAGGAGTTAGATTGGATGTTGCTTCAATATGAAAATCATTCAAACAATCAAAGATTCATTAAGGAGTTGAATAAGGTTTACAAAGATAATCCAAGTCTATGGGAAAGCGACAATGATTGGCAAGGATTCACTTGGAATACTGTCGACGATATGAGAAACAATGTGTTTGCATTTACAAGAAAATCGAAAAATGATGATAGAGTAATGGCAATATGCAATTTTTCATCTCAATTGTTGAAAGAGTATAAAATCGGTGTTGACACTGATAAACCTTTTAAAGTACTGATTAATTCAGATGCAAAGAAATACGGCGGAAGTGGTCTAATCAATAGAAATATTTTACCTGTGGATGAAGGATTCAATGGATTCAGATACCATATTTCTATTTCAATTCCACCATTTTCAGCTATTTACTTGATAAACAAAGAGAAAAAAGCCACTCTGAGCAAAGTGAAGAATAAGGTTAAAAGTAAAACGACAAATAAACGCTAGCAAAAAATATTTATAAGGTCTAAATTTTGAGAGGTGTATTATGAGATTAAAGAAAGAAATTGTAGCCATGTTATTGGCTGGTGGACAAGGAACTAGACTTCATGCTTTAACAAAGAATATGGCAAAGCCGGCAGTTCCTTTTGGTGGTAAATATAGAATTATCGATTTTCCTCTTTCAAATTGTGTGAATTCAGGTATATCGACAGTGGGTGTACTGACTCAATTTATGCCTCTGGAGTTAAATTCGTATATCGGAAATGGATCTCCTTGGGATTTGGATAGAATGGATGGCGGGCTATCAATACTTCCTCCATATACAGGTGGTGAAACAGGTGATTGGTACAAGGGCACTTCAAATGCAATATATCAGAACTTGAAATACATTGAACAATATGATCCAGAGTATGTATTAATTTTGTCTGGAGACCATATATATAAAATGAACTATAATGATATGCTTGAATTTCATAAAAAAAGAGGTGCAGATTTAACAATTGCTCACATCAATGTGACATTGGAAGAGGCGAGTAGATTTGGAATACTAAACACGCTCAATGATCTTTCTGTATCTGAATTTGTTGAAAAGCCAGCAAAACCAATTTCTACAAAGGCTTCCATGGGAATATATATTTTTAAATGGTCTGAGCTAAAAAAATATTTGTCTTTAGTTGAAGATCTTGAAAATACAAGCTATGACTTTGGTAAGGATATGATACCAATGATGCTAAATGATGGGAAGAAAATATTTGCTTATCCTTTTGAAGGATATTGGAAAGATGTCGGAACTATTGAGAGTTTATGGCAGGCAAATATGGATCTTCTTCATAATGTTGATGAGTTCAATATTTTCGATCCGCTTTGGAGAATATATTGTAGACATTATGAATCAATGCCTCAATACATTGGTGCCGATGCCAAATTATCAAATTCTATGATATCAGAGGGATCAATAGTGAATGGAAAAGTTGTAGAATCTGTAATTTCTTCTGGAGTAATTATTGAAGAAGGAGCTGAGATTTACAATAGCGTTATCATGAAAAATGCATTTGTCGGAAAAGGCGCAAAAATATACAACTCCATTGTGGCTGAAGAAGCGAAAATTGAGTCTGGTGCAAAGGTCGGTCACGAAAAAATTGTTTCTGGTAAGGATATGATTACAGTAGTTGGAAACAGCGATATTATTAATAGCAATTCTGAAGTTAAAAAACAGTTGTAGGAGGTAACCAGTATGAATGCGTTTAGTATATTATTTTCAGATATTTTTCAAAATTATGATATAGGAGGGTTTGTAAAAAACAGAACACTGGCATCGCTTCCAATAGGTTGTAGATACAGAATGGTGGATTTTATGCTTTCTTCATTGGTCAAGGCTAATATTCCAAATATAGGTATATTGGCGACAAATAATTACAATTCACTGATGGATCATGTTGGATGGGGTAAGGATTGGGATTTGAATAGAAAAAATAGTGGACTTAAAATAATTCCACCTCTTGCTATAACAGATTCAGGTGTTGCCAGAAGTAAGTTTGAAGCATTAAATCATGCACTGCCGTATATAAACTCTATGTTGCAAAAGTATTGTATCGTTGCTGATTCAAATATTATCGCAAACATCGACTTCAAAGAGATGCTTAAATTCCATGAGGCAAATAATGCAGACTTTACGGTTGTTTGTGTGAGAAGAAAGCCAAGAAATGGTGAGATTGAAATGCTTGTCGACTCGAAAAATAGAGCATATGACCTATTGTATCATCAGACAGGTGCAGACTATGAATGCGACACCTTGATAAAGGTAACGTTGATGAGCAAGGAAATGCTGATCGACATAATAAAAAAGGGAAATTCAAAAGGTTGGCAAGATATTGTAAGGGATTATATATCTAAGAATTTTAACAGACTAAATGTTTATGTTTACAAATTTGATGGGTATTGCAAAGTGATAGATAGCTTGGACAGTTATTATAATATGAATATGGATCTGCTAAATGAAGATGTGAGCAAGGAATTATTCCTATCTGATACAGAAATACTTACGAGAGTTAAGGACAGTGTGCCAACTCTTTATGGTGAAAAGGCAAAAGTCAAAAATTCGATGCTGGCTGATGGGTGCAAGATAAATGGAGAAGTTAAAAATAGTATCATATTTAGAGATGTGATTATCGAAGAAGGTGCAGAGGTCAAAAATAGTATTTTGATGTCTGGAACTGTAGTGAGAAAGGATGCAAAACTTGATTATGTGATTACAGATAAGTGTGTGTCTATAGGCGAAAAAAAGGATCTAAGAGGAGATAAAAATCGTCAGTTTACGGTGCCAAAATACATGGATATATAATGCTAAGTAAAAATATGAGGAGGTGAAAATATGAAGGTCTTATTTATTGCAGCAGAAGGTGCTCCTTTTGTTAAAACCGGTGGACTGGGAGATGTTATCGGCTCTCTTCCAAAAGAACTAAATGACGATAATGTTGATGCCAGAGTAGTATTGCCACTATACAGTAGTATAGACAGAGAAAAATACAACATCAAATTTATAAAATACATTTACATTACTTTGGGATGGAGAAACCTTTATTGTGGTATTTTTGAAACAGAATTAAAAGGTGTCAAGTACTATTTTATTGATAACGAACAATATTTTAAGAGAGGAAATGTATATGGAGAGATGGATGATGGTGAGAGATTTGCATTTTTCTCAAAGGCGGCTCTTGAAATACTTCCACATATCGATTTTAAGCCGGATATCATCAACTCCAATGATTGGCATACATCAATGTCAATAGTTTATGTGGATTTATTCAAGAAATTGGGATTCGAATTTTTTAAGGATATAAAAACTGTGTTGTCAATTCATAATATAGAATTCCAGGGAAAATTCAATCCATATATTTTAGGAAATCTATTTGGTTTGGATAATGATTATCTTCCAATCATGACCTTTGATGGGGATATCAATCTACTAAAGGCAGGAATTCAGTTGGCTGATAAGGTTAATACAGTTAGTAAAACCTATGCTGAAGAAATTCTTCAACCATATTTTTCGTTTGGACTTGATCCAGTACTCAACAATGAAAAATGGAAATTGAGGGGAATTGTAAATGGTATCGACTATGAAAAGTTTAATCCTCAAAAAGACGATGTGATATATAAAAACTATACTTATGAGACAATCGACAAAAAAGTGAAAAATAAGCTGGCTCTGCAAAAAGAATTGGCGCTTGAGGTAAATGAGGAGATTCCCCTTGTTGGAATGGTAACTAGACTAACTGATCAGAAAGGAATAGATTTAATCATAGATGTTGCAGAGGAAATTGTCAATATGGGAACTCAACTGGTAATCTTAGGAACTGGCGATCCAAGATTGGAGTCGAGTCTAAGGTGTTTGGAAAATACAAGACATGATAGAATTAGGTCCTTGATAATGTTCTCCAATGAACTATCGTCAAAAATATATTCATCATCAGATCTATATTTGATGCCTTCAAAATCAGAGCCATGTGGTCTGTCACAACTGATAGCAATGAGATACGGAACAATTCCAGTTGTCAATAGAGTTGGTGGATTAAGAGACACTGTAGTTCCATATAATCCTTTATCTGGTGAAGGAACAGGCTTTACGTTCGAGTCGTATAATGCATATGATATGCTGAATGCTGTAAGACGTGCATTGGAGGTATTTAATACAGACCAAGAAGCTTGGAAGAAAATAATGCACAATGCAATGAATTATGATTCAAGTTGGGTGAAATCATCAAAAGAATATATTGAAATGTACAAAGAAATACTGTAAAATATAACGAAAAAACACTATTGCGATAAAGCTTATCTTAGTATTAATTTTATTATTAACCATATTATTAATTTAAGTTTTATCGTTTATAGTGTTAATAGCAATAAAAAAGTGATTTGGTAGAAGTGAAGTAAGGAGAAGATAATGGTAGGATTTACTGATGAGATAGGAAGATATCTCGAAACAAAATTTGGAAACTCGATTGATGAAGCGAGTGAAAGACAAGTTTATCAGGCTTTGATGGTAAAGACAAGAGATAAACTATCTGAAAAAAGGTTTGATTACAACAAAAAATTAAAGGATTCAAAACAGAAACAGGCATTTTATATGTCTATGGAGTTTTTGGTAGGTAGAACTTTGAGAAATAATCTTTTTAATCTTGGATTGGAAAAAGAAGTAAAGGATTATTTGGAAAAAAATGGATTTACTCTTGATAAAATATATGATATAGAACCAGATCCTGGTCTTGGAAATGGTGGTTTGGGGAGATTGGCATCATGCTATATGGATGCTCTTACAAGCCAGGATTATCCAATGACTGGATTTTCAATTCTATATGAGTTTGGAATTTTTAAACAAGTTATACATGATGGATGGCAGCAAGAATATCCTGACAATTGGCTAGATTTGGGTTCATATGGGTTGGCATATAGAAGTGATGAGGAAGTTGAGATAAAGTTTTACGGTAGCACAAGAGAAGAGTGGACTGATAAAGGTTTAAAAATCACTCATAACGATTATACTTCTGTAATAGCAGAACCATATGATTTGTTGATATCTGGTTATCATAGTGAAGCTGTCAACACCTTAAGACTTTGGAGAGCAAAAGCTAACAAGGGATTCAATATGAAGCTTTTTGAAAAGGGAGAATATGCGAGATCTGTTGAATCTGATGTTATTGCGGAGTCAATTTCAAAGCTTCTGTATCCGGCAGATGACAACGATACTGGTAAAGCACTTCGAATAAAGCAACAGTACTTCTTTACAAGTGCCTCTCTACAGCAGATAGTGAGAAATCACTACGCAACTTATTCAACATTGGATAATTTGGCTGAAAAGGTGGTAATTCATATAAATGATACTCATCCAGCAATGTGTATTCCAGAGCTTATGAGAATACTATTGGATGAGTACGAATACTCATGGGAAGATGCTTGGAACATTGTTACAAAGACTTTTGCATATACAAACCATACTATAATGGCAGAAGCACTTGAAAAGTGGTCGGTAGACCTATTCAAGCCTATATTACCGAGAATATATTCTATTATCGCAGAAATAAACAACAGATTTTGTGAATGGTGTAAGAGAATTGGCGCATTGTCTGAGCTTGAAACTATGTCGATAATACATAACAACATGATAAAAATGGCAAATTTATGTATTGTAAGTAGCTACAACGTAAATGGTGTTTCAAAGCTACATTCAGATATACTTGTTGAAGATACATTCAAGTCATTTAACAGAATTTATCCGGGCAAGTTTAACAATGTAACTAATGGAATCGCTCACAGAAGATGGATAGCACAATCTAATCCTGAATTGACATCATATTTGAATGATCTATTGAAGGTGGATTTTGTAAAAGATTTATCTAAAATTGAAAAACTATATGATTATAAGGATGATAGATCTGTAATTGAAGATCTGGAAAAAATAAAATTGCTAAAGAAGGCTCAGCTTTCAAAATACATAAAGGAATCTACTGGAATAAATGTCGACAATGAATCTATTTTCGATGTACAGGTTAAGAGACTACATGAATACAAAAGACAGCTATTAAACGCACTTCATATTGTATATCTGTACAGAAAGATTAAGTTTGATGGATTAAGACCTGTACCTAGAACATTTATTTTCGGTGCAAAGGCATCATCAGGATATGCAATGGCAAAAAATATTATCAAATTTATTTGTACGTTGTCTGAGATGATTGAGGCAGATCCTGTTGTTAGAAACTATGTGAAGGTTGTATTTTTAGAAGACTACAGAGTGACCTTGGCTGAAAAGATCATTCCAGCTGCAAATGTCAGTGAACAGATTTCACAAGCCGGAAAAGAGGCTTCTGGAACTGGAAATATGAAGCTGATGTTAAACGGTGCTTTGACTTTGGGGACAATGGATGGAGCAAATGTTGAAATTCACGAGGCAGTTGGAGATAAAAATATTTTTATTTTTGGTCTATCAACGCCAGAAGTCAATGAATTAATCAAAAACGGTTACAGACCGATTGATTATTATAGAAGCTCAAGTGAAATCAGAGATACCTTGGAGTTTATAAGAACAATCAATTTGAATGGATCTAACTTCAATAATATTGTCGATTACTTGATAAATAGTGATCCATATATGTGTTTGGCTGATTTCCATAGTTATGTTGAAAAGCAAAAAGAAGTTGAAAATACATACTTGGATAAGAACAAGTGGGGATCTATGAGTCTTGTGAATATAGCGAAAGCTGGTATATTCTCAGCAGATAGATCGACAGAGGAATATGCGAAAAATATTTGGAATATTGATATTGTCAAATAAAAAATTCGTTACAAAAGGGTGTATTAAAAGATATGCAAAGAACATATAAAAGAATACACACAATAAGTTATATAAATACATGATAAAATTATTTAGAGCTGTTTCTTTTGAAATGGCTCTTTTTGCATATTCTTGTTTTTTTATTTTACAATTATATGTATTTTTTGTTATAATTAAGAGTAAACTAAATTACTGGAGGAAGCTATGAGGTTAAAAGAATTTGAGTTTATCGAAGAAGCGACATCGATACTGGCTGAACAAAGACCAGCTTTGGAAGTAATTGAAGATGAACTTGTTAAATTTTTTGCATCCATTCCACTAAATGATACTGAATTAATCGCTGTTACTTCGAGAATAAAATCTGAAAACAGCTTGAAGGAAAAGATAATACGAAATAGATACCTTAGCACATATTCTGAGCCAAAGGAATTGATATCGGATATACCAGACTTGATTGGTATTAGGATGGAATGTAAATTCACAAAGGAAGAAAAAGATATATTCTTAATTTTAAAGAAATACTTTAAATGTACTGATGACAGAAAATATTTCTATTCCAAATCTAATAAAAATATAAGGTTATATCTATATGATAAACAGCCTCTTCGACAAAAAAACGGTTTTGAAATATATAAAATTGACGGAGAATATACTTTTTTGAATAGAAGAATTAAGTTCGAACTTCAGATCAAATCACTGGTAAACGTGTTCTGGAGCGAAATCGAACACAAAATCATCTATAAAAATACGACTTATCTGTTGGAGGATGCATTCCTAAAAGACATGATGGTGTCAATAAAAAATAGTCTAACTATGATTGACGATCAGCTATTGAATATTTATACCAACTTTAAGTCTAAGGATAAAATAGATGGAAATACGGGTAGAGTTGAAATGGAAAAGATTTTTGCGAAAATACTTTATGATACGATAATGTATAAAATGAAAAAGCAATTGTATTTTTCTATTGATTTCAAAAAGCCTTGTGAAACCATCATTAGTTATTCGATGAACAAGTACAGCGACTCGCTGGAAGGATTAAGCAATTTTCTTACAGATGAATATAGCAAAATAAATGACTTTATCAACAAGGATATCGATTTTGATAATGAGATACATATGGAGAATGAGGTTGTGTTTGAGGATGAGTTTTCTCAGAATGTGGCAAACTTTTTTCTGAAAAAGATGAATTCTGAAGTTCCTTGGAATTTGTTTTTCAAGATAATTTTTGAATTAGAGCCAGAAAATAACGTGGACGATTTTATGAATTTCATTAAATTTTTCAAATCATCACTAGTTTCTGAAGAAAGTATTTATAACACTATAGAAAAATATGGAGAATATAGTAATAAGATAATTTCGGATTTATACGAATGTATATACAAAATGATCGAAAAAGTAGGAAGAATAGACATATTCTACGACAATAATATTGAAAAAATAAACAAACTGGCGTCTGAGGGATTGGATTATGTATCTTATGAATTTGATACATATTTCGATTATATGGAGATGAAAAGGGTTATTTCAAAAACCATAACTGATAGCTTGATAAAAATTTTTTAAGGAGTGGTGAATAAATGGATGACAAATTATCCTATTTAAGAGTAATATTAACCGAAGAAAGCAATTTTTCTTTGCTATATTTAAAGTCTAATGTTGGTTCAGTTGTTATTGAACAGGATAGGCAAGCGATGAAAATTGACGATTTCAAAAAAGTAATCGAGTATTTCGTTAAGCGTGGTTTGAAAAAGATAAAATTTGTTGGTGGAGAACCACTACTTTATAGGGGATTATCGGAATTAGTCGAATACTCAAGGGAGCTTGGGATTGAGGAAATTGGCATTACGACGAATGGAATTGGATTGGCTACAAGGATAATCGAGTTAAAAGCAAAAGGGCTTACAAATGTTAATATTTCATTGGACTCATTAAAAGAATACAGATATCAAGCATTGACAGATGGTGGCAATTTGAAGGAAGTGTTTTTGTCGATTGATGCTTGCATTGCTGCAGGTATCAATTTAAAAATAAACTGTGTTGCCATAAAAGGGTTCAATGATGATGAGCTACTTGATTTTATGAAAATGACAATAAACAACGATATTGATATAAGGCTAATTGAGCTTTTGCCATACGGGCTTGACAAGGGAGTTTTTGAAAGAGGATATTTGGATATTAGACAATTTCTTGAATACAACGTTGAATCAGTCTTAAAAGACAAAAAAGATGATCTTAGCATTTCTGAATATTTTAGAATTGAAGGGGCAAAGGGAAGAGTTGGAATAATCACAAAAGATTCAAGAGAACATAAGGACGATTTACGAAGAATTAATGTCAGCAATAGAGGGTACATGAATATCGGACCGGTTCAGAGGAATGAGTATTTTATAAAGAATATACTTGAAGACAAAGAGCTGCTTGATGATTTGATTTATAAAGCGGCTTCAGAAATTACTATAAAGTGACTTTAGAAATAGAATATCACAAATACTGTGAAAATAAAAACGAAAAATATTTTTTGTTTTTATTTTTATGTTTTCATGTTATTATAATATTAAGGCTTTATTTATTGATAAGAAAATATAAAAAATGTAAAAAATAATTTAAGTTGAGGTGTAAATATGGATGTAGCTGTTTACCTAGTCGGAGGGTTAGGTATGTTCCTTTATGGGATGAATGTGATGGGCGACGGTCTGCAAAAAGTTGCAGGTGAGAAACTTAAGCGTATTATAGAGATGTTGACTACCAACAGGTTGATGGGTGTTTTGGTTGGGACAATCGTAACTGCTATTATACAAAGCTCTAGTGCAACTACTGTAATGACGGTTGGTTTTGTTAATGCTGGAATAATGACATTAAAGCAAGCAGTCGGTATAATTATGGGTGCAAATATTGGTACGACGGTAACTGCACAATTGGTATCATTTAGTATTGAAAAATATGCACCGATTGCAATTGGATTGGGTATGATTATGTGGTTCTTTACAAAAAAGAAGCATGTAAAGGACTTGGCAGAAATACTTATAGGATTTGGTATCCTATTCGTCGGTATGTCGTTTATGAAGGATGCGGCTGCTCCAGTATCAGAAATGCAAAAAGTACATGATGCAATTTTGATGTTGAGTAGAAATCCGATTTTGGGAATCGTTGCTGGATTTTTGATCACAGGTACAATCCAGAGCTCAAGTGCATCAATTGGTATTTTGATAGTTTTGGCATCTCAGGGATTATTGCCAATAACTGCAGCATTGCCAATTTTATACGGTGACAATATAGGTACTTGTGTGACATCTCTATTGTCAACAATTGGTGCGAGCAGAAATGCGAGAAGAGTTGCTATTGTCCATCTTATTTTTAACGTTATGGGTACGTTGTTATTTATTGTTGTGTTGAGTAAACCAATTATCTCTCTTGTTACAACGATGGATCCTACAAATGTTCCTAGACAGATAGCAAATGCACATACTTTGTTTAACTTGGTAAATGTTTGTATTTTGTTTCCGTTTTCCAATTATCTGCTAAAGCTTGCATATAAATTGGTTCCTGTTTCAGTTGATGAGGAAGAAGAACGAATAAATACAACAAAATTCCTTGATGAAAGAATATTGGAAACACCATCAATTGCACTTTCAAATACTGTTGATGAAGTTATAAGAATGGCAAGCAGATCTACAAGATCATTAAATGCTTCTTATGAGTCAATTAAAAATAAAGATATGGATTTGGTGGCGAAATCATTTGAATATGAGAAAATTATCAATAAGCTACAAATTGATATTACGAATTTCTTGTTCAAATTGACTACAAGAAATCTTAGCGATATAGAAAGAATAAAGACTGATGTATTGTTCCATATTGTCAATGATATTGAGAGAGTTGGGGATCATGCTGAAAACCTGGCTGAAATTTCAGGATTCCTAAATGAAAAGAAGCTAAGCTTTTCTGAAGAGGCTAGCAGGGAGCTGGATATACTATTTGATATAGCTTCTAGAAACTTCTACGATAGTATTACAGCAATCAAAACATATGATGAAGAGCTAGCAAAGGAAATCATTGAAAGAGAACGTGAGTTTGGAAGACTTGAAAAAGAATATAGAAAAACTCATATGGATAGACTTCGCAGTGGAGATTGTACTGTAGAGGCAGGAATATATTTCTTGGATATTATTACGAATTTAGAAAGAATTTCCGACCATTCAATCAACATTATTGATGAAATGAATAGGATGAGGGGAAATATAACTATATAATCAATCATAAGAAAGAGGTTTGGAGCATTCAAGTCATATGAATAGGAGTGTTCCGAGCCTTTTTTGATTTAAGGAAAGTTCTGATTTAAGATTTTAAAGAGAAGCTCTGATTAAAAAGAGGAGCATTGATTTGAGAGGGGGTTTATTTTGAATAGACTGTCAAATTTTGGAGGTAATTATGAGTAAGAGAACAACCGATAAAAAAGATATGATAACAAACAAGACTGATTACAAAAAAGCTCCAAAGATAGAGCTACATTGTCATTTAGATGGCTCGTTAAGACCAGAAAGTGTGTTAGATGAATTAAAAGTAATTGAATCTGAAAATGCTGATTTGAATGTGGATAAGATAACAGAATTACTTACCGTTCCAGAAAATTGTAGTTCATTGGTTGAATACCTAAGCTGCTTTGAGCTTCCACTCATGGTAATGCAGACAAGAAGATCAATTGAGAGATTCACGTATGAGGTATTTCAAGATGCCAGCGAGGAAAATGTCAAGTATCTCGAGTTGAGGTTTGCTCCAATTCTCCACACAAAATTGGGGCTATCCTTGCACGAGGTTATAGAATCATCAATAAATGGTATGAATAGGGCAAAAGCTGATTTTGGCATCGAGGGTGGTATTATTTTATGTTGTATGAAGAATTATTCGGAAAAAGCTGCCATCGATACGATAAAAGCTGGAGAAAAATTCATAGGCAAGGGAATAGTCGGTATAGATTTGGCAGGTCCAGAGGACGAGGGCTTTGCAAAAAAATTTATTGAGGCAATGAAGCTTGCACGCACGCTCGGCTACAACATTACTGTTCACGCAGGTGAAGCAGCATCAGGAAAGAATGTATATGATGCCATTACATTGCTGGGTGCTCAGAGAATAGGTCATGGAATAAGGATAAACGATAGTCAAAATGCATATGATATCGTAAAGAAAAATAATATTTTGCTAGAAGTTTGCCCGACTAGCAATGTAGATACAAATACTATAGTAAATATTAATTTACACCCTGTAATTGACTATTTGAAGGATGGAATAGGTATTTCAATAAACACTGACAATAGAACGGTGTCAAATACGACCATGACGAAAGAATTGAATTTGATAGACTCTGTATTTGGACTTGATATGGACTCATATAAAAAAATATACTATAATACAGTGGAGAGTTCATTTGCTTCAGATGAAGTTAAGTGTCGATTAAAACGGAATTTTGAAGAATATTACCATGAGTTTTTGGGTATCTAAGTAATAAAAATCATATTAAAATTGGAGGTAGTTTTATGAGTGAAGTAAACGAAAATGCAGCTATAGGTAACAGCAGTTCACCTAATAACGGCAATTCTAATAAAATAAAAAATATCATCGGTGTAATGAGTGGTAAAGGTGGAGTGGGAAAATCGACTGTAACAACTCTAATTGCAAGAGAATTAAACAATAAGGGCTATAAAGTTGGAATACTAGATGCAGATATAACTGGACCAAGTATTCCAAGATTGATGAACATGGAGGATATTAGAGCATTCTCTTCAAACAATTCAATAATACCTGTCGTTTCAGATGAGGGAATAAAGATGATTTCTCTAAATTTTTTGATTGAAGATGAAAATTCACCAGTAATTTGGAGAGGTCCAATGATCGGCAATATAGTTCAGCAGTTTTATAACGACGTATTATGGGAGGAGCTAGACTATTTGTTGATCGATATGCCTCCTGGCACTGGAGATGTCGCATTGACAGTTATGCAATCAATACCATTGACTGGGATAGTGATGGTATCAATACCTCAGAATTTGGTTTCTATGATTGTTGCAAAGGCTGTTAATATGGCAAATCAATTAAAGGTTCCAGTAATTGGACTGGTACAAAATATGAGCTATGTTAAATGTCCTGGATGTTCAGAAAAAATTGAAATATTTGAAGCACCCGAAATGGAAGCATTCCTTAGTGAAATGAATTTGGAATTACTTGGTGAGCTTCCTATGACAAAAGAAATAATTAATTACAGCAGAACTAATGATAGTCTAAGTGAAGACGTAAGAGGTACAGTTGAAGCTATGACTGAGAAGATTGAGGTATTTTGCAAGAAAAATAAACTCAGAATGTTTTTGAGATAGAATAATTTTCTGCAGAAAATAAAAGCTATAATGGATGGTATTGACCATCCATTATAGCTAAATAGTTAACAGTACTATAGTTTTTTGATCGATTTTATCGAGCTAACAGGAATATAAAGCATTTCCTTTCTAGTATCATTTTTACCGCCGATAGCATCTTTCTTTTCCTTGTCCAAGCGTGTCACAGAAAGCGTTAGAGAGATATTATCATAATCAGCAATTACACCATAAAGCTTTGATTTTGTTAGATATGTATTCACTTCTACAAAATCATCTAAATGATCCTTGATAAATTCGTGAAATGTTACATTTGCGACTGTTTTTCTTAATTTTTGTGTTTGATTACGCATTAACGATCTCTCCCTTCAAAAACAAATAATTTCAAATAAAATATAAAACTATATATTCCTATTTCAATTATATACCCACTGGAAGAATATGTAAATAATTTAAGGAGAAAAAATGAAATCAGAAAATAAAAAAAATGAAATAATAAATGTCGAGGTCATCTTTGAATCAAAATTTCTTAATTTATTTAAGGTGATATACAAAACATACTTAGGAAATGAAAAATACTGGATAGTTGCATCAAGAAAGACTATCGATTCATATAAAAAACTTATTTTCGAGAAAGATAATTATGCATCTGATGCAGTCGTAATTGTAGGGTATGATGATGCAGAGGATAGGCTATTGCTTATTAAAGAATTTAGAATACCGATAAACGACTATATTATATCACTTCCAGCAGGCTTGGTGGATGCAGGTGAAGATATTGAAAAAGCTGCAAGAAGAGAGCTTTTTGAAGAAACGGGTCTTGAGCTTTATGATATTGATAGGGAAAGGTCATCAAAGCGAACGTATCCATCAGTGGGAATGTCTGACGAATCTATCTCGATGCTGTTTGGTAGAGTAAGAGGTGTGATAACTGAGAAAAACCAAGAAGAAAGTGAAAATATCAAACCTTTTTTTGTAACGAAAGATGAAGCAAAAAAATTGCTCTTGGAAAATCATAATTTTGATACAAAAGCATGGCTGGTACTGAGAAGCTTTGTTGATGGAAATAAGCTTTAAACAATGTTAAGGCATGGAATGTACCTATGTTTACGTATATAATAAGATGTATGGACGATTCTTTGTACTGTGGATATACAACGGATATTGATAGGAGAATAGATGAACATAAATGCTCAATCGGATCAAAGTATGTCAGAGCAAGGAAGTATAAAAAAACAGAAATTGTTTTTCAGCTCAAGTCGAAAAGTGATGCTATGAAATTGGAAAAGAGAATAAAAAAGCTAAAAAAACAGGAAAAGGAAAAGCTAATAACAGGAGATTTGTCATTGATTTCTAGCTTTGAAATTGATTTTTCTGTATACTTTTTAGGGTAGTGACAATGAGAAGTATATAACAAGTTTAGAACAAGTTTATATCGAGCTTGTCACTGATTTATAAAAAAATTTCTATAAAAAATAAAAAAACAATATTGACATTTTGAATGTACTATAGGTATAATACACTTAAAGGTGTACTACATCTATAGTACATTTTTGTTTGAGAGGAGGGAAGGTTTTGTATAAATCAATCATATTTAATAATAATTCACCTATATATTTACAAATAACTAAAAACTTTGAAGCGATGGTTTTTGTAGGCAAGCTTGTATGTGGTGACGTAATTCCTTCGAGAAGAGAGTTGGCAGCTGAGCTTAAGGTAAATCTAAATACAGTTCAAAAGGCATATTCATATATGGAGGATATTGGATTAATATGTACGGAAAAGAATAGACTCAGTAAAATTACTAGTGATCTTTCTGTAATTTCGGAATTGAAGAAACAGTATATTAAAGAACCAGTAATCGATTTTATTAGAACAATGAAATCAATAAATACAGAAAAGAAAGAAGTGATTCAATTAATAGATTATTATTATGACAATTTTGATGAAATATATGAAGGGGGAGAGATAGATGATACAAGTAAAAAACTTGACGAAAAAATATAAAAAGCCATTGATAAATAAAAGAAAATACGTCGATTATGCGCTGGATAACGTTAGCTTAAATATAGCTGAGGGCAAGATTACTGCTATTTTAGGTATTAATGGTGCTGGTAAATCGACTTTGTTAAAATGCTTGGCAGGTATAATAAAACCAAATTCTGGCTCAATAATCATTGATGACAAGCCAATCAACAGATTTGTAAATAGTCATTTAATCTTTGTTCCTGATACGGAGACACATTTTCCAGGATTTACAGTAGGACAAATGATATCGTTTTACAAGGATTTCTATCCGAGCTGGAATGATGAAAAGGCAGAGGATATGATGGAGTTTTTCAATATAAAAAGAGAGGATATTATTGACAATCTTTCAAGGGGAAATATCGCTAAAGTCAAATTAATGCTCGCTTTTTCACTTGATTTGAAGTATATACTTCTCGACGAGCCTTTTAGTGGGATAGATATATTCAAAAGGGAAGAGTTTGTAAGCTTAATAGCAAAATATATGAACGAAAACCAATCAGTTGTATTCACTACTCATGAAATAAGTGAAATAGAATCAATTGTTGACCATGTATTCATTTTAAGTGATGGAAGGATTGTCAGCAGCTTTGACGCAGAAGAAATGAGATATTTAGAGGGCAAATCGATACTTCAAAAATTGAGAGAGGTGACTTTAAATGAGTAACTTCTATAAGCTTATTGCAATTAACCTTAAAAGAGATAAAGCTTTGCTGGCATTTGCATCTATGCTGGGGTTTTTAATTTCAGGGATGTCAACCCTTATTATATGTCTTATTTCAAATCACAATATGCAAAATTTTTTGGCAAAGAGTGAGTCGCTTGCAAATGAGAAGAATGTCGGTCAACTTATTATGCCAAGTTTTTTAATTGGTTTGGTACCATTCATACTTGTATTTCTTTGTATTTTGTTTATTATTATAGCAAGCTATAATAGATTGTACAACGATGACGGATCGACATATATAATGATTCAGCTTCCTGTCAGAAGGGAATACCATTGTATTATATTCTTTTTGGAAGTTACTGCCTTTATGATAATACAATATATCGTTGCATACTTATGCTTGTTTATTTACTTTAAATATTTGATGCATCTTTTGGCACAATATGGGGCATTTTATCAATTTACATTATTTGATGATGTTTCAAACTTTGGCGATTTTGTTATGCGAATAAAAAATTACAATACAATTTTTTTCGTGCTTGAAGATTTTGCATACAGAATATTGGTAACAATACCAGCCTTGGTTGCATTTTTAATGTTTATGATGATAAATGTTTATAGATTTGGAAAAAAGTTCCTAATAGTATTGTTTATAATAATATTATTTGCCATCGTCTTTTCTCCAGTGTTAGATTTGACGAAAATAATATATTATGGCTTGGTAGTATTGGTTGAGCCTTTCAGTAGGTTGAGCCTAATAAACTCGATAGCTTTATTGATTGGATATTCGTTTTATTCAATGTATTTCTACAATAATAAACTGGATTTTTAGTAGGGGGTAATAATATGAATGAGATAATGAAGCTTTATTATTACGAATTAATGAAAAATAAAAATAAGATATTTGCTGTACTAGTAGCCGTTTTGATGTTCAACATTTTTATGGTATCGAGTGTATATTTACCGATATTTTATGAATTACCTATTGGTGAATTTAGGAATATTGTAAATATTTTTGTTAATAATACTTCAACTCCAGAGTCTTTGAAAATATTATTGGAGCAATATGCGGTCAACACTATTGATTATCAAAAGATTGGATCTATTTCATTTGTTTTGATATATTATTACGGTGGTAGCCTATTTTGCGTGTTGATGTCGATAGATATAGTAGCAAGAAGCTACAAAAAGAAAAACAAAAGCTTCTATATTGAGTATTTAATGCCAGTTAAAATAGCAAAGCTTAAAATTTCAAAAATACTGTGTGGCTTTAGCTTGTACCTATTGTTTCAAGTTCTGATGAATATTTCGGCTATTGCTATAAACTTTGTATTGGGTCAAGTGTATAAAAACACATATAACTCTAGTCTGGCGTTGTTATCAAAGGTCAACTACAATACTTTTTTCCCGACAGACTTTTCTAGGGTTATGATCGTTACATTTGTGATTATGTTTGCGAGCGTAGTCTACACGCAGACAATCACAAGCATTGTTTACATAAATGAAAACAAGAGTGCATTTAAAAACAAGATTTTATTTTGCTTGCTGTTATTGTTCTTCTGTGCAATAATGGGTGGTTTAATAGTTTTGACTGAAGACATTGGGTTTAGATTCTTTTATAATAATGAAGCTCTGATAAATTCTTTAGTTTTAGCAATTGCTGCTGTATTATTTTTCGTAGACTGTATTATGACGAAAAATAGAGTGAGGGGAGGAATTTAGATGAAAAATAAAGCATATTTAGGCTATGCGATAATCATTTCACTTATAGCAACCTTTATATTTGTGTCAGCAAAAATTTCATCGGCTTCCAACGAGATAGTAGTCGATACAATAAAGGGTGACGAAAGGATATTAGATGAGGTGAAACTAATTCATGTAAATGTTGATGATGCTCTTGAACTTTCAAAGGATAGAAATATAAAATACAACCCAACTATCTATGAAATGAGAGGAAAAAAAACATACTCAATAAATTCGCTTCAGCTTTGCTCATCTAAGCCCAAGGATTTTAAATTGGAGTATGGAAAAGATTTTATAAAGCTAAATGATAAGGAAAAATACGAGATAAAGCTTGATGATTCGTTAGAGAAGCTTTCAGATGGAAGTACGAATGCGGATAAAATAATTACATCAAATAGCAAATTCCTTATAGAAAAAAATACCGAAGAAAAAAAGGTGACAATTTCTTTATTTAGTAATGGTTATTATGATGGAATAGATCTAAAAAAAATAGATTTGGATAGTAACTCAAAGCTTTATAAGTCAATCAATCCCAAGAGGTATACATCAGAGGTTCTTGACTACAGTGTCGATGGAAATAAATTGAGTCTTGTTGTAAGCGTAAATGATTTTGAGTATAGTAATGAATACGATAAAGAAGCTTTGGAGAAAAAGGAGTATAGTAGAAATATATTCTTTATTGAGTATGATCTTGAAAAAAAATCATATTCTGAAAAAGAATTATTGAATTACAGAAGGAAATATAATGAGAAAGACGATATCTTTGCTGTCACAACATCTGAAAAGACTTTTATCTTTTCAAAGTCGAATAGTATAAAGCAAGTATTTACAGTAGATAATAAAACTACCAAAATCACTACTGAAGAAATTGGAAAAATTGACAAGAAAAAAGAAGAAAACTACCTGAAGTTTTTTGATACTATTCAGATTCGTAATGGATTTCTTGAAAAAAAATATGATGATAAAGAGAAAAAACTTACTTTGGCTGTTATCAATAACGACAACTTTCTCAATTTGCTAGAAGTTTCCTTAAAGGACGGAGAGTTTATAGTTTTGTCGAACAAAAATACTGAAATAGTATTCAATGATTTCTCGTATAAAATATCAGATAGCAATTTGAAGGTCAAGGAGATGAACAAAAAATACTATAACAGTAACGAGTATATGATTGATGACTACGGTTTTAAATACAGTATTCAAAATTATATGGATAAGAAGATGGTGATGACAATTGACGACTATCTAGTTTGTATATCAAATAATAGAATGCACGCAATAAAAGACGAAAGTTTAGGGCAAAATCCTCAAAACTTGCATAATAGCTATGTTTATTTCGATATAATAACCATATTTGATAAAAAGAAAGGAAAGATCGTCTATCAGGGGAGAATTCTCGACGGAGCAAATGAAGACCTTGGCATTTTCAGGAAATATTATTTGCTAAAAAATAAGGACAGTTAGTTTATGTTATTATAGTAAATTCGAATACTTTATTATAAATTAGTATAGTTTATTATTAATTCGTATAGTTTATTATAAATAACAAAATTATCCTTCTTCTTTAATAATCATAATATTTATGGTATAATACTATTGCCATGGAGGTGATTGTATTGTTTAAATTTAGAATATGGACTGTGTTATTGGCGATAATATCTGCAATATTGTTGGGATTATCGGCAAAATACAAGGGCATAAATGCTTTTGTTTACACAGAATTGATAAATAAATTTGTTAGAGAAAAAATGAGTGTTACTAGCAACAAAACTGCTCTTCCGATAAGTGAGATCATCCTTATAATTATCGTCATAATGTTGCTAATTGTGTTTATCAACTTTATTAGAAACTTGTTCTCGCCAAAAAAATGGATTGTGTATGTAGCTAGATTGTTTTGGGGAACGTTTAACATTTTCAGCATCTTATTATTCATATATATTGTTGTATTCGGCTTGAATTATCAGACACCAACTCTCGGTGACGAATTAGTTCAGAAATACAATACGAGATTCTCGACAAATGTGAATGTGAATATCGACAGCTCCAAAAGAATGGATTTGTTTAAACAACTATCTGAGAAAGCATCGGAGTCAAAAAAGGTGTTTGTAAGCTCAGAAAAAAAATATTTTGATAACTTGGATGAAATGTATTTGCAGGCAGAGGTTGGATACAATGTTATATCTGAGGCTTTTCCAAAACTTTCAGGTAAATACTCAAGACCAAAGGAATCACTATCCAATGATATGTTAAATTATTTTGGATTGGATGGAACGTATTCTATGCTTATGAATGAAATTGTTATCAATACATCTATACCAAAAGAATATATGCCGTTTATACTTTGCAAATACATGGCATATCAGAGAGGTGTGGCAAGAGAGGATGAGGCGTCGTTTTATGCATATCTATCGTGTATAAACAATCCGGATATCAGATTTAAATATGCAGGATATTTGGCTATGACAGAGATGATTATTGAGTCGCTGAGATCTAATGATAAAATAGATTTCAATCTATCATTCAATACCCTTGATAAGGAAATAAAGAGTGATATACTAAAGTTTGAAGCCTATAAGGGCGATTTTGGCTCAGGTAAAAAGATCACATATGGATATAAGTTCTATTTTAAAAGAATTAATGGCGACGTAAGAGTGGATTCTGTTGCAAATCAGGCGACGAATCTGGTTTCAATATATTATTCACTATTTCCGACAGTCTAACTATAAGACAGTTGATGAATGCTATATCCTATAAAGCATTGGATATAAAAAAATACTAAGATATTGGATATAAAGAAGGGGCTTGTGTCATTCATTTTGAAAAATGAGTGGTTGAGCCTCTTCTTATTCTATTTCCATTATCTTAGTATTAATCCTGCTAAAAGTCCTATTACAGCCGTTACTGCAATAATTTTTATAACGCCAAAATCTTTTTTTCTAAGGAGAAATATTCCCACACAAAATCCAATCACTCCAACAATTTTCAAATTTGATAAGGCGATAATGCTGGTCAAATTGTTTATATCATCAAACTTTGAATTTTTAAATATAGACGAAGTGAATAAATCTAGTGTTGTAACAAAAATAAGACCACAAATCGCTGGCTTAAGTCCATTTAATATATAGTCTATTGCCTTTATTTTTCTTCCACTAAATATGAGTTTTCCGAGAATCAGCATTAAAATACAGCTAGTAGTAACCTCTGCAATTGTGGCAATAATTCCACCTGGAATACCAGCGACCTTAACACCAATAAATGTTGCTGAATTAATCGCAATAGGACCCGGCGTAATCTGAGAAAGTGAGATTAAATCGTTTAGTTCCTTGATTGTCAACCAATGTGTATTATCTACAATATATTTTTTTATAAGAGGAATTACAGCATATCCACCACCAAATGCGAAGGAGCCAATTGCCAAAAAGTTAATGTATAATTTCATCAGTAAATCTAGCATATTTTATCCTCCTCAACAATTGAAAATACTATTAATCCAATCAAACCGGCAAACAATATTATCAGAACAGTTGATATCTTTGTAAAAAAGGCCAGCAAAATAGATACAATTAGAAGGCTTGCACCGAACTTTCTATGCTTTGACAAGGCTTTTTTCGACATATTGAAAACAGTAAATCCCAAAATTGCACTCATCGCACCTGCCATACACTCCATAATGGTTTGAATCAGCTTTATGTGAATAACACTTGAGTAAACATAGTACAATAATGAAATTACAATCAGACAAGGCAATACTGATGCAAATAAGCAAGTAAATGCCCCACACATTCCTCTCATTCTATATCCAGCCAAAATCGACGTATTTATTGCCATTGGACCTGGTCCAGATTGCGCTATTGCAACTATATCAATCATTTCTTCTTCAGCAATCAAATCCTTTTTCTTTGAAAATTCATCGATAATGACAGGTACAATTGTATATCCACCACCGAAAGTGAACATATTTATCTTGAAAAAAATGAAAAACAGTTCTCGCAATCTAACATCTTCATTTTTCATAGAATATCACCTCTTTTTAAATTTGTGTATTTATATATACATTTTATAACAAAAAAAAGGAAATATCAAAATTATTACGCACTTTACATAAGTTTTTAAATAATATATAATGATATAAGGAATGCTATGCAAAGATTAAAACAGGAGGTGACTCATATGCCGCAGAATCCCAAAATGGATTATCTAAAGGGAAATTTTTATGAAAAAATTGGTAAGTCTGAACTGGCTGTTGAAAAATTCATAGATGCTGCGGAAGCTGGATATGATAGGGCCCAACTAATACTTGGACAATTATATGATAGCGAAGGCGAGCTTGAAAATGCAGAGAACTGGTATAAGTCTGCGTTTAATAGTGGAATCGACTATGCAGCTTTTAATTTAGGAAATATGTACTATAACAATGAAATATATGATACGTCTTTATATTGGTACGAAAAAGCTGCTGAAAAGGGAATATTATCAGCAAAAAACAATATGGGTGTAATTTATTATATATTGGAAGATTATGATATGGCTGAACAAATGTTGGCTTCGGCAGCAGATGAAGGCTTTGCCAAATCGTTCTTCAACCTCGGTCTATTGTATAGCGAGCTTGGAAACGAAGAACAATCCAAGATAATGTACGAAAAAGGTGTTGCACTCAATGATGAGGATGCAACCTACAATATGGCTGTTATCGAAATGGAAGAAGGTAACTTTAATAGGTCTATTGAACTGTTTAAAAAATTGATAAAAAAGAAAAATATCAATGCTTGTATAAATTTGGGACTGCTGTATGAGTTGTCTGAAAACTATTTAGAAGCAGAAAAAACATATACGGTAGCCGCTGATGCTGGAAACCCAATAGCACAGTACAGATTGGCTTATTTGCTTGACAAGATGAAAAAGGAGTCTGATGCGATTCATTATTATGAGCTGGCAATTGCTCAGAATCACACACTTTCAAAATATAGATTGGCGAATTTGTACAATAGAAATAACGACACAGACAATGCCAGAGTTTACTATAAGCAGGCAGCAGATGATGGCATAAAGGAAGCAAAAAATAATCTAGCAGGAATATATTTTGAAGACAACAACTTGAAAGAAGCTGGGATTTATTTTAAGCAAGCCATTGACGACGGTTGTTACAATTCTTCAGAAAATATGGGGGATTTGTGTAGAGTTCTAAAGGACTATGATTTGGCAATTCACTATTATAAAATGATGCCGAGTAACATCACCAGTCAGATAAAGCTGGCAAATATGTACGAGAAAAAGAATGATATTGAAAACATGACTACCTGGTACAAGAAAGCTGCGGATAATGGCGATATTGAATCCTGCTTTAAACTTGGTACAATTTACGAAAAGCTTGGAAATGAAAAGGGAGCATTAAGGTATTACAAAATAGCATCTGAGTACGGTCACGATATTGCGAAAATGCACGTTGGAAAACTACTGTTTACAATTGGAGCATATGAGGAGGCATTAAAATACCTAACAGATCCTGCCGAGCTGGAAAATATATACGCCTTAAATACTATAGGAGTTATGTACGATAATTTTTTCAACGATACAAAAAAAGCAATTGAGTATTATGAAAAAGCAATAAAGCTAAATTGTACGGAATCAATGTACAATCTTGCCCAGCTATTGTTGAGAAACTACGAATATGACAATGCAGAAAAATATTTAAAAATGGGAGCTGACAAAGGCAATAAAAGATGTGAATATTTCTTGGCAGCCTTTTATTTCAGAAAGTCCTTTGAAATGTTCAAATCCTTGGCTAATATAAACTATGAAAACACACAGCAGCTCGTATATGAGATAAGAAATCTAGACTTTATCAGCGATCATTTACTTATTTCAGATTTTGATATAGAACCATTGAAATATGAGGTAATAAAGGAAGATGTTGAGCCTTTGTATATATTAGATGTAGAAGAAGATGTCACTGTTTATTTTCTAGGTAGAGAAACCAGAATGGCTGTTGATCAAGGTGAGGTAGAGAATATTGACGTATAGATAATTGGAAGGAGGGGTAAGATGATAAGATACTACAAATCAATAAACTTAAAGCTTGAAAAGTTAAATGAATACGAACGGAGTTGTTGGATAAATCTTACCGAACCCACTTCTAATGAAATAGATGAAATATGTGAGCTTTTAGAATTGGACAGGGATGTAATTACTGCTGCATTAGACGATGAGGAAAGCTCTCGTATTGAATATGATGAGGACTACACATTAATATTGATTGATATACCTTTCGATATGTCTGACTCCAGAACTTCAAACTATATAACTATCCCACTTGGCATTATACTTGCAAAGGATAGCATAATAACGATATGCTCAAAACAAACGAGAATAATGAATGACTTTATAGTTGGACATGTCAAGGATTTCTACACCTTTATGAGAACTAGATTTATCCTTCAGGTATTATACAGAAATGCAAATTATTACTTGTTGTATTTGCGAAGAATCAACAAGACTACCAATGACATAGAGCAGGAAATCTATAAATCCATGAAAAACAAAGAATTGCTTCAGTTATTGCAGCTTGAAAAATCTCTGGTATATTTTTCAACCTCACTTACTGCAAATGAAGCGACGCTAGATAGACTTTTGAAACAAAATATCGTAAAGCAATATCTGGAAGATCAGGACTTGTTAGAAGATGTAATTATTGAAAACAAACAAGCCCTACAGATGTCAAAGATTTATGGAGATATCTTGAGTCGAATTATGGATGCATTTAGTGCAATTATAAGTAATAATCAGAATAATGTCATGACATATTTGACAATCGTTACTATTATCATGGCAGTGCCAACGATTATATCAGGTCTTTGGGGCATGAACGTAGGGGGAATTCCTTTTGCAGAATCACCAATGGGATTTTGGTGGGTCGTAATACTTACTATGCTAGTAGTCATTCTGTCTACAATATATCTAATAAGACAGAAGCTGCTATAAAATAATTCAAATAAATAAAATTAAATTTATTTAAAATATTTGTTTTTTGAATATTTTATTGATATTTATTTATTAGCAATTGCTAAAAATTATTAGAAATTATTAGAAATACACTCGATAATTAGAGGAAAGAGGCATTATATGAATGAATCTTACTTTGAAAACTTATTAAGAATAGATACCTCAAAATTTGAGTACAGTGGGAATGGTTCATTTGAAACGTCCTATGAACCAACTCCTTATAATTCAATTATAAAATTGTTTAAAAAATACACCCCACTTGAGAATCCTCATTTTGTGGATTTTGGTTCTGGAAAAGGCAGGTTTTCATTTATAGTAAATTATTTTTTTGATGTTGGATGTACTGGAGTAGAGGTTCGAACAGAATATCATAAAAAATGCTTGGAAAATCTAGCCAGTTATGGAGAAAAATATACAGAGAAGGCTAAAAAAATTTTCTTTGTTAATTCAAGTGCAGAAAAATATGCGATTTCGAGTTTTGAAAATGTATTTTATTTTTATAATCCATTTTCTGCGAAGGTTTTTTACAAAGTGGTTGGAAACATACTTGATTCAGTAAAGGATTATGAAAGAAATGTCGATATAATACTGTATTTTCCAACTGATGAATTTACGTATTTTTTAGATACAAAAACACCTTTTTATCACTTACTAGAGGTTTATCCAGAGGGAAAATACTCAAATCCAAAAGATAAATTTGTGGTTTATAGATATGGAAAAACGACTGAGGTACTGACGATAGAGATGCAGACAACGTGCAAATCTTGTGTGGAAATATGCTCTTGCAAGTAGTTTAACAAGACTACCAGCAAGAGCTTTTTATTTAAATCATTGAATATTTAGATATTATTTTTTATGAGTATTTTCACATATAATTAAAAAGATATGTTATAATTGATTTAATTAATCAATTATTAATAGGTGGTGATTTTATGGGTTACATGGAAAAATATAACGAGTGGTTAAATTCTCCATATTTTGACGAAAAAACAAAACAGGAGCTATTATCTATCAAAGATAATGACAAGGAAATAGAGGACAGATTTTATAGAGAATTAGAATTTGGTACAGCTGGATTAAGAGGAATAGTTGAAGCTGGTACCAATAGAATGAATGAATACGTTGTTAGAAAGGCATCATATGGATTGGCAAAATATTTTTCAAAGCACTATTCCGATGCGAAGAGTAGGGGTATAGTAATTGCTCACGACAATAGAAATATGTCAAGAGAATTTTGCATGGTAGCAGCTCAAACAATTGCAGCTACGGGATTGAAGGTTTATTATTTCAATGATTTGAGAACGACTCCGATGTTGTCATTTTCTGTAAGAAATTTAAACTGTGTAGGTGGAATCGTTATTACAGCTAGCCATAATCCACCAAAATATAACGGTTATAAGGTATACGGTGAAAATGGTGCTCAGGTTATGCCAGATGTAGCAAAGGCAATTCTGAATGAAATCGACAATATCAACGATTTTTCTGAAATTCCAAAATACGAAGAGAAAAACTGTTCAGACCTTATGGTACTATTGGGTTCAGATATAGATGATAAATTTTTAGAAGCAGTTAAAGCAAACATAATAAGAGATGATGTAATCAATCAATTTTCGAGTGATTTTAAAGTGATCTACACACCTCTTTGTGGTACTGGTAGAGTTCCTGTACTAAGAGTTCTCAAAGATTGTGGATTTGAAAATGCTTTTGTAGTTCCAGAGGAAGAGATGCCTGATCCAAATTTTGCCGGTATAAAAACTCCAAACCCTGAAGAAAGTGTCGCACTAGCCAGAGGAATTGAATTATTGAAGGAAAAAGACGCTGATATTTTAATAGCAACTGATCCTGATTGTGATAGAGTAGGTGTGGCAGTGAAAAATTCTGCTGGGGAAATAGAATTGCTTACAGGAAATCAAATTGGTGGTCTGCTGACAGAATATATTATTTCTGGTCTTAAAGAAAAAAATAGATTGCCAGAAAATGCTTGCATGATAAAAACAGTTGTTACATCTGAATTTGGGGCGGATATAGCAAAATCATTTGATGTCGATGTTGTAAGTATTTTGACAGGGTTCAAATTTATGGGTGAAAAAATCACTCAGTACGAAAAAGATAATTCAAAATCATTTATCATGGGTTATGAAGAAAGCTATGGATATCTTGTTGGTACGCAGTGTAGAGATAAAGATGGTGTTGTTGCAACGTTATTAATCTCAGAAATGGCACTTTATTATAGAAGTAAAGGACAGACTTTGTATGAAGCTCTATTATCCCTTTATGAAAAATACGGCTATTACAGAGAAAAAACTATTTCTATAATGCTAGAAGGAAAAGAAGGTGGAGAAAAGATAGCTAGAATAATGACACATCTGAGAAATTCAAACTTGAAGGAAATATCCAACAAAAAAGTTGTTGAATTATTGGATTTTGAAAAGGGTGTTGAAGGCTTTACAAAATCAAATGTGTTAAAATATGTTTTAGAGGACGGCTCATGGGTTGCATTGAGACCATCAGGTACCGAACCAAAAATAAAAGTATATATAGGAACAAAAGATTCTGTTGATAATATGGCAATCGAGAAAGTATCAGAAATAGAAGAGTATTTCTTGAGAGAAATCAACGCAGTAAATTAGTTAATATCATTAAATAAAAAAAGCAGCTCGTATACTACTCATTAAAAAGGAGTATGCGAGCTGTTTTTAAAAGCTTCTTGAAGTGAATTCTTCTTTTGAATTAGAAAGATAATGGAATTTATTTTATAGCCGATGGTTATTGCCATACTACATAAATAAATCCAAGTCATCAAGACTATCATCGTCGAAATACTTCCGTAAATTTGATTTATTCCACTAAAATTATTTGCATAGAACGAATACAAAATGGAAAATACTATCCAAAGCATGGTAGTAATACAAGCTCCAGGTAAACCTTGTTTGGCCTTCATTCTGACACTAGGTCCAAGTGTAAACAGGCTTGTAAAAATATAAATCATATACATCACAGGAATAAAAAATCTAATCACATTGAATATAAGCTCTAATAAAAAATAGTCACTTATAATCTTTTCAATCAAAAATCCTATTTTTTTACCGTATACCAGCAGGAAAATACTCAATAAAGTCAATAGGAAGAAACCGATAGCGAACAATATGCACAGAGTATTTAGCTTTACGAAACCTCTTAACTCTGCAAATCCATAGGCTATATTTTGACCTTTAACTACAGATTTAACTGCCTTTGAAAATGTCCATGTTGCTAAAATAAAAGAGAGTATTACCAAGGCAAAGCTTCTATTTTTTACCGCTGATTCAATCAAGCTATTTATAATCATATATGCGTCATCTGGAATGATTTGCAATAAAAATTCTCCAGAGGTTACAAGATTGATACCTGGAATATAAGCCATGGCAGCAATTAGAAAAATGAGTGATGGAAACACAGAAATAGTTAGGTAAAATGCTGTTTCGGCACTTCTTGTGTACATATCTGGCACATTGAAAAAGTTTATAAATATTTTAATTGATGACACCAATTTTTTCATCTTATCCAACATAATAATTCTCCCATAAAAATAATATGCAGATTTTCTGCGACCATATTATATATAATACCATAATCTAAAAAAATTAACAAAAATATTAAATCTAATTCATTGCATATTTTGATTATTTACAGAAGAAAGTGTTATAATATTAGTAGTATCTTAAGTTTAAGGAGGATATTTTTAAATATGTCATTTATAATTGGGCCAAGCAAATTTTCTACATATTTGCCAAATAAGTATGTGGTAATTGATTTGGAGGCAACAGGAAATTCAAAATTTAACTACATAATTGAATTGTCTGCGATAAAAATTGTTAACAACGAAATAATCGACGAGTTTAATCACTTGATCAAACCACCTGATTTTAGATATATTGACGATACAAGTAAGGTTAGCTCTTTTTCTATAAAAAATGGCAAGAAGATTTTCTATATTGATTCATTTATTGAAAAACTTACAGGAATTGACAATAAAATGATTGATAATGCGATTCAGGAGTCGATTGTGATAAAAAAATTCCACAGCTTTATTCAAGACAATGTTATCGTAGGACATGGAATGGCAAACGATATAAATTTGCTCAACAAGGCATATAATAGAGTTCTCGGTATTGATTTTGTATGTTCATTTGTCGACACATTTGAATTGGCATTAATTATTGACAATGCAGAGTATTCACTTGTAAATCTATGTAATAAGTTTGGTATTGACAATAAAATTGTTCATAGAGCGAGGTCTGATGCCTATAGAACGTATCTTTGTTATGAAAAGCTGAAAAAAATTATAAACGATGACTCAGTGGCTATATTTAGAGAAGGCTTTGATAATAAAATAAATTCAATGATTGCATCGCAGAAGAATAATATGAATCGAAAAAGAATTAAAAAATTTAATGGTATGAATTGGAGTAGAGTGAAAAATTTCCTCGAATCAGTTGGAAACCTTGAAGATATTTTATATGAAGAAAATATCTTTGTGTCAAATTTCATAAACGATAGAGATAGAAAAAAAATTGAAGATATCGTCGAGTATTGTGGTGGCAATATAAGCAATACTATTGATGATAACACTGGCTTTTTTATCTCAAATTTCAACGTAGATATGGATTCTATAGATTTCTTTACTCAAGTATACCGAAATGTATTTGAATGTAATAGTTCGTCATTCGAGCATAAAGAAAAAAATATTGAATCTGAATTGAATAGTGAAATCGAAGCCAATATCGAAGCTGGCAAAATATACGACTCAAATTCACAAAAATACGATGAATTTTACCTTATTTATTCATCTATTTTGAAGCATAATAGGATAAAGGTGATGTCCTTTGAAGAAATGATAAATTCATACGATTTGGGATATAATCCTAATCTTGTATTTGATGAAAGCCTTTCAAGTATGATATATGATAATACAAATAATTTTTATCTATATCTTGATGGAATAAATGAATCAAATGTAGATATTATCAAAAAAAATATTATTGATAAGGGAGGGCATATTAAAGAGACTCTTGATGAATCGGTTGAATATATAGTTCTTGGGAAGAAAGATAACACATTTATTAATTCAAATGAGTTTATAAAATTTATTTTTCTTATTTCCACAGGAAGTAGTATTTTTATAGTCAATGAGGCACGTTTCGAAAAAAAATCAATGGAGTAAATTTTTGGATTTTTGCAAGAAAAAAAATTCTAAAACCATTATCGTCACTTGAATTGACAATTAATGTCTATAGTTGTATATTATTTTGTAGGAAAGCAAAAAAATGGAGGCTATATATGAAGATTGATACTTACGGAGATCCTAAAAATCCCGTTGCATTACTTATTCATGGTATTTTTTATCCTGGGGTAACTAGTTACAGGTCGATATTGCCAATTCTAGAAAAAAAATATTATATAATCGTACCAAATTTAGATGGGCTTTCATACCCAAAAACAGACTTTGTTTCAGCTAGAAAACAAGGTGAAAGAATTGTAGAATGGCTCAAGGAAAACAATATAAATCATATTCATTTTCTGTTGGGGTCTTCATTTGGATCATCTGTTGCCTTTGAGATACTAAAAGATGTATCTTTAAACATCGACAAGGCAGCGTTAGATTCACCAGCACTTAAAGAGAGTAAGCTACATGGTATGATTTTATATTTCGAGATGAAGAAAACGGCGAAGGACTTTAGAAAGAACGGTATTAATGCATTTAAGCATTTTGATAAATATAGATATTTCGATAACTTTGACAAGGAATACTGCTTGAAGGTTTATAATACGATGGATGACAAAACTTTGAAGGAATTAGCATTTTCATGCTACAAATATAGATTACCTTCTGAATTATATAGAGATGATACGGAAATTAAATTTATTTTTGGTGAGAAGGACAAGTCAAAAGCGAATCTACCAGAAGTTAAGGAATTGAAATCTGGAGAGATAAAGATTGTTGAAGGTATGAGTCATTTACAGTATATGTTTGAAAAACCGACGGAGTTTTTACATGAGTGTGGAGTGTTATAATCTTTCACTGTAAAAACCTTTAAAAGTCTGATATAATAGTGATATAGGTATACGTTGCGAGAGACTTTTTGTCAGTAAAATTTGTGTACAGACCAGAGGAGGTTAGTTATGAAAAAAATTTTAATAGGTGCTATTGCTGGTGCTGCAGCTATTGCAGTTGGTTATAAGTTGGTAAAAGACAACGAGGAAGAGGTAAAATCATTTATAAGTAATCACTTTGGAAATGATTTAGAGGTAGATATCGAAGATCTTGATATTGAAGAATTAGAAGAGCTTCGTAGGTATGTTGATGAAATAATAGAAGAAAAAGATATAGCCAGAAGCATTGACTACAGTGATTATGTTCCTGACTATTATACTGATGGCGAAAATAATGATTACGAAGAATATATAGATTTAAGTAATCTAAGTCCAGAGAAGTAGGAAAAGTGAAAAGAGCTTTTATCTTATTTACTAGGCTTCCCATACCAGGTCATACTAAAACAAGACTTGAAAAATATATCTCGAAGGATAAATGTGCAGATTTACACAGATCTATGCTGATGGATATAGATTTAACTTTATCTAATGTGGATGCAGATATATTCATTTTTCATACGCCAAATGGAACTTCAACTGAACTAAAGCATATTTTTAATGAAAAATATAGATATATAATCCAAAAAGGCGATGATATTTGGGAGAGAATGGCAAATGCGTTTTTGGATATATTTTCACTTGGATACGAAAGTGTGATTTTGATAGGTGCTGATATACCATCAATAGATTCTGAGCATATCAACAACTCTTTCAAGTTGCTTGAAAAATCAGATATTGTAATTACACCGACTTTTGACGATGGATATTGCTTAATAGGTATGAATTTCTTTTGCCCAGATATTTTTGATATAGAAAGCAATGTAGACTCATTAGGAGTTTTTGGAGGTACATTAAAAAAAGTTTACGAAAATAATTTGGTAGCATCCATTAATAGCAAAATTCTTGATATTGACGAGGAGGAAGATATTCTCTCGATTATATCTTTATACTATGATATGGAAAATTGCAGAAATACCATCAAATATCTAAAATCGATTGGGTACTAGGGGGTAATATGTCTGATATTTTAACAAAAGAAAACGTAGAAAAGTCAATAAATAATCGTAATTTTGTCGAAAAGCTTGCCAAGGGGAAAAATCTTCCTCTTGGCTTTGATGAATTTAGAGTAAATGTTTGTGAACTTGCAAATGGCGAATACAATTATAATTTTAAAATATCCGTCCTTTTTGTATACAATAACTCTTCTCAGATTTCCGAAGATGCTGTATTACGAATTAATTACGGAAGTCAAATGCATTTAAGCAAACAGATAGAATATGAATATCGTTCACTCGAGCTACTTAAAAACACAGGAGTCACACCTGTACCAATTTTTTTTGACGACACAAAAACGCTTTTGCGAAAGGACTATCTTGTCATGGAATTTGTAAATGGAACGCAGATGTCATACTCCGAGGATATGAAGCTTGCTGCAAATGTTCTTGCCAAAATACATTCTGAGAAAATTCCAGAAAACAACCATCTAATAAAGCCATCTAATTTGATATCGTCAATGATTGATGAGTGTAAAACTATGTATAACAAATACAAAAATAGTGAATTCTTTGATGTGAATATAGATAAGAAAGTATCCAAGCTATTTGAAAAATGTGAAATGTTGGAAAAAAATGAAATCGAAAATATCGGAAATAGTTCTAAAAAAACAGATTTTCTTGATAAAGCGAACGATTTTAACGACAAATGCATGATAAACACCGAATTAAATTCCTCAAACTTTTTAGTTGACGGAGATTTATGTTTTTTGGTAGATTGGGAAAAGCCAATCTTGGGTGAAAAAGAACAGGATTTAGGACATTTTTTGGCGCCGACGACATCTTTCTGGAAAACTGATGTAGTTTTGAATAAAAAGGAAATTGATGCTTTTTTAAGAGATTATTTGACATATTTAAATAATAACACTGGAAATAATAACATTGAAAATAACAATGAACTTGAGGTATTAAAGGAAAAGGTAAATAAATATATTATTTTGAACTGTTTAAGGGGTCTCACATGGTGTGCCATGGCATGGGTTGAGTATAATTCAGAGGATAAAGCAATATTAAATGAATTTACGTATAACAAGCTAAAGCAATATCTGGACTATAGCTTTCTGGATCAGGTGCTTGATATTTGTGGTTTAAACGATATATAGACGAGTGATAAAAATATAGTGGTGAAAGTATGAAAAAAGTTAGTGTTGTCGTTCCAATCTATAATGAGGGTAGCAATGTAAGTAAATTAATAGACATACTCCTTGAAACAGATGATATTTACGAGGTGATTTTTTCTGATGCTTCAGATGATGGTGATGCAAAAAAAATAATTGAAGCTAATGGATTCAGTTATATTAAATCACCTAAAGGAAGGTCATTTCAAATGAACGAAGGATTCAAACAATCTTCTGGAGATATTGTGTTTTTCCTTCATTGCGACAGTAAAATCGAAAAAAACTGCATATCATCAATAATTAAAGCCTCTGAAAATGGAGTTAATTTTGGATGTCTTACAATCGCATTTGACGACACAAGACTACTGATGAAAATATGTGGCTTTATGTCAAATTTCAGGGTAAATCATAGAAAAATTGCATTTGGAGATCAAGGTATGTTTTTTTCAAGAGAGTTATTTACCAAACTCAATGGATTTGCTGAAATTCCAATAATGGAAGACTATGATATTTCGATTAGAGCCAAAAAATTTGAAGCTGTAACGAAGTTGGATGATAGAATAATCACCTCATCAAGAAAATATTATAAGGGGTATGGTAGATTTAACTATGGAAAACTGAGCTTCATAGGAATATTATTAAATATGTGGGATATGCAGGTCTATCAGCATAAATTTAGAGCAGGAAGCTCATTGGAAGATATAAACAGAATGTATTATAAAAAATAAACAGAATATATTATAAAAAATAAATAGCAATTATTCATATTTTAAATAAATATAAAGGAAATAATTTTAATAATAATTTGAATAACAATTTTAGGAAAAATAGAAAATAATAGCTTAAATAGCAATAAAAAAATATTTTAAATATAAAAGTGAAAATTTGAATATAAAAGAAAGTGCTGAGGTGTATTATGAGTATAGCAAATGTAAGAGAATACTTTAGACAATATAACAAAGAAAATGATGTAATTGAATTTGAAACTAGTAGTGCTACTGTGGAGTTGGCTGCGAAAGCTGTTGGGACTGAAGAAGCCAGGATAGCCAAAACGCTTAGCTTTATGACTTCAGAAGGTCCAATTCTAATCGTTACTGCAGGAGACACAAAAATAGACAATAAATCATATAAAGCACAGTTTTCATGCAAGGCAAAGATGCTGACAATGGAAGAGGTTGAAAATCTAGTTGGACATAAAGTAGGTGGAGTTTGCCCATTTGCAATCAAAGATGGTGTAGATGTATATCTTGATAATTCAATGAAAAGATTTGAATCTGTATTTCCAGCCGCTGGTAGCTCAAATTCAGCTATCGAACTAACTTGTGAAGAGCTTGAAAAATTTTCTCAAAACTTTAAATGTTGGGTTGATGTTTGTGTAGTTAGATAATTTTTTCAAGCCTTGTTGTAGTATGACTTGGTAAGGGAAGCAGAGTAGATTACTTGTATGATTATAATAACTCCTGATAAATAAGAATTTGATTTAGATTTAATTTAGGAAAACAATATGTGAATGCTACTGCGTTCGTGTTTAGTAAAACTAAACAAATAAAAAAATTTTAAAAACATGAGTTCATTTATACTAAGAAAATATATTATATTAATAAATTTCAAGATTTTTTGTACTCGAAAATTCGTTGATATTAAGCCAAATATTCAAATTATAATTTGATATACTAAAAAACCTTAAAAATGATGTTAAAAACTTATCTAAAAAAACGCCAATTTTAAAACAGGAAAACACTGTTGAAAATTGGTTTTTTTTTAGGTATAATAACTATATCAGTTAAGCTTAACAATTAAATAGTTTATAAAACGAGGGCGCTCCAGAATAAATGATTTGGTAAACGACGATATGCCAAGTCGCAAATGAAAAGGAAGGTAATTTTTATGGACAAACGGTGTATGACTAAAAAGTTATTACAAATGGCTATTGGAACTTTAATATTATCGTTTGGTATTTACAACTTTTATTATCAAAATGGAATAACAGAAGGTGGAGTTCTGGGTTTATTGTTAATATTTAAGAATGTGTTTAACGTAGATGTTTCGTTATCGAATGTTTTTATAGATGGGCTTTTAATCCTATTGGGATTTAGATTTTTCGGAAAGAAATTCTTTGGTTATACGATTTTCTCAACAGTTGTTTTTTCAATTGTTTATGGTATTTTCGAAAAATTTGGTTTCTTAGTTACAGTAGACAATAATATCATTGCAGCTATACTAGGTGGAGTTTGCGTGGGAGTCGGCTGTGGAATTATTATTAATGCCGGTGGTGCAGCTGGTGGAGATGATATAGTGGCACTTATATTCTCAAAAATGTCAAATGTAAGTATTGGTAAAGTATATTTAATAACTGACGTTACAGTTCTTGCATTATCTTTATCATATTTGCCAGCATCTAAGATAATATATTCTATTATAGCCGTTGTCGTAAGCGGACAGGTTATAAACATCATGTATAAGTTTAATGATTCAATAGAATTAGTACCAGATTTAACTCCTGTAGCTGATGGAAAGTTAGCAGCATAAAAAACAACATATAAGAATTAATAAAATATCCTAAGTTTGCTTATAGCAACTAGGATTTTTTTTTATCAAAAAAATCAAAATTAAAGATTTTTTATGGTAATTGAATAAAAATTATGTTACAATGTATAATAATTCAAAAAAAAAAATAAGATTATATAACTATAAAATATTTTATAGAGTTTATTCTTGAATATCTCTATATGTATTTAATAAATATTTTAATAAAATCAAAAAGGAGATTAAAAATGAAAAGTATTAAAAAATTTATTTCAGTGCTACTTGTAGCAATAATGTTCATCTCCATTGTGCCTACTATTAACGTTAAAGCAGAAGGAAATTATAATGGTACTATAACAAGAGTAGGTCAATGGACAGGTGAATCAACTGTTATTAAAAATGATACTATCAATGTATCAAGTGGTTCTGATAAACTTGGTACACCCATTCCAAATTATGGATTACTTAGAGGACTTGCAAAAACTTTTTTGGGATGGTCAGACAAAGAACCAGTTGGCAATGGTGAAATAGCAGAAGGTGCAAGATTATTTTCTCCAGAAGATACAGTATCAAAAGTATTTCCAAATGGTATTGATGCAGATTCTAAGATTTATGCTGTATATTTTAGTTTAAATGATCCAAAGAGTCCTTTGCCACCTTCAAATATTCAGCTAGGTTTTGCTCTTTTAAGTGGGGTTAAAAAGATAAAAATTGATGGAAAAAAAATTGATATTGATAGAAATACTAGCAATGAGGACATATTACCGTACACTAAAAATATATCTTCAGAAAGATCTGACAATACAATATCAATAGTTGACCATTACAAAGCAGCTGACGATAGCAATTCCGTTCACGAAATCGTATTGAAATCAGAGTTTGAAATGACAGACAATATACATATGGTAACATATAAAAATCCAGGTGGATATAAACCTGTACTTTCTTATAATTATAGTGATTTGAGAAATACAGAATTTAGCAAAAAACAAAGAGAAGATATGAGTCCTCAAGAGCAATACACTTTCGTAGACCTAACTGTTGAGTTGGATCAGCAAATGAATATTCCAGAAACTCTTTATATGGACTTTAAAAGCTATCCTTGGAGACCTCTATATGTGTTAGACGAGCAAGGAAATTCGTTAAATATTATTAGTCCAGTAGATGGAAATGATTTGGGAAATGATATGAACGCTTTCAGTACACTTATCAGTAATACAAATCCTAGCACAACTTTTGGTTTTAAAACCACTGGAAAGAAAAAGTTTACAATAAGAACTATTTTAAGAGATGGAGTTAACGAAAGAATCCCTGAGAACAATGTTGTTCCTACTGGTGATAATACTATAGCTGAAGAAATAATAGAAAATATGACATTGAAGTTTCTTTCTAGTGATGAAATAATGACTTTGACTGGAAAATCAAAAGAAGAAAGTTATAAGTCTGTAGTAACTATAAAAGATTCTGTAGCTAAAAGTATTGCTGATATAACAGGTAGCCAGAAATTAAAGGCAGTTGGATCTGTAAAAGGGTTGGCAGTAGCAAATGCAGGAAGCGTTAGTTCTCCCCTTGGTCCTATTGACTTAAGATCAGCAAATAATATTAATACGCCAAGTACTGGAACTCTTAATATAGGTTATACAATTAATCCTGTGGTTACATTTGTTAAAAACTATGGAGACGAAAATGCTTCTGACTACAAAATATCTGAAGTAGAAGTCGAAAAAGATCAATCTATCAATGGTGATTCGCTTGTTAATCAAAATATGCCATCAAATCCAACAAGAAGTGGATATAGGTTTGTTGGTTGGAGTACCAATAAAGATGCAAATTCTTCAAACATTGCAAATACAAAATTTGATGGGGATACTGTAGTTTCTGATAACGTAACAGTATATGCAATTTGGGAAAAAAATTCAAATGGTGGTGGAGGTAGCAATAATCCAACACCAAACCCAGACAAAGATAAAGATAGAGTAAGTGGCAATGATAGAATTGAAACAGCAGTAAAAATATCTGAAAAGTACTTCGGTAAATCTAAAACAGTTATTGTTGTAAGGAGTGATTTATTCCCTGATTCTATGACAGCAACAGTTCTTTCTAAACAATTAAATGCACCAATACTTTTGACAAATACAAATATACTAGACCAAAAGGTAAAAGATGAAATAAAAAGGCTAGGTGCTGAAGAAGTTATTATTGTTGGAGGTCCTCATTCAGTTTCTGAAAAAGTTAGAAATGAATTAAAAGAGCTAGATAGCGACAAATATGTTGAAAGAATATCTGGTGAAGATAGATATGGTACTTCTGAAATGGTTGCTAGGAGAGTTGTTGGATTAACTGGAAAATTGAACAAGGCTGTAGTAGCAAGTGGAGAAGTATTCCCTGATGCACTTTCTGTGAGTTCATTTGCTGCACAGAATGGATATCCTATATTATTAGTAACTAAAGAAAATATCCCATCTCGTATTAAACATTCCATATCTGACTTAGATATAAGGTATACATATGTTGTTGGAGGTGTAGATACAATATCACAAAAAAATGTTACAAATCTTCCAGGTGTATTGGAAAGAATGGGTGGAGTTGATAGATACCAAACTTCCGTTGAGATCGCAAAATCAAAGTTTAAAACATCAGATACTGCATTTTTAGCAAGTGGAGAAGTGTTCTCTGATGCTCTAGTAATCGGTCCTGTTGCTGGAAAATATGCGTCACCAATCTTACTAACACCTTCTAAAAATGTTTCTAAATTTGTGGTTGATTATGTTACAAATTCAAAAATAAAAAGAATGACAATAGTAGGTGGACAACGATACATACCAGACTCTGTTGTTAATCAAATAATCAAATAATAATTTATTTTAAAAAATGGGTTGAGTATTCAAATGAATATTTAACCCATTTATTCTAAATTTAATGTATACATACTCTTATTATCACTTTTATATTTATTTAGAGCAATTGAATTAATTTACAGCGATTCATCTCAATATAATATTTGATTTATTTAAAACTTCATAATATAAATATGTTGACATTTAGTACAAAGAACTATATTATATAGTATATAAAAAATCGTTATCATAAGAATGTTTTGAAGGAGGGATATTTATGATTAGGTTTGAAAATGATTACTTAGAAGGATGTATTCCAGAAATTTTAGAAAAACTGGTCAATACTAATTACGAGCAAATGCCAGGATATCGTCTTGACGATTATTGTGAAACCGCTTCTCGTAAAATCAAAGATAGCTGTAATGCAAATTATCTAGATGTGCATTATCTTGTCGGTGGTACTCAGGCGAATATGACGGTTCTTGATGCTATTCTCAGACCACATCAGGGGGTCGTTTCAACAATATTGGGACATATTAATGTTCATGAAGTAGGGGCCATAGAAGGTCGTGGACATAAGGTTTTGGCATTATATAATACGGATTATATGGATGAAGATAATATTGAATTGGCACAGCAGTTCGATGAAGAATCTAAATTATCTCCTCAAACACTAAAAAATTATCTTGATGATTATTTCAAAAAAGATGATTGGCATACCGTTCAACCTGGAGCAGTCTATATATCACATCCGACAGAGCGTGGAGCTTTATATACGAAGGATGAATTAATTCAATTAAAGACGATATGTGATGAGTATGAAATGCCACTTTATCTTGACGGTGCGAGGCTTGCATATGCATTGGCGGCTGAAGAGAATGATATAGAGCTAGAAGATCTTGCAAAATATTGCGATATTTTCTATATTGGAGGAACAAAATGTGGAGCATTATTTGGTGAAGCAGTTTGTTTTTCTAATAAAAAATATAACAAGGACTTTAGAAATATCACAAAGCACAATGGAGCAATAATCGCCAAAGGAAGACTTTTAGGTCTACAGTTTGATGTCCTTTTTACTGATAATACATATACTGATAAATGTAGGGATGCATATATGTTTGCAATGAGGATAAAGAGAGCATTTGAAAATAAAAATATCGATTTTATCGCAAATTCGTTTACCAATCAGCAATTTCCAATACTTAGCAAAGAGCAGCAAAGCTACATAAAATCATGTGGTATCAATTTTAATTATGAAACTAAAATTGATAATGATTATGATGCTGTTAGATTTTGTACTGACTGGGCAACAAAAAAAGAAAATATTGAATATCTAGAAAGCGTAATATCAAAATTATAATATGCTATTATACAGAAAGGATAGGCAATTTAGCACACTAAATAATAACTATTTAATAATAGAAATATTGTTTTAGATAAATACTATTTTATGATATAATTAAATTGATAGAAAAGATAAATATTGTTTGGAGGAAAAAATGGGTATAAAATTAGTAGTTGATTCTTCTTCTGAAATCACTCAGGAAGAATCCAAAGAAATGGGAGTTTACTGTCTACCTCTTACAGTTTCGTTTGAGGAAGATATGTTTAGAGATGGTGTTGATTTGAGTTATGATGAATTTTATGACAAACTTAGTGAATATGAAAGTTTACCAAAAACTAGCCAAGTAACACCATACCTATATGAAGAAGCTTTTAAAGAAATACTTTCAAATGGGGATATACCAGTAGCAATCACACTGTCTTCTGAGATTTCTGGTACGTATAATAGCGCTATATTGGCTTCAAATCAATTTGATGAGGAAATTCATATCATCGATAGCCTTACAACATCATGTGCTTTAAAGCTGATTATAAAGTACGCATTGAGTATTATAGATAAATATGATGATCCGGTTGAATTTGTAAACGAAATCGAAAAAATAAAGAAAAAAGCTAAGATTTTCTATTTGTTGGATACACTTGAGTATCTATACAAAGGTGGACGCCTTTCTAAATTTTCAGCATTGGCTGGTTCAATACTATCGATTAAACCGATTATATCTTTTGACGATAGCGGTAAGGTAGTCATGGTATCAAAATCTAGAGGTTGGAAAAAAGGTATTTCTCTATTAAGTGATCTTGTCAAAGAATCAGGAGAAATTGACGAAAAATTAGGTGTGATTTTATCATATTCTGGAAAAGATTCGTCAATAGTAGACCCACTTAAACAAAAATCTGAATCTCTTTTCAGTCTTGATGTAAATGCGATTCCAGTAACGCAGATTGGTTGCACAATAGGTACACATGCCGGACCAGGAACAATTGGAATTTCTTATTTTACAAAATAAAAAAAGCATTAAAAAGCACCCGATGAGGTGCTTTTTTGTATATATGAAAATCCTCAAGTATACGTGTGTGGTGCTTTTAGCTTTATCGCAAATAAAACTTTGTTGAAATACGGTATAATATATATTCATTCTCATACATATCGTAAACCATTTTTTATATATGTTTACAATATATCTATAATATGATACTATAAAAGATATAAAATACCTTATATTATGGGAGTATGAAACTAAAAAATTATATTGGAGAGTAAATATTTGATATGAGTAAAATAAAAAATGCTGATTTAGAGATATATTTAGATAAAATTTTAAACGGTTATTTGGTAACAAAGGAAGATATTTTTTTAATAATGAATTGTGATCTAGAGAAATTAGAAGAAATGGCAAGAGCAATCAGAAATAAATTCATAGGTAAAAAATTTGACCTTTGTACAATAATAAATGGCAAGAGTGGAAAATGCTCTGAAAACTGTAAATTCTGTGCTCAGTCTTCTCATTATAGCACTGGCGTTGAAGAATATGGACTATTAGACAAGGATACAATATTAGAAAACGCCATTCAAAATTATAATAATGGAGTAAATAGATTTTCCATAGTTACTTCAGGTAGAAAGCTGAGTAAGGCTGAATTAGAGCATATATCAGAAGCCTATGATTTAATCAGAAATAACTGTGATATAAAGTTATGTTCGTCAAATGGCTTATTGGATTATGATGATTTCGTAAAGTTAAAAGAGTTCGGTGTTAGCCGATATCACAACAATTTGGAAACTTCGAGAAGTTTTTTCCCAGCGATTTGCACAAGCCATACCTATGATGATAAAATTAAAGCTATCATTGATGCGAAAAAGGCAGGCTTGGAGGTCTGCTCTGGAGGTATTTTTGGAATGGGAGAAAATCTTGAAGATAGAATTGATATGGCATTTACCTTGAGAGAGTTAAAGGTTGATTCAATTCCGTTGAATATGCTTAATCCTATAAAAAACACTCCACTGGAAAATATGCCTATAATGTCTTACTCTGAATACAGACGCTCGATTGCTTTATTTAGAATAATACTTCCTAGTACGAGTATCAGACTAGCTGGAGGAAGGGGATTACTTGAAGACAAGGGAAGAGCTGCAATCAATGCAGGTGTTGATTCCATGATATCAGGTGATATGCTAACTACTGATGGAATTAATACAAAAACTGATTTGGAAATGATTAAAGATATTATTTAAAATAAAAATTCCTTTAATATATTTACAATATCAATAGTAAATGATAGAATCAAGATAGAAATCTTTTTATTTTATATTGTAACTCTAGTTACAGCTAAGAATGCGATATTTTCTTGTTTTTTCAGAAAAATGTATTTAAGAAAGGCGACATATTATGGAAAACAGTCAATTGGAATACAAATCAGATATTCATAAAAAACCAGAGTATAAAATCTCGGATAATGGTGTAATACTAACTTTATACAACAGGAATTATATAAATGTCCCAAAGAATGTCCCAAAGAATGTCCCAAAGAAATTTACTGCTAATGAAAGACAGATATTCATTATAGAGGAAATGGAAAATAATCCAAAAGTTACGATTATGGAATTGAGCAACAAGTTTAACGTATCCGAAAAGACAGTAAAAAGAGATTTAGAAAAACTAAAAAAAGAAAATAAAATTTACAGGCAAGGAAGTTTAACTGATGGAAGCTGGATAGTTATAAAGGAATGATTTGGCAAAGTATGATTTTATACTTTCAACGTACATATTATTATTGATAACAAGCAACTATTCCCTAAATATACATTTAAAGAATAGTTACTTATTACACTATTACAAATTGATTTGTAGCAACTGAACATTATATTATCGAAATCAATATCTCGATGGCAATACTACAATACCAAAAATAGTATTAAAAAAGGAGATCCAAACAGATCCCCTCCTATTATCTAAATAAAGTTTAGGAAAAAAAGAATTCTATCACCAGCGATATTACCATTGTAAATATTGCAAATGACAAAGATACTGTAAGAAACGAAATCGTCGTTATTACTATTTTTAGGTATTCTATCATAAACATATTTCCCAAATTTAAAAATACAAAGTTTATCAAAAACACCAGTAAAAAGAATAAAAGAAATCCAGATCTGCTGTTTTTCAAATCCTCAACGCTTAAATCCATATGAGTCGTTATTGAGTAAATAATATAAACAACTATAATATAAGCGATTATATTACTTGCTTTAAATGGATTCAGCACTGAAATTATAGCAAAAACTAGGTTGACATATATATTAAACGAATCGACGATATTGTTTATATTAGACATATACACCATGTTTTTGTTAAATGTATCCTTTACGATTTCAAATTCAGATGGCATCAGTATCCACATACTTATTATCATAGACAATGTCCCAAATATTATCGGTGCAATACCAATGAAGAAATTTCCAATTCTTTGATACGGATTATTTATATTGCATCTGTGATTGACATATCCCATTATTCCGTCATATTTGCTTTTTATTGGTCTAAACAACGAAAAATCTACAATCTGATGGCCGAATATAACACAGAACAACATATGGCTAAATTCATGGACCACAGTTCCGATTACTCCGGTGATTATCAATCCAGTTCTGCCAAAAACATTATTTATAGCTCTCGAATTGATACGCTCAATCACACTGAAGAAGACTCCAAAAAAGAACAAGAGTAAAATCAAAACAACTGTATATACAAGGCTGTTTTTTAAATTAAGCATCTGGACATCAATATTTGCCAATTTATTGAAGACGCCAATCATAAGGTATAGGCCTCCAACCTATATATGGGCATTCCCAATTCCATAAATTTTTCTTCATATTCAGTCGTCACATTTTCCTTTGAAAAATCGCTTTTAACGAGATTCAAAGAAATATTTTTAAATGTCCATCTATTTTCACTCATTTCATTCAAGCTAAATTCAAATAATCTTTGATTGTCAGTTTTAAAATGAATTCCAGAGGATGGCTTTGAATTTAATTTTTTTCTATATAGCTCCAAAAATTTTTCGGAAGTTAGCCTTCTCTTGGAATTTCTCTTTTTTGGCCATGGATCACAAAAATTTATATAGATTCTGTCAAGCTCATTATCTGAGAAATAGTGCTCAAAAAACTCAACTTCTCCCCAAAGAAATTTTATATTAGAAATATTTTTGTCAAATACTTTCTCTACTCCACGTATCAAAACCTCTTCTTTTATTTCCAAAGCAATATAGTTAATATCTGGATTTTTTAAAGCCAATGTAGTGATAAATTTGCCTCTCCCACTTCCGACTTCAACATGGATTGGATTATTATTTCCAAATACTCTACTCCATTGTCCTCTGTAATTGTTTACGATATCATCGTATGTTTTGTCGCTCACGACTTCCCTATTGTCAAAGTTTGTGTGATTGGAAATATGTGTATTAATGGAATCCAATGCATTAAAAGTTGGAGGAACCTGATTTAATTTACCATTTACAACATAATTTTCATATGAAAGGAGTTTTTCATCTGAACCTTTTCTTTTTCTTCTTCTCATATAACACCTCAATTTCAAAAAAAGTGTAGTATGGATTTAAAATCCACCCTACACTTTTTAATTTTAATATTATCTCGCTATTAGTGGCATCCTGAACAACTTCCACAACCACTCTGCATATCTTTAAGCTTTTCTGGAATAACTCTAAATCCACCACCCAAGTCCTGAATCAACATATCACCAAATTGTTCATATTCTTGAGCATCCATAATAAACTCTATATCTTCAACTGAACAAGAAACATCACTTGGTTTCTTTTCATCTAAAGCCAAACCAAAAGATGGACCTGAGCAAGCAGCACCTGCAAAGTACATTCTAACAGATGTTGGTTGATCAGTCTGTTCTGATATTATTTCTCTCAATACTTCTAAAGCCGTATTAGCTGCATCTACTTTCATATTATTAACCTCACTAAAATATTTATTATTATCTGTCACATCCGACAATTGTATTATACCATATATATTTAATTAATAAAAGCATCACTTATACTCAAGCATATATAGTCTTATGCCTTATATTTACAAATTTACACTATTAAATCTATAAAAATAACTCTAATCTATATAATATAACTTACTTAGTCAACGTCAAAGGTAACAGTCGTACCAGTTTCAAGGCTTTTTAAAACATCTATAACTCTTTGATTCTTTGAACCTCTATATTTTAGCTTTATATTCCTGTTTTCCAATTCAAATTTGCCATCAATTATGACATCACAATATTTGATAATCTTGAATTTTTTTTCGTTCAAGATGGCATCTTCAAATGTATCTCCAGTCCATAACCAGATACTTTTATCTGGAAATTTCGTTTTTAACTTTTCTAGCAAATTGACCAAAGAATCATCCATAGTCTGTTGTAAAGGTTCGCCACCTAGTATATTTACACCTACAACAACTGGATTTTCCACAAATGAGATAAATTCCTTTTCAGCTTTCAAATCCCATTCAGTACCATAATCAAAGCTTTGAAGATCTTCATTGAAGCACCCCTCGCAGTTATGCGTACAGCCAGATACAAAAATCGTACTGCGTATTCCAGGACCATTTGTAACATCAAATTTTCTCATTAAACTATATTTCATAATGTTTTACATCTCCCTGGATTTTTTATAAATGTAGGACTCTATCCCCTATTTCCTGAGTACGCCCCTTGTTCCAAAAATTAGTACCAATATATCCACAAGTACGTCTCATAACTTGCATTTCATCTCTATCCTTATTTCCACAAGAAGGACAATACCATTCAAGATTTTCGTCTAATTGTATTTCTCCAGTATAACCACATTTGTAGCATACGTCAGGTTTTGTGTTGATTTCTGCATATTGAATATTGTGATAAATAAAGTTAATCAATTGCTCGACAGCCTCAATATTTTTTGTCATATCAGGCACTTCTACATAAGAAATACAACCACCTGTAGACAAGTCGTGGAATGGAGCCTCGAATTTTAGCTTTGCAAAAGCATCTATCTCTTCACATACATTTACATGGTAAGAATTCGTGTAGTACAGCTTATCTGTAACACCTTCTATTTCACCAAAACGCACCTTGTCTATTCTACAGAATCTGTAAACTAATGATTCTGCTGGAGTTCCATAAAGACTGAATCCCAATCCAGTATCATTTCTCCATCTATCGCAAGAGTCTTTCATATGCTTCATAACATCCATTGCAAATCTATGCCCTTCTGGAGTTGTATGACTAACACCAAGCATTGCATACACCATCTCAAAAATTCCTACATAGCCCAAAGACAACGTAGAATAGCCATCACGTAGAAGCTTGTCTATCGTTTCACCCTTTTCCAATCTCGCAATTGCACCATGTTGCCAGTGAATTGGAGATACATCAGATAATGTTCCCAAAAGCATATTGTGTCTACAAAGTAAAGCATCTCTACAAAGCTCTAATCTTTGATCCAGAATATTCCAAAACTGTCCCATTTTGCCCTCTGACAAAATTGCAATTTGTGGAAGATTCAAAGATACGACACCTTGATTGAATCTACCATACCATTTATATTCATCGTTTTCATCCTTCCAGGGCGATAAGTGAGATCTACAGCCCATTGGAGGAAATGCATTACCTTTGTAATTTCTTTTCATTATCTTAGAACTCTGATAATCAGGCACCAATCTCTTTGCAGTACATTCTGCTGATAATCTAGTGATATAGTCATATTTTCCACCCTCTAGACAATTGTGTTCATCAAGCAAGTAAACTAGCTTAGGGAATGCTTCACCAATATTTTGTCCTCTGTAGTTTTTCATACCTTCTAATCTCTGTCTTATCATTTCTTCACAGATTAGAGCCATTTCTCTTTCGTATTCGCTGTTTGTATCTATTTCAAGATAAATTGTGGCAAAAGGAGCCTGTCCATTTGTAGTCATTAGAGTTGAAAGCTGATATCTTATAGTCTGAACTCCATCCTTCAAATCCTTTAACATCATATCTTCAGAAATCTCTTCAGCAAGCTCTTCATTTGAATATTTTTCCAAGTAGAACTTGTAAAACTTCTCCTTAGTTTTTCTTAAATAAGGAGCCAAATGCTTGATTGTGATACTCTGCCCACCGTACTGATTGCTGGCAACCTGTGCCATAATTTGTGTCGTAACTGTACAAGCAGTTGAAAATGATTTTGGAGATTCAACCATCTTCTCATTGATTACAGTTCCGTTATCCAGCATATCTTCAATATTTATTAGACAACAATTAAATATAGGTTGTAGAGTGTAATCCATATCATGCCAGTGTATAGCACCTTCGTCATGAGCCTGTACGATATGAGGAGGTATCAGCTTTCTTCTGGCGATATCTTTTGAAACCTCACCAGCAATCAAGTCTCTTTGTGTAGAACAGATAACAGCATTCTTATTTGAATTTTCATCCATAAGATCTACATTTGCCTTTCTCATCAGTTCAAGAATAGAATCATCTGTAGTATTAACTTGTCTTTTAAACTGCTGAACAGCTCTGTAACCTTCATATGCACGAGCCGTTTCACTGTGATTATAGTGAATCAATCTATCGTAAACTATACCCTCTATTTTGTAAATGGTAGGTTTTTCATCAGTTTCCAAAAAGTGATTTTCACAATCTCTAGCAACCGCTTCAGCTATATCAGGATGGTAAATACCACTTCCGTTCTTCATAGCTTTTTCAACCGCAATTCTTATTTTGGAACGATCAAAAGGAACCTCTGTTCCGTCTCTTTTTATAATAAGCATAAATATCTCCTCTTTCTTTATTTATAAATCTAATCATATATTCCATATATACCCAATTTTTTAAGTGATAAATAAATAAAAATAATTACACATAAAGCATAGATTTCAATCCCAAAATCTATAAAATATTCACTCAAAAAATTTTAAAATATATGATAAACATAACCATTACAACAGTTTCGTCATTATTAAAAAAAATAATTCACAATACAATATATAGGGGATTAATTCGAAATCCCATACAACATATTGTATCTTCGTTATTTAGTATAAGGTATTTTGAGAAATAAAACAAGAGTAATTTTTTTATAAAAAAACATGATACTTTATGAAATAATGTAGCTATCGGTTTCAATAATATCATAACATATAGCTTTTATATTTATTACACTTATGACAATTGTAATAATTTAATAAAAGTCGCAAAATTTTTTCAAAAACTTTTTTTATTTTAGAGATTAAAAAGTAATTATGGATAAAAGTTAAATTAAAATATGTAATTTTTGATTTTTAAAGACTTTAAAAAATAGATTTTTCAAGGATTACATGGTATAATTTACATATGCAAAAGCTTGAATCAATTTCTTGTAGCATAAGGAGGATAATAATATGGAAATATTAGAAAATGAAAAGAAAGTATATGATAAACTTGATGAATTAGGTATTGAATACAGTGTTTTGGAACACGAACCACTATATACCGCAGAGCAACTAAACCAGATAAAAGATAAGACTGAAGGACTTCACTGTAAAAATCTGTTCTTGAGAAATGCAAAGGGCGATAAATACTATTTGATTACAACAAAGGATGATGCCGAAGTCGATTTAAAACTTATCAAGGACAAAATCGGATCATCTAGACTGTCATTTTCATCACCAGAAAGATTGATGAAGGTGCTTGGATTGGTTCCAGGATCTGTTAATCCATTTTCTCTTATAAATGATAACGAAAAAGAGGTAACTTTTTTCTTGGACAAAAATGTAATGACTGGAGAATTGCTTAACTTTCATCCCAATGTAAACTATAAAATGGTAACAATTTCGCTTGATGACCTAAAAAAATACCTTGATTCTATAGGTGTTGTTATAAATCCAGTTGAGATATAAAGCTAGGATTAATAAATAAGCAAATAAATTAGTAAATAAATTGATAAAAAAAATAAATTAATGAATGATGAGCAATATAAATAAACAAAAAAGTATAATAAAGAGTGAAAAAATGTAATAAAAAATAATAAAATGTAATAAAAAATGATAGTTGTATTTACTTCATGTTTAAAGGAAGTAAACACTGCTATCATTTTTTTATTGCTATATCACTTCAAGCTTTACAGAGCCAAGATTTTCATAAATTGCTTCATAGCTACCAACCTGTAATCTTTCTGGCAATACAAACGTTCCAGTAGAGATGAAAAGACCTTTACTCAATTTTTTACCCTGCTCATTTAATATCTTCGCTAGCCATTTAACTGAATTTACAGGATGGCCTAGTACCTCTGATGATTTTCCTTCTTTCACAAACTTGCCATTGAATATTAAGCTACCTTTTATATCATCTATATCATCATATGAGACTTTTTGTGGCTCCCCTATTACAACAGCACCATTTACTGCACCATCTGCCAAGATTTCATATAAATTCGTGTTCGGAAACCAGTTTTTATATCTTCCATCTGGAACCTCAATTCCAGGTGCAACCCGACATTTCTTCATTATTATCTCATCAGTATCGTCTATTTCGATATCTTCATCTACCAAAAATACAAGCTCAAGCTCCAGTAATGGTTCATTATAGTCTGAAAGCAACACCTTGTCCTTGATTGTGACATTTGTCATTCCACCGTACAGTGGAGAATCACATATAAACATATCCTGAGTTGTCTTGCTCGTCAAACTAATTTTATATCCTGCTAAATGTTCATTTAATTCTGACTTTTTTAAATCCAAAATCATATCCTGAACATTATATGCCTCTTCTTTTGTCTTAAAATCAAATTGGTTTAATTCTATAGGAGAATTGCTCCTATATGCTTCAAATAGCTTGTTTACTGCTGTTTCCATATTATCACCTCAATCAAATACTTTTAATAATTAATTAATGTGGCTATACTACAGAACTTAACAGAATCACTTAACATGATTTGTTTAAATAATATAGCAAAATAATTAATTTAAGGAATATTATAAAATATAACTCCCCATAATGCAAGCATTAATGAGGAGTTATAGAATTAATTTATTGAGTTATTTATTGAAGTGAATTTATGTTAATTTGTTACAATTGATTTTAACTTGTTTTAGCTTAATTTAGATTATCAAAATTTATCTTAGTTTGTTATCTTAGTTTGAAGTATCTATTAAATAAGCTTCTTGATATTTTAGGAATTCTTTTTTTGCCAGTAGATGGCTTTGCTATGTCTATTCTTTTTCTTATGAACGTAGATTTTAAGGCTCTAGGCTGAATTTGAGACTCTGACATTCTTATCTTTCCGCCATACTCTCTCAAGTAATTGTCCCAATCATCCGTTGCTAATGATAGAGTTTGAATATCAACGACATTTGTACCTTTTCTTTCTTCACGATATACATTATTTATCATTGGCATATCATATTTATTTTGAATTCTGTATCTCTTTAAACCAACAACTTCAATCTCACCAGAATTCTTATCTTTGTATTTTGTTTCTCCGTCGTCAGAATCAGAAACATATATTGCTACAATATTGTCGTTTTTATCTAAATCAACTCCCCATACATTGATAACATGAGCAGTTCTATATGCAGAATTATATGCGATACCAAGTGCTTTTCCAGATCTCATAGCATCCTTTATCATGTAGTTGAAAGTATCATAGCTTCTAATCCAAGTACCAGTGTAAATCTGCTTATCTTCCAATAAATCTGCGAAGAAACCACCTCTTTTGTCTTGAACCTTGTGTTCACTAGCGTTACGATATTTTTTCCAAGTATCAACATCTATTTCTCTTTTTGTATTGCCACTATATCCATTAAAAAATAATGCGCTTGTTGAATGTGCCCACACACAACCATGCGGGAAATACAGTCTATACAAATCAAATATACTACTCTTATGCTTATTAGTGTCAAATCCCTCTTGAATAAGCTCTCTTAAATCAAATCTATTTTTATATTTTCCAGTTTCTGGTATATATGCTCCCTGACCATTCGTTATTGCAACTCCGTTCATTGGATCTACTTTAAGATATTTTTCTACTTTATCTTTGTTCATATTTAACCACCAGTGGATCATATTTGCTGATACTGCGGCACTACATAGCTTATCATCTATACCATCAAATCTTTTATTTACATCATACCAGTTTTTTCCATATCTATGTGAAGCCGTCATATATTCATGAGTATCGTCTTTAAACCATGTAAAGTCTTCTATTTTTGGTCCCTCAACACCCTTGACCCACTCAGTCCTATATTCGCCACTTTTGAATTTTTGTAAAAGCTCTTTTTCGTATAGATTTTCGCCAGGTTTTTCTTCATCTTGATTCTTTTGATTATTTTTGTTTATACCATAGAAGTTATTAAAACGCTCCTGATCAGATTCACTATTGTTTCTGTTTATTCCATAGAATCTATTAAATCTTTCTCTTTCAGATAAATTATCAATGCTTGAATTACGATTATTGTTTTCAACATTGATTGCTTCATTCTTTATCGTTTCCGGATTTATTGTTTCATTGTTGTAAAAATCAGCATTTGATACAGTTGTAGCCACCGGTGCAACAACATTAACTGCGGCAGCAGTTGCAAGTGCAATATGAGCATATTTCTTTTTTGACATAGAATTCTCCCCTCAAAACAATTAAATTTTTATTATTTAATCCTCTTATTTATTTTTATTTAACCCTTATTTTTTTAATATATTCATTTTTTGTGTTTTTTAATACTTTTTTCTTTTTTTCTATATCCTTATAACTTAAATGGCATTTTTAGTTTTAAGTATTACTCATTATGTCCATTTTCTCTAAAATAATTATTCCAGTATTCAGTTCCTAATGAAAGTGTATGAATATTATTTATTTTGGCTCCATTTGAATCACTATCATAGACATTGTTAATTCTGGCTTCTCCATTTTTATTTACAATTCTATATCTCTTCATTGCAACTAATTCATTTTTACCAGATATTTTATCTCTGTATTTTGTATTGATATCATCAGAATCAGTTACATATACAGCGACTACATTACCTGATTTATCATAATCTGCACCCCACACATTGATAATATGCCCCATTCTGTACGTACTTTTATATACCATACCTATGGCTTGATCATTATCAAGAGCAGATTTTATTTTGTTGTTAAATTCATCATAGCTATTAATATAGTTAAAATAAGATATCTGATTTCCTTCAAAAACATCAGTCAGATATCCACCTCTTTTATCGACAACACCCTTACCCTCGCTACGGTATTCGTTCCACTGGTTTACATCTGTATATATGCTTTTATTGCTAAATCCATTGATGAAAAGTCCATTAGTTGAGCTTGTCCATATCCCTTTGCGAGGAAAATATAAACGATATAAATCAAATATACTACTTTTGTGCCTGTCCTTATCAAATCCGACCTTGATTAAATCTCTTAAATCAAAGCTTTTCTTTGTTTCAAGAGTTTCTGGCACTATTACGCCATTACCATCCAAGTTGACGACCCCATGCTTGTCGTTCATTTTCAGATAACGTTCGACATTATCTTTATTCATATTAAGCCACCAATGTAGCATATTTGCTGATGCTGCACCACTACAAAGGATATTATCAACACCGTCAAATCTCTTATTAGCGTCGAACCAGTTATCTCCATACCTGTGAGAAACTGTCATATATTCTTGAAAACCATCCTTGAACCATGTAAATTGATTTGTTGCAGGAGCTTGAACGCCTTTTAACCATTTTGTTTTATATTCACCATTTTCAAATTTTTTAAGTGTTTCACTCTCATATTTACTACCAGAGTTTGAGTTGATAGTTTCATTGATATATGAATCAGCATATGAAACCGTTGTTGTTACTGGAGCTACAGCATTTGTGACCGCTACAGTCGCAAGTGCAACATGAGCATATCTTCTTTTAGACATAAAATTACCCCTCCCCCTAATTTTATTAATTAAAAATCGTATTTTATGTTATTAATCAAAATAATAACGTTTCCACAAATTAATGTTAACATATTTTGTAATTAAGAGTCAATTTAGTTTACATTAAGATTTTCTAAATATTTTAAAAAAATTAATATAGTAATATAAAAAAGCGTTGAGTATAAATTTCCAAAATCATGCAATATGAAATCTAAAAATTTATATTCAACGCTAAATATTAATTGATTTTATTTCTTAAATATAAACAAATATTCGTGTGCAATTAATAAAAAATTATACTTAATACTACTAGTTTTCCAATATCCAGTTGCTTTACAGTTATGCTGCTCTTTAATAATAATTTCCTTTAACGTGAATCCATTGTCTATAAATATATTCATTACATTAAATGACATGGGTATCATAAGCCCTTTTTGCCTTGTATCTCCCATTAATACAGCACAAAATTTATCTTTTTTTAAAACTCTAAAAGATTCTTTTGCAACCTTGTCAATCTCAGCATAAAAATCTTTTATTTTTAGAAGAGATAAATCTTCTTTAATATCTTCGCTATATTTTATTATATTTGCATATGGAGGATGAGTACAGATTAGGTCTATTGATTCGCAATTAATAAATGATAAATTTCTTGCATCACCCTTTAATATTTGAACATTACCAGAATTTGGATATTCAAAATCAATTTTTTCTTTACATCTTTCTAATGCAATATCGTTTACATCTACACCTATTATATTTCTATTTAATAATTTTGCTTCAACTAGTGTCGTTCCTCCACCAACAAATTGATCAAGAATAAGATCCCCTTCATTGGAATATCTTAATATAATATTTCTTGGAATGTATGGAGACCAATTTCCTCTCCATTTTGCATCATGTGTAGCCCAATCGCCACGAATTGGAAAAGACCAATGTGTAGTCATCTCTAATTCAAAATTATCTGGCTCCCACTTTTTTATTTTCTTTTTCACCATGTCATCACCTATATGAATAGAGTTTTCATAATTCCATCTTTTAAATCATTAATATTATAAATATTTTCTGTTACATCAAATGTTTCTTCGAGATTATTTTTTGCTCTTTTCCAGCCCTTTCCATCTGTAAACCAAACAAAAGTAAACCCTTCAATTTCATCAGACTCTAAAAAAAGAGTTTTATAACTTCTTGCTGTTTCATTCAATTTTGAACCACCACTGCTATAGAAATTTGTTTCTATGGCATAAATCATGTTATCCGTTTTTATTACAAAATCAAATCTTTTCTCTGATTTTCCTTTATTTGATATTGACGATAAATCAATATTCCAATTGTTTGATACTTCACTGATATACATCTCTTTAAAATAATCAAATTTCTTATAACATTTTAGTTCCTTAATATAACTTTCAACAAGATTCTCCATCAAATGTCCACCACGATTTTTTCTAGCATTAGAGTCTAAACCTGTTTCTACACCCGTAACATAATCAAATAAATTGCTTATTTTTTTATCTTGAATCAATTTAAATAATCCAGTTTTTCTCATAAAAACAGTATATTCTTCAATTGGTAAATTCAAATTCGAAAAATTAAATATCTTATCATGATTATTATCTAGTATACTAATTTCATTACTTCTTACTGCCAGTAATATAGGAATACATTTCAGCGTTTCAGGGTATTTTATTACAATTTCTTTAAATTCATCTTCAATATTATCAGAACCAATAAGTGAATTTAATATATTTAGTTCAATCTTAATATTTTCGACATTTAAAAAAACCTTATTAAAATCGACATAATAATCATATGTTGATATACTATCTTTAAAGCTTGATAACCACACATTAAAATCTCTTTTCATTTTACCTCCAACAACTAATAGTTACAAATAATTATTTCTTCGCCTTTTCTATTACTTGAATCAGAATTAATAAATCTTTTTACTTTAACAACTTCCAGATTATATCCCTTGTTAGAATACAAGTTATTGATTAAATCTGTATTATGATTTGTTAACATACAAAAACAACCTCTTTCAGTCAATTCATCAAATAATTCAGCCAATCTAATATGCTCGTCTATTTCAAAACCTTCCTTTGTATAAGAATCAAATGACGATGTATTTAATGGCGCATATGGACTATCAAAGAAAATGAAATCCCCTTCATTAGCATCAACACAACAATCTTCAAAATCACCATTCATAATAGTTATTTTTTTCAAATACTCTGATATTTCAATAATGTTATCTCTATTAACTGATGGTTTTATACTCTTGTTATATGGCACATTGAATAATCCTTTTGAGTTAACTCTATATAATCCATTAAAACAGTGTTTGTTTAAAAAAACAAACATGGATGCTAACTCAGTATCGAAATTTTTTTCGAAAAGTTTGCTATTATACAAATCTCTTATATAGTAATAGTATTCTTTATTCCCATTAATTATTCTTGCATCTAAATCATTGATATATTCTAGAAAAAGTTCTACATTATCTCTTATTTGCGTATAAGCATTAATTAGGGATAAATTTATGTCATTAATGATTGCTCCATCTTTTTTCAATTCAAATAACAAAGCACCACCTCCGACAAATGGCTCATAATAAGTTTCAAATCTTTCTGGTAATAGTTCCTTTATTTTTGGTAGAAGTTGCCTTTTTCCACCGGCCCATTTTACAAATGGAGTAATAGTATCATTTTTCATATTTTATTTAATCCTCTTCATGTTCTATAATATTTATAGGAAATATTTCAAAAAAATAACCCAATAAATTAAAAACATCTTATTTTATAGTACACCCATTCTCTGTAGTGCCTTCAAACTACCCATCTTAGAGTGGTCATATGTCAATCCACCTTGGAAATACACATTATACGGCTCTCTGATAGGTGCGTCTGCTGATAATTCAATTGAAGACCCTTGTACAAACGCTCCTGCTGCCATGATTACCTGATCTCCATACCCTGGCATATCCCATGGTACTGGTCTTACAAATGAATCCACTGGTGCTGCTTCCTGAACACCTTCGCAGAATTTAACCACTTCGTCAGCATTTTTCAACTGAACTATCTGTATAATATCGCTCCTTTGATCGTCGTATCTAGGATTAACCTTATATCCCAACTTTTCAAACAATCTAGAGCAATATACTGCACCCATCACTGCCTGAGAAACGATATAAGGTGCTAGAAATAGACCTTGAATAATTGTTCTTGTCGTACCAAACATCAAACCACATTCTTTACCAATTCCAGGTGCTGTCAATCTATATGAAATCAATTCGATAATGTCTTTTTTTCCGACTATATAACCACCTGCAAGAGCAAGACCTCCACCAGGATTTTTGATCAAAGAGCCAGCTATTACATCAGCACCAACATCTGTCGGCTCTAATTCTTCCAAAAACTCACCATAACAGTTATCAACCATTATGATTACATCGTTTTTTACTGATTTCACAGCTTCTATTGCTTCCTTGATATCATTTATACTCAAAGATTTTCTCCAAGCGTATCCTTTGGATCTCTGAATCATTATCAGCTTCGTTTTTTCGCTGATGGCTTTCTTTGCACCATCTATATCTATATTTCCATCTGGTAGAAAATCAACCTGCTTGTATGTTATACCAAATTCTTTTAAGCTTCCTTTTTCTTCTCTTATCCCAATTACCCCTTGCAAAGTATCATAAGGGGCATTTGTTATAGAAAGAATTTCGTCACCAGGTCTTACTATACCCTGAATTGTTAGTGATAGGGCATGAGTTCCATTAACTATTTGAGGTCGCACTAATGCATCTTCAGCATTGAATACCCTTGCATATATTTCTTCGACCTTTTCTCTGCCTATATCATTGTATCCATATCCAGTAGTCCAGTTAAAATGATTATCGCTCAAATGAGATTCCTGCATGGCATTTAGAACCTTTAATTGATTAAACTCTCTTATTTCTCTAATTCTATCAAATTGACCGCTTATCTCATTATCAACTGATTTCGACAACTCTAAAATGTCGCCATCTATGCCATACATTTTGCTCAGTATCTCTTCTGTTTCCTTTAACATAACTCCTCCATTCATAAAAAAATCACAAAAAATCTTTACAGTTTTACAAATTTATCAATCGATTTAATCAGTAAATCTATAATACATATTTATCAAATAGTTTATTTTGAAAAATGCACATATTTGTCAATTATCTTAATCTGATCTTCAACTTCGCTGCATTTGTCCATATCCAACCACAGTGCATCATCATATTTTTTAAACCATGTTATCTGTCTTTTTGCGTAATTTCTTGATTTCTGTTTTATCAGATTTTTGGCAGATTCCATATCTGTTAATCCATCAAATACATCAAGTATTTCCTTGTATCCAATTCCCTTCATGGATACCAAATCTTTGGAATATCCCATATTATGTAATCGCTCTACTTCCTCAACCAACCCAGCCTCAAACATAAGGTCAACCCTCATATTTATCCTATTGTACAAAACGTTCCTATCTCTGTTTAACACCACGACTTTTACATCAAAGTCATCATTAGGTTTCAAGTCGTTTGAAAAATCTCCAAAATCTCCGCCCAATTTAAACACCTCGATAGCTCTAATCACACGCTTTGTATTATTTGGATGTATTCGTGATGCCACATCAGGAGAATATGATTTTAATATATCGTGCAAATATTCAATTCCATTTTTGTTTAAAATATCCCTCAGTTCATCTCTAATAGATTCATCTGAAAAAGTATTTCCAAAATCCATATCATAAATAAGGGAATTCAGATAAAGTCCAGTACCACCAGTTACTATCGGTAGCTTTCCCCTACTATGAATTTCTCTTATTTTTTCAGTAGCCAAAGCTTTAAACTCCGAAACTGAAAAATCCACATCTGGCTCAATAATATCGATCATATGGTGTGGAATATTCTCCATTTCTTCAGTAGTTACCTTTGCACTTCCTATATCCATATATTTGTAAATTTGCATTGAATCTGCTGAAATAATCTCTGCATCATACTTTTTTGCCAATTCAATCGATAGCTTTGTCTTTCCAACAGCAGTTGGACCAGTTAATATCAATATTGGTATTTTATTCATACTACTATACCTCTATACCTCTTTTTTTCATACAATAAATCTTTTAATATAATTCTATAATATTTTTCTATGCATTTTTTCTTTTAAACATCTTTTCTATTTCATATTTTGTTATTTTCGTCATTATAGGTCTACCATGAGGACAAGTATATGGATTTTCGCATTTTTCTAGCTGCGATACCAATTCTCTCGCTTCATTGTAGCTTATTTTGTCATTTGCCTTTATTGCAGATTTACAAGCTATTTCAGCAATATCATCATATTTTGAGTCGTAAGGATTCTCTATTTTTTCGATATTGTCAATTATCTCAAAAATAAATTTTTCGCTCTCAGGAATGCCAAAGGTATTTGGTACTCCCAAAATTCTAATATTTCTCAGACCATACTCCTCAACAATAAAGCCAAACTTTTGAAAACTATCTATATTTGTTCTGACTATGTCTATGTCATTTACTGATAATTCCATAATTATTGGGTCAATCAGCAATTGAGTATTGACGCTACTTTCCCTAAAACTTTTCATATACATTTCAAATCTAACTCTTTCATGAGCAGCGTGCTGATCCATCAGTATCATTTCACTTCCACGTTGAAAAATTATATAAGTATCAAAAATTATACCTATAATATTCAAGTTTCTGAAATCACTTAGTCTGCAATCTTCTTCATCATCGAAAAAAGATTTATTCCCTACATTGCAATCAAGCTTATCATCAATTTTTCTATTTATATCATAGCCAGTTGGAGATTCTGCTTTATCATCTTTATAACTTTCTTTATCGTCTACTTTATAACTCGCTTTATCATCAATTTTATAACTTATACTATCGCCTACTTTATAACTCGCTTTATCATCAATTTTATAACTTATACTGTCGTCTACTTTATAATCTACTTCATCATTCAGTTTATTTTCTAGTTTATCGTTCAAAGCACTTTTTGTCGTAGCGAAACTAGAATTATTTTCGTATGTGAACGAATTAAAATGCCTCATACTACTATCTTCATCATAAAGTTTTTTACTCGGTGTATATCTTCCAATCAAGCTTTTTTTCATCAACATACCACGAACATAATCGCCTATTTCATTTAATATAGCTGCTTCTTCATCAAACTTTACCTCAAGCTTGCTCGGATGAATATTGACATCTATTTTTGATGGATCAATTTCAAAGTTTAAAAAATATACCGGATATTTGTTAATAGGAATAATCGCTTTATATGATTCATTAATTATATTCATAAGGTTGGAGCTTTTTATATATCTTCCGTTTATATAAATATACTCAAAATTTCTATTCGATCTGTACACATTGTTGTTGGCTATATATCCCGAAACAGAAAAATATGGTGATTTATACGATATTTCTATTAGGTTATCAACGATATCTCTTCCTTGAATAACTCTTATCGCATTGATGGTGCTTCCGTCACCAGTTGTTTCAAATATTGTTTTTTTGTTGTTGATATACTTAAACCTAATACTCGGATTTCCGATTGCCAGCTTGTTTATTAAATCAGTAATAGCCATTGTTTCGGCTTGATTCGATTTTAGAAACTTTCTCCTCGCTGGTGTATTGTAAAATAGCGAGCTGACTATTAGCTGAGTTCCAGTATTTCCAGAGGTTGGATTTTTTGAAATGATATTACCACCATTTATGATTATTTCAGTTGCTGTCAGCTCATCAGCAGTCTTTGTTATCATCTTTACCTTTGAAACAGCAGCGATTGATGCAAGTGCTTCACCTCTAAACCCCAACGAATTTAAGGTATTTAGGTCTTCAACCCTCTCTATTTTACTCGTTGCATGTCTCATAAAAGCCTTGTTCACATCATCATGAGGAATACCTCTACCATTGTCCACAATCTTTATCAGGTCTTTTCCACCATTTTCTATTTCAATAGTAATATATGAGGAAGAGGCATCTATTGAGTTTTCAACTAATTCTTTGACAATCGAAGCAGGTCTTTCAATAACCTCTCCAGCTGCAATCTTGTTTATTGTAGAATCATCTAGTATATTTATTCTGGACATAATACCTCCTCATTAAATAAATTTTGTTCTTTTAAAAAGATTTTGCTTTTTTTTGAAGCTCATAAAGCTTGTTTACCATATCAATCGGTGTCGAATTCATCAAGTCGAAGCTAATAATATCGTCGATAAACTCCTTATATTTATTATTCAACTCTTGTGTAATGCTATCTTCTTGTATTGTATTATTTTGTAGTTCAATATTGTCTACTTGTTTAATATTATTCTCACTACTCGTCATATCAGAAGATTTTTCAATGCTATTCGAATTGTACATATGGTTTTTTTCCAACTCAAGCAGAATATTTCCAGCACGATCTATTACCTCATCTGGAAGCTTTGCGAGCTTTGCAACATAAATTCCATAACTCCTATCTGCAGCAGAAGGAATAATCTTTCTCAGGAAAATAACATCATCTCCATCTTCTTTTACCTGTATAGAATAGTTTTTTATGTTTTCATACTTGTTTTCAAGTTCAGTCAATTCATGATAATGAGTTGCAAAAAGGGTCTTTGCCTTGATATTGTCATGTATGTATTCGACTATTGACCATGCAAGGGATATTCCGTCATATGTGCTAGTACCCCTACCGATTTCATCCAATATTATCAAGCTGTCCTTTGTTGCATTCGATAAAATCAAGCTAACCTCATTCATTTCAACCATAAATGTCGACTGCCCTTGTGCCAAATCATCACTCGCACCTACTCTTGTAAATATTCTGTCCATTATAGGTATCTCTGCAAGCCTTGCTGGTACGAATGTACCAATATGTGCCATCAGACAAATAAGTGCTGTCTGACGCATATATGTAGATTTACCTGACATATTTGGACCTGTTATAATATTTATCGAATTTTCATTGTCTATATTCGTGTTGTTAGTAATAAAATTCTCAGTTCCAATAATCTGTTCAATAACAGGGTGTCTACCGTCTTCGATTGACAACCTTCCGACTTTGTTCATCATCGGCTTTACATAATCATATTTCCCAGCGACAATTGAGTGCGATAAATATACATCAAGCTCGGCGATGACGTTTGCGACATCTTGTATTCTTTTAATATTCTTGTAAATGCTATCACGAACAGATACGAAAATCTCGTACTCCAGATTTTTTATTTTATCCTCAGCGTTTACAATCTTGTCCTCTATTTCCTTTAACTCAGACGTAATAAACCTCTCAGCATTTACCAAAGTCTGCTTTCTTATGTATCTATCATCTAGCTTTGCCTGAGTCAATGCTACTTTGGTAATCTCAATATAGTATCCGAAAACCTTGTTGTAGCCTACTTTTAACGTCTTTGCACCAGTTAATTCCTTCTCTTTTTTCTCTATTTCCTGTACCAAATACGCTCCATTTGACGAAATCTCTCTCAATTCAGCCAACTCACTAGAATACTCTGACTTAATGATATTTCCATCCTTGATGTTGTTTGACGGCTCTTCTAATATGGAGCGTTCAATCAATTCCCATATATCAATTAATGGATCAAGCTTTGAAATTTTTTGCTTTAATCTATTAGAATCAGATAAATTGATTATTTCAATTACCTTTGGTATGACTTCTATACTGTTTTTTAAGTATACCAAATCCTTTGGTGTAACTCTCTCATAAGCAATCTTTGAGCATATCCTCTCCAAATCATATATCTTTGAAAAATATGACTTCAAATCAGTTCTCAATACAAAATTGTTGAATAATTCATCGACTATCGAAAGCCTATCTTCAATTATCCTAATATTCGTCAATGGCTGTTCAATGTGTTTTTTTAGCATCCTCGCCCCCATTGGAGTTGAAGTGAAATCCAACACCTTTAACAAAGAGCCTACTTTATTTCTACCTCTAATCGTTTCAGTCAATTCTAGATTTACCCTTGTGAACAAATCCAGCTTCATAAAATCACTATTTCTCTGTATATTGACGGAATTAATATTTGAGGTTTCTATCATCTGCGTTATTTTGATATAGTTTAAAACCATTGATATTGATTTAGTCAATATTTCATCATCTTTTATATTGTTTGTAGCTAGATATTCATCATCAAATCTTTCAAGCAAAATACCTTCATCCATCAAGGCATCATCAACGACATCATTCAGATAAATCCTTGCCAGCTTGGAAATCATTTCAAGATCTGAGATGATAGCTTGGCTATTTGAAATTATCTCTTTTGGACATATTTTTGATACCTCGTCCTTCAGATTAATTTTCGATATTTTAGATGCATTTAACTCACCTGTCTTGATATCGTAATATGCGACACCTATATCATCAGATTCATTGGAATATATAGACATCAAATAGCTATTTGACGATTCTCCCTCATCTGTTTCAAGTAGTGTACCAGGAGTAACGATTTTGATGACTTCTCTTCTGACCAATCCATTGGCAGTTGCCGGATCTTCAACTTGCTCGGCGATTGCGACCTTGTACCCATCCTCAACCATTTTTGCAATATATGAATCCACAGAATGGAATGGAACACCACACATTGGGGCTCTCTCTTCCAAGCCACAGGATTTTCCTGTCAATGCAATATTCAGCACCTTTGACGCAAGCAACGCATCATCAAAAAACATTTCGTAAAAATCTCCCAATCTATAGAAAAGTATACAATCTGAGTATTCTTCCTTTGTTTCAAGATATTTTTTCATCATTGGTGATAGTTTTTGTTTATCTATTTTCATAAGCACCTCCCAAATACACTCTAACACTTTATTATATCATGAAGATATGTAATATACCATACAAAGAGAGAGTATAAATTGATTAACTTTGTAATGTTATGCTTTCAAAATCATATTACGATTAGTTTTAAATATTATATTTTCAAAGAAGTAAAACTGCCACACTCATCATATGATGAATGTGACAGTTTCTTGAATTTATACTTTTTTAGAAAAAATATAATGTATCAAATTTTAGTTTTCTTCTTTACGCTTTGAAGTTCCTGCAACTCCTATAGCACCAGCTAATGCAACTGCTCCAATAGCTGCAAAGTTATTTGTATCTTCATTACCCATCTGAGGTAATTTGTCAACATTTGTTTTATTCTTTTTAACTACTTTTCTGTAGTTTTCTCTTCCACCATTATTTCCTGGAGTTCTATTGCCATTTCCATTGTTATTGGCGTTTTCATTGTTGTTTCCGTTTCCATTGTTGTTTCCATTTCCGTTGTTGTTTCCGTTTCCGTTGTTGTTTCCGTTTCCGTTGTTGTTTCCGTTTCCGTTGTTGTTTCCGTTTCCGTTATTGTTTCCGTTTCCGTTTCCGTTGTTTGGATCTGAAGTTCCTGGAATACCGCTACCTGGAACATCAGGTTTTGGTGATGGCTGTTTTTCAGCATAATAGTATACTGCTTCTTCTGATGCTGGTAAATACGAATTTATCAATTGAATAAATTGACCTCCAATCTGAACTCTATCATTACCAGTAAGGCGATTCCCCTTAAAATCGATTGGATTACCATCTTGATCTACTAACTCAAATTGTCGAATAAGCCAGTCTTTATCAGTTTGTTGATTATCGAAAAATTTAAGACTGGCACTTATAGTATTCGTAGGAGGTTGCTGGGTTTCACCCTCAATCGGAAGTTGCTTCCAAAGTCTTTTTGACTCATATGACCACGATTCTTCTCCAGTTAAAAAGTCTGGTCCACTACTAACCTTATTTGGTGCAACATCATTCGATATAAACATAAGTAAATATGGTGCATTTAAACCTTTGATTTCTTTTACTTTTTCATCATTTGAAAGTGTTGTATTGTTAATAATATCAATTATTTCATTCAATTTTAAGTCATCTGCTGTTAAATTGTCTTTTTTGTAGTAATTTTCTACATCTGTATGGTCTGGATTTAAAACGAAAGTCATAAATTTTGATGTTCCATCAGATTTTGTTATAAGCTGAACTTTTGCTAAACTCTTTGTTGGCAATGTTCTTATAGTAAATGAATCCTTTACATATGATGGAGAAAGAATACCCTCATTAACAGCGGGAGACTCTATCAAAACATATTTATCAAAATCAGCAGCACCTGGAATTGTATAGTTATCACCACTCATCCCACCACTTTGTGTATATGATGCTAACTCTTTTTCTTTTACTGTATCAGTTCCCTTCAATACATATTTTGTGACTTGATCTAATGCCTTCACTGGAATAATTGATGAAAAGTCATTAGATACAACCCCCACTCTCTCTGGTGTAACAGTGGAATATACTGTTCTGCCTAATGCACTACCTCCAACACCAGCTAAAACCTCTAAATTTCTAATAGTTGATGTTTTTCCATCCTTACCTGTAAAATTGTGTTGTCTATTTTTCATCTCATATTTAAAACTCTTGTTAGCGTCAATAGTTGATCCAGCGACAAGATTTTTTATTGTATCAAACTGGACGCTTGTTGGACTTGTTGAAGGCAACAATTCTTTTTCTTCTAATACTTTATTGTTGTCATTTTTATCTACAAGTTCTGCCAGTACTTTTCCACTATCTGTTACAACATCTGTTGAAAATCTGATGTACCAATCCTTATCAAAACGATGATTGAAAGAGCCTGTAGTTTTGTCAGTCTTATCGGCTGGTTCTTGATTTCCGGATAAACTAAGTATCAAGAAGGTTCTAAAATCTGCTTTTTCTGTCAACTTGTATCCATCTGGTGCTTTTTCTTCATTTCGTGTTATAGTTGCGTCTTTTTCTGCCGCATCTTTGTTAAGAACTGGTTCATTTTCAGTCCATTTTCCATCCGTCTTAACGTTAATTGCAGTAGCTGCTGGTTTTGCTTCAGTAGTGGCAGCCTCTGGTGCTGCAACTACTTCTGGTTTTGCCTCAGTAGTACTAGCCTCTGGTGCTGCAGTTGCTTCTGGTTTTGCTTCAGCAGTACTAGTCTCTGGTGCTGCTACACTTGCCTCTGGCTCTGCTGCAGTAGCTGCACTCTCTTCTGGTGCCTTTTCTACAATTGCAGCTGGTGCTTCTGTATTTGCTACCTCATCGGCACTTGCTACCTGGTTTCCTGCTATAAAAGCAAAGGACAACCCTAATAATACACTTACAACACCTACATTACACTTACGTATTGAAAAGCGTTGTTTACTTTCAGATGTTTTAAATCTGTTATTTCTCATATTTTTCACTCCTTTTCACTAACTTTTACTTTATGAAAAATTTTTTTGCCATATTAATATTTATAAATACTAAATCGTATTAAATATATTTATCAATTAACTTATTATAGTACTAAATCACTTTTTTTTCAAGTCATTTTTCAATTTTTTTAACTTATTTTATTTTTTTATAAATATGTCACATCTATTCGTTGAATAGGTGAAAAATTTCTGTACTTCATTAGATATAAATAATATCTATTAGCAAACACTCATAAGTATATTTCCTAGAATATACTTATTCAAACATTTTTTTATTTTTTTATATTTTTTTTACATAAAGTGAAATCATCAAAATATTTTTTAAAAAAGTTTTTTTCGATTAGACCAAGAAATAAATTAATAAAATAAGTTTTTTGTATAAAAAAACAAACTATTTGCATACGATTTTCGGTTTCTACATTATAGTTTGTTTTTTCTAGATTATTTCATATTTATTTTTCTTTATTTGAATTTTTTGAGTTTTTTTAGCTTTTGCTAATTTCTATTATCTTTGATTGTCTTCATTACTTCCTTCTTTACTGTAGACAGTTCCAAAATATCTCTACTCTTGTCATATCTACTCAAATCTATTTCTTCCAGTACTACTGTTGGCTTGTTTGATAGCACATATATTCTATCTGACATCGCTATTGCCTCATCAATATCGTGTGTTATCAGCATAACTGTCGGTTTTAGTTTTTTTCTTATCTCCAAAAACCACTCTATCAGGCTCATTTTCGTTATCGAATCCAATGCTCCGAACGGTTCATCCAAAAGCATAATATCGTTTGAGTGAACAAATGTCCTCATAAAGTTCGCTCTCTGCTTCATTCCACCTGATAATTCATTTGGATACCGATTTTCATAGCCCTCTAGTCCAAATATCTCGAAATACCCAGAGACCTCTTTATGTGCCTTCTTTTTTTTGACACCTTTGACAGTCAATGGTAGACATACATTGTCTATAATGGTTTTGTATGGTAATAACAGATTCTTTTGATACATATAGCTTATTTCGCCATATACATCGCAAATTCCAGAGTCTTGCTTTACCAAATCAGCAATTATATTGAATATCGTACTTTTTCCACATCCACTCGGACCTATCAGAGATACTATTTCTCCTTTTTCTACATATATATTGACGTCCTTCAATGCAAATTCGCCATCAAAATGTTTTGATATAGCCTTAAGGTTTAGCTTTATTTCTTTTGCTTCCTTTTTTTCTATTGGGACTGTATCATTTTTTTTTCCTATTAGGTCTATATTCTCTTTACTTGAGATTTTTTTATTTTTTTGGAAGGAATTCATTTGTAAATGCCTCTTCTACATTTAAGTCTTTTTTTATCAAACCGTTCGATTTCATAAATTTGGCATAATTTTCCCAAACCGATGACTTCATTTCTCCCCATTTTGGTGCATCTGATTGATATTCTTTTGATAGGTATTCTTGGCTTGCAATTACCAGATTTTTGTCTAACTCTGGAACAGCCTTAATCAATACTTCAGCAGATTCTTTCGGATTGCTGATGGCGAAATCATACCCCTTTGCTGTGGCTTCCATAAATTTCTTTACAAGCTCTGGATTTTCCTTTATTGTCTTGTTGTTTGTTATCAGTATAGGTGTGTAATAGTCCAATGAAGTATCAATATCTTTTATTGGTATATAGTTTATCTTTTCCTTAAGTAGCTGTGCCTGTATACCATCCCATCCGTAGAACACCCACGCAAAATCAATATTTTTCTTTGTCGCTGTAAAGAAGTCATCCTGACCGATATCTACTCTATTTAACTTGGAAAAATCTGCACCGTTTTTTTCCATCGCCAATTTTATTATTGCTTCCTCTGATGGTGATCCCCATCCGCCATATGTCTTTCCTTCAAAATCCTTTGGTGTTTTTATGTTCTTTGATTCAGGCGACGCAAATCCAGATGTATTGTGCTGGATAATTGTAGCTATTGCCTTTACAGGAAGTGGGTCTTTCTCCTTAGTCAAGGCATATGTAACGTCTTCTTGATAGCTGACGCCAAAATCTGCCTTTTCTGTTGCAACCAAGGTCGCCGAATCTCCCTCTGATGGTTGAACAATTTCAAGGTCAATTCCAAGTTCCTTGTAGAAACCCTTTTCTTTTGCCACATATATGCCAGTGTGATTTGTGTTTGGTGTGTAGTCCAACATCAAGGTTACCTTTTGAAGCTTGTCGGAGCTTGTAGTTTCACTGTTTTTCTGTGAGCAGCCTACCAATACAGAAGTAGCCAGTGCTAGAGTAAGGGAAATTGATGCAATTTTTTTTATCTTCATATTATCCTCCAATTTATTTTTGTTCTTTTTATTTATACTTTTGTATAGTTTTTATTTATATTTGTTCTAATTATTTTTTATTCCATCTATATCATTATTTTATTATTTATTTATAATGCTTTTTTATTGATATTCATTCACTATTTTTTTGCAATTTTTGCATTTTTATCAATGCTTATGATTATCTCTAACCACAATATCTCTCAAAATATTGATAACACCTACAAATATCAAACTAAACAGAACGACTAGAATAGTACAGGCAAATACCTTGTCAAGTGCGTATGAGCTTTTGGCTCTAACCATATATACTCCCAATCCAGAAGTACCTCCAAGCCATTCTGCAACTGTTGCAGCAATAAATGCATATGTGCTGGATATTTTCAGACCTGTAAAGAGATCTCCCAACGCCATCGGAAATTTCAAGTGGATGAACGTTTTCAATCTACTTGATTTCATCAGCCTGAACATATTGAGAAAGTCTGGATCAACTTTGTCTATTCCATCTGCAAAATTGACAAGAATCGGGAAAAAACAGGTCAAAACAACTAATAGAACCTTGGATTTTATTCCGAACCCAAACCAAATAACAAGCAATGGAGCAATTGTTATAGTGGGAATCATCTGTGTAACGTACATCAATGGGTATAGACATTTTTTTATTATTGTTACAAAATCCATTAGAGTTCCGATAAATAACGCCAGCAAAACTGAAATCATCAATCCTAGTAGAGTTTCAATCAGTGTCACCTTGCTATGCACCAACAATACCCGCCAATCCTCTTTAAATTCAATCAATATATCACTTGGGCTTGGAATTAAATATGATGGTATTTTGAGCATATTTATCGTCAGCTCCCAAACCAATATCAAAATCAACAGGGTCACCAATGGATAAATTCCATTTTTTATTTTTTTATCTATGGTTTTTAAGCTTTTCATCTATAGTAATTCCACCTTGTTTTTGATCTATTCTAAAAATAGTAATCACTCTCTCACAATTTAATTCAAATGGAAGTGAATGGACTCTTTTTGCCAATTCAAATACTGAATCCAAGTCACCCTCTACAGTCGTGGAATTTGCACTGATTTCGTATTTCATTCCACTTTCTTTGATAAGCTCTATACACCTATCTACTACTTTGTACATTTCCTCCTCAGAACCATATGGTCTAAGAGGCATAACGGCAATGTCAGCAATTACCATAAAATCATCTCCTTTTCATTAGTTTTTATTATGCTTATTCACTTTTTATCATGCTTATCTTTATTATACTCATTCACGTTTTATACCGATTCACATTTATCTTCCAGCTTTGTTTTTTGGTAATAAAAAAATCCCACAGCGTGGGATAAACATTTCCTACACTGGCATTATCCAATGTGTCTAAGGGTCGAAATAATTCCTCTCAGCAAAAAGCTCCCCTGTATATATTTTGTTTGTATAATTAGATTATATCACAATAAAATTTTCTGTAAAGAACTATCTAAAAAGAACTATCTAAAAAGAACTATTTAAAAATAACCATCAATGAATAACAATCTATGAATAGCCATCTATAAATAATCATCTAAATGCAACCAACTATGAATAATCATTATAAAAAACAGCTATAAATTGATTTTACTCACAAAATCTCTTATGATATATGCTGTTATCCCCCAGATTATTTCATTTTCGTATTTATAGAAAATAACCTCATTATCTACTTTAAAATCGAAATAGTCTTTTGGTATTCTCATTTCCTCAAATGGAAAATCGTCAGCTGGTTCAAAGCTCACCTTATTCATAATAACAGTCGGCTGTTCTGTCTTGAAAAATGATATTGGAACTGGAAGCAATCGCTCCACTTCATCATTTGATATTCCTAAATCTATGTCCTTCACTCTTCCTAAAAATGTGTAAATAATCCCCTTGTTTGGAGCTATATATTGATTTAGTCTTGAAATGATATCAATGCTATCCTCGCCACACATCAACTCCTCGCAAAACTCTCTAACTGCTGTATCGATTGGTCTTTCATGTGCTTCCATCTTTCCTCCAGGAAAAGATATTTCACCTGGCTGATGCTTTAGCTTATTGCCTCTAACCTCTAAAAGAATATTATCTACTCCATCGATATTTATTACCGGAATGACAACTGACGACAGCATTATCCTTTGAGAAGAAATAATATCCGGACAATGATTTGAGAATATGGCTTCCAAATCTATGTTTTTGTATCGTTCTATGTGCTTCTCAATGTTTTCATGATGATCAATATTTTTGTGACAGTCTATATTTTCATTAAAATCTATAGTTAAATTCTCCAACTCTTTACCTCATTTCTTATATATTTCTTATATTACAAAAAAAGAGCCTAATCAAAAGCTCTTTTCATTTTGCATATCCTATCTAACCATAACTATTATTTTGATAATTCCTTTTTCGCTCTAATCAGTGTACTTTTTGAAATACCTGTCTGTTCTTCTACCTTTTTGTATGAGTATAATTCCAACATTTTCAAAGCTTCTTCTATCTGACTTTGAGTATATTTCTTTGGTCTTCCTTCTTTGAACCCCTCAGTTTTCTTTGCTTTGTTCTTACCTGATTGTATTCTTTCAACAAGTAGTGCCTTTTCAAATTCGTTTATGGATAATATTGTCGAATATAGTAGCTTTCCCATTATAGAGTCATCTAATAATCCGATATCTAAAATATGGATTTTTGCACCTCTGTCAATAACTGACTGGATAATTTCACAGGCATCGCTAAGCGATCTGGCAAATCTATCCATCTTTGTAACAACAATAGTATCCCCAACCATTAATTTATTCATTATCAAATCGAAGTCTGGCTTTACATTCATATCCAGCGACGCTTCTTTTACAATAATACAACCAAAATACCGTTCAGTAATCGATTTTTCTTGTTCATCTAAATATCCATTTTCAACTTGCTTTGAAGTTGTTGCTCTACAGTAGCCATAAATCAAAAGACACACCTCCTATCATCTCATAAAAAAGTAGCAAAACTATTATCTATAAAAAAGAATAGCACCTATTCACGTTTCTAATTTTTTATACAAACATTATATCACACTAACTATTAAAAAAACAATAACTAATATTCAAAAATAAGAAAATATTTTTGGACATTATAATTGATAAGACAATTTTGTAAAAAAATGGTATCAATACCCTATTTAGAGATTGATACCATATTCAAAAATTTTATTTAAAATTAAGCTGAAATTTTCTCTGAAAAAAGGCAATATTTTTCAATTACTTTTGATATAACTTTTGGCTATGCTCTATTAATAAGACTCAAAAACCGTACTATAACTTATACCAATAAATATTCGCAATGATTTTCTTGAATTTTGTTAATAATATTGTCAGTTTTCATTTTTTTATTTCTTATGATTGAACTATTTTCTTCAATAGTTCTTGTATTTCATCACTTTCGATAAATTCTTCAAAGTCCATTTTTCTATCGACAATTCCGTTTTCTCCAATGAATATTATTCTATTTGCTATAGAGGAAATAAATTGATGGTCATGTGAGCTAAATAGTAAAACTCCTTTGAAATCTTCTAATGCCTTGTTTACGGATGTTATTGATTCTAGATCAAGGTGGTTTGTCGGATCATCCAATATTAGAACATTGGAATTTGACAACATCAGCTTGGACAACATACATCTGACCTTTTCTCCACCTGACAGTACATTTGCTTCCTTCAACGCTTGATCGCCACTAAAAAGCATTCTTCCCAAAAATCCTCTGATATAACTCTCGCTCTTTTCCTCAGAGAATTGTCTTAGCCAATCAACCAAAGATAATTCGCATCCGTCAAAATATTCATTGTGATTTTTTGGCATATAGTCATTTGATGTAGTAACGCCCCATTTGAAGCTACCTTCAAAGTTTTCATCTTTTCCTGATAGTATATCGAAAAGTGCTGTTGTTGCGATATCATCTCCCAAAAATACTACCTTATCATCGTTATCAAGTCTAAAGCTAATATCATTTAATACCTTTACTCCGTCTATTTCCTTTGTTATATTGTGTAATTCCAATACCTCGTTTCCGATTTCTCTCTCGGGCTTAAAAGCGACGTATGGGTATTTTCTTCTAGATGGCTGTATTTCTTCAATGTTAAGTTTTTCAAGCTGTTTTTTTCTAGATGTAGCCTGTTTTGCCTTTGATGCATTAGAGCTAAATCTAGCAATAAATTCCTTTAGCTGAGCGATTTTTTCTTCTGCTTTTTTGTTTTGATCCTTCATAAGCTGTAGTGCAAGCTGACTTGATTCATACCAGAAATCGTAGTTACCAGTGTAAAGCTTTATCTTACCAAAGTCGACATCGACGATATGTGTACAAATTGTGTTTAGAAAATGTCTGTCATGCGATACAACGATCACTATGGTCTCGTCTAAGTTTATTATAAATTCATTTAACCATTTTATCGAAGCATAATCCAAATGGTTTGTAGGCTCGTCTAGCAGCAATATTTCAGGTTTTCCGAACAAAGCCTGTGCAAGTAATACTTTAACCTTTTCTCCACCTGATATTTCATTCATCAAAGAATAATGTAGATCCTTTTCTATTCCCAATCCCATAAGTATTTTTTCAGCATTTGTCTCTGCATCCCAGCCGTCTAATTCTGCAAATTCGCCCTCAAGCTCTGCCGCCTTGATACCATCTTCATCGCTAAAGTCTTCTTTCATATATAGGGCATCTTTTTCCTTCATTATTTTCCACAGTCTTTCATGCCCCATTATTACTGTATCTATTACTGGAACTTGATCGTATTCAAAATGGTCCTGCTTTAGTACGGACATTCTCTCTTTATCAGTTATTGAAACGCTACCTGTATTTGGCTCAATCTCACCAGACAATATTTTCAAAAATGTACTTTTTCCAGCTCCATTTGCTCCTATTATCCCGTAGCAGTTTCCTTTTGTAAATTTGATATTTACGTCTTTATATAGTTCCTTATCTCCAAATCTTAATCCAACATCTGTTACTTGTAACATTAATTCCTTCCTTTCACTATTACTTCATAAAAAAAGGACCATTGAATTGATTATTAAACATTAATAATAATTCAATCAATAGTCCATAATGTACTATACTACTATATTAACCAAAATAGAGCAATATTTCAATATATATTATTATTTTCTTATAAAAATGCCTGTTTTCCTATAAAAATGCTAGCTTTATGAAGAATAAAATAGCCAACACGACCATTACAGGTGAAATTTTTTCCTTTTCCTGTTTTGATGCAAATAAATTGTACAATAGGTTAATCAATACATATGACATTATACCAATTGTCAAACCATCACCTATACTATAAGTAAGAGCCATTCCCACTACTGTAATAAACGCTGGTAATCCTTCTGTAACATTGTGTATATCAATATTGTGTATAGAACTCAACATCAAATATCCTACATAAATCAGTGCAGGTGCTGTTGCACAGGCTGGAATTGCTATAAATATTGGTGAGAAGAACATCGCCAAAAGGAATAGAACTCCTACTGTGATAGCTGTATAACCTGTTCTACCACCTTCCATAACACCTGTTGATGATTCTACATAAGTAGTTACAGTTGAAACACCAAGAGTAGCACCTATAGTTGTTGCAAATGCATCTGCAAGCAATGCTCTTCCGACATTTGGCACATTTCCATTTTCATCAAGCATATTTGCTTTTGATGCAACACCTACAAGAGTACCAACTGTATCGAAGAAGTCGACGAAAAGCAACGTTGCAACTACAACGAAGAAGTTACCTACATCTTTTGGATGTGCTAAAAATCCAAAATCTACCTTTCCAGCGACTGGCTTGATGGATTCGTATTTAAAAATTCCATTAGGTAAGTAAATTCCAAGCTCAGTAGCCTGCTTTGGATCAATCATTGCAAATCCCCATGCAAGTATTGACGATACAGCTATACCAGCCAAAATAGATCCCTTTAGTCCTTTTTTATCAAATACTGCTATTACTATAAGTCCGATAAACGCAAAGATTACAGTTGGTGTTATATGATTCATACTTACCAATGTCGCTTCATTGGCAGTTATCAATCCACAACCCTTTAGTCCGATAAATGCTATAAATATACCAATACCTGCTGTAACAGCGTGCTTCATATTTATAGGGATTGAGTTGACAACAGCCTCTCTAACCTTGAAAAGAGTTAGTAAAATAAATATAATACCTTCAACGAATACAGCTGTAAGAGCAACCTCCCAAGGAACTCCACCTTTTAATACAACAGTGTAAGCAAAGAATGCGTTAAGCCCCATACCTGATGCCAATGCAAAAGGTAGATTTGCCATAAAGCCCATTATAAAGCAACCAATTGCAGCTGCCAAGCAAGTTGCAGTTACCAATGCTCCAGCATCCATCCCTGCAGCAGAAAGCGTATTTGGGTTAACAGCTATGATATAAGCCATTGTCAAGAAAGTTGTCACACCAGCAACCATTTCTTTTCTTAAGTTGGTATCTTTTTCGGCTAATAAAGGAAATAGCTTTTTAATACCGCTTAATTCTTGATTTGAATTCATTTAAAACCTCCGTAAAAATTATTTTGTACATAAATTTATGTTATTAGATTCAAACTCTATCTTAAAAACTGTAGAGTTTTCTCTACTAAACATCTCATATTTGAAACCGTAGTTTTCTAGAATCTGACTGACAAAAAACAATCCAAATCCACTACCACCACTATTTCTATTTCGTGACGAATCCACTCGGTATAGTGGATCAAAAATCTTTGCCAGATGCTCTTTTGATACTGTAACTCCAGTATTTTCAACAGTTAAAACAACAGTATATCCAGAAAGAGTATGTCTTTCCTCGTTTGCTGTTATTATGACAGTGTTGTATTCTGGTGAATACATAATTGCATTGCCAATGATATTGTTTAAAACACTTTCTATATCAGTCTCATTTGCAAAAATCTTCTTTGATGTTCTAATGTTTTTTATCAATCTCATATTTTTTTTCTCATATAGAAATTTATGCTTTTCTATAGATTTTTCAATCAGTTTGTCAATCCGTATGTATTCGGAAGCCTCACGCTTGTTTAGTATTTCATTTTTGGAGATTTCCATCATTTTATCTACTAACTGCTTCATCTCTTGAGTAGCATCATAGCACTTCTTTAGATACAGATCTCTGTCCTTGAATTTTCCAACATTGTATATCATACCTTCAAGCTGACCACTTATGACTGTAATCGGTGTCTTTAAATCATGGGATATCGCTCCTATAAACTCCTTTTTCCTAGTCATTTGAAATTTGTCATAGTCAATGATTCTTATCAGTGGTTCTGTTACGATACCAGAAAGCAAGTACGAGCCTATAAGTGAAAATAATGAAATAATAACAAGCAGTCCAGGAAACAGAAATATATCCGACTTGATTTCATTTTGTAAAATCAGTAATAGGTCTGGTTGGCTTAATTTTTTTGACTCGATAATAGCCGGAATAAGCAGATAAATAGCTACAACGGTCGTAAATGCGAATATAATCTCCAGTACAAATGTCATAACAAAAATTTTCGTTCTTAATTTTTTTATATTTTTTTCTGATATATTTTCTTTCAATTTATTAAACATTTTTCTCCAGTGTGTACCCTATCCCCTTAACAGTCTTAATACATGGAACACCAATTTTTTTTCTGATATTTTTGATATGAGCATCGACTATCCTAGTATCTCCATAGAAATCATATCCCCATATACTATCCAACAAGTTTTCTCTAGTTACGATATGAGGGTATTTTTCTATCAACTCTTTCAAAATATTAAATTCCTTCAAGGTAAGCTCAACATCCCTATCTTCAACCTCGATCGAATATGTGTTAAGATTTAGCCTTAAATTATCAAAGCTTAAAAACTCTGATGATACGCTATTGCTACTCCTTCTTAGAACAGCTTCCACTCTCTTTATCAAAATATTAAATGAAAACGGCTTTGTGATATAATCATCTGCACCAATATCAAATCCGTTCATCTGATTGCTTTCCTCATTCAGTGCTGTAAGAAAAATTATCGGAACATTTGATGTATTTCTTATCATTTTACAGGTAGTATAACCATCAAGATTTGGCATCATTATGTCTAATATAATCAGGTCATAGTCCTTCTCTTTGAATTTATGCATACATTCGACACCATCAGAAACGGCATCTACGTTATAGTTATTGGCATTAAGAAATTCTACCATAAGCTCTTGTATATCCAGATCATCTTCAGCTACAAGTATATTGTATTGATTCATAATATTCCTTCTTTCGATATAATAAAGTCCATATTACACTTCGGATTTTTGCGAACATTTATTGTAATATAAATCTGATTATAACATATTTTTAATGAATTAGCAATTTTTTGATGAATTTTTTGTCTTTTTTTGTGATAATTTTATGATATATAACGAAAAATACAAACATTTTTTATTTTCATCGAGCAGAACGCATTACAATTGCCGAACAAAGCTTTTTATGATTGATTATGTTTATTAAATTATTGTATAATGGAAATGATGATAGATTTCGTACGGTGAATCGTCTTATTTGTTCTATATTGTAATATAAAAATTGATTGGAGGAAGTTATGAAACATATCGTATTATTTAAGTTTGAGGATAAATCAAATGTACAGGAAGCTGGAAGCCTGTTGAAAGAGGTTTATGAAAAGCTAAAAAATGAGCATAGAGTAATTGTAGATTACGACTTTAAAGCGAATTGTCTTGATAATGATTCGAACATGGACATAATACTTTTTGTCGAGCTTGTATCTGAGGCTGCTCTACCAGTGTATATCAACCATGATGAACACAAGTTATTCCTTGAAAGGTTTAAAGGGCTTGGATTAATCGCCAAATCCGTAATCGACATTTAATCAAATATAATACCGACTCCCAAAGGCTAGAACAAGATTCTAACGCTTGGAAAGTCGGTATTTTTTCACGTTGTACGTCGTTATTACGCACTATATATTATACATCGTATCATCTTATATACATATGTCTTTATTATACATATGTTTTTATTATGCATGTGTCTTAATATATCTTAAAATATTTTAATCTAAGAGCATTTGTAACAACACTAACAGATGAAAAACTCATAGCAGCGGCTGCTATCATCGGATTAAGAAGAGGACCACCAAAAATATGAATTATTCCTGCTGCAAAAGGTATACCTATGATATTGTATCCGAATGCCCAGAATAGATTCTGTTTAATATTTCTAATAGTTTCCTTACTCAACTTTATTGAATTGGCAACATTCATAAGGTCATTTCTCATCAATACAATGTCTGCTGATTCAATAGCCACATCAGTACCATTTCCAATCGCAATACCCAAATCTGCTTGAGCCAACGCTGGGGCATCATTGATTCCATCTCCAACCATGGCAACAAATTCGTTTTCAAATTGGAAGGATTTAACTGCATCCGACTTTTCATGAGGAAGAACCTCTGATTTGACAAGGTCAATGCCAAGCTCCATCGCTATATTGTCGGCTGTTTTCTTGTTATCTCCTGTAATCATGGCAACCTTAACTCCCATGCCATGCAATTTTTCGATAGTTTTTTTTGAACTTTCTTTGATTACATCCTCGACCTCAATCAGTGCACGTAGTTTTTTATCGATTGCAACAAACATTACTGTTTTTCCAAGCGAACTTTGTCTTTCTGCCAGATTAGATATTTCATCTGAAATTTCAATATCAAATTCATCCATCAGCTTTCTATTACCTATTGAAATTTTCATGTTGTCTATTTCAGAATAGATTCCTCTACCTATTATATTTTCAAATACGCTTACATCTACCAAATCGACGTTTTTTTCTTCGGCAAATTCCACAATAGAATCTGCAAGTGGATGCCCTGATTTTTTCTCTGATGATGCCACAAGAGTTAATAGCTCTTCCATTGAAATATCCTTCTCTATTAGCTTTATATCTGTTACTCTGGGCTTGCCCTCTGTCAAGGTTCCAGTTTTGTCAAATGCCACAAGTGTAATCTTGTGTGCCAATTCAAGAGAATCTCCTCCCTTGATAAGTATTCCATTGCTCGCTCCCATACCTGTTCCCACGAGAATTGCAGTCGGTGTGGCAAGTCCAAGTGCACATGGACAAGCAATGACAAGTACAGAAACGAAAATTGTAAGTGCAAATTCAAATGTTGACTTTCCAATAAAGTACCAACCCAAGCCTGATACAAATGCTATTGCCATGACGACTGGTACGAATACACCAGAAACTCTATCAGCCAGATTCGCAATTGGAGCTTTTTTATTCTGTGCATCTTCAACTAGCCTTATGATTTGTGCTAGTACAGTATCTTTACCAATTTTTTCTGCCTTAAATTTGATATATCCATTTTTATTTATGCTAGCTCCAGTCACTCTATTACCAATGTTCTTTTCTACCGGAATACTTTCCCCTGTCAACATTGATTCGTCAACTGACGAGTTACCCTCAATTACAATGCCATCAACGGGAATCTTTTGTCCTGGCTTCACTATAACTATGTCGCCGATATTTACATTCTCCACAGCTATTTCCTTCTCGACTCCATCAATCTCTATTATTGCAGTTTTTGCCTGTAGACTCATCAGAGATTTGATAGCATCAGAAGTTTTTGCCTTGCTTCTCGTTTCCAAATATTTTCCAAGCATTATCAGTGCAATAATCACTGCGACACTTTCGTAATATAGTGGTAGATGATTATGACTCTGCATCATACTGTGATGAAAATCATGGTCGAAACCCAATCGATATGTATTAAATGCACTGAATACAAATGCAGCCGTTGTGGAAACCGCTACAAGTGAATCCATATTTGGGCTGGCGTTGAATAATGACGTAAACCCCTTTGTATAAAACTTATTTCCAGCAATCATAACTGGTATGACCAACGCCAATTGTAACAAAGCATGGTTAAATGGATTTTCCCTGTCACTGATTATTTGTGGTAGTTTAAAACCAACCATCGGTCCCATTGAAATCAACAAAAGTAACGAGGCGAAGATTATCGCCAGCAAAAATCTATTGAATGATATACCGTTTTCGGTTTCCTCATCATAACTCTTTTCCATTTCAATTGTAAATCCAACCTTTTTTACAGCATTTTCCAAATCATCTATACCTACAAGTATTGGATCATATTCAACAATAGCTTTTTCAGTCGCTATATTTACACTTGCCGAAATGACTCCATCAACCTTTTTTAATGAACGTTCTGCTGATTTGGAGCAAGCAGCACAGCTCATTCCCTTTACCACAAAGTCAATTTGCTTGAAGCCATCACTATTGAAATTATTTTTATTCAATTTAACACCCCTCCTCAATTGAAATTTATTATATGTATAATTATACCCCATTTTTAAAAAAATATCTAAATCTAATCTTATTAATCTTTATTTGAATTATCGGCTACAATCTAATATAATATAGTTATAAAAATTATCTTTTTACTAAAGGTATCCTAGAATAGAATAATACGGGAGGAAAAAATGAGTAAAGCTACTAAAACTCTAATGATGTTTATTGCACTTTTTTCAATAGTTACTTCATCAGGAGCCTTGGCATACAAATTGGTATTTAACCCCAAAATGCCATGGTTTGTAATTATTGGTGGATTGTTTTGTGGATTGGCGCTGACATACCTTGTAAAATCATATGATTCGGATGACGATTTCATGCCAAAGAACAAATAAAAAGCTATACATATAGCTTTTTTTTTGTTATACTTATTAAGTTATATCTATATACAGAATAGTATTTATTCTCGACTTAGTTTTGAGATACTATTTCTGTAAAAAATTACTAATAAAAAAATGAAAGAATTAAGGAGCGTTTTAAGTGACAAGTACACACAATAAAATTATTAATATAGCAGTAATTGCCCACGTTGATGCTGGGAAATCTACACTTGTAGATGCATTTCTAAATCAGAGTGGAGTTTTTAGAGAAAATGAAGTTGTAAAAGACTGTGTTATGGACAGTAATGATTTGGAACAGGAAAGAGGGATTACTATTTATTCAAAGAACTGTTCTATTAGACATGGTGATTATAAAATCAACATAGTAGATACTCCAGGACATAGTGACTTCTCCTCTGAGGTTGAGAGAGTTTTGAAAACAGTTGATACAGTTATTCTACTGGTTGATGCAACTGAAGGACCAATGCCTCAAACGAGATTCGTGCTTCAAAAATCATTAGAACAAGGTCTTAGACCGATACTATTTATAAACAAAATCGACAAAAATGACCAGAGAGCCGAAGAAGTCGTTAATGAGGTTTTCGATTTATTTGTTGAGCTTAATGCGACTGATGAGCAATGCGACTTCCCTATTGTCTATGGTATTGCAAAGCAAGGAATTGCAAAATTAGAAATGGAGGATGAAAGCACTGACTTATCACCGCTTTTCGAAACAATAACAAACCATGTTGAAGCATATCCAGATTATGACGAAGAACCACTTCAGGTACAGATTTCAGCATTGGCATATGATGATTATATCGGTAGACTTGGTATAGGTAGAGTTTTCAAAGGTAGGCTTGATTCTTCTGAGCAAATAAATATTTGTTCTGAGGGTGAAGAGCCTAGAAAAGGAAAAATCTCAAAGCTTCAGGTTTATGAAGGCTTAAAAACTGTTGAAACAAAGGAAGCATCAAGTGGCGAGATGGTCGTTATTGCTGGTATTCCTGATATTTCAATTGGAGAAACAATTTGTGACTCAGATTCTAATCTGCCAATGGGTAAAATATTAATTGAAGAGCCTACTCTATCAATGAACTTTATGGTAAATGATTCTCCATTCGTTGGTAGAAGTGGAAAATTTGTAACTACAAGACATATCAAGGATAGGTTGGAAAAAGAACTTGAAGTCAATGTCGGTTTGAAAGTAGAGCCTTTGGATACGACAGATGGATACAGAGTTAGTGGACGTGGAGAGCTACATCTATCAATTCTTATCGAAAATATGAGAAGAGAGGGCTATGAGCTTGGAGTATCAAAGCCACAGGTATTGTTTAAGAAGGATGAAAATGGAAATACTATCGAACCAATCGAAAGAGTAACAGTAAGCTGCCCTGAGGAGTATTCTGGTACTATTATCAACGACTTAAATATTAGAAAAGGTATGATGGAATCTATGGATCTTATAGAGGGCTATGTAAAAATTCAGTATCTAGTGCCTACTAGAGGCTTGCTTGGATACAGAAGTGACTTTATAAACTCAACTAGAGGTGAAGGTACTCTTCTTACATCATTTGAAAGATATGAGGAATATAAGGGCGAAATACCTTCTAGATTAAACGGAGTATTGATATCACAGGCAAATGGAAAAACGATGGGATATGCACTGAATGCACTTTCATCACGTGGAGTTTTATTTGTAGATCCAGGTGTTGATGTGTACGAGGGTATGATTATCGGTATGAACTCGAGAAAAGAAGATATGGTGGTAAATCCAACAAAGAACAAAAAAATGAGTAACGTTAGAGCTTCTGGCTCAGATGACGCTATTAAGCTTTCTCCACCTAGAATATTTACCCTTGAAGAGTCTTTGGAATTTATTGAAGATGATGAATTGGTTGAAGTTACACCTGATTCAATAAGACTTAGAAAAAAAATATTGAACGAAAATGATAGAATAAAATACAATAGATCTATATCTAATAAGGTTGTAGAATAGAATACATTAGATTTATATCTAATAGCATTATAGAATAAAGTACAACAGTTCTTAATACAATATATCTATACAATATATATTACAGAATAATTGATACGGAACAATCTGGCAAAATAATTAGTCAAAAAAGGTATGTAAGAATTTTTTCCTACATACCTTTTATTACTTATTGTTTATACGTTTTTCATTGTCTGTACTTAGTTATTATTATTTACTTAGTTATTATTATGTATTTAACTTATATTTATTTATTTGGTTTAAACGAACTCTTCAAAGGCACTATTCTATTGAATACTAAATTGTCCTCTGTAGTATATTTTGAATCAACACAGTAGAATCCATTTCTGATAAACTGGAATTTGTCGTTTTTCTTTGCATTCTCAGTTGCTGAAGTTTCTACAAATCCGGTCTTTACAATCAATGAATTGCTATTTATCTGTTCTAAGAAGTGCTTGCCTTCATTTTCTGGTTCATCATCTAAAATTAATGGCTCATATAATCTAAATTCTGCAGGCTTGCAGTTGTTTGCGTCTACCCAATGGATCGTAGCTTTGACTTTTCTACCTTCAAATCCTGAACCACTCTTCGTAGCTGGGTCATAAGTACAATGAATCTCGATAACTTCTCCATTTTCGTCTTTTATTACATCGTTACATTTGACATAATATCCACCCTTTAGTCTAACTTCATTTCCAGGGAAAAGTCTAAAATATTTTTTTACTGGAACTTCCATAAAGTCATCTCTCTCAACATACAATTCTCTAGAAAAAGAAACAAATCTTTTACCCATTTCTTCATTTTTGGCGTTGTTTTCTATTTCTATAAGCTCAGATTCACCCTCAGGATAATTTGTGATAACCAGCTTTAATGGATTGATTATAGCCATTGCCAAAGGAGCCTTCATCTGAAGATCTTCTCTCAAGAAATAATCAAGCATCTGACTGTCTACAGTAGAGTCAGCCTTTGAAATTCCGATTTCAGAACAGAAGTTTCTTATCGATTCAGGAGTATATCCACGTCTTCTCAAGCCTGAAATAGTAGGCATTCGAGGATCATCCCATCCGTCAGTTATTCCTTCATCTACAAGCTGCTTTAATTTTCTTTTAGACATAACGGTATTCGTCATGTTCAATCTTGCAAATTCTATCTGTCTTGGAATTGCTTCCATTTCACATTCTCTAACAGTCCAATCATAAAACGGTCTTTGATCTTCAAATTCAAGTGTACAAATAGAGTGTGTAATCTTTTCAATTGCATCTTCAAGTGGGTGAGCAAATGCGTACATAGGATAAATACACCACTTATCACCAGTATTATGATGAGAAGAATGGGAAATTCTATATATAACAGGATCTCTTAGGTTTATATTTGGAGATGCCATATCAATTTTCGCTCTAAGAACCTTCTCTCCATCCTTAAATTCACCAGCTCTCATTCTCTTGAATAAATCTAAGTTTTCTTCTATCGTTCTATTTCTATATGGACTTTCTTTACCAGGTTCTTTTAAAGTTCCTCTATACTCTCTGATTTCATCAGCACTCAAATCATCAACATATGCCAAACCCTTCTTTATCAAAAGAACTGCCCTATCATGCATTTCTTCAAAATAGTTAGATGCAAAATGTAGTTCATCCCAACCAAAGCCCAACCATTCCACATCATTTTTTATCGATTCAACATATTCAACGTCCTCTTTAACTGGGTTTGTATCATCAAATCTCAAATTCACTCTTCCATCAAACTCCCTTGCAAGACCAAAATTTAGACATATACTCTTTGCGTGACCAATATGTAGATATCCATTTGGCTCTGGCGGAAATCTAGTTATTATACTATCATGTTTCTTATTTTCTAAATCGTCTATCACTATATTTCTAATAAAATTTGAATTTTCTCTTTCAAACGACATAGGAAACCTCCATTCTTTTTATTCTAGTAATATTTTATAGCATATTTAAGAAAAAATAAAGTATTTTCAACAACTTTAAGATTGCAATTTTATTTAAGATTGCATTATTATTTCATTGTCGAATATTTCTATTGTTTTTTTCTGAATTTCTTTAATCTGCATCAAATCATTTTCATCATACTGTCCATCTTTTCCCAATTCCAAGCCAGTTTTGATATTTGATAAGATTTCGACCATATTTTGCATATTGCTCTCAATATTTTTCTCGTTATTCTTTACTCTTTCAAAATAAGCCTTGTCATTTTTATCCTTTTTTGAAAGTTCATCCTTGTTGAATTCCATCTGCTCTATAACCTTGCTCACCTTGATATTTTTTATCTCTTCAATCTTTATTTCAATTTTATCTATCTGATTTGATACTACTTTTTCACTCACTTTGTAGTTATTATCTTTAATAGCTATCAAAAAATCACCCAAGAATTCAGAGTACCAGTTATATCCTGAATTAAGTAAACCATTGTTATAGATAGAATACTCAATCTCATTTTCTTTATTAGATCCTGTATTCATTCTTTGATCTTGATAAACCTCTTCAGCACACCCCGTCAAATATCCCGATATAAGAATTATGGATAGCAAAAGAAAAAACGACTTTTTATTTATTTTTTTCATATATAACTCCTCTAACAAATTATTGATAAATATTTCCTTAAAGCTATTATACATCATTTGACAAATTGTTTCCACAAAACAATCATTAAGTATCTATTACTTGTTTTTTTCTTCGTTGATTAACTCTCTAATTAAATTCTTTAACTCCTCGATATCTTCAATACTTTTGTTGTTTCCTTTTGTCTGATGTACAGCTATTACTTCCATATTGCTTTTTTCAATGTCTGTTCTACCTAAAAGATAATCCGTAGATACATCAAAAAAATCAGTCCAATAACTCAATAATGCTACATCAGGAATTCTTTTGCCATTTTCATACTGAGATAAGGTAGATTTATTAAAAGATGTATGAAATTTTTTATTGAACAATTCTGCTAAGTCGTCATGTGTATAATCGTATCTTCTTCTAAGTTCCCTTAATCTAGTACCAAACTTCATATATAAACACTTCCTTCGTATATTTTAAATTATACAACTTTTTTATCATATATTCAAACTAAGTTAACATTTAGATAAAATAATTTTTTTAAATATGGAAAAAAGTTATAAATAATAAGAATAAAATAATATATATCATTGTTAACTAATATATGAAAAAAGTTTTGATAAAGAAAAACAGTGTCGTTTAATATTAGCAATAACAAGTTGAAAATACAATTAACAACAATTAATAGAAAAAAGTAGTATTATGTGATAAAATAAAATAGTTAAATAGAAAAGCACTGCTGTAATCAGTGCTTTTTTGGTTAATCCAATCAAGCTTGAAAAAATTGATGTAGGAATAAACTAGTAAAGCTGTAAGTAATAAAAAAATCAGTAAAGATTCTTTACATTACAGATAGATATTAAATAGCAAAGAAGAGGAGAAATAACGTGTCAAAGAGAAAACAAGTAGAAGTACCAAAAGAGAAAATTGAAGCTCAAGAAGAATTTATTGAGCGTATACATAGAATGAATGAAGATGAATTTAATAAAACAGGCAAGAAAAAATCGTGGCTATGCCATACAATCGGATGTCAGATGAATGAGCACGACTCAGAGATGCTAATATCGATGTTAGAAGCAATGGGGTATTCTCAGGGGATTTCAGAGGAGCAAGCTGATATAGTAATATATAACACTTGTGCAGTTAGAGAAAATGCAGAATTAAAGGTTTATGGAAATCTAGGGCATCTAAAAAATATTAAAAAAAGAAATCCAGATATGAAGATTATTGTTTGTGGTTGTATGATGCAGCAACCTCATGTTGTTGAAGAAATAAAGACAAAATACAGTCATGTGGATTTAATTTTTGGGACTCACAATCTGTACAAATTTCCAGAACTTTTATCCGAAACTTTTTCTGGTGACAGTATGCTAGTCGATGTTTGGGATGTTGATGGCGAAGTCGTTGAGGGATTAAAAAGTAATAGAAAATTCTCAGTAAAAGCATTTGTAAACATTATGTATGGCTGTAACAATTTCTGTACATATTGTATTGTACCGTATACTAGAGGAAGGGAAAGAAGTCGACATTACAATGATATAATCAATGAAATAAAAGAATTGGTCGCAAGTGGTGTTAAAGAGGTAACTCTTTTGGGGCAAAATGTAAATTCTTATGGAAAGACTTTGGATGAAGACGATAGAATAGATTTTGCAACTTTGCTTAGAAAAGTGAATGAAATTGATGGATTAGAGAGAATTAGATTTATGACATCTCATCCAAAAGACATTTCTGATGAGGTTATTTATGCGATTAGAGATTGTGAAAAGGTGTGTGAATTTCTACATTTACCATTCCAATCTGGGTCAACGTCACTCCTAAAAAAAATGAACAGGCATTACTCAAAGGAAGACTATTTGAAAATAATAGAAAAGGCGAAAAAAGAAGTTCCTGATATGGCTTTTTCAACTGATATAATGATAGGATTTCCAGGAGAAACTGAGTCAGATGTAGATGATACTATAGATATCGTAGAAGCTGTGAGATATGATTCTGCGTTTACATTTATTTACTCAAAGAGACGTGGAACTCCTGCTGCGACAATGGAGAATCAAATACCAGAAGATGTTAAACATCAAAGGTTTGACAGAGTATTGGAAGCTGTGAATAGAATTTCAGGAGAGATGAATGCGAAATATATGGGTGAAATAGTTGAAGTTCTAGTAGAGGGTGCATCTAAAAAAGTGTCTGATATTTATTCTGGAAAGACTAGACAAAACAAAACTGTTAATTTCTCAGGTGGTGATGAAAGTATGATTGGGAAATTGGTAAATGTGAGAATAACCGATCCAAAATCTTTCTCATTAAATGGAGAGCTTGTCGAGGTTTTAAGATAAGGTGCGTAATGATTAACTGGTAAAAGCATATAAACCACTGTACAAATTTTACAAATAATGGCACACAAGAGAATAAATATATATTTTATATACAAACGATGCTGACATATAAGTTAGCTAATATTATGCTTAATTTAATTAAATATTTTACCCACTACATATGGGTACTGTAAAAGATTTGAGCTTTATGCTTATTAACACCACTTGTTTTCCGGTGGTGTTTTTTTATTATCTGAAAATATTTCATACACTCTCTGTGTCTTTCTCTTCCCATCAAGTTTGTCTTATGCTTTTCACTCATTCTATCATAATTTTTATACAATCCATACTTGCCCCTTTTTTATTGTAATTGTGGTTACATTACACCGTAAGGTAAATATAATTTCAACATTAATATTTCTACTTCTCTCTTTATAGCTTTATTCCTTATCTTCATCAGCATATGAGTCATTAGCAAATATTTCACAACAAAAAAGCACCTCAACTATTATTGTTAAAGTACTTTTTTTATCTATATTCTCACAACATCTTGTCATGCTACAAAATACACATTCAACATAACTTGGGCTATTTTAAGTTAGTCTTCAATGTCAAATTCCTGTTTTAAAGCATCTTGCAATAGTTGTGAAAAATTAATGCCTCTGCTCTTAGTCATTTAATTCAAATAACTTGGTATTGTTAAGGTTTTTCTTACTGTCTTTTTATCTACTTTTTTTACATAATCAACAATATCAAGACCTACAAGAGTCTTAAAACTTTTATTGGCGTTCCAATAATCTTCATCGACAATACTAATTTCTTCTATAGAAGATGCTTTTGGAAACTCTTTTTGTTCTACAAAGTAATCATAAAGTACGCACCCTAGCCAATCTTGTGCAGAACACATAGCATCATTTTCATCTTCACCTTGAGTTGCTCCCTCTTCAAAATCAGGAAAAACAACTACATAACCTTTTGAATCTATATCTTTATAAAATATTGCTGGATAAGTTACAAACATATTAAAACCTCTTAAATTAAAAGTAAGGAGAGGGCTATAAAAGCCCAGCTTCTAAATATCCTTTGATTTAAATCCACGACCTCTTACTTCATTTATCTCATTAATTGTAATAAATGCGTTAGGATCGTGTCTAAACACAATTTCCTTTATCTCTGGAATTTCATCATATGAAATTGTTGTGTATATTATCTTTTTTTCTTGTCCCGTATACGCTCCTGTAGCATGTATATACGTTACTCCTCTAATCATCTCTTTAATAATATCGTCAGCTATCACTTCTGGATGATCGGATATTATTATAAGTGACCGTTGATAATTCATGGCATCCTTTATAAAACCAAGTGCCATAGAACTAATATAGAAACCAATAAGCGTATACAGTCCTAATGTGATATTAAAAAACAAGCAACCCACCAAAACTACAACAATATTAAATGCAAGAGATGTGTTTTTAACCTCGATATTTCTCTTCATTTTTAGTATTGCAGAAATTATATCTGTACCACCAGCAGAGGCTTTTGCCCTAAATATCAATCCGATACCAAGACCGTTTAAAAAACCTCCAAATACAGTTTGTAGCAATATATCGTGTACAGGAATAATTTTACCCAAATCTTGAGTCAAACCCAAAATCAAAGAGTATATTATCATGTTGAACATACTGAACAAACAAAAATCTTTTTTCAAGTATATAAATCCAAGTATAAATATCGGAATATTTATCAAAAATGTCACAAAACCAACATTTAGACCTGTCAAGTAGTTTATTGCAGTCGCAAAACCGGTTACTCCACCACTCAACAGATGAGCTTGTCTCAAAAATCCGTTTACTCCAACGGCAGAAATAAACAACCCCAAAATCATTATCAATATTCTAAGACTCGGATGTTCTTTAAATTGATCTCTTACCTGACTCATAAATACCTCCGAGAATTATAATATTATTGCGTTGACAACGTAGAGTTTGCTCCTGTAGTACCAGTTGTCGCACCTCCAGCTGGTTTCTGTGTTGCTGGCTTCGTTACAGGTTTTGCTCCAACTCTTACAATACCCATCTTTGCTGGATAGCTACTAATTCCAATTTTTTCAGTTTTAGTAGTTTTTCCACTTGCATCTTTGTATATTCTATAAGTTGCTACTGTATATCCTGGACTGGCATATTTTTCAACTACCTTTTTTCCAGCAGGCAATGTTGGGTCTGTTATAGTTTTTGAACCAGCTCCAGTATAACCAAGCATTTGAGTTGTCACATCTATATTTGAAAAGTCTTCCTTATTTCCAAATATCTGTGAGTATATTTTTCCGTTTGCTGTAAAATTCTTAATATATATATTGTGTTTATATGGATTTTTGAATTTGAAATCTTGTCCTGGATTACCATCATAAACTGTTGCATCTCTACCTAATGCTACATAATCAGAAGGAATTGTGTGATTTCTCCTAGTAGTTATTTCCATACCTGATAGCAATGCAGCATTAAAAATTGTCGATGACGTCTGGCATACTCCACCACCAACGCCCATAGTTAACTTTCCACTTTCAATTACCGGTGCATACTTGTATCCACTACTGATAGTCTTTTCCCCTGTTAAGCCATTAAATGAAAATTCATCATTAGGCTTAAGTATGATTCCACTGGAGTCCTGAGCAGATTTTCTAATATTGAAATCTCTTCCAGGCATACCTCCATAGTTTGTAGAAAATCCTCCTAACAATGTATCAATGCCCTTTAAATCATCAGCCTTTAACTTTGCTTTTTCAAGTTTTACGACCAACGATATATCGAACTTATCATTTTTTATTTCCCCATCAATCTTCTTCTTTGACTCGGCAACGTTCATTTCTCTACCATCTTCATCTGGTACAACAGAAGTTTTTTCATCTTTATAAAGCAAGGATGCATTTTTCACTGGGGCATCTAGCTCGCCCTTTATTGATGTTAGTTTCTTTTCTAGCTTGGCGACATCATAAGTTGTAGCCAATGATATGTTAGTTTTAGATCCAAAATCAGACTTTAATGTTGTAAATATATTCGATATAAAGCCACCACTACGATTTACGTTGAAGGCATTATCGACCGTCTTTTTGAAATCTATTTTCATATCTAAATCTGAAGGAGAAATTTGCCACTTCATATCTTTGTGGTTCAATGTTATGTTGTCAAATTTTTTACTGTCTTCAAGCTTTGATATTGCCTGAGATTTCGTCAAATTCTGAATATTAATACCAGCAACATACACATTTTTTGCAATTTTGTCGGAACTGACCTGATATCCCAGTACGCTAGTCCCAACAACTAAAATCCCCAAAATTATACCCACAGGTATAACCACCTTTTTATTCTCTTTTAAAAAGCTCATAAAATATCTCCTTTTTTAATACAAAAAATAAATCCAAATTTTCTTTCATTAAAAAGCAATTTTAAGTAATTGCCTTTATTTAATATCTAATTAGAAATAAGTTCTATCAATATTATATCACAAATTATTGATTTTCAAACAAATAAATACTAACCAGAAAGAAAAAAATAAAATAAAAAATATAGGTTGCGTTTTCTAAACTATTCTGTTATAATTATCATTAGATAAGATATTTTATTGGAGGAACTAATATATGAATAAAGAACTCTTTATTAGCAGATTGAATTTTGCTATTAAAACAAGAAATTATACTCAATACTCACTTTCAAAAAAAACAGGAATAAATAAGGGATCACTGAGTTCATATATGAGTGGAAAATACCTTCCAAAACAAGATAAGATTTACATTTTGTCTGATGCTCTTGATGTTAATCCAGAATGGTTGATGTGTAGCTCGGATGATATGGAGCTAAACCTCCCAAATGAATTTGGATTCGACGAGGATTCAGAAGTCGGCTCATATCCATTTATTGAAGATTCTGTATCAGCCGGTGTACCCAACCTTATTTCTGGATATAACTATCTCAACCATATTCAGATACCTGATTTTTTTCTTGGTAGATATGCTGGAAGAAAAGATATTGTTGTATTGAAGGTTAATGGTGACAGTATGAATAAGATAATTCCTGATGATTCGATTATTGTCGTATTACAGGATGTTCCTTTATCTTCTCTATCAACTGACGATATTGTCGTTTTCAGTTATAATTATGAATATGGAGTAAAAAAGCTAATAAAGGACAAATCCAATAATAGACTTATATTTAGACCTGAAAGCCATGAGAGTTGTTTTGAAGATTTGATTGTTAATTACGGTGATACCAATCTTCAAATTATCGGTAAAGTAATTATGTATAATGTCATGCTATAAGTATAAAGCCGTCACAAAATATAAAGCAATCATATATAATGTTTGATGTAAGGCAATCATATATAATATATAATGTTAGATGTTATGTATAAGCCAATCATTTATAAGTGCTATGCTGTAGATATAAAGAAAACAGAAATAAAAAAGACACAACAAAATGTTGTGTCGAAATTTCAAAACTAAGCTTATTAAGCTGTCGTATCAGAATTTATGACGCTAGAAGTCTATTAAGATGCTCTGTGATTTGTTCTCTTTCTTCTGTTGAACTCTCTAGCTCTTTCAACTTCTTCTTCATTAAGCTTCTTGATAAGCTTTCTGTTGATAGGAACAAATAATTTATGACTGTTGTAGAAGCATATCAAAAATGAAAGTGCCAAATCGAAAACCAAGAACAACAACATATAAAATGATAATGACACAACAACGCCAGCAAAAAGATTTGCCAAAATTATTATGAAACCTACTCCAAAAGTGACCATTGTTGAAAATACGAAATATCTCAAAGATCTATTAAAGAAACTATGCAATTTTAGACCCAATTCTCTCATATTCTCACCCACTTTCATCGATATTTGGCTCCATATATTTTTGGATAATAACCAAAACTTTTTACTGTATTTCAAAAATTATACTCAACCTAAATATATAATAACAAATTATGACACTAATATCAATACAAAACGACAAATTATTATAAATTTATTTTTATCGATTTTTTTGCGAGCTCGTCTGCTAGTTCATTATACTTGTTTCCGCTGTGTGCTTTGACTTTTACAAATTTAATTTTTATCCTTTCACCATAAAAATTCGATATTTTTTTGTACTCCTGAGTTCCTTTTTTGTTTGCCTTCCATTCTCCAGTGAACCATTTTTCGATACCATTATAATCATAATAAATAGTTAAATTGTCATAATTATTGTCATAACAGTACTTCATTGCGATTATTGATGCATTTATTTCTCCTGCAACATTTCTCATACTTGTAAATTCATCATTATCACCTTTAATTGAAAATTGTTCGATTACAACATCATTCTTGAGAATTACGACACCGGAGCCATATGTGTTAAAAGTAGAATCAAAACTACCATCAACATATGCTTCAATAATGTCATTATTACCATAAATTGTATCTATATGTTGATTTCTATCAATACTTTCATCAATACTTTTATTAACACTTTCATCAATATTTTCATCAACGTTTTCATTACAATTTTCAACAAATTTCTCTCTATTTTTTATATTAACATCTCTATTAGTATTTTTTAACAGAAAATCCATTGCTTCATATGGTTCTTCAAAAGATTTGTATGAGGCATTTGAAAATCCCTGAATCATTTCTTTACAATCATTCCAATTTAAAAAAATACCATTTATCCTACCATTTAAAACTACATAGTATTTTTGTTTTTTCATACACATATCTCCTTACCAATAATATTGTTGTTTTATCAAATATTTTTTGATTTGATACTAGTCATTACTACATAATAAATTTGCCCTATTACAAAATAGGACAAAATTTATTTTACTTTTTTCTAGCTTTTAGTATATCATAGATAATTCTAAAAATCATCTTTATCAATTCTCTCATATAGTATTGCTTCACTAAAAAGTTTTTCGTTTTAGTTTCCATCATATATTTGTCTTTTATATCCTCTTTTGATGAAATGTACTTCACATATTCTTGCTTGACATTATCCTCGCTCTTTTCTAAGTCTTTCTTAAGAATATTTGCAATATAGTAAGTAGCGATTGTAATTAACGTAACCACAACAATTTTTACAGGACTATGAATAAATCCTTTAATATCACTCCCAACATAGCTTATTAGAAACATCATCAAAAATTTCCCAAACATCATAGGTGGAATAAATATCTTGTAGCTAATATTGCATAATGATGATGCAACAGTTAGCAATGAGCTAGGTAAAAAGGGGAATGTGTAAAATGCAAATATCCCCAAAAATCCTTTTTCTTCAAGAATTTTTGATGCCTTGAAAAATTTGTCTGATTCAAGTTTTTTTCTTAGCTTGGCAAACATCTCAATCTTTAATAGCTTTTTTAAAAATATAAATACGCATATTGTTCCTACTGAGGAGCCTAGCCACGTTGCAACAAATCCAGCTACTAATCCATTAACAGCTGCACTCGTAGCTACAATTGCCAACAGTGGTAGTGCAGGTATAAAACTTTCCAAAAATGCTGCAAAAAAACTAATCAGAATTGATATAATGAAATAGTCTTTTGCCAAATATAGTATATTGTTTATTAAATCCAAAATTATCACCTCTAATTATTAACTTAACTAATGATAACATAGTATCCTAAATAAACACATAATAATCAAAAAAAGAAAAACTTTATCTTAGATAAACTTATATCTAAAATAAAGCTTTTATGCCACAGAATGAGACTTTATCGTGTTATTCAAAATATTTTCAAGAATGTAGTTTGTCACTGTATTGCAAATATATGTCGAGAATCTTAAATCATTTACTTCAAAATTGCCATTTGTCTTGTACTCCTCATACAAGGTTTCAATAAATGAATCGATATCATCCAAATACTGGATTCTATTATTTTTTATCTTGAAATCCTCAGCTACTTTTGTCAAACCCTTTTCGTACTTAATATGAATAATCATACTATGCTTGAACTCCCATCTTTCACTATGAGCAACACAGAAAAAATCTGCCAAAAAGTGACAAATCACACCTATCTCTTGAGAAAATTCTTTCTTAGTAAATATTTTTTCCATTTTGTCTAAATCAAGTTTCTTTAAAAAATCTATTTTCCTTAAAATCATCTCATAGGATTCATCCATATAATGCTTTTTTAATTTATACTTTGAAATAATATCTGGTTTGACATTGCCATATATAAAATTTTTATCATCTATCAAAAACCGCTTGTTACTATCAGTGTGTTCTATTAATGAATTAGCAATTATTATATGCGTCTTCATCATCATCAAAAACCACCTACTCCCTAAAAAAATACTTGCCTTGCCAGCTATCTCGTCTTTTGAGTTCATCATCAATTGCATTTAAGACTTCCCATTTTTTCAGACTCCATAGTGGCCCCACCAATTCTTCTTTTTTCCCATCGCCGGTCAGCCTATGTATCACAATATCTTGTGGTATAATCTCCAACTGATCACATATCAATTCGATGTATTCATCAAATTCCATCAGTCTAACCATATTTTTATTATACATCTTTTCCATTGCTGTGTCACGAATTATATGTAATAGGTGTATCTTTATACCTTGAATATCCAATTTGCACACCTTTTTCACAGTATCCATCATCATTTCCTTTGTTTCACCAGGAAGCCCATTTATTATGTGAACTACTACATCTATTCCATTTTCTCTCAGACGCATCACACAATCTTCAAAAGCTTTGTAATCATGTCCTCTATTAATAAGCCTTGATGTATTATCATGAATGGTCTGTAATCCCAGCTCCACCCATAAATTTGTACGAGTGTTTAATTCTGACAAATATTCCAACACATCATCCTCGATGCAGTCTGGTCTTGTCGAAATTGACAATCCAACAACATCATCCAAACTTAATATAGTTTCATATTTTTCCCTCAATACTTCAACTGGTGCATATGTATTCGTAAATGCCTGAAAATATCCGATATATTTTGCATTTGACCACTTTTTTTCCATCATTTTTTTTATGCTATCAAATTGTGATACCAGGTTTTCCCTTGGATTCCCAGCAAAATCACCAGACCCCTCCTTGCTACAATATGTACATCCACCTGTCGATATTTTGCCATCAATATTCGGGCATGTAAAACCAGCATTTATGGAAACCTTAAAAACCTTTGAATCAAACCTTTCCCTTAGATGATAGTTCCAAGTGTGATATCTTTTGTTTTCAATTTTGTATTTAAAGGCATTTTTCTGTTCAATTTCTTTTTTAATCTTTGAATCTTTACTTTTTTTCATTCCAAATAATAAACCCCTTTTTTTAAGCATGGCATAGATTAATACCAGTTTGTGTTGAATTTTTCAGATTTCATAAACTTATTACAATTTACTGCAAATATTATCTATTGCCTTCTCTATTTATAATGTTTATTCCCACAACTATAAAATATACTCCGAAAATTATTACTATACCAGATAGTATACTCACTAAGAATCTACTCAAAAATAGTGGAGAAACTATCAATAATATTCCGACCAATAGTTTTAATACATTTGATGTACTAAAGTAAACAGTCGAAAATCTTCTGTAGTTCATATAATTTTGCAACTCTCTAACCAATAAAAATAATCCTATTGAAATTGATAGCAGCATATTTACTTGCCTCGGAAAAATGAATAATAAAATGGCGGTTACAAATAATCCCATGCACTTCATTCTGGCTTTGTTGATTTCTTTTTTGTCAGAGTATCTTGTAAGCTCGTTTAAATTTTTTAGACTTAACCAAGCACCATACAGAAAGGCAATCCCCATTCCCCATGAAAATACATTAATTCCAATATTTTTTCTCGAAATGCAATAAGTTCCTATTGCCAATAGTATAACTCCAAGCACGATAAATTTTTTGCTATTTTTACTATCAAATATTCCACTAAAATTAAAATTACTAATCATACTACCACCAACCATTCATTCAACAAATATTATTTTAAGACTGAGTTATAATCTATTATCATGTTAATCGCATCAGCAACCGATGGAGTTTCGTAAGTAGCTGAAGATTTCACAGCTTCAACAGATTTTGACATTGCGAAGCTCATTTTAACGCCACCTAGCATACTTATATCGTTTGGAGAGTCGCCAATAGTCGCTACCTCGTCCAAAGTTATATTATTCATTTTACAAACCTGTTTAATAGCATCAAACTTTGATATAAGTTTTGGTACTATATTCATAGTATACTCGCTTGAAATATAGACCTCGCACTCATGACCTATTTTCTTTTTGAAATCCTCAACTAGCATATTCAGCTTATCGCCATCTAGTGAAGAAATTCCAATATTGCCAACGTTTGAATCATAGGTTATTTTTGACATTATTTCTGGATCAATTTTGTAACCACTTTTGAAATAGCCAGATTTAGATCCATCATTTGGCATAATCACTTCACCGTCATATTTGAAATAAATAACGTCTTTATCAAAGTCTATATAATCAATTGAACTGTAAACCTCAATAATTCTTTTTATCTGCGTATCCGACAAAACCCCCTTGAATATGCACTGATTGTCCCTATCGTATATATAAGAACCATTTTCACATATAAGATATCCATTAAAGCTGATATTTTCTATAATATTCTGAGCGTGAGTATACACTCTTCCTGTTGCAATATTGAATTGAATACCCAAGCTCTCAGCAAGCTCAATAGCTCTAATATCTCTCTCAGAAATAGAATCATTATATAAAGTTCCATCTAAATCACAGAAAATATTTTTTATCATAAAGCCTCCATCATACGTTTTTTTCTGAATCTATATAATTCAAATTTTTACATAAAAGCTATTTTTTCAATAGCAGTCTAATTTCATTAAGAGCAAATTTTGTTGCTCTATTTCTTACCATATTTCTATCACCTGTAAAAATTCGTTTTATAGAATATACTTCTCCTCTATTATATACACCAAAATACACCAATCCAATCGGTTTTTCTTCACTTTCCCCATTTGGACCTGCAATTCCAGTCGTAGAAATACCAATATCGACTCCTAGAGATTTGGCTATTCCTATTGCCATCTCCATTGCAGTTTCTCTGCTCACAGCACCAAATTTGTCCAGAGTGTCCTTATTTACACCCAATCTATGAATCTTCGCCTCGTTCGAATATGTAACACATCCTTCCATTAGTGATGAAGAAATACCTGGATAACTTATTAAAGATGAAGCTATCAGTCCGCCAGTACATGATTCGGCTATTGAAATCTTTAAGCCACTTTCAACCAACATCCTTGCGACGACAGTATCTAATTCCGATTGACTATCTGAAATGCTTTCATCACCTATTAGATATATGTATTCTCCACAAATTTCTTCGACTTTGGACACTAACCCATCTATTAGCAAGTCACATTCCTCGCTCGTCTTACATTTTGCTGTTACCCTAATCAAAACTTCGCCTTCCTTTGCATATAGCGCCATAGTCGGATTGGTTTGACTATTTAGTAGATCGATTAATTTGAGCTCAAGTGACGATTCACCTATTCCAAAGAATCTAATGTATTTTGACTTTATTATTTCTTTAGATTCAGAAATCAATAACGGCAATACATTTTCTCTAAACATCGCTTTCATTTCTCTTGGTGGTCCAGGTAAAACAATTATCTTTTTACCATCCTTGGCAAAAATTGCTCCGGGCGCAGTTCCATTATTGTTTGGAATTATTGTTGATTCTTCAGGAAACATAGCTTGTCTGATATTATTAGCTGGAACCTTACTTATGTCACCACTGAACTTTGCACATTTTTCAAGAATAATTTTCCAATAGTGTTCGTTTAACCTTAGCTCTTGATTAAAATATTTTGCTGCGCCTTCCTTTGTTATATCGTCAGTTGTAGGACCTAATCCACCTGTAGTTATGACAATATCAGCCCTTCTAAATGCGAACTCAAAACAGTCAACCAACCTGTCAATATTATCACCAACAGTCATTTGTGTATACACATTCATTCCCAAATTTGCTATTTCTCTTGAGAGAAATTGAGCATTGGAGTTTAAAATATCTCCCAATAGCAGTTCTGTACCAACAGAAATTATTTCAATGTTCATAATATACTCCTTCTTTTACCCATATATTCGAGGTAAATTTTTGACATAGAAAATATCTCTACATCGAAATATTTTTTTAATTTATATACTATAATACTATCAGAAAAATAGATTTTATTCAAGGTTTACCCGCTATTTTAATCTATTTTGCTTGTTTTTATTATGCCATTTTATTTATTAGTCTTTTTTTATTAGAAAATTATGCTAAAACAATGACATTTTTCTTACAAAATAAAGTATTGAATTGTTTTTATCAGTCAATAGTATTGCAATATTGGTGTGTTTACGTGTATAATTATCATATATCATAAATGACTAAAAGGGGGTACATTATGAAAGTTGCTGTAATATATGGTGGAATCTCTTCAGAGAGAGAGGTTTCATTAAAATCAGGTAAAGCTATGGTTGAAAATCTAAAGAAAGATAAATATGATGTATTAGATTTTAAGATAGACAACAAGACTGATGTTTTCAATCTCGATAAAGACGTCGATTTGGTAATATTGGGTCTACACGGAAAATTTGGAGAAGACGGTTGTATTCAATCTATTCTTGATTCAATGGACATAAAATACTGTGGATGTAGTCCACTTACTAGTGGAATATTGATGGATAAGAATTTTACCAAGACAATAGCAAGACAAAATGACATCTTGACTGCAGATTGGCTGACAGTAAAGAGTGTAGATGAAATAAATTATGACGATATCGATAGACTTGGATATCCAGTTTTTATCAAGCCTAATTCAGGTGGTTCGAGCGTGGCTACTTTTTTTGTTAAGGATAAAGAAGATGTAGAAAATGCAGTAAGAGAAGGCTTAAAGTACGATGAGATTGTCATGATCGAAAAATATATCAAGGGTGTCGAATATACATCATTTGTATTGAATGGTGAAATATACCCAACTATCAAAATAACGTCTGAGCAAGAGTTTTTTAACTATGAAGCAAAATATTCCACTACCAATGGTGCGAAGGAAGTTGTTGTCGAATTACCAAAAGAATTGGACGAAAAGGTTTTATCGACTTCATCAAAGTGTTGGAATGCATACAATTGCAAAGGATATGTCAGAGTCGACTATATAATAACTGACGATGGAGATGTGTACTTGCTTGAATTAAATACTTTGCCAGGAATGACAGAAACAAGTCTTATTCCGAAAAGTGCTGCAGCAAGAGGCCTTTCATATTCTGATTTGCTGGATAAGCTTATTGAAACATCAATGTAGCAAGCGTCAATATAGCACATAATTTTTAAATTTATATATTAAAAGGAGCCAAATGGCTCCTTTTAATATATAAAATAACAATAACTACAACTTTGGCAGTGATTTTTTATCCACCTTTCCAATCGGTGTGACTGGCAACACACACAACCTGGCAATGTTTCGTGGAATCATATGGGGAGGTAGGTTTTCCATTAGAAAGCCTTCAACTTTTTTTTCTTCATAATAATCCTCATATGGTACAAAATAAGCGTCTAAATAGTTTTCGCCATTTTCGTCTTCCCTTTTCACCACTACACTATTTTTTATCTCTGGAATCATATTTATCATATTTTCAATTTCGAAGATCTCTATTCTTATTCCATTTATTTTTATCTGAGAATCCATTCTTCCCAAAACAGAGATGGTGCCCTCATCATCAATCCACTTCGCCAAATCACCTGTTCTATACATAATCTGAGAATTTTCGTCATGGGCAAATGGATTTTTTACGAAGGACGATTTATTTTGTTCTTCATTATTCAAGTATCCGTTTGCAATCTGAATACCAGAAAGGCACAATTCACCTGGCATACCAACGGAACAAATATTGTCATACTTATCTAAAACATATATTTCAGTATTGTACACAGCCTTTCCCACTGGAACTTGTTCATAGTATTTATCCACGTGAAACTGAGTACACAAAACAGTGAACTCTGCTGGACCATATTCGTTATAAATTTCATAGTTTCTTTTCCTATAGCCCTTAAATTTATCACCACCGACCTGTAAAACTCTCAAGGTAGGACAAGAGCAATTCATAACAAATAGCTTGCCCAATATTGAAGGCAATGCCAATATAGTGATCCCTTTAAGCATACAATAGCTTTCAAGGGAGTATTCGTCAACTCTTGAAATTTCTGGTATGACATCCACAGAAGCTCCAACCAATAAATAAGGAAATATCTGCTTCATAATGGCATCAAAACTAAAGCTCAAATATATTCCGCACTTATCTTTTTCAGTTGCTTTTATATAGTCTATTGAATAGTAGCACATATTCATTAGGCTTTCGTGCCTGATACTAATACACTTCGGTCTACCAGTAGTTCCAGAGGTAGATATTCTATAAGCCTCCCCTTTAGGATTGTATTTGTTTATTTTAAGCTCGAAATCATTGTTTCTGACTGTTTCATCATCCATACTCACAATATCATATTTCCAGCCACAGCTCTTAATTCTTTCCAACAGAGAATCACAGGTAAGTATAACCTTTGCTTGTCCATCTTCCAAAAGATACCCCAATCTCTCATCTGGATTTGCTCTATCTATTGGAAAAAAGACTGCTCCAGCCTTTATCACAGAAATTGCAGCCAAAGGAACATAAATTGTTCTCTCCTGCAAGACTGCAACCGTATCTCCTACTCCAATGCCAATATGGTTTAAATATGCTGCTATTCTATCAGTAATTTCGTCCATTTCTCTATATGTAATGCTCTTATTTATATCGCATATGGCAATATTTTCAGGTGTTTTTTCTATCTGTTCCTTCAATTTATTCAAGTAACCAACTGTCTTATCAAATTCGTATATATTGGATTCATTCGTCTTTGTAAACAAATCTCTATGCTCTTCTTTCATATTCTGAATTTCTCTCAAGCGAATTCCAGGATTCGATATAATCTGCTGAAGAATGTATTTGAAAAGATAAACCACACTTCTAGCTGTATTTTTATCGTAATAGGATTGTCTGTACATCAGCTTAATTTTTAATCCGTCATGCACACTTACCCTCATGTACATATCGAGCTTATCGAGCTGTTCATCAGAATTGCTGTTATCATCAAATACGTTGAATAGAAACGCTGTATTTATAAGCTTGTCGTTTACAGCGTTCTTAAAGGTACTGGAGCATCCAACGTAATAACTGTACTCATGAGATTCAATTGTTTGATTCATAATACTTCTACAGAAATCGATAAACCTCATATTGTAGTTATTTGTGTTGATTCTTATTGGAAGCAGATTGCTATTTTTTCCGAAAACTACGTCATCTTCATGGGTAAATTTTTGCAAAACTATTCCAAAAACAGTATCCAAAAGTGAATCCAAATTTATTGAGTTTTTCTCACAATATGACAGCATATTTCTAAACGCCGTTTTCTTAATTGATTTTTGAATCATACTAAATTTTTTTGATTCATTATTATAAAAATCATTTGGAAATCGAGCCAGCGTTATATAACCGGACAAAAGATTGTTCCAGTATTTTTCTGCCAAATTATGATGTTTATTTTTCACCATTCTAATCACTTTCCTTTTTCCAATTAAGAGATCTATTTACAGCTCTTAACCAATTATTATAATATTCCTCGTATTTTTCTCTATTTTTGTCAGGGGAATATTTTTTTTCGTCAAATAACATACTTCTTACTTCGGATAAATCATCGTATACTCCACATCCCAAGCCTGCCAATAACGCTGCTCCAAGTGCCGTACTTTCAGACAAATATGATTTTTTTACTTCAATCCCCAGTATATCGGCTTGAAACTGCATCAAAAAACTATTATTGCTGGCACCGCCATCGACCTTTAGTTTTTTTATAGGAGAATTTAAATCCTTTTGCATATCCAAAATAACATCCTTACTTTGATATGCTATAGATTCCAAACATGCTCTGATAATATGTTCCTTTGTTGCCCCTCTTGTCAAGCCCACGATTGTACCTCTTGCATACATATCCCAATATGGTGCTCCAAGCCCTGTAAAAGCTGGTACAACATAAACTCCATTGTTATCTTCAACTGCTGTGGCATATTTTTCACTCTGTTCGGAAGTTTTCAGCATTCTTAGACTATCCCTAAGCCATTGAATCAGTGATCCAGCAACAAAAATACTTCCTTCAAGAGCATATTGAACCTTGTCACCAATCCCCCATGCAATAGTAGTTATCAAGCCATTGTTAGACCTTATAATATTTTCTCCTGTATTCATCATTACGAAGCATCCAGTTCCATAGGTATTTTTCACATCACCTATATCGAGACATTTCTGCCCAAACAAGGACGCCTGCTGATCTCCTGCACAGCCTGAAATAGGAATTTGAGAGCTTGCAAGCATTTCCTTATCAGTGTGACCGAATATGGAATTAGAAGGCATTGGAGTTGGCATCATGCTTTTCGGTATTCCAAAAAGCTCTAATAGCTCGTCGTCCCATGCCAATTCATTTATATTGAACAGCATGGTTCTTGAAGCATTTGAGTAGTCAGTTACGTGTTCCCTTCCTCTCGTAAGATTCCAAATTAACCAAGTATCTATAGTTCCAAACAACAGCTCTCCATTATTTGCCTTTTCCATTGCTCCATCAACATTATCTAGTATCCATTTTATTTTGCTGGCTGAGAAATAGGCATCTATAGGAAGCCCTGTTTTTAGCCTTATCATTTCTCCAAGCCCTTTTTCTTCAAATTCCAAACACATTTGAGCAGTTCTTCTACACTGCCAAACTATGGCATTATAAATCGGTTTGCCGGTATTTTTGTCCCAGACAACAGTTGTTTCTCTTTGATTTGTTATCCCTATGCAATGAATTTCTTTCGGCGATATACCAGAGAACTCTATAACTTCTCTCATCACTCCCATCATAGTTCCCCAGATTTCAAGTGCATCATGCTCCACCCAAGCATCATCAGGATAATATTGCTTAAATTCCTTTTGTGACAATTTGTGGATTGTTCCATCTACGTTGAATAGAATCGCTCTACAGCTTGTTGTACCAGCGTCAAGTGCCATAATATATTTCTTTTTAATATCTTCCATAAAACCACCTCCAGCAAAGAGTGTATTTTTTATTTATTTTTGTGAATTAATATTTTCAATAAATTTTTGAACCTGCTCAACTACCTGATTTTGCTGTTCTTCGTTTGATATATTTGCATTGTTGTCTTTATTTAGCAATTGTATGTCTGCAAAATTGGAATTGTTTCCTCCGACAATCTCATGGAAAAATGTCTTTTCCGGCAGATTTTTCTTAAACTCATTAAACTTTGAAAAATCAAGTATTCCATCATTAGTTCCCCAAATCAACAATGATGGTTTATTTATTAGCTTTAAATCATCGCCTATCACATATGATCCTAAAAATACAGCACCTATTACCTTTTTTTCATTTGCAGCAATCTTCAGTGCCGTGTTGCCACTATCTGAATGTCCAATCACAATCCATTTTGTTATATCCTCATGCCTTTTAAATATTTCCTCTATTTTACTTTTCGAAAACATTGCGGAGTTCAATGTCAATTTTGGTACGAAAACTTGATGATTCTTCCTTGCCAGACTTTTTGAAAACCTCGCATATGACTTTTGTTCAACCCTTTCTGCAGGAATAATGATAATGCCGATATCCCCTTTATTTGAATTGTTGGTAAAAAGCAAGGCAGAGTCCTCCAATTTTTGAATATCTACACCATAACTCGAAATCATCGCATGGTTGGCATATTCATTGACCTTGTATGTCTTGTTTAACCATATTATATACCCAATACTTGAAATTATTGAAAGCACAACAACTAGAGCGAGAACAATCTTTAATGCAAATCGCTTTCTCTCTCTTTTCATTTTTTCTCTTTCTAATTCCAAGGTCTGATTTATATTTAATGTCTTTTCTAGCTCCATAGTAATATTCAAGGTATCTATACTACTATCCTTCTTATTCTTTCTAATCCTTAGTTTTGATTCTTTTATTTCCCTCAACAAATCTCACCACCATATTATATTTATAAAATTCATTATATTAATCTTATCTAATTATACCATAAATACTACTCTTAATATCTTAAAAATTCCATAACAGTGAGAATACTTAATAATCGTTAAATGTTAACAGTAAAAAAGCATTGACAACACACTTTATGCTCAAGTATCATCAATGCTTTATGTATTATTAAATTATCATTCCATTCCACAATTAATGAAAAGCAGATGGAACTATGTCTAAAACCTAGAACTCAGCATTTTTTGGTGTTCTTGGGAATGGTATCACATCTCTAATGTTAGAAACACCTGTCAAATACATTATAATTCTTTCAAATCCTAATCCAAAACCTGAATGAGTTGCTGTTCCGAATTTTCTAAGTTCAAGATACCACCAATAGTCCTCTTCCTTTAGACCCATTTCCTTTATTCTATCCATCAATACTTCATATCTTTCTTCCCTCTGAGAACCACCAATTATTTCCCCAACACCTGGTACTAAAAGATCCATGGCTCTAACTGTTTTTCCGTCATCATTGGCTCTCATGTAAAATGCCTTGATATCTTTTGGATAATCAGTTACAAACACTGGAGCATTGTATATCTGTTCTGTAATATATCTTTCATGCTCAGTCTGAAGATCACATCCCCATTCTACAGGATATTCAAAAGTATGATCTGACTTTAATAACAAATCTATAGCTTCCGTATATGTTATTCTAACAAAATCGGAGCTTACTATATTATCAAGTCTGTCTAGTAGTCCCTTATCAATGAAGCTATTGAAAAATGCCATTTCTTCAGGGCAATTTTCTAGAACAAAATTTATTATATATTTAATTAAATCTTCAGCCAATTCCATATTATCTTCCAAATCAGCAAAGCTTATTTCAGGCTCAACCATCCAAAACTCAGATGCGTGTCTGGCAGTATATGAGTTTTCAGCTCTAAAAGTAGGTCCAAAAGTGTATATATTTCTGAAAGCAAGTGCCATAATTTCACCGTTCAGCTGACCAGAAACTGTAAGATTTGCCTCTTTACCAAAGAAATCTTGGCTAAAATCAATGCTTCCGTCTTCATTTAGCGGAGGATTTGTCATATCCAAAGTCGTTATTCTAAACATTTCCCCTGCACCCTCTGCATCACTTCCTGTTATAATTGGAGTGTGTGCATAAACAAAATTTCTTTCCTGGAAAAATTTATGTATTGCATATGCAACCACTGATCTTACTCTAAATACTGCAGAGAATGTATTACTTCTCGGTCTTAGATGAGCTATTGTTCTCAAATACTCAAAGGTATGCTTTTTCTTCTGTAGTGGATATGATGAATCTGATTCTCCTTCAACCACCACTTTTGTAGCATGAATCTCTATTGGATTTTTTGCATTGTCTACCTTAACTAATTCTCCCTCTATCAATAATGATGAAGATATCGGTAGCTTTGATATTTCAGCAAAATTATCAATCTTATTTTCATCAACCACTATTTGAAGATTTTTAAAAAATGAACCATCGTTCAATTCAATAAACCCAAAACTTTTTGAAATTCTAGACGTTCTTATCCATCCAGCAACGCTTACACTTTTACCCAAATACTCATCACTATTTCTATATAGCGATTTTACTTCTAAAAATTTCTTTTGCATTTCTTATTCCTCCTCAATATAAAAAAACACACAACATCCTCAAAGGGACGATGTGTGTTAAATCGCGGTACCACCCTAATTATCGATAAATCGATCTCTTAGTCAGACTATAACGTGTCCAAACGTCAAATCCTAATAAGCAAAATGCCTTTCAGACTGAAACTCCGAGATGTTCTTCACTATTGATATTACACTAGACTCTCACCACAACTAGCTCGCTGTAAAAATTGATCAACAACTACTCTTCTCTTCACAGTAATATTGTATTTATGCTTTGTTTTTGTAGGAACCTAAAAACAGTACCTACATCTTTGAAATATACTTAATACATACACTATAGTATATCAACGAATAAAATTACTGTCAACTATAAAATATAATAAATTTGACGAAGAAAATATCTTTTTTTCTTAATCACTTAAACTTGTATACACTGGTAAGGCTTTGCTGAAATCGGACACTTGCCCCTTTGAATTAATCGCTACGACAAAGAATTCATAATTAATACTTCCATCCTTCAATTTCAATGTAACATTGTTTTTCTCAATATTTTTAGCATACAATATGTATTTTTCCTCCTGAAGCTTCTTGTTCACATAATAAACTCTGTATTTATATTTTTGCTTATTGTCAAGATGCCTCCATTTTAGATGAATTGTTTTCTTTTCAAAGTCTATATTATAGTCAAGCCCCTTGACTTTTCTATTCTGAAATTCTACATTTAGATCCTTTCCAATAGTTACAATATTGCTAGGCTTTGTTTCTTTGACACCATTATATCCCACAACATATATTTGATAGTCTTGATTTTTTTCCAACTTTAATATTGTTGAGACTCTATTTCCTACTGGAACACTTCTCTTATATGCTTTAATATTTGTAAATGCCTCAAATTCGCCATCGCCTTTTTTTAGATAAACTCTATAAGTATTTACATATTCAGAAAAGTCCCATCCGATTTCAAGTGTGCTACTATCCTTGTCATTGCTCAATCTGTATTGTAGGTTCTTTATTTCGATATTTTCAAATTCGGGCTTTACTACAGAAATAGATGTGTACGTTTTTTTATTTCCAGAATTAATTTCTACTTGGTATGTACCAATTCTATTGGCGTTGACTCTTCCGTTTGCATCAATTGTAATACCATAGCTAGTTTCTATTCCAGAATCTCCATTTATAATTCTTTTATTTTCATCATACTTCGACTGGTCAACATTGTCTAGTACAGAATATTTAACCTCTGATTTTTCATTGTTTGGAGATGTTTTAATACTTGGATTCAAATCAACACTTTGATTTTGTTCAAGCTCAAAGTATTTATCTATACTCAACTCATCGACCCTAGGATATATCTTTATTGTTTTTTGGATCTCTTTCCTATCATACCTTGAAATCAATTTTGCTTCTCCAGTTCCAACTGCTTCAACATAATCGTTCTCTATCTTTAATATTTTCGGATCTGTAGTCGAATAATTAAATTTGTACCCTTTTTCCAATTTTTTATACTCTTCAATGTCAACTACACTTTGTATTTTTGATCTATCTCCGTAATAGTTTAAATCTGATCCGAGATTGATTTTTAAATCATTTATTTTCGGATTTACTACCATTATTGTCGCTTTTCTCAAAACACGATTTTTATTCATTATTCCAATCGTGGAATAGCCCTCTCTCAATGCTTTTATCTTGTTGTTTTTCATGGTTAGTACATTTTTCTTATCCAATATTACAAACTTTAGATCGGGTTTCTTCGCAAAGGAAGGTACAACGATGTAGTCTCCTGCCGATACATTTACCTCATCTCCAACCTTAATAACGTACTTATTAAGATTTGTAATAAATGTTCCACCGATTATTCGTATATCAATACCTTTAATCATAGGCATGACATATCCATGCTTTAATCCAATCGACAATAAAATAAACAAAATAGGAAGGATAAAAATTAATATGTTACTTTTCTTCTTCATAAAAATTTCTCCTTCCTAAAATATTAATATCTTTAATTGACTAAATATTAGCCTTACTTTTTTATATTTCTTTTATTATTTTGTATTAATCTTATTTTTGTATATTAGCTTTTCTTTTTTATATTGGCTTTTCTTTTGTATATTAGCTTTTCTTTTGTATATTAGCTTTTCTTTTGTATATTAGCTTTCCTTTATAAAATATCTTTCGTACCACACCAAGAATACCAATATAGTATAAATTTTTCTGGCATTATTTGATATACCATTGTAGTGTTCATCAAGTATTTTATTTATTTTTTCTTCTTCAAAGAATTCAGCTACATATGGCTTATTGAAATAGTCTTTGACAAAATTATAATACTTTTCTTCTCTAAACCAATGCTTGATAGGCACTGGGAATCCTTTTTTCTTTCTCTTATACCATTCTTCAGGTAGCTTCTGTTCGGCAGTTTTTCTAAGAATATATTTTGTCGTACCATTCGCAATTTTTTGCTCAGTACCAATTTCTTCACCGACACGCATTACCTCTTTATCAAGGAATGGTACTCTAAGCTCTATAGAATGTGCCATACTCATCTTATCCGCTTTTTGAAGAATATCCCCTTCCATAAAAACAGCTTTATATCTATCATCTGTTTTTTTGTTACATCATCCTTGCCCTTTACCATATCGTAAATCGGTTGAGTGATTTGTCTAACAGTTCTAGAATTTTGGAATCTCGGCTTAAGTATTGATTTTGCCTCTCCTTCATCAAATATCAAAGCCTCTCCTATAAATGTTTCCTCAACAGGTCTTCCTGCTCTCAACAGCGTAGTTTTTCCTCTAAATTCAGGTAATCCCTTGGCTATTGCAGCTGCTGGCTTTAAAATAAAGTTCGGCAATTTTTTCAGTTTTTTCTGTCCGGCATCATCGTCATACCACTCATATCCACCAAATATTTCGTCAGCACCTTCTCCAGAAAGAACAACTATTACACCATTATCCCTTACAAGCTTTGATAAGAAATACAGTGGCAAAGTCGAAGGGTTTGACTGTGGCTCATCCATATGATATTGAATTGTTTCAAGATTTCCAAGACAATCATCTCCTGTAATAGTTTTTCTTATGTTCTTTATTCCCAATATTTTCGATAATTCAGCTGCATAGATTGACTCATCAAAATTTTCCTGCATAAAACCTATCGAAAAAGTAACATCTGGCATCAAACACGCTGTAACGTAACTTGAGTCTATACCTCCAGATAAAAATGAACCAAATGGAACATCAGTATGGCTGTGAAGCTTAATAGACTCTTCCATAACTGATTGAATTTTTTTGATATTTTCATCAACTGTGTGATGTTTGTCATTAAAGCTGACATCCCAATATTTTTCAATTTTCATTTCTCCATTTTCAAAGACAAAGAAATGCCCAGGTTTTAATCTTTCAACCCCCTTGAAAAATGTTTCATCAGCCTGAGATGAATATTGGAAAGTCAAATACGGTTTTAATGCCTTTTCGTTCAACTCTTTCTTAAACAATGGGTGTTCCAAGAAGCTCTTAATTTCAGAGCCAATCAACAAGCCATTTTCATTCCCATTTTTGTATTTGTAAAAATAATATGGCTTTATACCAAAGTGATCTCTGGCTCCAAAAACTCTTTTATTCTGCTTGTCCCATATACAAAAAGCAAACATACCTCTAAGTCTATTTACCAAGTCAGTTCCATATTCTGTATATCCATGAATAAGTACCTCACTATCTGTTTCACTTATAAAGTGATATCCTTTGGCTATCAAATCATCCTTAATATCCTGATAATTATATATTTCACCGTTGAATACGAGAATTTTGTTACCATCCTCACTGTACATTGGCTGAGCACCCGATTCAGATAAGTCAAGTATGCTCAATCTAACAAATCCCATTGCTGCATTATCATCTATGTACTTACCTGACATATCAGGACCTCTATGCCAAATCCTTTTATTCATATTGTCAATTATTTCATTTTTGTTTTCAACAGTATCAAAAAATGCTGTAAATCCACACATATAATTAAATTCTCCTCACTTAAATTTATTATCTTATATTTTTTATTTATTCTAAACCATACCAATTGATAAATGAAGATAAACACCATCAGTGTCTATTTTCTATTATTCATTTTCTTTATTTTTTCAAAAACTATTTCACAAAGTACAAATGTCACAATAAATAATAGCACATAGTAAACAATAGCTTTGCCAATATCTTCTTGAAATAGTTTTTCAAAATTGCCATTAGAGTTTTTTATCATGTAGTCTATCCCTGAAACTCCAACAGCAAATAGAAAAGAGTTTAAATGCTGTTTTTTATTTTTCATATCTATCTCCTTTTTCAATACTAATATTATATCACAAGAAGTTAGTTTTTCCCACACATTAACAAACATTAAGACTACAAAAAAGAATAACTCTTTAGCCAGAAACTGCTCAAAAGTTATTCTTTAATTCTATTACCATCTTCTTAATTCTATTATAATCAGTATGTCTTGATTTTATTGTTCTCTTAAAATCAAACTTATATAACTATTCATCACTCATTGAAATTTGAGATATTAATATTAACTTTCATTAAATCTTAAAATATCAATTTAAGTATCAATCTAGAGTATTTTTTTATTCATATATATCCATATATCCTGATGGATGGAAATAATACATCTCTTTTGTGTTCTTATCTACAAATACACCCATATCAGTAGGAACATCAGGTAGGTATACGTAGCCTTCATGACCTTTTTCTTTTAGAACACTAAAATCTTTTTCATCTCCCATGTAATTATAATCGACACTTGAATTTTTTGATTTAAGTGCTTCCAATGCCTGTGACTTTGTCAACGCAGTACCTTCATTATTATTTGGTACACTATCTACTGAGGAATCAATCTTTTTAGCCTCAACAGTAGCCTCCGCATTTTCATTATTGCTTTTTGAAGCCGTATTTTGGATATTCTCATTCTTTACAGAATTTTTGACATCATTTACAGCTTTTTTATCGTATTTCACATTTCTGTAAGTCTTTTTATTAGTCTTTTTTAATGTTGTTTTTTCACCCAAATCATTGTTGTTATATTCTTTATCAACCTTTTCTTCAACTTTTTGAACTACCACACTACTCTGATTATCCAATAGCTCAGGAGCTTCATTACTACTTTCTCTGCTATTGACAACATTACTATCAGATACTGTGACATACATAACATCGTCTTTAATATTTGCATTATTAAGTTTTTTATTTGTATTCACTGCCCCAGAAATAGGACTAACCAAAGCCAAACCAGTAACTAAAATTCCAATTGTAAATAACCTTTTTTTCATAATATCACATCCTTTACTTCTATATTTATATCATACCACTTTTTATAAAAAATATTGATTACAGTGGTGTTATTTAGCATTACATTTTAGTTACAAAGGTTACATATTGTAATAAGTTCACTACCTACAACTTCTGACTCCAAATAACACTGCTTTCAAAAAATATCAGATGCATCATTAAAAAATATTTAAATAATTATTCTACTATTAGAATAATTGTATTAACACTATTTTTTCATTTTTCTCAGCATTTTTATTCCATTTTTTAATACTTCTTCAAATGTTATCTCTTTAGCATATATATTTTTTCTTGAGTATGCTTGCCATCTTTTTAGAAAAGCTTCATTTGTTTTCAAATTTTCAAGCAGATCAATTATTTTGTCAATATCAAACTATCACAATTTCGTACTTCAAAATGAAAAAGGGATCGCTTCTAATTAATAATAGTTGCAATCCCTTTGTAGTGTCTTAATATTTTATTTTATATTTAAAGATGCCTTTTCAATATCCTTGTTAAATGCTTCTATACCTCTATCAGTCAGTGGGTGGTTGATCATCTGCTTGATTACCTTGTATGGTACAGTGGCGATATCAGCTCCCATTTTTGCTGCATCTATAACGTGTAGAGGATTTCTAACACTTGCAACTATTATTTCTGTATCTATAGAATTTATTGCAAAAATTTCTGTTATTTCGTCAATTAAGCTAAGTCCGTCAAATGATATATCATCTAATCTTCCTACAAATGGACTTACATAAGTTGCACCAGCTCTAGCTGCTAACAAAGCCTGACTTGCTGAGAAGATCAATGTAACATTTGTCTTAATTCCTCTCTTTGTAAACTCTTTTACAGCCTTTAAGCCTTCTTCACACATTGGAACTTTGATAACGATATTTTTGTGAATTGCTGCTAGCTTTTCACCTTCCTTAATCATTTCAGCATGATCCATGCTAAGTACTTCTGCACTTATTGGTCCATCAACTATGCCAACTATTTCATTTACAACATCAGTAAAGTCTCTTCCTTCCTTTGCTATCAATGATGGATTTGTAGTAACCCCACAAATTACACCTAATTCATTTGCTGCTTTGATTTCTTCGATATTAGCGGTATCAATAAAAAATTTCATTTTTTCCTCCTAAATAATTAATAATATATAAATTTTTATTTAAACTTTATCATTTTATTCTCCAGCGACTCAATACACGCCAAAGATTCAACTCTTATCCCCTTATCCTCTAAAAGTATGCTTCCATCCTGATATGACTTTTCTATTACTATTCCTACTCCAACGAGCTCTGCACCTGCTTGAGTAATGATGTCAATTAAGCCCATCACTGCTCCGCCTTTCGCCAAAAAATCGTCAACAATCAATATTTTCTCTCCACTAGAAATATATCTCTTTGAGACCATGACATCATATAGCTTGTTCTTTGTATATGAGAAAACCTTGGATTTATAAACATCTTCATCCAAATTACTAGACTCATTTTTCTTTGCGAAAACTACTGGAACATAATCAAAATACTGTGAGGTGGCAGTAGCAATAGCAATGCCTGATGATTCTATAGTCAAAATCTTATCTATTTCCACATCGTAGAATCTCTCTCTAAACTCTTTGCCTATCTCGTTTAAAAACTTAACATCAATTTGATGGTTTAAAAAATTGTCTACCTTTAAAATCTCGTGACTATTTACCGTACCATCTGTTAAAATTTTATGTTTTAGGGACTGCATATTAATTCCTTTCGTTTTTTATTCCATTTTTCAGTTCTATTTATAATTCATTATCCAATTATATTATAAACTATTTGAAGTTTTTTTTCTATCTTATTTTTTTATTTGAAACTAAATATAATATTTGATATAATATAGGACAACACTATTTTAAAAGGAGATGAAAATTTAATGGCTTTTTATTTTGATACACCTTCGAGAACTTTTAGTGAATACCTATTAGTTCCAGGGTATTCTTCTGCTGATTGTATACCAGCAAACGTTAGTTTAAAGACACCGGTAGTTAAATTTAAGAAGGGTGAAGAACCTACTCTTACTATGAATATACCACTAGTTTCGGCAGTTATGCAAGCCGTTTCTGATGATAGAATGGCAGTTGCTCTAGCAAAAGAAGGCGGGATTTCTTTTATATATGGCTCTCAAACAATTGAGAATCAGGCTGCCATGGTTACTAGAGTTAAAATGCACAAGGCTGGATTTGTTGTCAGTGATTCAAATTTAACACCTGAAAATACATTATATGATATTTTGGACCTAAAGGAAAGAACTGGGCACTCTACAGTTGCCATCACTGATGATGGGACAAGCACTGGAAAATTACTTGGTATAGTTGCAAGTCGTGATTACAGAGTTAGTAGGATGGATAAAAATACAAAGGTTAGCGAGTTTATGACTCCAATCGAAAAAATTGTCTATGCAAATAAAAATGTTACTCTAAAGGAAGCTAACAACATTATCTGGGATAACAAGCTGAACTCCCTTCCTGTTTTAGATGACGAAGGTAAGCTTATGTATATGGTATTTAGAAAGGACTACGATTCTCACAAGGAAAATCCTTTGGAATTGCACGACTCTCTAAAAAGATATGTAGTGGGTGCAGGTATCAATACAAGAGACTATGAAGAAAGAATACCGGCATTGGTCGATGCTGGAGTTGATATTCTATGTATAGACTCATCTGAGGGATATTCAGAGTGGCAGGCAAGAACTATAGCATGGGTAAGAGAAAAATATGGCGATACTGTGAAAATTGGAGCTGGTAATGTTGTTGACAGAGATGGCTTTAGATTTTTGGCAGAGGCTGGTGCAGATTTTATCAAGATAGGTATCGGTGGTGGATCAATATGTATCACTAGAGAACAAAAAGGTATAGGAAGAGGTCAGGCAACTTCAGTTATTGATGTAGCAAAGGCCAGAGATGAATACTTTGAAGAAACTGGTATTTATATCCCAATTTGTTCAGACGGTGGAATAGTATACGATCATCACATTACATTGGCCCTTGCCATGGGAGCAGATTTCGTAATGCTTGGAAGATATTTCTCTAGATTTGATGAATCACCTACAAACAAGGTAAATATAAATGGCGTATATATGAAGGAGTATTGGGGTGAAGGCTCTGCAAGAGCGAGAAACTGGCAAAGATACGACCTTGGTGGAGACAAAAAACTTTCTTTTGAGGAAGGTGTTGATTCATATGTTCCATATGCGGGTTCATTGAAGGATAATGTTGGCATGACTCTTTCAAAAGTTAGGTCTACAATGTGTAACTGTGGTGCATTGTCAATACCAGAGCTACAGAAAAACGCAAAGCTTACATTGGTTTCTTCGACTTCAATCGTTGAAGGTGGAGCTCATGATGTAATGCTTAAAGATAATAGAAATCTATAAAAGATAATATAACGGAAAAATGATAAAGTGATATAATCAAAAAAATAGCTAACTTCAAAAATCGAATTACTGAAGTTAGCTATTTTATCTATAATCATATTATTTACATATTATTTGTTGTTATAATATCAAATAATATTTTTAACCAAGCTCTATTCACACGTAGTCTTATAGTTTAATGGATTTTTCAATCCAGCTATTTCGACAATATCTAAAAATGAATATTTTCCTCCTACTCTACATATATCAATGTATTTTTTCCATGCTTTTTCGTAGTCTAATTTAGACAGTTCATAGAATTGCAGAGCACAAAGCTGTGCCAATACATAATCTATATAATAGAATGGATCTTTAAAGATATGTCCCTGCCTAAACCAATATCCACCATTTTCCAAAAATGCCAGATCAGAATAGTCTCTATGTGGCAAATACTTCTTTTCCAATTCTCTCCAAATACTTTTTCTTTCACTAGGACTAAGGGTTGGATTTTCATATATTATATGCTGAAAATGATCAACCAAGGTTCCATATGGTATGAATTTCAATGCGGAATCGTGATGGTATTTCTTATATTTTTCTTCGTCGTCACCAAAAAATAAATTCATCCATGGATATGTAAAAAATTCCATACTCATGGAATGTATTTCACAGCTATCTAACGTTGGAAACGCAATTTCCGGCATATCGATATCTCTAGATAAGTACATTTGTAATGCGTGTCCTATTTCATGTGTCAAAACGTCAATATCATCAACAGTTCCATTGAAGTTTCCAAAAATAAATGGATCTTTAAATTCCGACAAAAGAGTGCAATATCCACCCATGGCTTTATTTGGTCTTGGTTTGACATCGAACAATTCATTATTTACCAAATATGTATAAAATTCACTTGTCTCAGGAGAAAGTTCATTATACATTTTTGCACCATTTGAAATAATATATTTACCATTCCCAATTAATCTTGCATTTCCATCAGAAAAATGAACTCCTTCATCGTAATAATCGAATTTTTCAGAGTTTAGCCTATTTGCCTGCTCCAAATATATTGAGTTTGCCAAAGGAACATATTTTTCAATCACTAGCTTTCTTAAGTTTTCTATATCCTTCATGGAGTAATCAGTTCTCAACATTCTCATATAGCCAAGCTCAATAAAATTATCATATCCTAGCTTATTAGCCATTTCATGCCTAATTTCAACTAATTTATCGAAAATCACATCGAACCTTTCTTCGTTTTTTTCAAAAAAATCAGTATGAAGCTTAATCGCTCTCATTCTCAATTCTCTATCAGACGAGCCCATATACGGTGCCATATCAGAAAGATTACACACTCGCCCATCAAATTCAATCTTTGCAGAAGATAACAATTTTGTATATTCGCTCATAAGCGAATTTTCTATTTGCAACAGCTCAACAATTGATTCTGAAAAAGCTTTTGCTTTTAACTCAACAATAGAATAAAATTGCTTTCCAAATTCAGCAACAAGCTCCTTTTTAATATTTTTTTCAAGTAATGTCTTGTAGAAAACATTATCGAGCTTTTTAAAATATGGGTCATACTCATCCCAATAATTATTTTCCTCACAAAATAACTCATCTGTAGTATCTATTGAATACCTTATAGAAGCATATTCTTTCATAGTATCTGCATGATTCCTAATTCGATTAATCTCATTTATAAATATTAATATTTCTTCAAAATCATTGCAATGTCTTATTTTCTCAATTAATCCTAAAAATTTAAGTTCAACATCCTCATAAGACACTCTTTCATATTTAATATCAGAAAATTTCATCTCATCCTCCTAAAATACTGCTCTGTGTTTGATAATTAGCATACCGTTCAAATAAAATCCAGTATAATCATATAACTTATTTTATTGCTTTCGCCCCAAATAATCATGCTAATACTATTCTATTATACCATATTTAATTTTCATACTTGATTATTTATCATAAAAGATTTATAATATATATGTCATGACACTTGTAAATGTTTAATGTAAAGTTATTTCTTTAATATGTCAGGTCATGTTATAATATTTCAATTTAATAGGGGGAAAGATGAAAAATATTGATAAAAATAATATTGGTAAAAATGATATCGAAAATAGAATAATTGCAGAAAAATCCAAATCGCCTACTCTGAGAAAGTTTTTCCATAGGTACTTTATTCAGGCGTTAAATGGAATGGCTTTAGGATTATTTTGTACATTGATTATAGGACTTATTATTAAGCAAATAGGAATAAGCATAAGTGGACCAATTTCAACCTTTATGATCACTATTGCTACAGTCGCTATGTCCTTGACTGGAGCTGTAATAGGTATTGGCGTTGCCCATGCACTTAAATCTCCAAAGCTGGTAATTCTCGCCTCTGGAGTAAGTGGTATGGTGGGTGCATTTGGTGCTGCTTTTAATTCAGGGAAGCTGCTAAACGAAACAGGTCAGTTTGTTATTTCTGGTGCAGGTGATCCACTTGGTGCCTTTATCGCTGTCGTTATTGGTGCCGAAATAGGAAGATTAGTTTCTGGAAAAACTAAAATTGACATTATTGTCACTCCCTTTGTAACGATTATGGTTTCATCTATTGTTGCATTTACACTCGGACCAATCCTAATGAATGCTATGACAGCATTAGGTCATTTTATTATGATTTCCACAGAGCTACAGCCATTTTTAATGGGAATAATAGTATCAGTAGTTATGGGTATTGTTTTGACACTTCCAATAAGCTCAGCAGCTTTATCTATAATACTCGGTCTTTCTGGGATTGCATCTGGAGCAGCGACAATCGGATGTTGTTGCCAAATGGTTGGATTCGCTGTAATTAGCTTTAAAGAAAACGGATGGAACGGACTTTTGGCACAAGGTTTAGGTACATCAATGCTACAGGTTCCAAATATTATGCGCAAGCCTGTCATCTGGATTCCGCCAATCATTGCTAGTGCGATATTGGGACCAATATCTACAGTAGTTTTGAAGCTTCAAAATAATCCTGCTGGTGGTGGTATGGGAACATCTGGCTTGGTTGGACAACTTATGACATGGCAGACGATGTCCTCACATTCAAACAATGCCATACTTCTCGTGGAAATAATAGTCTTCCATTTTGTTTTGCCAGCAGTAATCTCATTAATCGTATCGAAATATATGAGAAGTAAAGGTATCATAAACTACGGAGATTACAAATTAGATTTATAAGATAAATTTTTTATTGATTAATCTTTTTTGTAAGTTCAGTTATGAATAAATCATGCTATTTTTGGTATAAATAAGGTAGCATGATTTTTTATGTGTAAAAGTCATTGTGAATAAAGCAATATTGTAACTAATTAATAATATAGATTCAAGGAGGAAATTTGATGGATAAAAAAAGTAATAAAAAATTGGATGGTAGAAAGAAGGCTTCTATTGCTCTGCTGATATTGGCTATTGTATTTTTTTCAATAAATCCAATAAAAACACATTTACTCAGCACAAATCTCAAGGAAAATGACTCTGATAAAATAAAAATAATAACTGAGTCCGCAAAATTAAAAAAACAAGCGAAAGTCAAAAATGTCAGCAGTACTACTAAACCAACATCTGGCAATTCAGCTCCCGCTTCAAATTCTAATCAGGAAACTTCAACTGAAAATAAAGCTACAGTAGGATCAGCTTCAAATGAAAATAACTCAAGCAATACAGGTGGTGAAAAAAACAGCTCAAACGAGCCCATAAACTTTGAAAGCGTTCAATCGCTAAATCTTGATATGGTGAGGGATGCAAAAGGTAATGTCGATTATTCATCTGCAATCGGAGCTATCTCCATACCGAATATAGATTTGCTATTACCAATTTTTAAAGGTCTTGACAATCACTATCTAACTTATGGTGCAGGAACACTAAAAGCCAACCAAAATATGGGTCAAGGAAATTACACATTGGCAGCTCATAACTATCCAGATTATCCAAAGATTTTGTTTTCGCCATTGCCAAAAATAAAATCCAACGATCGCATCTACATTACTGATTTTGGTAAAATTTATGAATACAAGACTGAATATATTAAGCTGATTGAAGCTACTGACACATTTGTAATAAATGATACTCCAAATAAGACAGAGCTAACTTTAATAACTTGTAATAACGATGGAAGCAAAAGATATCTTGTGAAAGCAAGCTACATTGGACAATCATCTTTTACTGACAATACCAATGAAACAAAATCTCTATTCCAGCTAAACTAGAGAGCTATTATGAAGTAGAATAGCTAATAAGGCAAATATTTAGATTCACATAAAAAATGAATCTATCAGATTATATCTTAAACATAAAAAGCGTTGATGGTTTTGAAACTTTTTAAAAATAGTTCATTTCCAACAACGCTTATTGTTTTTTATTAATAAAATTTTACTCTTCTTCCAATTCTTGGATTGACATCAGTTTTTCAAGTGTAGGAGTAATAAAGAACATTATTATTCCAGAAACAACCAAAACTCCACCTATTAAAATAAGTATTTTTGAGTATCCCCAAGTTCCAGTTACACCTAGTAGCTTACCTGAAGCTATACTAGAGAAGAAATAACATAAATACCAAGCACTCATTCCTAGTGATGAATACCTAACTGGTGTAAGCTTACTAAACAAAGCCATTCCAACTGGAGAAACAAGCAATTCTCCTATTGTCAAAACGAAATATGATACAAGCATAAACATAATGTTCATCTTGGCACTTCCGTCCACTACACCATTTAATGTTCTCAAGCCCATTAATAGTATGAAAAATGCAATACCTGTTATTATCATACCAGAAGCCATCTTATTTGAAACTTTCCAATCTCCTTTTGGAGATTTTGCTCTTTTCACCCAGTACATACCTAGTAATGGAGAGAAGATAATACATAAAATACCATTAAATGAAATCAACCAAGAAACAGGAATTGCGAATCCAAAAACATGAAGGTCTACTAGATCATATGCAAAAACTGTTATAGTCGACTGAGTCTGGAAATATGCTGACCAATAGAACACTACGAAAACGAATATAATTCCCATTGCGATAATTCTCTTCTTGTCAGTATTTGTAAGCTTTGCTTTTTCAGAGTTGCCTTCTTCTTTGCTTACCTTTGCCTGTGGGTATTTACCTACTTCCTTTAACCATTTTGGAGAAAAGAAAAGAATAAATAAAAATGTTAGGAACATACCGATTGCAGCCATTAAATACACATATTTGTATCCGTAAGAAACAATTGTACCATCTGCAGCAGTAACAGCCATCCATTTGTCAGAAATCAGACCACCAATTATCGGTCCAAACATTGACCCTATATTTACCGCCATATAGAAAATACTATATGCAGCATCCTTTTTTGTCAGGTCTTTGTTTGAATACAGCATACCTACTATTGCAGTGATATTATTATTCATAAAAGCACCAGCAGCAATGTTTATTGTCAAACCTACCATAATCATCGTTACGTTTGGTGCAAATAAGTAATAAAATAAATATCCTATTCCAGATAATAAAAATGATAGCAGCATTCCTTTTTGAATACCTAGATACCTATCTGTGATTACAGACCCTAGCAGTGGTATTACAGATCCAACTGAACCTGATACAGCAATAATCATACCAGCAGTTTCACGATCTAATCCCAAACCTCCCTGCTTAACACTTAATGTGTAAAACAATACGGTGAACCCAGCAATTGCATACTTCAAGTAACTACTCATTCCAGTGGCAATACTTGCTAGCAATAAGCCCTTCGGATGTCCACCAAATCCTTTTTTTTCAACCTCTGTCATTAAAAAACCCCCCTTATCATTTTTCTCAATAATTGCAAATATTTTGAGATTAATGATATTTTATCATAATGATAATTCATAATCAAGGTTAACTTTAGAAAATTAAAGATTCTATCAAACAATCTTGATTATATTTAAAAATAACGGTAAATTAATGACAGATTTTATCACAAAAAACTTTATAATAATAAAAAAACAAGCTAATATCAAAATGATTTTTAATATAATAGCTTGTTTTACATTTTATTTATCTATCTCTGATTTAAATGGCGTATCTCTATACAATTGTGCTTTATATACGTTTTCTTTTATATATCCAAGCTCGTACATCTTGTAGAGAACAATGGCCTGTCTCTTCTTTGCCTGCTCATAGTTTTGATATAAATTAGGATTGTTCGTAATACCCGCCAACATTGTCGATTGTCCGAAATTCAATTCATTTACATTTTTCCCAAAATATAATTTTGCTCCAGCTTGAACGCCGTAAGTCGATTTTCCAAGATAAATATTGTTAAGATATGCTTCCAAAATTTCATTTTTTGTCATGATTTTGTTTAACACTGTTGCATTATACATATCTTGTATTTTTCTTTTCAAAGTTTTTTCATTACTCGTCAACAAATTTTTTGATACCTGCATATCAATCGTACTTCCACCTTGAGTCATATTCCCTGTAAGGTTATTAACAAAGGATCTCACCAATGATTTATAATCAATGCCCTTATGACTATAAAATCTTTCATCTTCAATTGATATTACAGCATTTTGCAAATTTTTCGGTATTTTTGATAGTGGTACTGGTTCCTTATTTATATAGCTTTCTAGCACCATTTTCTTAGTTAACACTGGCATATCATTTATTATGCTCTTAACATAAATAAAACTGGCACTACCACCGACAACCATTATAATAAGAAGAAAGGCAATTATCTTTTTCAAAAGACGAAATCTCCACGATCTCACATCGTATTCATCATCATAATACTCTTCATCGTCATCTATGTCTTCAACATCAACAGCTCTTTTTTGTCTCCAATTATTTCGTCGGTTTTCTCTTTCTCTCTCTCTTTCGATATAGGAATTGTCCTTTTTATATGTAAATCTTTCTCCAGTCATAAAATTTCTAGATTTTTTTTCATTTTCAAAAGTTAGTGTATTAGATCCACTCGTCTGTTGCTTTTTTATTCTAATTTTAGAATTTTTATTTTCCGATTTTGTTCTCATAGATCTGGAATCACTAGGTTGATTACTTTTGTTGATATCGTAGTGTCTCATATCCGAATCGTCTTTTTTTTCTTCCATCGAAAAATTAAGAGTGTCTTTTCTATTTTCAAAAGATGCTCTTTTAAGCTTATATGTTTTTATGTCATCATAGATTTCCTCTTCAAGCCTGTTTCTGCTTCTTCCACCTATGTTATTATCATTTCTATTTCTGTTATTCGTATTATTATTGTTATCGAAAACATCAGACATAAAATCGTCCCCCTCAATTTATTTTAGTAACTGTTCCCTAATCTTTAAGAATAGCTTTGCAGTCGCCAAGGTATCCGCATCTGCTCTATGTGCATTTTCTAGAACAATATCATAAAACTCACAAGCAGTTGCCAGCTTATTGTTGTTACCAGTGTATATCTTTCTCGATTTTAATATTTTTAACATTTCCAAAGTGCAAATATAGTTGTCTATCGGAGTTAAATCATATTTTTGCAAATAAAAATTCAAAAATGACAAATCGAATTTTGCATTGTGTGCAATCAATACCCTGTCACCTATATAATCCCTAAACTTAGGCAATACTTCATCAATTTTTAATTCACCTTCAACCATCTCATTTGTAATGTTTGTGATATCTGTAATAGCTGTCGGTATTATTGAGTTCGGTTTTATCAGCCTTGAATAGTTTAAGGCAATTTTATTCTTTTTAATTTCTGTTACACCTATTTCAATAATTTCATGACCCTTATATGGACTAAGACCAGTAGTTTCAAGATCCACAACCACAAATTCATCTTTTCTCAACAAAAAATCCATCAATTACTCCTCCCATTTTTCCATAAAACTATGTTTCTCCCCATCAATTTGCCATCCCAATATTGAATCAACATTTACATTTTCGGCAGCTTTAAAAATTGATTTCTCAACGTTAACAAAATCATTCGATAAATTTTTTATTAAATCCTTAATTTCATATCTTTTATTTCCAGTTTTCTTTGCAGCCACCATACAGGCACAGTTTAGAGGCCATATTCCACTAAATGAAATCCATCTAATAATATCTTCTTCCCTTATATAGTATAGTGGTCTGATAAGCTCAATGCCTTCAAAGTTTGTAGATTTTAGCTTTGGTAACATCGTCTTAAAATTACCAGCACACAATAAATTAAGCATTGTAGTCTCTATTACATCATCGAAGTGATGCCCCAGAGCTAACTTATTACAGCCTAACTCCTCTGCCTTACCATATAGTGCCCCTCTTCTCATTCTCGCACACATATAACACGGATAGTCACTTGCTATTCTATCAGCAACTTCAAAAATCTGAGAATCAAATATTTCCAAATCGATATCTAGGTATTCACAGTTCTCCAAAAGTAGCCTTCTGATACTAGAGTGGTAGCCTGGATCCATCGCCAAATATACAACATCAAAGTTTACAGGGGAATGACGTTTCAGCTCCTGAAATAGCTTCGCCATCAATAAACTATCTTTTCCACCAGAAATTGCAACAGCTATTTTATCTCCTTCTTCCACTAGGTTATATGTCTTGATCGCTTTTATAAATTTGGACCATATTCTTTTTCTATATCTTTTAGTAATACTTTTTTCTATATCTTTTAACTCTTTTCTATCTTCTTCGGGAACTAAAGCCTTACACCCAGCACCCGCCAAATTATTATCTGACATCTATTTCTCCTGTATTTTTAATTCCAATTTTTTATCAGCATTAATAAAGTAGTTTACGGTAGCATCAAATTTTCTGTCGTTTTCGTCTTTTAGACCCTTCAACGTTGCACCTTTTCCTTTAGAAAATGCTTTAATCATAGTTTTTGTTGGCTTTTTACTGTACTTATTTAAAACTGGATCGTTTTTCCAAACAGTAAATCCACAATTACTATAGTTCTTACAAGCAAAAGCTTTTTTAGATTCTACAATATCTCCACCACATTCCGGACATTTTGAAATAATTTCAAAGCCTGTCTGATCGTCAACAATACTATTATTACTTTTTTTTGGTTTGCTTTGCTTGTCCGTTTTTTTCAGCTTTCCTTCTATACTTGTATTTTTTAGTTGACTTTCCTTGACGAATTTTTTTGTTTTTGGATTGTACACAATTTTTTCTGTATTTATATTTTTATTTGGTCCCATCTTTATATTATTAACATTGTCATAGATAAATTTGCAAATATTATTTAGATAGTCCTTTCTACTAAACTCGCCTTTTTGTATATCAAATAAATTCTTTTCCAATTTTCCGGTAAAGTCAACATCGAATAAGTTTTTTACTGGAAATATTTCAACTAGATTAATACCCAAATCAGTAATTGAATAATTTTTTCCTTTTTTCTTAACGTACCCGACCTGAGAAATTTTCTTTAATACATCTGCTCTTGTTGCAGATGTCCCAATCGAATATCCAGAAAGGACTGTCGTGTCATCTTCTGAAACATTCTTTCCGCAGTTCTTCATAGCCTTTAACAAAGTGTCTTCCGTATATGGCTTTGGTGGTGTTGTATTTTTTTCAATTGGATTAATTCCCAATACATCTACACTTTCACCTTTTTCTACGTATGGAAGCAGGTTTCCCTTTGAGTCCTTTTCATAAATTTCAAGATATCCCTTTACCGTCAAAACCTTCCCCTTAGAAATAAAGCTATACTCATCAACATCCGTTATTATTTCAGTATTTTCATACTCGGCTGGGGGCATAAAATTTGCCAGAAACCTATCCTTTATAGCATTGTATACTATCCACTCATCCTCATTCAAATTTCTTGGAATAATGTAAGTTGGAATAATGGCACTATGGCTCTCAACTTTTGATGAATCGAATACTCTCTTTGTCTTTGAAAACTTTATGTTTTTTTCAGCAGGATGACCTTTTTTTATCGTTTCAAGTGTCGATTTTACTTTATCTGCCAAGCTTTCTTCCAAAAAAACTGAATCAGTTCTCGGATATGTGATAAATCCACCACTACCCTTTCCTTCATATAGGCTTTGGCACACACTAAGTACCTTATCAGAAGTAAATCTGGAGTACTTAGAGGTTATATATCCCTGCAATGAAGTCAGTGAGAATAATTTTGGGGCATACTCCTTCGAATTTGTCACCTTCTTGTCTTTAATAGTACCCTCTTTTGAAGAAATCTTATCAACAATTAGGTTTGCCTCTTCCTTTGTATCGAATTTGCTGTTCTTACCTTTTTGATATTTTCCAGTATATTCTCCGTTTTTGCTCTCGAACTTGCCCTCTATTTCATAGTATATCTTTGGGACAAAATTTCTTATTTCCATATCTCTATCATAAACTAGCTTTACAGTTGGAAGTATTACTCTCCCAATATTTAGCATTTTTCCATTCCCATATTTTAGAGTGGCTGCACAAGTAAAATTAATCCCTATTAGCCAATCGGTAATAAGTCTTGTATATCCAGCAGCTTGGAGATTTCTCATTTCAGAATCGTCCTTCAAATTTGATAGACCTCTAGTTATGTCTTCAGGAGTCCACTCATTTACCAAAATACGTTTAACTGGTTTTTGGTTTTTCGACATCATAAATATCAGGAACGAAATTAATTCACCCTCTCTATCATTATCGGTAGCATTGATAATATACTCGACATCATCTCTTTTTATTAGATTATCAATAATATTAAATTGTTTTTTCTTATCGTCGTCTATCTTAAACCCAAATTTGCTTGATGGAATAAATGGATAATTTTCCATTTTCCAAGAGCCTGAATATTTTTCTTTGTCGTAATCCTTCATATCATAAAGCGATACCAAGTGACCAACTGCATATGTAACTATATATCCATTACCCTCATAATAGCCATCTTTCCTTGAATTTGCCTTTAAGAAAGATGCAATAGTTCTTGCAACAGACGGTTTTTCAGCCAATATCAATATCATTTTACTCATCCATTCTAAAATTAAATTCATATAAGTGATTATTGAGAATCATTCAATAACCATCATAATATTATACCACAAAACAAAGTATTTATAAATATCAAAAGAACACGTTAAAATTAATCGATTTGAAACAGTGGCTTAAGTAATAGATTGAAACAGTGTATAAAGTAATAGATGGAATAATTGATGAAAAAGTACATATACAAAAAGTATCACACATTCTATAAAAATTGTGAATGTGTGATACTTTTTGTATATGGTCAACCTTCAAGTCGACTAAAACATTAAACTAATTATTATATATTTTTTAACAGCAAGTAAAGTCCTCTGTTTCCTTTGGAATACCACCCTTGTGATTTCCTGTAAAGCAAGCATCACAGAACGACAAGCCTGGACATAACTTTGGTAAATCATCAATCTCTAAAAAACCAAGTGAGTCTGCATTTATACTCTCTCTAATTTCTTCTAATGAGTTGTTTACTGCAACCAAATTTTCTCTACTAGGAACATCTGTTCCATAATAGCATGGGAATTTAAATGGTGGTGAACTCACTCTTACATGAACTTCAAGTGCACCTGCATCTTTAAGCATCTTTACAATATTTCTAATGGTAGTTCCTCTAACTATCGAATCATCTACCATTATGACTCTTTTTCCTTTTACAACATCTCTTATCACATTCAATTTTACTTGAACTCCAGATGTTCTCTCGTTTTGTTTTGGCTTTATAAAGGTTCTTCCAACATAGCTATTCTTATAAAACGCCATTCCATATGGTATACCTGATTCCTGAGAATATCCTACTGCAGAAGCCAGTCCCGATTCTGGTACACCTACAACCAAATCTGCTTCAACTGGAAATTTCTTTGCCAATATTCCGCCTGCTTCTACCCTTGATTTGTAAACACTTACACCATCAATAAAGCTATCGGTTCTTGCAAAATATATATACTCAAATATACATCTTGCTGTTTCAATCCTTTCAGAAAATCTATCTGATATTATTTCGCCATCAGCAATTGTTACTATCTCTCCTGGCTCTACATCTCTGATAAACTCTGCTCCTATTGTATCAAGTGCAGCAGATTCAGAACTCAAGAAAAATGTATTATCCTTCCTACCGATACATAGAGGTCTAAAACCCAATGGATCTCTCGCTCCTATCAATTTCGATGGACTTCCTACCACAAGAGAAAACGCACCTTTTAGTTTTTTTGCAGCACTTTTCACTGCATCCTCAATAGAAAGTGTATGTAACCTTTCCCTCGCTATCAAGTATGCTATTACCTCTGAATCGGTTTTAGTCTGGAATATTGCACCTGTTGTAGCCAATTCATTTTTTAATTCGGATGTATTTGTCAAATTTCCATTGTGGGCCATCGACAAAATACCTTTTATGTAGTGAATAACAAAAGGCTGAGAGTTTTCTCTTCCCCAGCCACCGGCTGTTGAATATCTAACGTGACCTACACCCAAGTTACCACTTAGCGAATTTATAATATCCTTATTGAATACTTCGTTTACAAGTCCCAAATCCTTATGAAATCTAACATCATCTTTTTCGCCGAATGTATTCGTAACTGATATACCACAGCTCTCTTGACCTCTATGTTGAAGTGCAAAAAGCCCGTAATAAATATATGAGGCAACATCTTCTCCATCTATGTCATAGGCACCGAAAACGCCACATTCTTCTCCTAATCCAGTCATTACTTCTTCTCTCATATCATCTATCCTTAAAAACCTAGTCGATTTCTAACTTCAGAATATGCACCCTCAACATTTCCCAAGTCTCTTCTAAATCTATCTTTGTCTAATTTTTCGTTTGTATCCTTATCCCACAATCTACAAGTGTCTGGTGATATTTCATCTGCAAGAATTATTTCGCCATGAAATCTACCAAACTCAAGCTTGAAATCTATCAATTTAATATTTGCCTTCAAGAAGTATGTTTTTAATAATTCATTGACCTTTAGAGCCATTTCTCTAATTTGGTCAATTTCTTCCTTTGTAGCAAGCTTTAATGCAATGGCGAATGAATCGTTGATAAGAGGATCTCCCAGCTCATCATTTTTATAAGAAAACTCTGTTGTCGGCTCGTCAAATATAGTTCCTTCCTCAACGCCCAATCTCTTTGAAAAGCTTCCTGCAGCGACATTTCTAACAATAACCTCTAAAGGCACTATTTCAACCGATTTTACAACAGTATTTCTAGAATCTATCGTTTCGACAAAGTGAGTTTTCACTCCATTTTCCTCCAAATAAGCAAATAACTTATTTGACATTAGGTTGTTGATTTCTCCTTTACCCACAATTGTTCCTTTTTTCAAGCCATTAAACGCTGTAGCATCATCCTTATAGGACACAATTAGGTAGTCTTCGTTATCTGTCTTAAAAACTTTCTTTGCCTTGCCTTCATAAAGCTGTTCCAATTTTTGCATTAAAATCACTCCTTATTCATAAAAAAAATTTAAATACCATTTAATTATTCGTGTTTATCACCAAATTATCATATAAACAACAGTATTAAAGCATCAACAATACTGTAGAAAAGATAACCAACGAAATATAACGTATATTTTTATTATCTAAGTATATTTTATTCGTATTTGTGTTTTTTTGCAATAGTAAATTCGTATTTTTTTTAGTTTTTTCTGATTTTTTTTGAAAAATATCATAAATATCAAAAAATAATCATATCTTCCCCCTCTTTTTACGAACAAACAACATGAGTAAAATGATATTTTGTTCGTTTATTTATATGTTTTTATATAGCTATATCGTGCAATATTTTCCGAGTAAATATAGTATTTTCCTGAGAAAATCTTAGCAATTTAACTCAACCTTCTGACCATCCAAATAGACATCTAATATAGAAAGGGTCTTATCCAATACCAGTATGTCAGCATTTCTTCCTTCTTCGATAATTCCGCACACATTATCTATTCCAACAGACTTTGCTGGTACTTGAGTAGCCATTTGAATCGCCTCGAATGGGGTAGCAATCCCCCATCTTACAAGATTTCTTACTGCATCTACCATTTTAAGAACAGATCCTGCCAAATTTCCATTTTCAAGCCTAACAGTTTCCCCATCTAACTCAACATCAAAATCTCCAAGCTTGTATTTACCGACTGGCATTCCACCTGCCATCATACAATCACTGATCAAGGCGACGCTTTTATATCCTCTGGCTCTTACCAATACATCTGCAGCAGCTGGATGTACATGATGACCATCGCAAATTAATTCGGCAAAGACATTTCTTAATGTCATCGCAGCTCCTACCATACCGGGATTTCTGTGGTGTAATCCACTCATTCCATTATATGTATGAACAAATATATTTGCTCCAGCATCAACTACATTTTTTGCTTCTTCATAGCTTGCATCACTATGACCAAGTGCCACGTATATGCCCATCGCTCTTGCCTTTTCAGCAAAAGCCACACTTCCCTCAACCTCTGGAGCTAATCCGATTTTTTTTATCAATCCACCAGCTATATCTTGCCATTTTCTCAATTTTTCAATTTCTGGCTTCAAAAAATATTTTGGATTTTGAGCGCCCTTGTATTTTTCGGTAAAAAAGGGTCCCTCAAGGAAAATCCCCTGTATTTTTGCACCATATGTATCCTTATTTTTCTTCACAATATCCACGACCTCTATGATATCTTCCTCTGATGCAGTAAGAGTTGTAGCTAAAATAGAAGTAACTCCGGCTCTTAGAATATCCTTACATATTGATTTAAGGCCTTCTTCCGACTTATCCATAAAATCATGACCACAGAATCCGTGAACGTGAGTGTCCACAAATCCAGGACATATAATAGAATCCTTGTAATCTATTATATCCTTTCCATCTACTAAATTGTTACTATCAATTTCATCATTTCTTAGTATCTTTTTTATCCTTTTATCTTCTATCAATATTGCTGAATCCTCCAGCATACTATCCTTCAATACTATATATTTGGCTTTTAATATCATAATAACCTCCAAAAATAAATTCTAACAAAATCTTAAACCAACACTAACCACAATATGGTTAGTTTTCATCTTCCTTTTCAAATCCGTAACTCAATGCCCTGATAGTATCTCCATGCATTTTCGCCCTGTTGTTCTTATCTCTCTGTACAAAATGAGAATAAAGTATGTCGACCATTATTGAAATTGGAAACTGCGGCGATATGACATTTCCATGATTTAAATGTCTAAGAGATGGTACCAATATGACCTCTGAGCAAAACTCTCCATAGGAATCTCTTATCTGTGATGTAATCAATACGGTATTTGCATTTTTCTTATGAGCTTCTTTTAAAAAATATAGTACCTCTTCCGTTTCACCACTTATACTTACACCAAATACCAGATTTTTTTCATTCTGAAATACTGCTCTCATCTTCATTTGATCAGAATCTGTTATCGAGTCTATATCGACACCGATTCTCATAAATCGAAGCTCCATTTCACTCGCTGCCAGTCCTGATGAACCTTTTCCGCATACGAATACCTTTTCTGAGTCAATTAAATAGTTGATCACTCTTTTTAATTGATTTTCATCTACTAGACTATATGTTTTATTTAGTAGCTCTTGATATGTACTCAAAACCTGACTTACATTGTCCGCCATATCTTCTTGCTTTTCCACAAAGTTTTCACTATATTGATATATAAATTCTCTATATCCTCTAAATCCACACTTTTGAGCAAATCTTGAAAGAGATGCCTCAGACACAAAGAGCTTATTAGCCAGTTTTTTGCCTGAAAAATCTTGCTTCTTGTCATTGTGAATAAAAAAATCTGCTATATTTTTCTCAACTGTTGTAAACTTTTCATAATTTGACTCGATTATTGCAACCACAGATTTAACATAATATCCCATGATTTTCCTCCTTAACACTACCATGCCTTTGAAAACAACAAAAAGGCATATGCATATTTGCATCCTGCCTCTTTATTATAACTCAAAATTATATCTTTATCTTAAAAATTGCTTTTTTTATTTTCTGAGGTTCATTGACTGCAATTGCTGTCATATGGCCGTCTGCAGGATAACATATCAGGAAATCTCCATCATTTAACACTACAGAAGAATTTTTTTGACCCTCTAATGGCAGAAAATCATCCTTTTCGATGAATTCACCTTGCTTCATATTATCAATAAAGCTTAGGTCTATCTGTTCGCATCCATCTAGCATCAAATGTAAATCTAGATAGTTTTTGTGTGCTTCCCAAAACCTATTATCAGGGCTAGTTGTCACATACTCGACAACATTTACAAATAGTCTTTTTCCGTCAATTTCGTATGAGCCTTTTTCAAGTGATTTCAGATCGTTGCTATTATAGTAGTCAAAGCATTCTTTTATCTGTGATTCAAGAAAAGAATATTCTCCCAAATTTTTTATATTTCCAAATATCATATTTTACCCCCTACTAGTCTCTATATATAGTTGTGTTTGGTAGCGGAGCTTCATTCACTCCCTTAACCTTAGACCAAACAATTGAAGCTATAAGCCCAACAACCAAAGACACAGCAATTGATATTATTGAGTATGACCAGAATGAAATCTTTGCTGGATCGACAAAGTATTTAATATATACCATCACACATGATGCTGCTATAAATGCAAGCGTCGCACCAAACTTATTGGCAACTTTTGTAAATGCACCCAAAATAAATGTACCAACAAGTATTCCAAGAACAAGACCCATAAATCCGTTGAACCATTCATAAGCAGATTTTACTCCACCCTGTGCAAGAACCATTGCCACTACTATCGCAAATATTCCAACTATCAACGATACTCTCTGACCTATCTTTGTCTGTTTTTCAAAACTCAATTCTTTCTTGTTTATTCGAGCCTGTATATCTAAAGTCCAACTTGATGCTACAGAATTAAGTCCAGTAGAAAGAGTAGACTGAGCTGCTGCGTAAATAGCTGCAAGAAGTATACCTGTCACACCAACTGGTAATTCAAATGCTATCCATGATGCAAAAATTTGATCCTGCTGTGCTGCTGGAGGTAATACGTTCCCCTGTACCTGATAAAATACATATAGACCTGTACCTATCAAGTAGAATACTGTAGCGATAAATATAGATAGGCAACCATTTGCTATCATCATCTTATTTAACTGCTTTGTATCTGTAGTAGTTGTAAACCTTTGAACTATATCCTGACTAGACACATATGAGCCCATAGTATTTAGACCGGCACCTATTATCAACAGGAATATACTATCTCTAAAAATATTGGCATCAAATAATGGCTGGTCGGCTGCCAAAAACTTTTGGTTATTCGCCAATTGCTCCATAACGGCTCCCATTCCGCCATTGATATGAGCAATAAGATAAATCAGACCGAAAGTAACACCAATAAGGAGAACTGCCCCTTGTATAAAATCAGTCCATAATACTGATTTCAGTCCACCTGTATATGAATATATAATTGCAATAACACCCATGATTATTATTAATATATTTACGTTTACACCCATCAGCTTTGACAATACCATACATGGTAGATACATGATGATAGACATACGTCCAACCTGGTATATTATGAACATTACTGCTCCAAGTATTCTTAGTCCCTTACTGTTAAATCTTATTTCCAGATAATGGTAAGCCGTATCTATACCTAGCTTACTGTAAATAGGTAGGAAAAATCTTATTGTAAATGGTATTGCTACTAGCATACCTAGCTGTGCAAACCACATTATCCACGTTCCTGCATATGAGTTACCAGCCAGCGATAAAAATGAGATTGGACTTAGTAGCGTTGCGAATATTGATACAGAGGTTACCCACCAAGGTACTGTTCCATCTCCCTTGAAATATTCTTTTCCCTTCATCTCCTTCTTTGAGAAATGAAGACCAGCAAATAACACCGCTGATAGATATGCGATTAGTATTATTAAATCAATTTTAGTAAAACCTTGCATAGCAACCTCCCAATTATCCTACGTATTTGACTCTAGCGTCTCTTATCATTTTTGCAGCTTCTTCAACTATTTCCATATCTTCTTCGATAAGTGCCGCCAATGGTTTTCTTACACCACCAACATCAAGTCCTTCATTTATCTTTAGTATTGCCTTTATAACAGCATACATATTACCATGAGCAGAGCACATCTTGTATATTACGTCATTTACATCGTACTGGATTTCTTTAGCTAAATCTAATTTGCCAGCTTTTACATACTCATCCATCTTTAAAAATAAATCCGGCATCACACCGTATGTTCCTCCAATTCCACCTTCAGCCCCTATAACTCTACCTGATATGAACTGTTCATCTGGACCATTGAATATTATATAATCATCCCCAGCAGCCTTTTTAAACATCTGTATATCTTGAACTGGCATTGATGAATTCTTTACACCGATTACTCTTGGATTTTTTCTCATTTCTGCAAATAGACTTCCTGTTAATGCCACACCTGCCAACTGTGGTATATTGTATATTACAAAATCAGTGTTTGGAGCTGAATCTGATATGTCATTCCAATACTGAGCTATCGCATATTCAGGCAATCTAAAATAGATAGGTGGTATAGCCGCTATTGCATCTACGCCCAAGCTTTCTGCGTGTGCTGCCAGCTCCTGTGAATCCTTTGTATTGTTACAAGCAACATGTGCGATAATTGTTATCTTACCCTTTGCTTCCTTCATTACATTTTCAAGAATAATTTTTTTGTCCTCCACACTTTGGTAAATACATTCGCCTGAAGAACCATTTACATACAGCCCCTTTACACCCTTATTTATAAAATATTTAGTCAATTCTCTTACTCTTTCAGGACTGATATTTCCTTCCTGATCATAGCAAGCATAAAATGCTGGTATTACTCCTTTGTACTTTTCAAGATTTTTCATAGTTACGTTTTCCTCCATGTCACAAACAAATTTATATAATAATTTCAAATTTAAAACCTATTAATTAAACACTATTTTTCTTCCATCTTTTCAACAAAAGATCTTGTAATAAGCTGCGGTCTTGTGATTATTGAACCGACAACAACGCTATATGCGCCAAGCTCAATTACTCTTTTTGCTTTTTCTGGAGTATTGATATTGCCTTCAGCTATTACCTTATTTTTAACCTTATCGATAATTTTTCTTAAGATTTCAAAATCATTTTCTTCAATCTTATCCCCTTTTGACTGCTCAGTGTAACCTACCATTGTTGTTCCAATAAAATCAAACCCAAGCTCATCCGCATGTATCGCCTCTTCAATTGTAGAACAGTCAGCCATAAATAATTGATCAGGATATTTTGCTTTTACTTCCTTGAAAAAATCATCCAGACTCACATTATTGGGTCTAAGGTCACTAGTAGCATCCATTGCTATTATCTCCGGTCTGACCTTCATCAAATCGTCAACCTCGGACATCGTTGGAGTAATATACACCTTCGATCCATCGTAATCTTTCTTTACGATACCAATAATCGGCAAATCTACCTGCTTTTGAATTTCTTCAATATCCTCTCTTGTATTGGCTCTAATACCAACTGCCCCGCCTTCTTTGGCTGCCAATGCCATCCTCCCCATGATAAAAGAAGAATGAAGTGGCTCGTTTTCCAAAGCCTGACAGGATACAATTAGCTTTCCTTTTATAGACTCTATCTTACTTAAATCAGTCATACTCGACCTCCTTTTTCATATCGTATTCCCATGCCACTAAGTATATACCAGCGTGAATTATATTTCAATATATCTTTTTGATTCTGAAATATATTTCAATATATTGATAAGTATGATATCATTTTCCTATTTTCCCAAATAAATTAATCGTATTTTTGAAATTTATTTCAATTATTATCTTTATCCTTGAAAATATTATTTTCTCATTTATACTAATAATAAGGGATTATATTTTTAAGTAGATTCTTAAATAAAATCTAAATTGAATAATTAAACTGTTAATATGGAGGATATATTTATGATTATTTATAAAGCTGAAGATTACAAGGATATGAGTAGAAAGGCTGCAAATATTCTTTCGGCACAGGTAATAATGAAGCCAAACTGTGTTCTAGGACTTGCAACTGGTTCTTCACCACTCGGCACATACAAACAACTTATAGAATGGTACAATAAAGGAGACATAGATTTTTCCCATGTGACTACAATAAATCTTGATGAATATAAAGGCTTGTCTCCAGAAAACGAGCAAAGCTACCGTTTCTTTATGAATACAAACTTTTTTGATCATATAAACATTGACAAGAAAAGGACATTTGTACCGGATGGACTTGAGATGGATAGTGAAATTGCCACAAAAAATTACAATGAAATAATAAAAAATTCAGGTGGTGTCGACTTACAATTACTTGGACTTGGGCATAATGGACATATAGGATTTAACGAGCCTGGAGAACAGTTCGAAAGAGAAACTCATTGTGTAAATCTCGCACAAACTACTATAGAAGCCAACAGAAGATTTTTTGAATCAGAGGATCAAGTACCAAAACAAGCCTATACTATGGGAATAAAATCAATCATGCAAGCGAAAAAAATAGTTCTTATAGTATCAGGTGAAGATAAGGCTGAAATTTTGGATAGAGCATTAAATGGTCCAATTACACCAGAGCTTCCAGCAAGCATACTTCAGTTACACAATGATGTTATTGTTGTGGCTGACAAGGCTGCATTATCAAAATGGTCAAAAAAGATTTATTAATTTAAATTCTAATTCGATATTTGAGCGATTCAAAAATAAAATGTCTATGCTTCAGCATCAAAGCAATCAACTTGAGCTGTAGCATAGACATTTTAGTTTCACTAAAATTTATTTATAATCAATTTATAATTAATTTATTTTATTACTTCTCGAAGTTATTTAATTCCATTACTAAATAAATCATTGAACATTTACTAGTACAAGCCTCTTTTATACATAGAATATTTTTCATAAAACATAAAAAACAAAAATATAAAAAAGTATGGAGATAGCCCCAAAAATAAATCTACAAAAAAGTATACTGGATTACTAAAAATATCAATTACTGAAAATAACAACGGAAAAAATATAACTATAGAATATAATATAAGGCAAATGCATATATTAATAAAATTCAAATATTTTGCGATTTTTTTGTCTAAAAATAAGACCGACGCACAAAAACTAAGCACACTAATAACAAGATACGAGTACAAATCATTAACCCCATCATAATAATTTTGTTTAATTATCAAAATTATCGGCAACATTGATATCAAATAGAATACGAGCTTCAGTCTACCATTCATATCAATATTTTTTTCCAGCAAAATCATGTTTTTATATATTTCTTTCACAACAATTCCCCCCATTTCCAATATGAAAAAATATATACTTTCATATTATCATATTGTTTAGAATATTTCAATAAAAAAACTACAGTATCAATTCAAGGTTGATTTGATACTGTAGAATAAAAACTCAAATAATTTAAAATCCATTAAAGCTGCTTTAAATATTCTGCTATTCTGTTTTTTACTCTTTCTTCACCCATTATCTGCTGAATACTCCAAAGATCTGGTGATTGTTGCCTTCCAACGACTGCAACTCTTATCGCAGTAGAAACATCTGTGATATTTCCCTTGTATGCTTCAGGATTTTTCTTAAATTCCTTATTGTTTGAGGTAAATCCGTTTCCATCAGTGATAATTTTCACCTTTTCAAACCACTGTTCATTACTATCAGAATGATTATACGTTTTCAAATACTGCTCTAAAATAGCTTTTGCATCATCATTTGATACTCTTTCTGGCATTTTATCTACATATTCAAAGTCTTCATCAAAATAGTATGAAATAAATTGCATTATCTGAGTGCAATTTACTAAATCTTTTCTAGGTTTTTTACCATCTCTACCAATTGATAAGATCTTGATCAAATCATCCTTGTATTGATTCAGTAGTGAATTTGCATTTTTATCAAATTTTTCAGACCATGATAACATGAAATCCATTATCTCTTCTACAGAAAGTCTAATTAAGACATCCTTAGATATATCATTCAATTTATTTAAATCAAATAATGCTCCAGAAGAACTCATATTCTTTGTCTTAAAAGCAAATTCCTTGAACGATTTTTCTGGATTCTTCATTCTCCACTCCTCATAATTAGAGTTCATCAATGTCATCAGGTATTCTGTTACTGCCTCAGGGAAATAGCCATCTTTCATATAGTATTCAAGTGATAACTCAGGGTCCTTTCTCTTTGACAGCTTTCTCTTTTTACCATCCTCTGATTTCATCAAATGAGCAGTGTGGTTGTAATTAGGTCTTCTCCATCCCATTACGTGAAACAATTCAAGATGTATCGGAAGTGTAGAAAGCCACTCTTCTCCTCTTACTACATCAGTTATTCTCATGAAATGGTCGTCAACCACATGAGCAAAATGATATGTAGGTATACCGTTTTGCTTTAATATAACCACGTCTAGGTTATTCTGTCTAACAGTAATCTCCCCTCTAATTCCATCAATAAATTTCATAGCTATTTCAGGATCGCCTGAAGATCTAAGCCTTAATGTCCATGGTTTGCCAGCCTCAATATTTGACTTTATAGTTTCAAAGGACAAATCTCTATCTGTCGCCCATTTTCCATAATATCCAGTATTCACACCTTCTTTTTCTTGCTGATTTCTAATAGCTTCCATCTCTTCTTCAGAAACAAATGAAGGATACGCCATTCCCTTTTCAGTCAAAAATTTTGCTGCAGTCTGGTATATTTCTTTTCTTTCACTTTGTCTGTATGGACCGTATTCTCCAACCTCTCCATCTAGTGACACACCTTCGTCAAATTCAATACCAAAGAATTTTAACGAGTTGATGATAAGCTCCTCAGAGCCCTCTACACGTCTTTTGTCATCAGTATCCTCAATTCTAAGCAGCATTATACCGTCAGATAAATGTGCCATTCTTTCATCTACCAAAGCGCCATACAAGTTACCCAAATGAATAAATCCAGTTGGGCTTGGTCCTAGTCTTGTGATTTTTGATTTTTTTTCAAATTTTCTTTCTGGAAATTTTTCTTCATAATATTCTAACGTCTTATCTACGTTTGGAAATAATAATTCTGCTAATTCTCTACTCATACATTTCTGTGTAAACACACTTCCTCCCAACATATATTATAATTTTCTTTCAAGAAAATCAGTTAACTTGTTTACAGAACTCATATCGTCTCTTTCCAAATCAGTTGGTTGAAGAGATAAATCGAACTTATCTTCAATTGCCAGCAAGACCTCAATAATTGCCAACGAATCAAGTAACTCATTTTCAAATAAATCTAAATCTTGATTTTCTCTTATCTCATCTGTATCAAGAACTTCCTCAAATATTTCTATTACACCTGCTTTAATATCCATTCTTATAATCCTTTCAAATCCATTAATAATTTTTAAACACAAAATCAGCAATTGACTATGTAAAGTCCATTACTTCACTAGCTTATTAAAAAATTTTAAACACTAGATATATTATATATCAATATAAGCATATTTTAAATATAATTATTCAGATAACCAGAAAAAATAAGCATTCCGAAGCAAATAATATGGAAGGTTACAAAAATCTGTAAAAATTGGTAGTGCTTATTTTTTGCGTGCTTCTTGTGAAACTTGCTTGCCAAATAATCGTCTGTTAACGCCAATGCAATCCCTTGATATACACCATAGGCAATATAATACCATGTCAATCCATGCCAAATTCCCATAGTAGTCATAGTTATCATTTGACCAACTCTATAAACATTTTTTTTCTTTTTTCTGTACTTTTTATTTTTTAGTGTATTTAGTACAAACCTAGAAAATATGTAATCTCCAAACCATCTAGACAAGCTTATATGCCACCTAGTCCAAAACTCCTTCATGTCTTTACTCACAAATGGCTTATCAAAGTTTTCTGGAACTTTTACACCAAATAAATAGCCTGTTCCAATAGCCATGTTACTATATCCTGCAAAATCAAAAAATAGGTAAAGTGTGTAGCAATACATATACTGAACCAAGCTAAAAATACTACCATCGTTTGGAATTTCCTTTAACCAAGCTATGTAAATAAGAGATGCAAAGAAAAACTTATATGCCAATCCTACGACCATTTTTTTTATACCAATCAGTAGGTAATCATTAATATATACATCTCTTGGAATTTCAGCATTGATCTCATCGATAAATTTTCTATACCTATCTATCGGTCCAGAGCTTAGGGTTGGAAAAAACAAAACAAAGTATAAAGTATCTGTAAGCTTTATTTCATCAATATTTCCATCATATATATCTATTATTATCTGAACTGTCTTAAAGGACATATACGATATTCCCACGAATCCGATAATTCCAAAAGCTGTAAAGCCAGATATCTTATTAAAAACAAGTGGTAAAAGAGATAGTAAAACAAATAGCCTAAATCTCCATTTTTTATTTTTATCATTGACTTTTTTGTACAGCTTAATCAATGCCATCTCCCAAAGAAGAAATACTCCAATGGTAAGCATTTGATTCTCCATGCCTATAGTAAGGATAACCATAAAAATAGTCGCAAAAAAAGCATAATACTTGATTTTTATTTGCTTTATGCCCAATATTATAGCAGGCACAGAAATCAGAAGAAGGATATAAATATAAAAATAATCTTCATACTGTGAAATGGTCATCTATGCCTCCTCAACTATATCTGCATATAGCTTCTTTCTATCTATTTTTCCGTTCGTGTTCAAAGGCATTTCATCAATAAAATCAAAAGATCTAGGAATCATATATTTGGGTATCAATTTTGATAATTCACGCTTGATTTCTACAGTCTTCTTTAGCTTACTTTCATTTATTCCTTTTTTTAACACCACGATTGCCTTTAAATGAGAAACCTCGCCATTCTTATTTATTGGAAGAACTACAGCACTTGAAATCTCATTTATTTTTCTTAGATTGTTTTCTATATCTTCAATTTCAATTCTATATCCATTTAATTTAATCTGAAAGTCTTTTCTTCCAAAAAACCTGATGTTTCCATCATCATCTATAGATCCAAGATCTCCAGTTTTATATGCCCTTAGTCTTAATTTCTCATCTAATGCTGAAACTGGACTCTTTTCTTTGAATATACTCTCACCCTCAACATAGAAGCTTTTATTAGTTATTTCTGGATTTTTGTAATATCCCTTTGATACAGAAGGACCAACTATTACAATTTCGCCCTTTTCTCCTTTTGGAACTTCCTCCATTTCATCATTTACTATTTTGATAACGCTGTTTGGCATAGGAATTCCAACTGGCAGGCTTTTATTTGCATTTATATGTTCTCTATTTATAGAAACCTGACTAATTCCTACAGTGGCTTCAGTTGGACCGTATCCATTTATTATCTTTATCCTTGGAAATCTATCAAGCAATTCTTTGGCAACAGGTACAGGCAATACCTCTCCTATAAATAACATCGTTTCCAATTCAGGTAATAACTCCTGTGAGAAAGTTTCATCATTCAAGCACATATTTGCAAAAGAAGGTGTTGAAACCCACACCTTAATATTTGATTTTTTCAACTCAGCATATAGTTTTTTGAAGTCCAAAATCAAGCTATTTGGAATTGAAAACAGAGTTGCACCAAAAATTATTCCAGGATACAAAGTCGAAACACTCAAATCAAAGGAATATGATGGTTGATCTAAAACCACCATCTCACTTCCATCTATTCCTAAAACAGGCGAAATCCACTCAGAAAAGCTATCCAAATTATATGTGCTAATCTGCACGCCTTTTGGTTTCCCTGTGGTACCTGAAGTAAATAATATATATGAATTTTCATCATTGTCTACCCATTTTTCACGACTGATTTCAAAATCATAGGTATTACTCTTCTCTATCATCAAATTCATCAATGTAGCTTTATCAAGAATCTCTACATTTTTAGACACAGAACTGTCTAACATAATTTCTTTGTCAGAAAGATTAAAAATAACCTCTGGTTGAACTGTTTCAATAATGTCCTTCATCCTCTGTGCAGGTGAACTCGTATCAATTGGAACATATGCCTTACCAGATTTCAAAGAACCTATCATTGCAACTAATATCATAACATCCTTGTTCCCATATATAACCGTGGGAATGTCTGAATTAAATTTGTCTATCAAATAATTCCCCAAAATGTTAGAATATTTTTCCACATCGGCATAACTAATTGATTCTTCACCACAAATTACTGCCAATCTATCAGTTTTTGCATACTGCCTTACGCCCTCAACAATATTTAACATAAAAATCCCTCTCTTTATCATTAATAAATCGCATTATAGTCTTATCATCAATGCCCCATTATCTTTTCACAAAATGTCATCGATAGCTTTATTCTAGTATGTAGAATTATCGAACTTTATTTTAAAACTCATTGTAAATAAATGACATTTCATTAAAAGGCAAAAATGCATAAGCCAATATACATAAAATAATAGCTATTGAAATAGTAATAGAAATCTTTGTATCCCTATCCAATTTCACACTATTCATAAAACGTCTATAAAAAGATATCTTACTGCTCTTAATCACATCTTTTTTTATATCATCCATTTTTCAACCTCATCAAATCAAAATATTATCTACAAGATATTATCTTATATAAAGGATTAATTTCTATCTTCAAAAGCATTGTACAGCCTTTCGCAGATATCAACCCATCCCAAAGTACCAATATGCATTACATCACGAAGATAAAACTTTGACTTATCGTACTCTGTCAAGTCCATAAGCGATATACCGTAGCTTTTGCTTATATCTCTTATCTTTGCGTAGTATGCTTCCCTTTTTTCGGTTGTAATTCCTGTATAAGAATAGAATTCATCCATAGAAGGAGTCAATATTACTATCGGCTTTATTTTTAAATCTCTACAAGTCTTCAAAAATATATCAAGATCCTCATATTCAACAGATTTTGTCAAATCGACATCCTTATATTTATTAAGAAAAAACTTATCCTTCCCAAAGAGATTTTTTTTGTAATAGCCCTTATCAATATAAAGTTTCTTTCCACCTAGTATATGATCTTTTTTTCCGACTCTTTTTATTGCATCGTCATATGCTCTCTTACGTTCAAACTTCCAATCAAAATATTTTCCTGCCAATGAATCCTTATTTTTTCTTTGAGAGGTCATCAGCAATTCCTTATACAGCAAGCCCTTGTCCTTTAAATTGACCATAAATTTCTTGAAATTATAATATGGTTCAAATACTACGTTATTTCTTTTTTTCATATAGTCGAGTGCATACTGTCTCTCTGCTTGAAATTCATTACTTGATTTCAATAATGTCGTAACTCTTTTTGCATAAAGCATTTTTGTTTCATCACTTATTTTTTTGTTGTCCATAAATCTATAGAACTGAACAGGTGAAAATCTACCTTGAAAATGGCTATCCGTTACTCCACCCTTATCCATAAACCACTGCATTGATAAAAGTAGAACTACCTTTTTACTTGGATTATCCAAGCTTCCAAGTACTGTTGAATGCTGTAGATCTTGCGTGTACGCCTTTCCTATTGTAACAATTCCATTCTCTATTTTTCCAGTATTAAAGTAATAATCGGGATGCTGTCGAGTTGAATGACTCAATTCAGAAGAACCAAACATCAGAATATTATCTTTATTACTCAAAAAATTATTTGCAAAGTAGCCTTTATTCTTTACAACACTATCCGCATTGAATAGCACCGGATTCAAATCGTTGTTTGATAACATTCGCACAACTTCTTTTTCTAAGAACCAGTTAAGAGAAAATGCAAATGTTACACCTATAACGATTGGAACAACAATATATTTTAATTTCTTCATAAACCCCCACCAAATATTACACAAAATTATAGATACTATATAGTATCAAAAAAAGCTTAACTATTTCTAGATTAATCGATATTTCAGTTTAAAAAACAGCACAAAAAGAGTTCGAACATACCTTGCCAAATACGAATGTTCGAACCTTTTTTTAAGTATACAAAATACTAATTATACTGTGGAACTATATATCTTAAAGCACCTAAATTGCTTGAATACTTTCCAATATCTGCCATTTTATTACCGATTGCTTTTGGCCATGAAATATCACTAGCATACTGATGCCAAGTGAATCCTGTAGACCATTTCATTTCATATAATGTATTTTGATTGTATTGTGAATTATGAATATATCTCTGTGATATCCATGTAGCAGCACCATCAATACCTGCCGCAACACTTGTCCAACCATTTTTGTATGCAGTTGCCGATCCACCAGCAAGTGCATTTCCATCAACTGCACCTATTCCAAAGAAATTGTAAACAGTTTTACCATTGTACTGAACACCTGATGCAAGCTTTGATGTACCATAACCTGTCTCTATCATTGAATGAGCAACAAGATAAAGCACATTAATATTGTTCTTTTTAGCCGCATTTATAAATGCATGCCCCTGATTATGGAATACATTTCCACTCTTACAATATTTATTTAAATATGAATTAAGCTGATCAACAGTTAAATCATTACTATATGAATCCAATGCCAAAAACTGCATCATCCCTGAGTAGCTAGTATGGTTTTGAGGATTCATGTAGTAAGTCAATTCCTCAGTGCTTGCTTTCCCCCATCCATTAGAGCTATTTAAGTTAAGCGCTTTTGAAGACTGTAAATTAACATGATTACTCAAAGACATGCCCATATTTTTATAGCTGATACCACCTGCCACAGATGGCGTTGTATTTTCCTTTACATTGTTGTCATCGACAACCTCAACACTCGTATTGCCAAAGTCAGCTGAAACATCTTCTGCTGATTCGATTACATCATCAGAACTCTCCCCAGTATTCTCAAGATAGTATGAAGATACATATCCCGTTACACCGTCAACGCTAATCTTTGCCCATCCATTCTTCTCGGATATGAAATTTACTAGCTGACCTCTATTTAATGTCTTTACTCTCTCACTAGTTATTTCAGAAGACTTTCTCATATTCAATTTATTTGAAATAACACGCTTTACAACGGATGATGAATTTGATTCAGTGCTTGCACCCACAGTTGTCGTACCAACATCTTTCACTAGTCTAGACGAAACAAATCCCACTTGTCCATTAAACTCAACTTTCGTCCAACCAACTGCTTCATCAATAACCTTTAGCCTGTCACCCTTGTGAAGCACAGCCAAGATACTACTATTCGTACTCGCTCCACTTCTCAGATTCAATAGGTCGTTAGCGACTTCCTTATATTTAGCCGTTTGCTGAGGAGAAGTCTTGACATTAGATACCTGCTTCGCATCTAGTGTCACTGCATTCTTCGCTACCCACCCATCTTTATTTCCTGATTTTATGTTATACCAACCATCTTTTTCAGATAATATCTCTACTTTATCACCTTTTTTTAACACAAATTTTACACTGTTATTTATACTAGGATTAACTCTTATATTTACAAATTCAAAATTTATTACGCCAGTTTGTCCTGAAGCCATGGCTGTAGTCCCTACAAACGGTAATAACGCCAAAGCCGACATCGCCAATTTACTTTTCAAAAAATTCATCTCCTTTCGATTACTACTTATTACAGTATATCAAACCTTTACAATTTTGTAAACATTAAATGTAATAAGTTACAAACAAGTAACATGATTTTCCCTCTATAATGCTACTGCTTTAATTGAATGATATCACAAATTATGTTATTCTATTAATAATAGGATAATGAATTTAGTTCTATTTGATATTTTTGAATAAAATTTTTAAACACATATACAGCTAATTTACAATATTACAATAAATTTATTATTAAGTGATAAGCTATAGAAGCATTTTAATATGATAAACAGGAGGATTTTTAATATGGTAAACACAATTGAAAAAGACAAGATAGCGAAATTAAAGAGTATTATCGTGGAAAGTGATAATATTGTTTTCTTTGGAGGTGCTGGAGTATCAACAGAATCAAATATTCCAGATTTTAGAAGCTCGAATGGACTTTTCAACAAATCCTTAAATAAACATTTTACACCTGAACAGCTAGTTTCAAGAACATACTTCGAAAGATATCCGGATGATTTTTTTGATTTTTACAAAAAAAATCTGATCTTCAAGGATGCGAGGCCAAATCTAGCACATCATGCTTTGGTAAAGCTCGAAAAATTGGGTAAATTGAAGGCAGTAATCACTCAAAATATTGACGGATTACATCAGCTAGCCGGAAGCAAAAATGTATTCGAACTTCATGGTAGCGTTCATTCCAACACTTGTACATTTTGCAAATCAAAGTATTCCTTGGAGGAATTTTTGGCACTTGAAGGTACTACTCCCAAATGCTCTGTCTGTGGAAATACGGTAAAACCTGATGTAGTATTATATGAAGAATCACTTGATGATAGAGTTATTGCCGAATCGATAAAAATGATATCACAGGCTGATGTTTTAATTGTCGGTGGAACGTCACTCGTGGTCTATCCTGCTGCAGGTTTTTTGAATTATTTTAAGGGCAGCGAATTGGTGCTAATTAATAAAAGTTCTACAAATATGGATTCGATGGCAAGTCTTATAATAAATGATTCAATAGGAAAAATTTTATCGGAAATCGTAAATGAATTGTAATTAACTAAAAATATACACAATAAGAAACGTCTATCGAAATTATCTATCAGTAGACGTTTCTTATTGTATAAATTTTAAACTGTTTTCCCCAGGCACAAACATACTTTATACTATGCACCATTTTTGTAAATTGTTGCTTTTTTCTAATAAGTTTTCTATAACTTATAATTTTGTTTCTTTTTACTCTTTTTCAATCCCCAAACAATGTTCAACTGCAAAAAATTAATATAACTTTTCAGCAGCTTTAATCAATACATCAAGACTTTTTTCGACATTCTTTTTGAATTTGTCATCAAAACCAGACATATTGCCTACAAGTATTGCAGAAATTCTTTCTTCTTCCTCTTTAAGAATCTCTTTGCCACTTTCTGTGATTCCATAGAAAGTATTTCTTCTGTCTTTGGGATCGTCTTCCCTAAATACATATCCAGAATCGACAAGTTTGTTCAAAAGTATACATAAGCTTGAAGTCGATACGTATAAATCTTTACTTAGGTTTTTCAATTCAATTTTTTCATATTTCTTCAATTGCTCTAATGTGAAAAATTGCTTTGAAGTAAACTTCTGTACTTTTTTCGTACCAGTTCCAGTAATACTCTTAATCAAATTATCAAACACATTAAAATTTTCTAACAGAAGAAGTGCCAAATCTTTATCTTCCATAATTTTACCCCCCTTGTATGCGACTGTCCTCGCAAAATACTTAATTTGATAAAATAATATTAAATAACATTAAATTAATATAATGTTTATTATAACACATTTTAATAATAATTCTACAAAAAAATTAAATTAGTAAAAAAAATACATAATTTTTTCATATTGCTAATAGCATTGAAAAATCAGTATTAATTTTCTTCCTCTTTTATTTTTAAACTAATTTATATCTTTTAGTAAGATAAAATTGATATAATACAATAATACTTTATGTAGGACTATTATTTTAAGATTAAATTTTTATTATTTTTATAAACAATAAATTCATACAGTCTATTTAACAAACAAATTTATTTGCAACTCCAGAATTTTATTACTTAAGAAATCTATTACTTTTAGAAAAACGAAATAAATTATTTCATATCTTGCAGGATGAAACTCAAAAAATTTATAACCTAATTCCTTAAACCTGAGTAGATATACTAGGTAGCTTTTCAAGAGAATCTATTTGCAATAATTTTAAAAATTCATCAGTTGTTCTGTAAATTATCGGTTTCCCCGTTTTATTAAGTCTCCCCGCCTCATATATCAATTCGCTGTCAGTTAATGTTTTCAGCACCTTGTCGCACTTTACACCTCTTATGTTTTCCAATTCATTTTTCGTGATAGGTTGTTTATAGGCAATAATAATCAATGTTTCCAATGTAGCTTGACTGAGATATCTTTTCTTTGGATTACCAACTACGTTTTTTATATAGTCCGAAAATTCCTCATTTGAACACATCTGATATTTGTCATTTACCTTAATAATTTGAATACCTCTATTATTGTCCTTATACTCATCAATTAGCATGGTCAACATTTTTTCGATTTCCTTTGGTGAAAGCTCCTCGTTGATCGCAATATTTAGTTGTTCGATACCAACTGGCTCCGTACTAGAAAACAGTATGGCTTCGATTATATTTTTTATATCAGCTCTTCTCAAAAAAACACCTCTTTATCAACAAAAAAATTGATACAAACTTTTTCCCATTATATCAAATGAACAATCCATATATCAGATTGTTCTCGATTTTGTTCATTTCATACACTACTATTATATTATATTTTTTCGATATTGTATACCATAAAAGTTCAAAAAACGAACATTATTAATATGTTTTTCCTATATTTAATCATCATATTTGATAAATCTTGTGTATTTTCATAATAAAAACATATCAAAATTCAAATTATTATACAATATTTTGATAAAATATACAGTTTATATAATGCAATATGGGAAATATATCAATTTTTATATTATTTTTTTATTTTCTAATTGTCAATGAAGAAATACCAGCCTCCAAAAAAGTTTTTAGGCTGATATTTCTCAGCTAGTTTTTCTTTATCAATATTTTATCCAGAAATTTATCTTGAACTATTACTATCTCTTTCATCTTTATCAATTCAAGTATGGCAAGAAAATTTGCTATTTTTTCATCCTTATCACAAGATAAAAGGATTTTGTCAAAATATACACCATTTTCACTCTCAAGATATTTCCTTATACTCTGTATTTTCTCCTCTACATGAATAATCGGCTTTTTCACAATTGTTTCTAGTTTTTCATTGTTGCTTGTATTCTCTTTCTTTTTTTCCTTGGGAAATATTTTTGGAAGCAGCTCTTCTATCAATTCTATTGTAATATTTGTCAAGTCAGAGGATACATCATCATCCTCTAGTTCAAGCTCAATTTTCCTGTAGTATCTCTTGTCATATTCGTCAATACCATCTATCAGCAGTTCTGTTATCTGCTTGTACTTTTGATATTCCTCTAGCTGTCTAAAAAGTTCTTCTCTTGGGTCAGATTCCTCAGGGTTACTGTTTTTCACGTATAGTATGTATCTGGATTTTATTTCTAATAATTTTGAAGCCATAGATATAAAATCACTCGCCAACTCTAAATCTACCGCTTCCATTTCATCTACATATGATAAATACTGTTCAGTTATTTCTATAATGGAGATTTCACTTATATTTATTTTTTTCCTTGTAATTAAATCTAGTAGAAGATCCAATGGACCCTCGTATTTTTGCGTCTGTATGTTATAATCCATGACTACCTCACAAAACTATTATCTATAAAAACATTGAAACTATACCAGAAAAGAAAGAATATATTGGACTAAGTACAAAGCTTAGCACATTTGTCATAACCAATAGTATCAATATGATAAAAGAATATCTGGTATATTCATAAAGCTTATAATTTACACTACCTGGAAGAAAAGTCGATATAAAACTCCATCCGTCAAGTGGTGGTATCGGCAAAATATTAAACGAAGCAAAAGCAATATTATAAACTATCAACGATTCACATACCATTTTTAGTGAATAAATTCCAATGTATTTGTAAATCATAGCGAAAAAAATTGCTGAAGCCAAATTCATAAATATTCCTGCTAATGAAACAGTTATATTTCCGATTTTTTCATTTTTGTAGTTATACGGATTTACTGGAACTGGCTTTGCCCATCCGAACTTCGCTACAAACATCATAATCATTCCAAAAATATCTATATGAGATAATGGATTAATTGTCATTCTTCCAGCATTTTTTGCCGTATCATCACCATTTAAATGTGCAACAAAAGCGTGTCCAAACTCATGTATCGATATTGCGAAAAAAATTGCCAGTGCTGATGTCAAAAATGACGACACGCTATTTAAAAACTCAAAATTCAATATTTGATCCTCCTAGTTTTTTACTATTTTATTAAAGAGAAAAATGGGGGAAATCCCCCCATTTAAATTATACTTCCATCAAAATTGGTAATATCATAGGATTTCTCTTTGTCTTAATATACAAGTATTCCTTTAATTCATCCTTAATTGTATTTTTGATGTACGCCCATTCTCTAATTTTTCTCGTATCACAATTATCAAATACTGATTGAACAATATCCTTTGCACCTTCAATCAATCCTTCAGATTCTCTCACATATACAAATCCTCTTGATATGATATCTGGACCTGCAAGTATTCTTCCATCCTCTTTTGAAAGAGTTACCACAATTGTCATCAGACCATCTTCAGATAAATGCTTTCTATCTCTAAGGACTATATTTCCGACATCACCGACACCCAAGCCATCTATCAGAATTCTACCAGAAGGAACTCTTCCGTTTTTCCTTGCACCTCTTCTATCTACTTCAAGTACATCACCATTTGATATTATAAAGATATTTTCTTCTCTCACTCCAACTTCACAAGCAAGCTCAGCATGCTTCTTTAGCATTTTGAATTCTCCGTGAACCGGTAAGAAAAACTTTGGCTTTGCAAATGCCTGCATTAATTTCAATTCATCTCTTCTGGCATGACCGGAAACATGGATATCTGCTATATCACTTGAAACTACGTCAGCCCCTTTTTCTAGCAAGAAATTTATTACCTTTGATACGGTCTTTTCATTTCCTGGAATTGGATGAGCCGAAATAATAACCAAATCACCTTTTTTTATTTCTACTTTCTTGTGTTCAGAATTTGCCATTCTTGCCAATGCAGACATCGGTTCACCTTGAGAACCTGTCGTGATGATTACTAGCTCATTATCCTTATATTTGTGAATATCATTTAGATCAATAATGTGTTCGTCTGTCTCTAAATATCCTAATTCTTTTGCTACTCCAAGAATGTTTACCATTGATCTTCCTGAAACCGCAACCTTTCTGTTGTACATCTTTGCAACATCGGCAATTTGCTGTAGCCTATGTATATTCGATGCAAATGTTGCTACTATAATTCTACTGTCTGAGGCCTTTTTAAACAAAGTTTCCAAACCTGCTCCGACACTTTTCTCCGACATTGTACTTCCTGGCTTATCTGCGTTCGTACTATCAGCCATCATCAAAAGTATGCCCTCTTCATCGCTTATCTGACATATCCTATGAATATCCATAAGTCCGCCATCTATAGGCGTCAAATCAATCTTAAAATCTCCCGTATGATAAATTACACCTTGATTTGTATGAACAGCAATTGAATATGCATCTGGAATACTGTGGTTTACACGAATAAATTCCACACTCATGTGTTTTAGCTTCACTTGATCCCTCGAACCTACAATATTCAATTTTGCGTTATTTATCCTATGATCTTTCAATTTTACACGTATCAGCTCAATGCTCAATGCAGATCCATACACTGGTACGTTCAATTTCTTCAATAAATAAGGCATTGCCCCAATATGGTCCTCATGACCATGCGTAATAAAAATGCCCTTCACTTTATCAGCATTTTTCACCAAGTAAGAAATATCTGGAATGACAATATCTATTCCCAGAAGCTCATCCTCTGGAAAACTCAATCCAGCATCAATTACTATTATCTCGTCCTTATACTCTATAACGGTCATATTCTTCCCAATCTCATTAAGACCCCCTAGTGGTATAACTTTTATTTTTTCATTATTCTTTGCCAAATTAACTCTCCTTTTTTAATTTTTACACGAACACACAACATTATTTATAATATACCACATATTCATACATTTAAGCAAATAAAATAATTCCTTTTATCAATATCATATGTTAAAATATATAAATAAAATAAAGAGATTTACATTACAGAAAGGGGTTGACCATGAGAGGAAAATCACATCTTGCAATAGGTCTATTGACTACAGTCGAGGCTACATCTGCCATGGGTATAAGCATATCTCCAATAGGCGTATTACTATCAATTATTTTTTCGATTATCCCTGATATCGACGAGGCAAATTCATCCGCATTAAATAAATTGATCAGCAAAAGTTTCACAAAAAAACTACATAGATTGCTACTCTACTCATTACTGATACTATCGTTTTTTTTCTATTCAAAGACAAATAGCAGCCTTTACATTATATTATTCTTGTCATTGACAATGATTGGACTTGTTGAAAAAAAGGTAACCGAGAATTTTGTTAGATCAACCTTTATTTCGACGTTTTTTCTAATAATAACAGCTATCCTTATTCTTTTTAGGCTCAATATAAGTGTAATAATGCTGTCATCACTGCTGTGTATTTTCCCAGTTACAAAGCATCGTTCTCTAAGCCACACAGCTATAATGCCAATATTTATTTATTTTCTGATGAAATATTTTGAAGTGGAGTTCAATCTAAACAATATTGCAATACCATCAGCATTAGCATATTCATCTCACCTTGTTTGTGACATATGCACAAAAAGAGGAATTCCAATTTTCTCTCCGATTTATCGAAAAAACGTTAGTATTGCCAATCTCAAAGTTGGCTCTTTCCTTTGCAATTTTGTTGAAACTTTGGCAATTGTTATTCTTGTTGCCCTACTTTTATTCATGACATTTAAAGGTCTGATAAAAGTATCATTGATTTAAGACTACTGTTTTTGAATTATTAAATATAAACGAATATATGCAAAAAATATAAGTATTCATTTCAGTAACATATATTCAGTAATATAGATTCGGCAGTATTGATTCGGCAATATAAAATTAAATAAATAAGAAAACTCGCACTTCCCTTTTTATAAAAGGATATGCGAGTTTTCTTATTGAAGTAACATTAGTCAACTTCTATTTGCATTTGCTACATAAACCATAAAATTTCAAATCATGATCCTTGATTTCAAACTTATAAGTATTTTCAACTTTTTCTTCAATTGCATCCAACAAATCTTCTTTTACCTCTATTATCGTTCCACAATTTTTACAAATCAAATGATGGTGGTGATGATTTTCTTCACCTTCGAAATTGATTTCATATCTTGTGCAACCATCGTCCAAGTTAAGCTTTGATATGCCATTGATTTCATCAAGAAGTTGCATTGTTCTGTAAACAGTAGCAAGACCAATTTCAGGACAATCTACTCTTACCTTATCATAAATTTCTTCTGTACTCAAATGAGAATTTTCATTCTCAATTAATACCTCAATGATAGCTCTTCTCTGCGGAGTAATCTTGAATCCTGTAGCCTTTAACTTTTCTTTTAGTATTTCCATCGTTTTTTCCATAATTAATAATCACCTTTTTTCAATTGATAACTTACTAATAATATAGACCATATTTCATACAATGTCAATTAAAACTTTCTATAATCTAGATAATTTTGTAAAATTATTACAGCTGCCAATTTATCAATGACTTTTTTTCTATTCTTTCTACTAATATCTCCATCGATTAAAACTCTTTGCGCAGACACAGTTGTGAGTCTTTCATCCCAGAATTCAACCTTTATTTTTAGCTCAGATTCTATCAATTCGCAAAATTTCTTCACTAATTCGGCCTGAGGCCCTATTGTGCCATTCATGTTTTTAGGCAATCCTGACACAATAAGATTTACATTTTGCTCATCTATTATTTTTTTTAATTCTTCTAAATCTTTTTTTTTGCTTTTTCTATGGATAGTTGTAATACCTTGTGCCGTTATTCCCAACATATCACTAACAGCCACACCAATCGTACTATTACCAATATCCAATCCCATTATTCTTCCAGTTAGCATTAAAATCTCCTATTATGTTTCATTATTATGTTTATTAATATATACCATTTTTATTAAAGTTCATTTTTTTATCAATGTTTATTATTTATATTAATATTTATTATTTTTATTGATAATTATTAGTATTTATTATTTTTTATTTCTTTAAATATATTACTCTATGCTACTCTCTGTCTTTTCTTTGTATTCAATAACCATAATAATGACAATAGGAACAATCAAATACAAGGAATCTGTTGCTGCTGAAATTATTCCTGAATCGTTGACCAACAATGTCACAAGACATCCTACGATTATAGATAAAAATCCCTTATAAACGTATGGATATCTATTCTTTATCGCTCCGGAAAATTTACCAGGTTTGAAAACAGCTATTGATAACAGCAAAAGAGCTACCAAGAGAAAATTCACCCATATTGTAGTTTGAGCAAGCAAAATATTCATTTCAATTTTTCTTAAAAATACATTTGCTATTTCCATAGGTCCATTAACCATAATTTGCTTAACAAAATTACCCAAGTGTGAACCTATGTTTAGAGCGATATCTGCAACCGCAAATCCAGCAACCAATAGAACTGTTGCCAATAGAATCAGCACGCATTTTTTTATGTCTATTTTTACATTATTTATCAACAAAATATATACCAAGAATGCAATCATTCCTGAAATAGCACCTCCGACATTGGCTCCCATCGAAGGATATGCAGAAATAAATAACACGCCCATCAAAATTATTCCAATTATCCACTTAGGAAATTTTTTATACTCGAGGATAACAGAGAATCCCAGTATGGCACTACCAATGACAACCCCCTCATATTCATTTCCAATTCCGTAATATCTAGCTGCTACCATCGGATCGTAGCTCATAATATTACTTTCCATTAAAGGTGTTGCAAAAAAAGCGTCTAAGCATATCACAGATATCATTATCAGAGAATACATACCAATCTGCTTCATATCATCCTTTTTAAATATTATTTTAGGAACTAAATAATAAATAATGGAAAAAAACACTATCGAAAGAGAAATCATCGACTTTGAGCTAGACTGTAGCATAGGCGCACTCAAAAAAGCCAATGGCATAATCAATCCAAGCTTTGATGCCTCTTTCAGTGTGTTGATTACTCTACCTCTAAATCTTCTAGGAATTCTATTCTTTTGCCACAATGAAATAACAGCAGCAATAATAACAATCGATACCAATGAAACATAAATATTTATAACAGACATTCTTATTGAAGATATAGAAACAATTTTTTCAAAATCCTTTAGTAAATAATCAATGTTTCCATTTTTCTCCAATGAAGTGAGCTTTTTGCCTATTATCTCTTCATTTTTAAGTCCAAATCTGTTTAGTATTTCAGCTCCGAAATCTACATTTGATATTATTCCGTCTCTTCTTGTAGTAGCAGAATTCAATAGTCCAGACCCACCATCAGACATGTCAAACCTCATTATCGGAGTGAGTTTTTTGTTATTAATATATTCCAGATTACTAGGATATGAGCTCATAACATAGACAGTATCATTTTTACCTGCAATACTGAATATGTAATCCAGATAATCACTTACGTTATTGTATATAGAAAACTTCATCTTCTTATAAGTTTTCTCATTCAGATTCATTTTGTATTTATCTAGTCTATATGTATCACCTGTGTTTACATACAACAAATCAGACTCATTATAGTATTTTTGAGTTTCCTTTTTTAGTTTTTCGTAATCAGTGGCGATACCAAAAGGATAATTAGTATCTTTTTTGTTAATATCGTCAGTATTTCCACCAAATAATCGCCCCTTTGAATCCATAAATGTCAGACAAAAATCTCTATTTTTGACTAATTGACCATTTTCATAATAATCATTATTGCCGATAACAGAAATTCTTTTGCCATTTGCATTCATTGTTTCGCCAAGATATCCTATTTTAGACTTGTAGTCACCTGTTGTCAGATTGACGAAATCTATATTGTTAATATTTACTAGATTAATCGCACCTGGCTTCCATCCGGTTGCCGATTTGTATAGCTTAGCACCATCTAAAGTATCATTAAAATCAAGCTCCAAATCAGAGCTGATATTTGCTCGTGTACTTGCTCCCATGGTTGCAAAATTTCTTTTGTCATCATAGCCCTTATCACCTCTGATGTTCATCAGCGCAACGTAACCACTTGATTTCAATTTGGTTCTAATAAACTTTATATTATTAAAATTCTCCAAATTGGTTCTGATAATATCAACTATAATAACCTTTCCACTATTTTTAGCTGTATTATTGTCAGCATCCTTATCAGGACTCCCCTTAGAAATAGCTCTTTCTGTCGATAGTTGAATTTTCGTATCAGAATTAGCAAATCCTGTAATTGAAATTGAGAATATCATCATAAACGACAATATTATCGACGTTATTTTTCTTAACATTTTCTCCCTCTTATTACCTCTCAATTTTTAAATATGATGATATTACTTCTTCCAATATTTCATCTCTTTCAAATCTCTTTATCGCTGCTCTGGCATTATTGTAACTAGTAATATAGCTAGAGTCACCTGATAGAAGATATCCTATAATTTGATTTACCGGATTGTACCCTTTCTCATAAAGAGAATCATAAACATATTTAATAGTCTCTGAAACATTCATTTTATCATCATTCAAGCCTTCAAATTGCATTGTATAATCTAATTCGTTATCCATTTTTTATTCCTCCAATATCATAATTTAGAAAATACGCTTTGCATTTTCTTACAATAAATTTTACAATAAAAACAACATTTTATCAAGGAAATAAGAATATTATTATTTTCAACAGTATTGAACTTAGATTTTTACAAGTTATTCAAAAGTTTTTTATTTATATAAAAAGTAGAGGGCAATTCTGCCCTCTTACTTATCCTTTTTGTTTAATTTATGTTTCTCTTTTACGAATAATGTAACGAATCTGTTAATATTTAAGATTTCATTTTATCCAATTTGAGATTCAACTATTGATTTTGCAGCTTCAAGAGCCTCGTCAATTTTTGAAATGTCGACACCACCAGCTTGTGCCATATTAGGTCTTCCACCACCTTTGCCTCCAGTTATCTTTGCAACCTCACGAACTAGATTTCCAGCATGAACGCCCTTATCAATTGCACCTTTGCTAGCAGTTGCTACAAAACTTAATTTACCTTCATTTACACTTGATACCACAACTACTCCATTTTCAACCTTATCTCTAAGATTATCAGCAGCTTCTCTTAATGTATCGTTGTCAATTGATTCATATTTGTTTGTAATCAATGCTACACCATCAATCTCAACTTTATTTTTCAATGCTTCATTTGCACTTTCCATGCTCATTTTTGATCTTAAAGAGTGTAATTCTTTTTCCAATTCCTTGTTCTCATCTGTTAAAGAAACTGCCTTATTGTACAAATTATCTTCTCTCGTTTTAAGTACTTCGGCAACATTTTCAATCAAGGAATCTTTTTCTAAAATATAGTTATATACTGCTCTACCTGTGATAGCTTCAATTCTTCTAACACCTGCAGCAACTCCACCCTCTGACAAAATTTTAAATAGTCCAACCTCAGAAGTATTCTTCAAATGAGTCCCGCCACAAAGCTCTATTGATGCATCGCCCATTTTGACAACTCTTACAATGTCTCCATATTTTTCACCAAATAATGCTGTCGCACCCATTTCCTTGGCTTCTTCAATATTCATCTGGTAGTCAGTTATTTCCATAGAATCTAACACAAATGAATTTACTATTCTTTCTATCTCACTCAATTCTGCCTTTGAAATCGGCTCAAAATGCGTGATATCGAATCTTAATCTATCTGGCTCAACAAGAGATCCTGCCTGATTGACGTGTTCTCCCAAAACAATTTTTAACGCCTTATGAAGCAAATGTGTTGCAGAATGGTTTCTTGCAGCATCCATTCTCAAGTTCTTATTTACATGAGTAGATACACTATCACCTAACCCAAAATGTCCACTTTCGACATAACCAATATGCTTGATACTTCCATTTGCACCTTTGATAGTATCAATAACTTGGAAAATACCTTGATCAGAATCAATAACTCCCTTATCGCCAACTTGACCACCACCATTTGCATAAAAAGTAGTTTCATCCAACACTATCTCGGCTTCGCTACCTTCTTCGATATTGTCAACAAGCTGATTTTCAAATACAATTGCTTTAATTTTTGATTCTCTCGAAAGCTCATAATATCCCTTGAATTGAGAACTTGCATCTTCAAGAGAAGTAAGAGGATCTTCTTTCCAAGCGTCGCCCTCACGATTTCCTCTCGCAGCTCTAGCCCTGTCTTTTTGAGCCTGCATTTCTTTTTCAAAGCCTTCTTGATCCAGTGTTAATCCTTCATCTTCCAATATTTCCAAAGTCAAATCTATAGGGAATCCGTATGTATCATAAAGCTTAAATGCCATCTCACCAGTTATTTCATTTCCATTGTTTTTGATTACTTCCTCTGTGTATCCCTTTAGAATTTCAAGCCCTTGTCCAAGTGTTTCTGCGAACTTTTCTTCTTCTATTCCTATAACCTTTTTGATATATGATTTTTTCTCTACTAGTTCAGGATAAGCCTCGCCAGAAGTTTTCGCAACCTCTTCCATCAATTCCTGTAGAAATGGACGATCAATTCCCAAAAGCTTTCCATGTCTAGCAGCCCTTCTTAAAAGTCTTCTCAACACATATCCTCTACCCTCGTTTGACGGCAATATTCCATCTCCTACCATAAATGAAACAGATCTGATATGATCAGTTATTATCCTTATAGATTTATCGTTTGATGGGTCTTCACCATATTTCTTTCCTGCTATCTCAGTAACCTTATTCAATATCTGTTGAATTGTATCGACTTCAAATATCGTATCCACATCCTGCATAACGCACCCAATTCTTTCAAGTCCCATACCAGTATCTATATTTTTATGTTCAAGGTCTTGGTATGTACCGTCCTCTTGTCTGTCAAACTGTGTGAATACAAGATTCCAAAATTCAAGATATCTATCACAGTCACAGCCTGGTTTACAATCTTCACATCCACATCCGTACTTTTCTCCCTTATCAAAGTATATTTCTGAACATGGACCACATGGACCCAATCCTATTTCCCAGAAGTTATCGTCTTTTCCAAGTCTAACAATTTTTTCTTTTGGGAAACCAATCTCTTTTTCCCAAATTTCAAAAGCCTCATCATCACTTTCATACACAGTTACCCAAAGCTTTTCCTCTGGTATCTGAAGCCATTCAGTGATAAATTCCCAAGACCAATGAATTGCGTCGTGTTTGAAATAATCACCGAAAGAGAAATTACCCATCATTTCAAAAAAAGTTGCATGACGTGCTGTTACACCAACATTTTCAATATCACCAGTTCTTATACATTTTTGAACTGTACACATTCTATTTTTAGGTGGCTTTTCCACCCCTGAAAAATAGTTTTTCAATGGAGCCATACCAGAGTTTATCAATAGAAGTGACTTATCATTGCTAGGAACAAGTGAATGCGACTTTGCTATGTAATGTCCCTTAGTTTCAAAAAAATCCTTGTACATCTTTCTCAATTCATTAAGACCCAATTTTTTCATAATTTACCTCCAATAACATATTCATAATTTCCAATAAAATCTAATAAAAAAAGCCCCTGTATTACTACAGGGGCGTGGATACGCGGTACCACCCTGATTACCGACAAAATCGGCATCTCATTAACCTTAACGCAGCAAACGGTCTATTATACTACTATTTCAAATAGACTACTCCAAGACTGCTTCAGAAACTATTTCCAAGGTATTTCCAGCATCAACCTCTCTCTATTGGAAAATCATTACCTACTACTTCTCTTCTCAGTATTTATCATTAGATTTTCTTCGACAAATAACAAATCGCAATTTCTCACGAATTATTAAATCCATAATTATAATAGATATAATACATCATATCCGATTAATTAGCAATATTTTTTTAATAAAATTTATTATTTTTTCTTAAAATCTCATTCGTCTCGTGTACTTGATTTTTCATTTACATTAAACAAGCGATCTAATATTTCTATCAGATTTATCATATTGATATCAGATTTAACTTATTCTATTATTCCTCCACCAATCAATACATCACCATCGTAAAATACCACGCTCTGACCACTCGTAATCGCTCTCTGTGGCGTTTCAAAAACCACTGAAACTCTTCTATCGCCAATTTTCGTTACCGTCGCTTTTGAAAGCTTTGATGAATACCTGATTTTTGATTCGACCACTCTAGGTGCTTCCATTTCATCTATATTCATATCCAAAAAATTCACTTCACAGGCAATCAATTCGCTCTTGAATAGGTCTTCGTTATCCCCCAAAATGATAGAATTGTCCTCGCCATTAATACCTATCACATAGGTTGGCTTGCCGAAAGTAATTCCCAAGCCCTTTCTCTGACCAATAGTATAGCTGATTATACCATTGTGTTCACCTAATTTATTCCCATCGGAATCCAAAAATCTTCCTTTTTTAACCTTTTTTTCAGAATATGTCTTTAAAAATGCTTCATAATCTTGATCCGGCACAAAGCATATATCCTGACTATCAGGTTTATTGTATACTTCAAGACCAATTTCTTCAGCAATTTTTCTAATGACGGATTTATCATAATTTCCTATTGGGAAAAGAATTCGTGCCATCTTTTTCTGATCAAGATTATACATCATATAGGTCTGGTCTTTTTTATCTGAGCTAGCTCTTTTCAATTCATACAAGCCTTTTTCGTCATTGTATTCCATTCTTGCATAATGCCCAGTTGCAACATAATCACAATTAAGCTTGTCGGCTACTTCAAACATTTTTTCAAATTTTATATTTTTATTGCAAAATACACATGGATTTGGCGTTTTCCCCTCAAAATATTCGTCGATAAATCTCGATACAACATTCTTTTTAAAATCATCCTGAAAATCGACAATGTGATGTTCAACCCCAAGTCTGTCTGCAACTTTTTTTGCATCCACTATCGCCTGATTTTTATCATCATCTCCTGGCTCCCACAGCTTCATTGTCGCTCCGACCACCTCATATCCGTCATTTTGCAATAGATACGCCGCTACAGAGCTATCAACGCCTCCGCTCATACCAAGCAAGACTCTTTTTTTCTTATTTAAAATATCTCCACTTTCCTTCAATTCAATCACCTCATATTCTCATATATTTGTAAATTTATCTCTCATAATTTTTTTAGTAATGGTCAATTAAAGCAAAAAAGAGCATTTAAGCTCTTTTGGTTCGATAAAATATTACATTTTATTTAGGATGTCGTCTGCCCTAAAATTAAAATTAGAATTATAGTCATCTATCATATCTTGTAAAGAAATTGACATAGTCACATTTTCTATTGCTTTTTTGATTTGTTCCCACACATACCTAGTAGAACATGAATCAAAGTTTTCACACGCCTCGCTATCAAGCAGACATTCAGTAAATGCCATATCGCCTTCAAGCACTCTAAGAATATCAGCTACAGTTATATCACTGGCAGGTTTTGACAATAGATATCCACCTTGTGCACCTCTTACACTTTTTATCAACCCGGCTTTTTTTAAAGTCGAAAAAATTTGTTCAAGATATTGATCAGAAATATTCTGCATTTTTGCTATATGTTTAAGCGAAACTGGCCCATCTACGGAAGAGTTTGCCAATTCAAACATAGCTTTAAGTCCGTATTTACCCTTTGTAGATAACTTCACTAATTACCACCTCACTTCGAACCAATCCCTAGTAAATAACTCAGAATTAAATTCTAAATATATAATATTATATCCTAGTAATATTGTCAAGATTAATTTGTTAATTTATTTCTTCTTTTTTGTTTATTTTTTATTATTTTTTCTTTAGCTTTTTTAGAAAATCACTTATGGAATTTTCGAATTTATTGTTCTGAGGATCATAATAGACCCTACCTATCAAATTGTTTGGCATATACGTTTGCTCCACGTAATGATTTTCATAGTTATGGGGGTATTTGTAGGGAATATTTTCCTGATCAGATAGACTTTTTTTACTTGTCGAATCTTTTAAATAAATCGGTATATCATCGTGAACCTCTGCATCCAAATCGGAAATCGCCTTATTTATCGCAATATAGGATGAGTTCGATTTCGGTGAAGTCGCAAGCAAAATCGTAGCCTGCGAAAGTGGTATTCTAGCTTCTGGAAGCCCAAGAGATAGTGCAGCTTCAACACATGACCGAACTATAGTTATCGCATTCGGGTATGCAAGACCGATATCCTCGCACGCAATAACCTGTAATCTTCTACATATACTTTCAAGATCTCCACCCTTTATCAATCTGGCTAAATAGTATATAGATGCATCCGGATCACTTCCTCTGATTGATTTTTGAAAAGCACTCAATAAGTTATAGTGATTGTCTCCATCTCTATCAAAATTGTAATTTGTTGACAATTTCATTTTTTCTATTGATTCTATTGAAATAAAAAGCTTGCCTTCTTTATTTAGCTTTGCATTATTTAGGGAAAGCTCAAGTATGTTTATCGCAGACCTCAGATCTCCACCAGAAGCAGATGCAATCTTGTACAGTGCACTTTCCTCTACAATGGTTTCTGTTACTGATTCTTCATTTATCTTATGTAATAAATTCCTTAGTCCAATAACAATATCATCTGCCTTTAAATGCTTAAATTCAATAACCACACTTCTACTCAATATCGCATTATAGACAAAATGATATGGATTTTCCGTAGTACTAGCAATCAAGGTGATTTCACCATTTTCAATAAATTCTAGTATGGATTGCTGTTGCTTCTTATTAAAACTTTGGATCTCATCAATATACAAAATCAACCCGCTTTGAGCCTCCATAGTACCTATTTTAGAAATAACCCTTTTTACATCCTCAAGAGAAGAATTGGATGCATTTATTTTATAAAAACTTTTGTTCGCATTTTTTGATATTATTTCTGCTACAGTTGTTTTTCCAGTACCCGGTGGACCAAAAAAAATCATATTTGGAAAATTATTGTTGTCTATCATATTATTAATAAGCTTATCTTTACCAACAATATGACTTTGACCGACCACTTCATCTATAGTTTTTGGTCTATACTTATCCGCCAATGGCATATTCATCACCTCGCAATAAAGGACTGCAAAACGCAGTCCAAATTACCATTATAAAAACTTACTAGATTTTATTTTTATTTAACTCATCTAATAATTTATCGTTTAATATTTTAATATGAGTCCCTTTCATTCCCAGAGATCTAGATTCTATCACTCCAGCACTTTCAAATTTTCTAAGAGCATTTACTATTACAGATCTAGTAATACCTACCTTGTCAGCAATTTTACTCGCTACTAGTAATCCTTCGTTTCCACCTAATTCTCTAAATATATGTTCAATTGCCTCTAACTCTGAATATGATAGAGTACCTATTGCCATCTGGACAACAGTTTTCTTTCTCATATCTTCTTCCATTTCTTCACTAATCGCTCTAAGTATTTCAAGACCTACAACTGTTCCAGAGTACTCAGCCAACACCAAATCCTCATCAGTAAAAGCAGAATCGTATCTTGATAGTATCAAAGTTCCTAATCTATCTCCACCACCTAATATTGGAACAACAGTCGTATATTTTTCCAATCTATCATGCTCAAATGGGAAATAGCTCAGTATGTCCTTCCCACTTATGTTTTCCCTAGTTTCCACTATTTTTAATATATTTTGTGTATATTCGTAAGGAAATTTTTCTGTCTTTGTATCCTCGTCAAAAAGTACAGAACTATCTTCAGGTGTCTGTAGATGATATCCTAATACCTTTCCCTTAGCACTTACAATATATACGTTCGAATCTAAAACGTCACCTAGAATACTTGACAATTGATTGAATGAAAGTGAAGTACCTGCCGTAAGTTGAAGTACTTTGTTGATCCTTCTTGTTTTTGTTAGCAAATTACTAGCCATAAACACTACCTCCTATTTTTCTAGAAACAATATATTTGTTTTATTAATATTTTCCCTTAATTTGAATCACTTTTTGCAAATTAATTTTTTATCATATCTACACATTAAAAGCATCTTGTATACTAATTGCGTTCTTAATTCTAAGAGTATCATAAATATCACAATTTTTCAACATTTTTTTACAATTTTAAAAATTTTCTCAATAATATCTTAATTTGGAATTGATTCTTTTTATATACAAAAGAAAAAACGGGAATTGTTTCATTATTTAATACAAATCCCGTTTCACATTTAATTTTTTATTTCTAAAATCATGGGAATACTAATCTTTTTTGACTTTTTTCTTTGACTTTGTACTAGCATTTGTTACACATTCAGAATTAGAGCAAATACTCTTTGATTCTTTTTTGGAGTTTTTTTCCACCATATATGCTCCACATGACTCGCAAACTTCACCAGTCGGTTTATTCCATTCAACAAAATCACAGTCTGGATAATTGCTACACCCATAGAATACCCTACCAGATTTTGTTTTCCTAATAATTACATCACCATCGTTACATTTTGGACATTTTACGCCTAGTTTTTCTACAATTGGTTTTGTAAACTTACATTCAGGGTAGTTTTTACACGCCATAAATTTCCCAAATCGACCGTGTTTTATTACCATATTAGAACCACATAATTCACATTTTTCATCGACTTCAATATCCATATTGACTTTCTCAATATTTTCAAGTGCTGTCTTTATAGATGATTCCAATGGCTCATATGCCTCTTGGATAACCTTTTTCCATTGTACTTCACCATCTTCTACCTCATCAAGGAGAGTTTCTAGCTTGGCTGTGAAATCGACATCTGTAAGCATCTCAAAATTATCTTCCAAAATTTCGGTAACAATTTCTCCCAATTCAGTTGGTTTAATCGATTGCCCTTCTTTTTCAACATATCCTCTCGTCAAAATAGTACCGATTGTAGGCGCATATGTAGATGGCCTTCCAATTCCCAACTCTTCAAGTGTCTTCACCAAGCTAGCCTCGGTATATCTTGCTGGTGGCTGAGTGAAATGCTGTTTTGGAAGAATTTCAGTAATATCAAGTTTATCACCAATCTCAATTTGAGGAAGAATTTTGTCATCTCTATCAGTAAAGTTGTATACCCTTGTATAACCGTCGAAAATCTGTTTTGATCCAGTTGCTCTAAATATATAGTTATCTATCTTACATTCTATTGATACATTTTCATATATAGCATCCGCCATTTGACTGGCTACAAATCTTCTCCATATCAAATTATATAGTTTATATTGATCTTTAGACAATGACGATTTTATCTTATCCGGCTCCCTGTTTACAGATGTCGGTCTTATTGCCTCATGAGCATCTTGAGCATTCTTTTTTGTCTTTTGAGTGGATTTCTTATCTCCAATGTGGTAATTATCTCCAAACTCAGAATAAATGTATTTTTTTGATGCCTCTTTCGCCTCATCTGATATCCTTTGAGAATCTGTTCTGATATAGGAAATCAAACCAATAGTACCTTCTCCACTGATATCAATTCCTTCATAAAGCTCCTGAGCAATTCTCATGGCTTTTTTTGTAGTAAAGCCTAATCTATTTACCGCTTCCTGTTGCAGCATCGATGTCGTAAAAGGCTTGACAGCAGATCTTCGTCTTATTTTAGTGTCGATGTTCGAAACTAAAAGCTTTCTGTTTTTTATTTTTTCTATTATAGCATTTACGTCGGCTTCGTTATTCAAATCAATTTTGTCTGCATCAATACCATAAAAGCTAAAATCTACATCAGTGTTATTTACATTTGAAATAACATTTAAAGACCAGTACTCTGTAGGAACAAATTCATTTATTTCTTTTTCTCTATCACAAATTATTTTTGTCGTAACAGACTGAACTCTACCGGCACTCAGACCTCTTCTGACCTTCTGCCATAGAACCGGACTAATCTGATAGCCCAACAATCTGTCTAATACCCTTCTCGCTTGTTGTGCATCAATCAGATTATGATTTAGCTTTCTCGGTTGCTTGATAGATTTTTTTATCGTATCCTTTGTTATCTCATTAAATTCAATTCTACAGTCCGAATCGGCATCAATTCCCAAAATATAGGACAAATGCCAAGAAATCGCCTCACCTTCTCTATCGGGGTCGGTTGCAAGATATATTTTTGTCGCTTTTTTTGCTTCTTTTTTAAGTTCTTTTATTATATCTCCTTTTCCCCTAATATTAATATATTCGGGTTCAAAGTTATTTTCTATATCAACACCAAGCCTACTTTTTGGAAGATCTCTGATATGACCAACTGATGCCTTTACAGAGTAGTGGCTCTTTCCTAAAAATTTCTCGATTGTCTTTGCCTTTGCGGGGGACTCTACTATTACTAAAGCCTTTGGCACAAGGAACACCTCCATTATAATATATTGGGTGCGTATCTATTGAAGCCTTGTTCTACTACTAAGTCCAAAATCAAAAGCTTTTCTACTATATATGTAACATCACTTATGTTATATCCACTGATTAAGGAAATTTGTTCAATATCTATCGCTCCTCTTGATGATATAATGTCGAAAATAGTTCTTTCTTCAATTGAAATTACCTCTTCCGAAATATCATCAAGCAATATATTATCACAACTTGTATTAGTATTTCCACTATTTTTTAAAAATAATTTGTTTTTCTCAATAAATAATTCTTCTTTTTTTTCAAATATTTCATAGTCTTCTAAAATATTTTCGACTTTTCGAACTGACTTTGCCCCTTGTGCTATCAGTTCATTACAACCATTACTGAGGGAAGAAAAAATACTACCTGGAACTGCATACACATTTCTATCCTGCTGCAACGCACAGTCCGCCGTAATCAATGCACCACTTTTTTCCTCTGCTTCTACAACTATGACACCAGAGCAGAGTCCACTTATTATCCTGTTTCTAACAGCAAAATGGTATGCCTGAGTAGCCTCATCAAAATTATGTTCAGATAGAATCAATCCACCACTCTCAATTATTTCCGAATACAACGCTTTGTTTTCCAATGGGTATATTTTATCTATATTAGTTCCGAGTACGGCGATTGTCCTCCCTCCTGAATCTACACAATATTTGTGAGCATAATAATCTATATTTTTAGCCATACCACTCACAATGATAAATCCGCATTTCGACAACGATGATGAAAAATATTTCGTTGCATTTTTTCCATATTCTGACCCCTTTCTCGAACCAACTATTGCAATTTTTTTATGCATATCACTTATTACATTAATATCTCCCCTGTAATAAAGTACATATGGTGGATCATAGATTTGCCTCAAGCTCTCAGGATACACACTGTCGTCAATCGTGATAAAAGAAATATTTCTTTTATTCATCTCATGCTTTAAATCAACCAAATTAGATAAAAAAGAAGAGTACTTCTCGATTTTATTTTTTATTTTCGGAGGCATTCTATCATCAGTCGTTATTTTTTCCAAAAAAGCTGATATCTGACATGTATCATTGAAGCAATCATGGTAAGCGTCTCTAATATACTTCATCTGCTCACATGAAATTTTACAATAAGAATTAGCCCAAAGATAGAAATCTCTCATCATAAATACCTCCTAGTTCTACTTTATTTCATATAGATTTGTTTACTCTATTATTTACTGCATTATTTACTGCATTATTTACTGCATTATTTACTGCATTATTTACTGCATTATTTACTGCATTATTTACTTCATTATTTACTTCATTATTTACTATATTGTTTTCTCTACTGTTTTCTATATTTGCTTTCTGTATTTGCTTTCTATATTTGTTTCCTACATTTTTTCCATCAAAAAATAATCTCGATTTACCTAATACAAATTTTTTTAACCTCTTGAAAAGTATTTGTAATATGCCCTTCTATACGAAAAAGCTTCCATAATATCCTTCTCATCTACTGACTTGCTATTCCTCAAATCCGCAATTGTTCTCGATACCTTTAAAATTTTTATATACGATCTATTGCTCAGTCCATATTTTCTATAAATCATCTGGACTGTCTTTTCTGCCTTGCTCGTCAACTCACAATACTTAATAGCCTGCTCCGTAGACATCTGGGAATTTAAGTCAATACTTGTATTTATAAACCTTTTCAATTGAATTTTTCTTGCGTTCTCAATTCTATTTTTGATAGTGATAGAATCTTCTTCCTCTTTCTTCGATGATATATCTTCATAATCTATTTCACTTACCTCAGAAAAAAGATCTATCCTGTCTAAAATAGGTCCAGATATCTTCCCTCTATATTTATCAATTTCAGATTGACGACAAATACATTTTTTACTACTGTTATAAAAACCACATGGGCATGGATTCATACTCGCAATAAATATAAAATCAGATGGATAAGTTATATTGTAATTTAATCTAGATATATTTATACATCTATCTTCTAAGGGCTGTCTCAGAGCCTCGATCGTATTTCTATCAAACTCAGGCAATTCATCAAAAAACAAAATCCCCTTATGTGCCAATGTAATTTCTCCCAGCATTGCTTTTGCACCACCACCGATAATTGATATTTTTGTCGCACTGTGATGAGGCTGTCTAAATGGTCTATTTTTAACAAGTCCAATCGAATTTCGATTTAATCCAGCTGAGCTCATTATCCTAGTTATTACAATAGAATCTTCTCTATTAGGATTTGGTAGTATCCCTTTCATCGCCTTTGCTATCATGGTTTTACCTGTTCCTGGTGGTCCAATCATCAGCATATTATGACCTCCCGCAACAGAAATTTCAGCACACCTTTTTGTGACCTTGTTCCCCTTTATTTCTTCAAAATCTATATGCATTTCATTTTCCTTATTTTTTTCCAATTTTTTAAAATGGATGTGATTTTCATTAACTTGATTTTTATTTTTATTTAGTATTTCATTCTTTCTTTTTTCTATAAAATCTCTTTTTTTAGAAGCTGGCATATTGATTATATCAACACAATCTCTGACTGATTTTACTGGAATTATTTCAATGGAGTTTATCTCACTGCACTCAAGATAATTTTCAGCTGGAATATACACTCTCTCAATATTCTTTTCACACATCGACAGTACAATTGAAAAAATCCCCTCCATACCTCTTAGATTTCCGTCTAAAGATAGTTCACCTAAAAAAACGCTATTTTCGATATCGTTGTTTTTTTTATTTAAATACTCGGATAATATACCAATGCAAATGCCCAAATCTAAATAAGAACCATCCTTCTTCAAATCTGCTGGAGATAGATTCACGACTATCCTGTTCAATGGAAAGGTATACCCACTATTGATAACAGCAGATTTTACCCTCTCTTTTGATTCTTTGACCTCAGTTCCTGCAAGGCCAACTATACTAAAAATGGGCATTCCTCTAGATATATCTACTTCGATATCAATTGGGATTCCACCTATTCCATATAATATCCCTGATTTGATTTTATTTATCAATGAAAACCACCACCCATATAAGCATCTTTAATATGCTTTATTTTTCTCTGATGATACATAACCTCAAAAACATCAAATCTTATGTCTACATTGACAATTCTTTTATTTGATATATATACTTTCGCAACAGCCAATATCTTATTAATTTTTCTCCTATCGATGGCTTCCCTTGGCTCTCCAAATTTGTTAGAGGTTCTAGTTTTTACCTCGCCAAAGACTAGAGTATTGCCATCGACAAATATTATATCAATTTCTCCAAGCCTATTTCTATAATTCCTTTCCAAAACAATGTGGTTCGTCCGTTCAAGATACAATGATACGGCATCCTCACCAATTTTACCTATTTCATAATTACTTAAATGCTTTTGCATACAAACTCCTCACTCGACACGATTATTTATAGCCGAATATCGACTAAAATTCAGTTTTAAATATTTTTTTAACTATATTTATATGATTTCAATCTCCTTATGTATTATAGGCAAAAAATAAGAAAAATAGACAAAATAAAACCACCACATTTCACAAAATAATGATATTATATCAAAAATATGAAATGTGATGGCTAAACAACCTATTATTTAATTTTTAAAATCTATTCGCAGGCAATATTTCAATCCAGTATCCGTCAGGATCCACAATGAAATATATTCCCATCTTTTCGTTCTCAAATATAACGATACCCATATCTTTATGCTTCTGGTATACCTCATCGTATTTATCAGTAGTAAATGCCAGATGGAACTCGCATTCTCCAAGATTATATGGCTCGGTTCTATCCTTTAGCCAAGTCAATTCCAAAGTAAAATCAGTCTTACCATCACCAAGGTAAATCAATTTATAGGTACCATCTTCAGCTACTTTTTCCTTTACAGGCTTTAAGCCAAGGCTTTCATCGTAAAACTTCAAGCTTCTTTCTAGATCCAATACATTAAAGTTAAAATGTGAAAATCTCATAAAATCTGCCTCCTTCTCTTTAACCACAGCAACAGCAGTCATCGCCAAATAAAATACGCTTGTCTATTGATTCTAAGTTTTGACATCCAGTCAATATCATAGCTCCTTCTAAATCGGCCTTTACTCTTTCAAGATATAATTCAACACCATCAGTCTGACCTCCTAGTGATGCTGTTACAAATGGTCTCCCTATTAGACAAGCATCTGCACCAAGTGCAAGCATTTTTAAAACATCTACACCAGTTCTAATACCACCATCAACAAACACTTTTATTCTTTTGTCAACTGCTTTGGCAATACCTTCTAACACATCCGCAGTACCCGGTGTGTAATCTTGAACTCTGCCACCATGATTTGACACCACGATACCATACACTCCTGCCTCAACTGCCATCAAAGCCTCGTCCGGTGTCATAATTCCCTTCAAAATGAAAGGAAGATTTGTTGACTCAACTAATTCTTTTATTTCAGCTACAGACTTTGCCTTTACAGGTGTACCATGAATATTCAACGTAATCAAACCACAAGCATCAATGTCAACACCTACGGCAATAGCACCAGCTTTCTCTGCCGCCTTGATTTTACTTATAATATTCTCATTTTCCCAAGGTTTAATAAATACGATTCCATTGCCATCGTACTGCTCTAATACTTCGAGATTATCCAGCAAGAACTGAGGTATCGCTGTATCACCGACCATAGCTATCGTATTTTTATTTTTACATCCAGCCACAACTGGTTCAATATACTCTTTTTCAGTAACCTGACCGCCCATGTTTAGGGTAGTACCTGTGATAGGTGCTGCCATAACAGGTAAATCAAGCTTTCTACCAAAAAGCTCTATAGAGGTATCTGGATTTTCAACATTGTGAATTGTCCTCATATTTATCTTTAATCTGTCGAGAGCTTTGACGTTTTCTATAAAGGAATTTCCCGTTCCTTTTCCACCCATACCTGGTACTTCACCACGACAAGCAATACCGTCACATACACGACAAACCTTACATGATCCATTAAACTTAATTTTTGCATTTTTAAGAACTTCATCATAAGTCATAGTTATTTTTTCACTCATAATATTCACCTTCTATATATATAAAATTTACATCCAATATAATTATACTACTTTCTCACATTTTTTTCATCGAAAAATTCTGTAAAATTCTTTAGAAAACTCAATCTATGAATGTTTGTAATACCATATTTTTTTATCGCCTCATAATGACCCTCTGTTCCATAGCCCTTATTTGATGAAAAATTGTACTCTGGGAACCTTTTATCATACTCGTACATCATCCTATCTCTCGTCACTTTAGCCAAAATACTTGCTGATGCTATTGAAATTGATTTTGCATCTCCTTTTATTAGAGATTCCTGCTTCATATCCATGTTCGGTATAATAACAGCATCATTTATCAGATAGTCAGGCTTATGTTTCAATTTATCAATCGCCCTTTTCATAGCAATATATGTGGCATTTAGAATATTATGCTCGTCGATTTCATCAGGAGTAGCAATGCCAATCCCATAATCATATGCTTTCTCTTTAATGATATCAAATAGCTCTTCTCTATTTTTCTCGGAAATCTTTTTTGAATCATTTATCTTGTTTATTCTTATTGAATCTTTGAAAACAACAACTGCAGCAACCACCGGTCCTGCCAATGGACCTCGTCCTGCCTCGTCAACTCCACCAATTATCTCGAAACCATTTTGTCTCGCTTTATTCTCATATTGGTTAAGCTTATCTAGTCTATTTATTTCAGCCAGATATTTTTGTTTTTTTGTCTCAATTTTTTGAGCAATATCAATTACAGATTTTCTATCATCATCTTTTACGCAATCAGCAAATCGATCAATCAGTGCCAAATAAGCACTTGTATCATTATCGTTAATCGTATCTAAAGAAATCGAATTATACAATTCCTTAACTGCAGATACCTTAATAGATTTATACGATTTTGACTCATCATCTGAATTGAAAATATTGCTATATTCTTTTGTCAGTTCATCAAGTAGCTTCTTATCCATAATTTGCCCCACTACCTTCCATTAATTTATTCATTTAATTTGCTTGTCAACAATCTCAATATTAATTTCATTACTCAATCACTTTACCTTCGCTGAAATCGAACGGTTTTTCCAATACTATCTTTCCAATTTTTCCATCTCTAAACTCGTTTAATACTGTGGTTGCAATTCTTGTATAATCAAGCTCCTTATTTCCCATTATAAAGCCTCTTTTTCTACCTATTGCTTCCATCGTTTCAAGTGGTGTTTCAGCGACTGAATCCAATTTATATCTTTCGCAAAGTTTTTCAGGTGCAATCTTTTGCAATTTTTCAATCAGCCTCAATCCCAAAGTTTCAACGTCGAGAATTTCATCTTTTATTGCTCTCGTAAAAGCAAGATTAAGAGCGACCTCCTGATCCTCGAATTTTGGCCAAAGAATTCCTGGAGTATCCAACAACTCCATATTTCCTCTTATTTTAACCCATTGCTTCCCTTTTGTCACACCTGGTCTGTCACCAGTTTGCGTACTTCTTCTTCCAGACAATTTATTTATTAGTGAAGATTTACCAACATTTGGAACACCGACTATCATAAGTCTAATTCCTCTGGCTTTTCTTCCTTTCTCATTAAACTTTTCCATCATCTCCTTTGTTTGAACTCCACACTCAGAAATGACCTTATTTATTCCTTGTCCATTCATCGCATTAATAGGAATTGCCTTAATTCCTTGCTTCTCATAATATCTAATCCATTCATCGAGATCTTTTCTCTCACACATATCAGACTTATTCAGTAATACCACCCTAGGCTTATCCCCAACGATTTTATCTATTTCAGGATTTTTACTGCTAAATGGTATTCTCGCATCTAGTAGCTCAATTACAATATCGACTAGCTTTAAATTGTTTTGTACCAGCTCTCTAGTCTTTTTCATATGTCCTGGATACCAGTTTATATTCAAATTGTCATCTTTTAAATACTCTTCATTATAACTCATATTTTCACTTCCTCTCGAAAAAAAGGATGTCTATAAAGACACCCTAATTTACAAATATACTGATTATCTTTTGTTTCTAGCTTCTTTGATCTTAGCAGCCTTACCAACTCTACCTCTTAAGTAGTTGATCTTAGCTCTTCTAACCTTACCGAATCTAGTAACTTCAATTTTTTCTACCTTTGGTGAGTGAACTGGGAAAGTTCTTTCTACTCCAACACCGAAAGATATTTTTCTAACTGTGAAAGTTTCTCTAACTCCTCCACCTTGTCTTTTTAGTACAACACCTTCAAAAACCTGGATTCTTTCTCTCTTACCTTCGATAATCTTAACGTGTACCTTTACTGTGTCCCCTGGTCCAAAATTTGGAACATCGTTCTTAATGTGTTCTGCTTCAATAGCTTTAATTAATTCGTTCATTTTTTCCTCCTAATCATAGACGTACATAAATACTGACCATCGTAAAAGAGGTACGCCCGTACTCAATAACTACTATATTATATCTATAATACGTTCAAAAGTCAATACTTTGATAATAGTTTTTGCACAATATTTGTATATTAATTTTTTGATCTCTTTCTATCTGCAAATACTAACGCACCAGATAAAACCAATAGTGAAATCGCAATGTTTTGTTCAATATTGCTATCTCCAGTCTGAGGCAATTTACTGTTTTTACTTATATTATCCTCAGTTAACACCTGTTCTTTTGCAGATTCATCATTGGATTCCTTTTGATTTTTAGAATTATCTGAATTAGACTTTTCCTGATTTTCTTCTTTCTGCTTTGGATCATTTGGGTTTTGATTTTCTTTCTTTGGAGGCACTGTTCCTATTGTACCAGGGGTTATATTTGTTGACGTTGACGGTGTACCCGATGAAGGATTATCATCATTTGGTTTTTCAGAATTTCCTTGAGTATTATTAGTATACTTATTTGTTATCACAAAACCTTTTGATTGATCACCTGTAACTACAGAAGTATAACCATTTGGTACTTTTATTTCTTTAATAGTGTATTCAATTGGATTACCTGACTCACCATTTTTTTCTAAATCATTAAATGTATGCTTCCAGTTTCCACTTGCATCCGGAGAGATTATTATAGTCGACTTTTCTACATTATTTGAAAATAGCTTTATCTCTATGTTATTTGGTCTTTTAGTTTCGTTACCTCTGTCTTCCCATTGCTTTACTACGCTTATTGAAATTTTTTCCTTTTCATCTGACGGATTTTCAGGTGTAACTGGCTTAGTAGAATTATATGTGTTTGTTATTACATATCCATTAGCCTTATCTCCAGTAATTTCTGATTTATATTCTTTTGGCACGTCTATTTCTTTTACAGTGTAGTTTATTTCACTCTTTTCACTGTCATATTTATCTAAATTTTCGAAACTGATTTTCCAATTCCCCTCTTCATCTGCTCCAATTGTTTTTGTTTCTTTTTCAACATCATTTGCAAGAAGAGTAACCTTTATTTTAGTAGGTCTTTTATCTATTGGATTTTCTCCATGCTCCCATATCTTCTGAACTGATACCGATGTTTTTTCTACAACTGGTGGGTTATCTGGTGTAACTGGGTCAGTTGGTTCTGTCGGGTTGGTAGGATTATATGTATTAGTTATTACATATCCATTAGCCTTGTCTCCAGTAATTTCTGATTTATATTCTTTTGTTACGTCTATTTCTTTTACAAAATAGTTTATTTCTAGTCCGTTTTCATCCTTGATAGGTAATTCGCTAAATGTATATTGAAGATTAGCATTTGAAAGAACGACTGGATCACCCACATCAACTCTTTCGCCATTTACTTCCTTCTGTAGCTGTACTTTTGCTTCAGTTGGTCTATTTGCTTCCGGATTGTCTCCATGCTCCCATACTTTCCGAACTGATACTGATGTTTTTTCAACAACAGGCTCAGAAGAAGTGTACTTGTTTGTCACAACAAATCCTTCTCTCACAGCCTCTTCAGAATCACTAGATATGCTTTCTACATTTTTACTGGAAATATATCCATCAGGTAGTTCTACTTCTTCTACAGTGTATGTTATAGCTTTTTTGTTTTTGTATTTTGGTACATCTTCAAATGTTGCTATCCAAGTATTTGCATCATCTCCAGAAACATTTTGATTGGTTAATTCTTTAGATTTAACTATTTCACTACCATTTTTAAGTTTAAATATTATCTTATTAGGTCTCTTACTATCTTTATTACCTGCATCGTCCCATATTTTCTTTACAGGTATATTGATTGTTTCAGGAGTATATTTATTAATAACATTAAACCCATTTATTTCTTTTGTATAGTTTAATACATCCACTTCATCTATTGTATACACTATATCTTTTCCATTTTTAGACTTTTCAAGGTTGTCAAATATCCAACTCCAATTATCACTAGTAACTGTCTTTCTATCTTTTTCAACTCCATCAGCCTTTAAAATAATAGTGATGCTCTCTGGTCTTTTTCCATCGTTATCTTCTGCATCATCCCAAGTTTTCTTACCCTCTACCTTTATTGTTTCTTCTTTATATACGGCAAAAGTATCTAATGTATTTCTACTTTCATAATTCAAAATATCTTTGATTTCCTCTGTAGAATTTTCATGCCATGTTTTTGTAAAAGTTGAGTTATTAAAGTCATATTTTTTATCATCTGTAGGAGTATTATCTACTAAATTATACAGAGGCTTTCCATTTAAATCAGAGTTATACCAATTTAGGAATTTGTAATCCTTATCTCCAATAGTAAGTTGAGGAACTTCGCTAATAACCGTTAAATCCACTGCTGGTTCGTTATTTATAGAAACTTTAGGTGCACTATCTCCAGACTCATAAAAAGTATAAATCTGCTCTAATTTTTGACCTGCAGGAGCATTGTCAACAATTCCATTTTGTATAGTTGCCGATTCATGGTTTGTATGATAAACAAGCTTTGCTCTCTGTCCAAGAACAACGGTTTTGTTTTCTGGATTGTATACATAATCCCACAATCCAGTTCCTTCATGATCATTAAATGCAGCAATTTTTTCAGGCTCTACAGTATTTGAAACATAATGGAAATTCTTTGCATCTTCCAGATTAGGTTCATAACTTTGAGCCATTTCATCAGGAATGTAGCTTGCTTTCAAGTCTTTTGAAATCAATTCCTTCCCAACAAGATATCCGACGTGTCTGTGAGCGTCTTCTCCAAAGCCTTTACTATAGGCTCCAGTTCCCGCTGTACTTTCGGTTTCACTTATGCTTACATTTACCTGAGAATTTCTAGGTCCACTCAATATTACACTTGATTGACCGTCAATCACTCTAACATCATGCTTCGCCACTGTTGAAAAACTCGCATCAGTTCCAATTATAACATTTTGCTTTGCATAAATTGTGCCTCCAGAATGTTCACCAGGGGAATATTGATGGTTTCCACCAGAAAAGGTAGCATCATTTGTTTTCTGATTATTGTTTAAATTAGCACTATGTATATTTAAATATCCGTCATTATAGATACCACCAGCCATCTGTGTAGCAAAGTTTCCACTTAGATTGGCGTTGTCATCAAGAGTCAAACTTCCCATATTATATACAGCACCGCCGTAATTTGCTAGCATATTAGATATTGTTCCGCGCTTTATTACGACATTAGAACCTTTGCTGATATATAATCCAGCTCCAGCTGAATTGGCACCATACGTATATGCTCTCGCACCATCTAGAGTTGAGTTTTCCAAAGTTAAATCTACAGTAGTTTCACCTAATTCTTCTGATGCACCCTTTCTATGACCTACTGAAATAACTCCACCAGTATGGTCAACAGTAAATTCATTAAATTTTGTATCCTTTATATGTGCCTTGGCTGACGCACCATTTTCAAACGCAATTGCACCACCGTATTTTGCAGTACTCAACTGAGGTTTATTCCAAAGTTGTCCGTTTCCTCTTAGAGCAGAATCAAAAAGATTAAATTCTCCACTACCTACAACATCGATAAATCCACCAGCAAAAGCAACAGCTGGAACACCTTTTGACGTATCAGTATCAAACGTTGATTTTTCTACTGTCAAAAAAGAATTTTCAGTCATTATAGCTCCACCTGAAGTACCAAAATATGTCGATTCCTCAGGAGTTTGTGGTAGTTGTCCACCAACTAGCTTAAATGTCGAATTCGTTATTTTATTGTGATTTTCTTTAGTCCCAGCACCTTCAAATTTTATTGCACCTCCAGTGTCAAATCCACCCTTTACAATAAAATCCGTATTATTAATCTTTGCCGTAGAATGAGTAATTTCTATTGCGCCACCTTGCAATCCACCTACATTTGCCTCACTTTTGTAAACGTGGTTGCCATCAAATGTCGTTCTCGTATCTGAATCAATATTAATATTCAATTCGGAACCACCATCAAGTTTAATAGCCCCACCTTCTCCGTTTGTACCTTTTCCACCAACGGTAACACCAGTGTAGTTATTGATAAAACTTCCACCCTTAACATTGATGACAGATGTCGCAGAGTAAATTGCACCTCCATGACCCGCAATGCCTGGATCACCCTCTTTTTCTGGTTTTGGCGTTTCCAATTTTGTATGGTTTGAGTCAAATATCACATTGTCAAGGTTTAAAGTTGAATGTGAAAGGTAAATTGCACCACCCTGATAACGCTGTTTGTTTACATTATTTTCAAGCTTTTTCAAAAATTGCTCTGTAGAGGCATTTGAAAGCTTACTGTTTGCAATTGTGACTTCTGAATTAGATTCAACATCTAAAATTCTACCTCTTTCAGTACCATCAAAAGTCAGATTTTCAAACATTGGCTTCGCACCAGTCTTTACTACAAACATATTTTCTTCACTAAAATTAGCCGATAATTTTAGAGTTCTAGTAGTTCCATCTGATTTAATCGTGCCTGTATACGAGCTTGGAATGGTAATTGCACCCGATATCGTAATGTCATTTGACAGAACGACATTATTATTACCATTAATGGCATTTATTAATTCTTGCTCGTTAGTAACAGCCGAATCCATTGCGTTCAATTTATAATTACTATAAAAAAACAACAACGAAAAAGATACTATCAAAGAACTAAATAAAATAATAATTTTCTTCATTATGATTTCCCCTTGCAAAAATATTTTTAAATTATTTTCATTATTGTAATATTATACTATAGTATAGTTCTTTATTACAAGCATTTTAAATGTTAGAAATTTGTTTTTTTAAAAATAATTTTTTCTTAACAAAACACTCAAAAAGAGGTTCTCAATTTTACTTGAAAACCCCTTCTCTTTGTAACTGCTTTGTTTAAATCTGTTTATTTTTTGATCTGTCTTTTGACAAAAAACCATCCAATATTATTTTCTTTTTTTGAATGTCAATGCACTTGCTGCTGCCAATACAGTACCAATGGCAGTAGTTGCTCCAGCAATTGTAGAAACACCCATCTGAGGTAGTTTATTTACAGTAGATTTCTTTACAACTTTTGAATTTTCTTTTGTAGGCACATTAGGCTTTACCTCTGGCTGAGCTGGTACTTCAGGTTTTTCAGGAACAACAGGAGTATTTTCCTCTGGTTTTACCTCTGGAGTCACAGGCTTCTCATTTTCTGTACCAGGAATAGTAGGTAGTAAAGGATCTCTATCTGGATTTACTGGCACTGGTGGCTTAACAGGTTCAGGTATTCTTACTGTCAACCAAGGATTGTTGTCACTAGCAGGCTGGAAATTATCCTTTCCATCTAAATTATCATTCTGAGCCGTTTCTTGAACAGTAGTCCATTCATATTTTATTAATTTTTCTTCTTTTCCAGCAAAAACTGATGTAAATTTGCTCCAATCATAACTAGCAGCTTTTGGATTCGATGTAAATTCTCCTACTAAAGTTGATTTAACAGTATAATAACCAGGTTGTGCATATTCAGCGATTTTAACACCATTTATAAGCAAGTTAAGATCTTTAAGCTTTGCTGGTGTTCCAACAATAAATGGTGCCAAATCATAATATGTATTAATAGTAACAGCACCATCACGAGCGATATTAGGTGTGTTGTTTTTATAGTATTCACTTTCATTTTTAAAGTTTAACTGCATATATATTTTTTTATTTTCTTTAGATACATCTGATTTTTCATTATCAATATAATACCAAACTCTACCGTCTTTATCAGTTGCATCAAGCTTATAGCTATTTATATCCGTCGGGAATATAAGATTTTTATTTGGCATTATATTTAACACTAGATGCGAATTTAATTCGTTAGTTATATCGATATTTTCTCCATTTTTACCTAAAACACCATCAGCAAGCATTTCAGCAAGATTATTTGGAGTTCCTTTATTTTCAAAGTATTTAATTGCAACTTTCTTTGCATTATCAAGAGTTTCTTTGTACTGTGTTTCAACATCTTTACCATTAAGAGTCGCCTTAAAATCAAGTGTTGCACCAGCTTTTGTTTCAAACACCTTATCATGTTCAGTGTCGTAATCAGCAGTTGATCCACTTTCCTTTACAAGTATATCTCCATACAAATCAGCCTTTGGTGCGTATATACCACTTGCGCTCGTATTATTTTCTGTTACAGTACCACTGCTTGTATGTGTTGGAGTTGCGTCATTATTAGCTGTATCAGTCGCTCCAACTGGTTGTTCTGCAACTGGTGCTGCAGGTGCTGTTCCTGTTGTATCACTGTCAGCTGCAAATGAAGACACTCCTGCAGATGCAGTCAATACCAATGCCGCAATTATTGCCGACAATTTTTTTCTCAATTTTCCATTTTCTTTTCTTTTCAATACCATAGTTCCTCCACTATTTACCAATTATAAATTCATTTTGTTTTTTCATTTTCATCATTAAAAAATATTTTTTATTATAATGTAGATGTTCAATATTCTACTACATTATTACCTACTTTTCAATATTTTAAACAAAATTATTATGTTTTTTTTAATTTTTTCTAAATATTTTCTAAAGACTCTTCTTTTTTTGATAATTTTTATTGAAATTCTGCATTTTTTCACTTTTTTTTTCCCATCGTTTGGTGTATAATAATGACTAAATCTTAATTAACAAATAGTTATTTTTTTAATTTTCAGAAAGAGGTGTAGAAAATGGGAATTTACGAAGAATTAGTAGCTCGTGGATTAATTGCACAAGTTACAGACGAACCAGAAATCAAAGAACTAGTTAATACAGGTAAAGCCACTTTCTATATAGGTTTCGATCCAACTGCAGATTCATTACACGTTGGACACTTCATGGCATTATGCCTTATGAAGAGACTTCAGATGGCTGGTAACACACCTGTAGTTCTTGTGGGTGGTGGAACTGGATATATAGGAGATCCATCTGGAAGAACTGATATGAGAAACATGATGACACCGGAAACAATTCAGCACAACTGTGATTGTTTCAAGGTACAGATGGAAAAATTCATCGAGTTTGGTGAAGGAAAAGCCATAATGGTAAACAACGCTGATTGGCTTTTGGACTTGAATTATATTGAAATGCTTAGAGAAGTTGGCCCTCACTTTTCTGTAAATAACATGCTAAGAGCTGAATGTTATAAAAACAGAATGGAAAAAGGTCTTTCATTCTTGGAATTCAACTACATGATAATGCAATCATATGATTTTTATCACTTATATAAAACTTACGGATGTAATATGCAGTTTGGTGGAGACGATCAATGGTCAAATATGCTAGGTGGAACTGAGCTTATCAGAAGAAAATTAGGTGAAAATGCCTATGCAATGACTATTACCCTACTATTAAACTCTGAAGGTAAAAAAATGGGTAAAACTGCCAATGGTGCTGTTTGGCTAGACCCTAACAAAACATCTCCTTTTGAATTTTACCAATACTGGAGAAATGTTGGAGATGCTGATGTTCTAAAATGTATTAGAATGCTTACTTTTATACCACTTGAAGAAGTCGATAAGATGGACAAGTGGGAAGGTGCAGAATTGAATAAAGCAAAACAGATACTTGCTTTCGAACTTACAAAGCTAGTACATGGAGAAGAAGAAGCAGTAAAGGCAGAAACGGCTTCAAAGGCACTTTTTGCTGGTGGTACAGACGACTCAAATATGCCTACAACAGAAATTGACTCATCAAAGCTAACTGATGGTGTTATCAATATTATGGATTTGATGCTTGAATGTGACCTTGCTCCTTCAAAGAGCGAAATCAGAAGACTTATCCAACAGGGTGGTGTCTATGTAAACGATGAAAACGTGACAGATATAGACTTCAATATCACTAAAGAAATGCTTGCAGATAAAGTTATTATCAGAAAGGGTAAGAAAACTTACCACAAGGCTATAATTAAAGCATAGTGATTGCATAACTAAAAGCAAATGATTAGATAAAATCTCAATAATAAAAGCTACAGAAATAAATCAAATGTGTACTGACCACAACTTTTGACACTTTCTGTAGCTTTATTTTTATCCTATTTTTTTATTAAATCAGGTCTTCTTTCCAGTGTGATTTTTTGGGATTCCTCAGATCTCCACTCGTCTATTTTTTTATGGTTGCCAGAAAGCAACACCTCAGGAACCTCCAATCCATTAAAGCTCCTAGGTCTTGTGTACTGTGGATACTCAAGCAGGTCATTTTCAAAGCTTTCATCTTCATGACTTTCAGATCTATTCAATACTCCTGGCACCAACCGTGCAATAGAATCTATCATAACCAGCGCTGGTAACTCCCCACCTGTCAAAACATAGTCTCCAATAGATATCTCATCAGTCACAATAAGGTCGATAATTCTTTGATCAATACCCTCATAATGACCACACAAAAATATTATATCATTTTCCAAAGACAAGCTCTTTGCTATTTTTTGGTTGAAAACTCTCCCCTTTGGCGACAAATAAATAACTCTTGGATTTTCCAATTCATATTTTTCTACAATATACTCATATGTTGAAAATATCGGTTGTGGAGTCATGACCATGCCGGCACCTCCTCCAAACGGATAATCGTCAACCTTTTTATGTTTGTTTTCCGAAAAATCCCTTATATTGTATAATTCGACCTCTAATATAGAGTTTTCTACTGCTTTTTTCATCATACTTTCCCCGATATATGCTTTGAAAATATCAGGAAAAAGTGTCATAACATGTATTCTCATTAGTCTAATAACCCCGGTATTGGATCAACCACTATCTTATTTTCTTTAATGTTTATCTCTGGCACGATTTCATATGTAGCAGGAATTAGGTATTCTTTTCCTGATTCATTTTTTACCACATACACATCATTTGCTGTATACTGTAGAACATCAACCAGTTCTCCAATCGCGTCTCCGTCAACTGTCACAACACTCATCCCTAGCATATCGACAATTAACATCTCATCCTCGTCTAAAGCATAGACATCTTCTCTTGATACATATATAAATTTGTTAATAAATCGTTGTACAGATTCAATAGTATCAAAACCTTTTATTTTTAACACCACCATATTGGGCGAAAGAATACTTACTCTTTCGACATTGAACAATTCATCTCTATTATTTCCGACATAAAAAGACTTTAAATCCAAAAATCTCTCAATATTATCAGTGTGAGAGTAAACTTTTAATTCTCCTTTTAAACCTCTAGTAGTTACAAATTTACCCACTTTAAAGTAATTTACTTTTTCAGCCATATCCTACCTCTTAAACTTAATAAAAGACTAGGCAAAGCCTAGTCTTCAACTATTTCCAAAGTTACATTAACTTTTTTCTTGTTGGAAACTGATTTTAATACTGTTCTAATAGATTTTGCTATTCTACCTTTTTTTCCAATAACCTTTCCCATCTCTGAGTCGTCAACCTTTAGTTTAAGTAGAATATTTTTTCCATCTACTATTTCCTCAACAAATACTTTATCAGGATTATCAACAAGAGCTTTAGCTATACCTTCTACTAGCTCTTTCATAGAATCATCTCCTAAAAGGACTATTTAGATGCTTTTGTAGCGTCGAATTTTTCAGTTATTCCGTTTGAAACAAATAATTTCTTAACTACTTCTGTAGGCTGAGCACCTGTCAATAACCACTTGATTGCCTTTTCTTCGTCAATCTTAACCTGCTTTGGTTCTGTCAACGGATTGTAGTATCCTATTTCTTCAATAAATCTACCATTTCTTGGTGATCTTGCATCTGCTACTATCACTCTATAAAAAGGTTTCTTATGAGTTCCCATTCTTCTTAATCTTATTTTTACTGCCATTTTAAAATACCTCCAATATTTTTCTTTTATTATTTTATAATTATTTATTATATATTCCTTATCAAAGCTTTAGAACGGTAAATTAGGTAGCTTTGGGAATCCTCCCTTTTTCATTTTACCCATCATACCACCTGATTGGAACATTTTCATCATTTTTTTCATCTCATTAAACTGTTTAATGAGTCTATTAACATCCTGTACATTTGTACCACTACCTCTGGCTATTCTCTTCTTTCTCGAAGCGTTCAATATCTGAGGATTTCTTCTTTCTTCTATTGTCATCGATTGAATTATCGCTTTTGTCCTGTTGACCTCTTTGCCATTTGTATCGATATTTCCCATTTGAGATTTCATTGCTCCCATACCAGGAACTAGCTCCAGTAATTTATCTAATGGACCAAGATTTTGAATTTGCTCAAGTTGAGTAAGAAAATCTTCGAAATCCATCTCATTTTTTCTCATCTTTAGCTCTAATTCTTTTGCTTTTTCCATATCCATGGCATCTTGTGCCTTTTCTATCAGGCTAAGCATATCGCCCATTCCCAAGATTCTGGATGCCATTCTATCTGGATAAAATGGTTCAAGATTATCTAGCTTTTCTCCCATACCTACAAACTTTATAGGCTTGTTCGTAACTGCTCTAATAGATAATGCAGCACCACCTCTTGTGTCACCATCAAGCTTCGTAAGGACTACTCCATCAATTCCAAGTGCTTCATTAAAGCTTTCAGATACATTTACAGCATCTTGTCCTGTCATAGAGTCTACAACCAATAGGATTTCCTGTGGTTTTACGGATGATTGAATATCCTTTAATTCCTGCATAAGAATCTCATCCACATGCAATCTACCCGCAGTATCGATTATCACGACATCATGCTTGTTTGATTTCGCAAATTCTATTGATGCCTTCGCTATATTAACCGGAGATTGCTTATCTCCCATTTCAAAAACTGGTATTTCCAATTTTTCGCCGACAACCTTTAGCTGTGTAATTGCAGCCGGTCTATAGATATCACAGGCAACCAACAGCGGTAATTTTCCTTGCTTTTTCAAATATCCACCCAGTTTTCCAGAAGTTGTTGTTTTACCTGCCCCCTGTAAACCTACCATCATTATAATAGTCGGTGGCTGCTGAGAAAAAGTAATTTTACTCTGTACATCTCCCATCAGCTTTGTCAATTCGTCATTGACAATTTTTATTACCATCTGGGCTGGAGTAAGACTCTTCATGACATCTTCGCCAACACATCTCTCCTGAACTGTCTTTACAAAATCTTTTACAACCTTGTAGTTAACGTCCGCTTCAAGCAATGCCATCTTGACTTCTCTCATCACTGTTTTCACGTCTGATTCAGTCAATTTTCCTTTCGACCTTAATTTACTAAAGGCGTTTTGCAATTTGTCAGATAAACCTTCAAATATCATATTATATCAGCTCCTTAATTTCATCTAAAATAACTTTAAGCTGAGTTACTCGTTCAGCATCAATTTCAAGAGTCATATTTTCTTTATTTTCTTTATCAAAACAAAGACACTTTTCTATACTGTTTACAAAAATCTCTATTTGTTTCATTTTATCTATCATTCCAAGCTTACTCTCATAATCTTTGAGTGCTGTTTCAGACCTCTTCAAACTATCGTAAACACTCTGCCTTGAAATTTTTAAAATCTGACTAATTTCACCCAATGAATAATCTTCATCATAATACATCGAAATGATATCTCTTTGTTTATCAGTCAATAGGGAAGCATATTGAGAATATAAGCTTTCAATCTCCAACATTTTTTCTATATCCATAGAGCCTCCAATCTGTAAAGGTCTTAAACCTTACAGATAATATAATACTCTAAATATGAGTATATGTCAACAAATTTTTATATTTGCACTATTAGAAATTTCGTTTCTAGTCATCGCCAAAAAGAGCATCAGTAAATGATTTTGCATTGAACTGCTGTAAATCATCAACACTTTCTCCGACACCGATCAGCTTTACAGGTACATCTACTTCAGATTTTACTGCAAGTACAACTCCACCCTTTGCCGTACCATCTAATTTAGTTAGAACTATTCCTGTTATATTAGCAACTTCTTTAAAGGTTTTTGCCTGACTAACTGCATTTTGCCCTGTTGTAGCATCTACCACAAGCAATACCTCTCTTTTTGCTTCTGGAAACTCTCTTTCTATTATCTTAAAGATTTTTCCCAATTCATTCATAAGATTTGTCTTATTGTGAAGTCTACCAGCAGTATCGCAAATAAGTATATCTGCACCTCTTGCCTGTGTTGCCTTTATTGCATCAAATACAACTGCACCAGGATCAGCCCCTTCATGATGCTTTACTATGTCTACTCCAACTCTTTTTGCCCATATCTCTAGCTGCTCGGAAGCTGCTGCTCTAAAAGTATCAGCGGCTGCCAGTACAACCTTTTTACCTTGAGATTTATACTTCTGTGCCAGCTTTCCTATTGTTGTAGTTTTTCCAACGCCATTTACACCAACCATCACTATAATGGCAGGCGATGGATCTACAATAATTTCATTTTCACCTTCTGAAAGAATAGTTTCAATTATTTCCTTTAATAGATCTCTTACTTGTGACGGCTCCTTGACACCTCTTTCTTTAATCATATCTCTAAGCTCGTCAATTATCTGCATGGTTGTGTTAAGACCAACATCAGCAGTTATCAACACTTCTTCAAGCTCCTCTAATAATTCTTCGTCTATTTTAGTATACGATTTTAATATCGAATCAATCTTTCCAGTAATATTGTCTTTAGTTTTTGATAAACCTTTGAATAGTCTTGCAAAAAGACCTTCATTTTTTTTGGTAGGTTTTTCTGTTCCTTCATTTTCGATTATATTGTCTTTTTCTTCATTTGAATTAAACATAATTTCTCCTTTCCGAAAATACTACTCCACTTAAGCACAAGTATTGTTTTATCAGTGTAACCAAAATCTATATAACTACTTTATCTATATGACTACTTTCTCGAACTCTACTCTGCAATCTCTACTGCGTCATTAAGCTTCATACTGATAACGGAAGAAACTCCCTTTTCTTGCATCGTTATACCATAGATATAATCAGCAACCTCCATAGTACCTCTTCTATGAGTAATCGAAATAAATTGGGTATCTTCACTCAATTCCTTTAAATATTCTCCAAATCTGTAGACATTGACATCATCAAGCGGTGCTTCTATTTCATCTAGTATGCAAAACGGTGTCGGCTTTGAAATAAGTATACCGAAAAGAATACAAATTGCTGTCAATGCTTTTTCTCCACCAGATAATAGACTCAAGTTTTTCATTTTTTTACCAGGAGGCTGAGCTGTTATCTCAATATCACAGCCCAAAATATCTTCATCGTCTGTTATTCTCAAATTCGCATTTCCACCACCAAATAGCTTTACATATACTTTTTTGAAGTTTTCATTTATCTTATGGAAATTCTCTACAAACTCAACCTTCATATTTTCTGTTAAATCATCAATTATTTTTGTGATTGAGTCTATTGACACTTCCAGATCCTCTTTTTGCTCCTTGTAATAGTCATATCTGCTTTTAACTTCCTCGTACTCTTCAATCGAATCCAAATTTACATTCCCCAAAGCTTTAATCGATTTTTTTAACTTCTCTATCTTAACGTAATCGATCTCCACAGCATCATCTTTCAACTCCAAAGCTTGCTCAAAGCTCATCTCGTATTTTTCATTCAAAAACTCGTCCAATGAGTCCATTCCAAATATTATTCTTTCAAGCTTTGAATCAAGTTTAAACTTTTGATCCTTGTATTCGGAAAATGATCTTGTTTTCTGTCTTAGCATAGTATTTTTTTCATCTAAATCGATCTTTAATTCATCCTTTTCAATTTTATTTTCCGAAAGCTTCTCAGATAGATCATCGTGCTCTATTTGATATGTCGCCAATTTTTCATTAAGATTTGCAAACATATCATCAAGAGAATTGATTTCTTCTTCAAAAGCACTTACTTGAGAATTTAACTCGTTTTTCTTTTCCAATGAATCTTCAATGCTTGCCTTTATCCTATTCGACTCGTTAATATTCATTTCAAAAGTATTTTTGTTTCTCTCAAGTATCAAATTCTTGTCATTAAATAACTTCGTAAATTCTTCCAATTCCTTCTGATATGCTAGTATTTCAGACTCAAGCTCGGCAATAACTGTTGTATTATCGGCGTTTTTCTCGGATATGCTTTGAATAGTTTGCTCAATCTCATCGAACATTTTCTTTTCATCCTCTAAATTTTTTTCAACGGTAGATATCTCCGCCAAGTTTGAGTCTATTTTTGATACTCTAGTTTTAACTCTATCCTCTTCTACCTTTATCTCTGTGGAAAATGAAACAAAAGCTTTTTCTTTTTCATTAATCAAATCCATTTCATCTTTTTTTGTCGCTTCAGTCGATGATAATCTTTCTTTCAGCTCTGAAATCTCATTATCTAGGTTACCTATATCATTCTTATTCTTCTCTATTTTTTGCTCTAACTCAAGTATTATTCTCTTTCTCGATAGAATTGACCCTGTAGATTTCAGGCTTCCACCTGTCATTGAACCTCCAGCGTTTAATATATCGCCATCAAGAGTTACCAATCTGTATTTATGACTGGATTCCTTCGCAAAAGATATAGCACTATCCATATCCTTCATGACAATTACTCTACCAAGGATATTTTCCATTATTCCGGCATATTTTTTATCGTAGCTTAACAAATCTGAGCAAATTCCAATTGGCTTTTCTCTAAATTTCGATAAATCTAATGATAATTTATTTCCTCTCATAATGTTCACTGGCAAGAACGTAACACGTCCATAATTATTTTTCTTTAGATATTCAATTGCCGCTTTTGCAGTGCTTTCGCTATCAACTACAACATTTTGAATGCTTGCTCCCAGTGCCGCTTCAATCGCTTTTTCATAAACTGCAGAAACAGATATCAGCTCGCCTAAGGCACCGTGAATCCCTTTTATATTTTTATTCTTTAGAACTTCCTTAACGCCCTTGTTAAAGCCCTCATGTTGCGCCTCCATTTCCTTGTAGGTATTTAGTTTACTTTGGAAGGCACTGATTTCGATATTATAATTTTGAATATCTCTATTAAAGCCAGAAATCTTACTGTTAATTTCTGATATAGAATTGTCTAGTTTATCTATATTAGCTTTATTATTTTCTATTTCTATTCTAATTTTTTCAACATCTTCACGCTTTGACTTCAAAATGTCGTTTGAACTCTCTATCTCCAATTTTAAACCATCGTTCTCAGCTTCAACATCTTTTATTCTTCTATAAAAATTATCAATATTCGCATTTACAGTCGCAAAATTTCTAGAAATATTTTCCTTTTCTTCAAGTAATCTAATTGATAAATTTTTATTGTCATCGATGCTTTTCTTTGTCAAATTAACCTTATTTTCCGCCGACAGCTTATCTTCAAATATTGCTTCAAGCTCATTTTGAAGAGTATCTATGAGATAGGAGTTCTCATCGATTCTTTTTTCAGATTTTTCAAGCTCTATTCTGTCTACATTAATTTTATCATCAATCAATTTCAAATCAGATTTTTTCTGCTGAATATCATTTTCTTTATTTTTGATTTTTTCAGAGGTTACTTTAATTTCAATATTTGTATTATTAATAGAGTCGCTTATACTTGCCAATTGATCATTTATATTATCAATTATCTGTTCTATCGACTCCGATTTTATCATAGTTTTATCTATTTCTTCTTCTAATTGCGATTTTTCACTATCCAAAATGCTAATTTCTCTCTCAATGTCATTTAATGACAATTCAAAGCTATTCTTTTCTTCCTGAAATGACAGATTTTTCTTTATCGTATCATTGATTTCCATAATCTTCAATTCTTCTCTAAACTCAATAAATTTTTTCGCCTTCGCCTGCTGTCTTTCTAAAGGCTTTATCTGCCCTTCAATCTCTGAAAAAATATCAACTATCCTGGTTAAATTATCACTAGCTTTTTTTAAATTTTTCTCTGCATCATTTTTTTTGTACCTGTATTTTGCAATACCACACGCTTCATCAAAAATTTTTCTCTTCGTAGCTGGATTATTACTCAGAATTTCCTCGACCTTACCTTGCTCTATAATCGAATATCCATCTTTACCAATGCCAGTATCCATCAGTATTTCTCTTACATCCTTCAATCTACACTTATTTCTATTGATATAAAATTCCGACTCACCGTTTCTATATGCTTTTCTCTTTACTATTATTTCTTTCTCTCCGGCAATAATCCCCTCAGAATTATCTAAAATCAAGGATACTTCACATGAATTCATCTCACTTTTTGTGTCGGTTCCAGAAAAAATAACGTCCTCCATTTTTTCTCCACGTAGACTTTTCACGCTTTGTTCTCCCAAAACCCATCTAATGGCATCGGAAACATTACTTTTACCACTTCCGTTTGGTCCAACAACAGCAGTTACACCTTTTTCAAAGAATATATCGGTTTTTATAGGAAATGATTTAAACCCTTTTAGAGTAAGCCCTTTTAAATACATCTTTACTCCTTTCACCTACCTAATCCATAAACATCAAACAAACTGTCATTTATTTCTGAAATCGTAGTCTTGCAAATTATTTTATCATCTATCATTACTGTTAATATGTCGTCACCTTCATTAACACAATTTTTTTCACTTTCAATAGTTTTTAGCCTACAGCCGAATTTATCATAAAAAAACCTTACATTCGATTTTTTATTGCCGATTATTGTGGATACTAACTTTTTTGGTGCGATTACTACAATTTCATCAAAATCGTGTTTTTCATTATCTTCTATTAGTGAAACCAAATAATCCTGTACCATCCTTGAGGCAACCAATTCCTTAAAAGCGGGATGGTACGGTCCAGCCACAATATCTCTACCCACTTGTATATCGTTAGTAGACTGTAACCCCACCCTAATTACTTTTATCTTGCTTCTTTCAAAAATAACTAGTAGCTTTTTTACAATATCTATGCACTTATCAAGGTCAAATGGCTCATATCTACCATCTAAGTACGCATTTTCCAGACCTGTTTCCTTTATTACTATAGTTGGATAAATTCGCACGAAATCAGGTTTCATATCGACAAAATCAAATGCTGTCTGTATACATTTTTCCTCAGTGTCTGATGGCAAGCCCACCATCATCTGTAATCCTAATTTTATACCAAAATCCTTTATTAATTCAGAACTTTGTCGTACAATTTCACTATTATGACCTCTTAAACTATCAACCAACACATCGTTGTTCATAGATTGTACACCAAGCTCTATAATAGTAGTTCCCAACGATTTTATAAGTTCCAAAGATTTATAATCAATGCAGTCTGGTCTTGTAGACATTCTAATATCATTTATCATCCCATTTTTTTTGTATTCATACGCAACAGACAGCAATTCTTTTTGAATATTTGAATCTATCGCAGTAAAGCTTCCACCAAAAAAAGCTATCTCAATATTCGTATCATTTTGTATTGTTTTAAGAGATTCCTCGATTATGCTTCTCGTCCTCTCCGCAGTCATATCGGTCGAAACTCCAGTTATTTTTTTTTGATTACAAAAAACGCAATCATGAGGACACCCTTGATGAGGAACGAAAATTGGTATTATTTTATTTTTCAACTTATTCACCATTTATTCTACAATTGCCCCATCTTTATCAAGGCATTTTTGGCAGCCTCTTTTTCTGCTTCTTTTTTATTTTTTCCCTTACCTTCGCCGAGAACATCTCCACCAGACCTAACCTGCATTTCAAACTCTTTGTTATGATCTGGACCTTTTTCATCCACCAGCTTATATGTAAGCTTTTCGTTCTTACTTTGAATTATTTCCTGTAATATTGTTTTGTAATCTCTGAAGATATTTCCATCAATTGTATTATGAATAGTATCTCTTAGGTAAAAAAGTATAAATTCTTTTGCACATTCATACCCACCGTCAATATATATAGCAGCGATAACCGCTTCAATCGCATCTGCCAATATTGAAATCCTATTTCTTCCTCCAGATATTTTTTCTCCCTTACCTAAAAAAAGATAGTTTCCGATATTGATTTGTTTTGCAACTTTACTAAGGGATTCTTCACAAACTACAGTAGCTCTAATCTTTGTCAGCTTTCCTTCAGGGAAATTTTTCTTAACGTTAAAAATGTAGTCGCTAACTACAAGTCCCAATACCGAATCTCCCAAAAATTCAAGCCTTTCATTATACAAAAAACATTTATGCTCATTTGCAAAAGAAGAGTGAGTTAGAGCTATTTGAAGTAATTCTTTATTTTTAAAGTCATAATTTATTATTTTCTCAAATTCTAATAAGTCTTTTTTCATAGACTCCTTCAATGATGTCATTAACAATTCCTCCAATTATCAATTTAAACTGGAGAGAAAAATCCCCCCAGTTTAAAGAACAAAATATTAATTTACTCTTGATAAATATTCACTAGTTCTAGTGTCTATCTTAACCTTGTCCCCAACGTTAATAAACAATGGAACCTGAATAACTGCACCAGTCTCAACTGTAGCAGCCTTTGTAACGTTACTCGCAGTATCACCTTTTATTCCTGGTTCAGTTTCAATTACTTCCAACTCTACGAAATTAGGTCCTTCAACCTGGAAAGGCGATCCCTGATAAAATCTTATTGTTGCAACTTCATTTTCCTTTAGGAATTTAATCGCATCTTCTACCTGCTCATAATTTAGAGGTATCTGATCATATGTTTCTTCATCCATAAAGTAATATAATTCACCATCGCTGTACAAATACTGCATCTGCTTAGTTTCTATATTTGCTTTTGGGAATTTATCACTTGGATTGAATGCTTCTTCTCTAATTGCTCCCGTTATTAGGTTCTTGTATTTTGTTCTAACAAAAGCAGCCCCTTTTCCTGGCTTAACGTGTTGAAAATCAACAACTAAGCATGGCTGTCCGTCTTTTTCAAAAGTTACACCTTTTCTAAAATCACTAGCTGTTACCATTATATATCCTCCATAGACTCAAATAATTATCTCATTAATTATACCATTAAGGTGTTGATTTGTCTATATTTCTAGATATTTTGTTATAAAACTTCCTCAACTTTTTCGCCTTTGTTTTTCTTTGAATATAATTTGTCTACAAACACTGCAATAGCATTATCTCCAGATACATTGGCAGCAGTACCAAAGCTATCCTGAGTTAAATAAAGTGTAATCATTAACTGTTGCATTATTTCTGTAGAAATACCCACCATTGGTAAAAATGGAAGAGCTGACATTATCGCACCACCTGGAGCACCTGGAGCCGCTACCATCGCAATTCCAAGCATCGCTATAAATCCGAAAACTGTTGCAAAGGTGAATGGAATACCGTTCATCAACAACACTGCCACACTACAAGACGTGATTGTTATCATACTTCCAGCCAAATGTATTGTAGCACATAGTGGAATTACAAAGTTTCTGATATCTTCAGATACGCCATTTTTTTCAGCACATTTAATATTTACTGGAATTGTCGCTGCTGAGGACTGTGTACCAATCGCTGTCATATATCCGTTTACCTGATTCTTTATCAGCATAAATGGATTTTTGCCCGCATATGTCCCAGAAACAATAAACATTAGAGAAACATATATCAAGTGTAAAATGATGACAATCAAAAATACTTTCCAGAATACTGAAAGAACACTAAATACTGATCCAGTATAGCTCATATTCGAAAAATTACCAGCGATAAACAATGGTAATAACGGAATTATCACTTTGTTTAACACATTAGTTATTATAGCTTCAAAGTCATCAAACAATTCATATAAAACTTCTCCCCTATTCTTTGATCTCAACCAAGAAATGCTAAGTCCCATAATAAATGCAAATACAATTGCACTTGTTACATCCAGCATAGGTGTAAGATTAATCTTGAAATATGGAGTCAAAGGCTCAACGTTACCTTTAACCTTTTCTATCAAATCTGGTGTTATAAATTTAGGAAAAAAGTTTGTTGCCACGAAAAACGCCAAAGATCCCGCAACAAGTGTTGAACAATATGCAGTAAAAGCTGTTATACCCAACAATTTACCTGCTCCACTTGATAGCTCTGCAATTCCCTTAACCACAAAACCGATAATCATAAGCGGAATAATAAAATTCAAAAACTCACCAAATAGACTTGATAACGTTATCAAAACTCTCAAAGCACTTGGTGGTATAAATTTCATACTTCCTAAAATAATACCAACGACAATTGCAATCACTAGTTTGGAAACTAGTCCTAATTTAAATTTTTTCTTTTCCATACTCTACCTCCTTAATTTCCAAAAGTTATTATAACATAATGCATTTGAAACAACAACCATACAAACGATTTCCCTTTGATTCTTTTGAAATAATCGCAAAATAAATTATATGTATTAAACTCAGCATAAATTCCAACGATAATTATTTGTTTTATAAGGCAAATAATAATGCCCCCTAATCTCGGATATATTCCAGCTTTATAGGGGGCAAATTTTATTGTTTTCAACTTACATCTTAAATGACAATTGGTTTTCGTCACTTAAATCCTCAAGACTACCATGCTCGCTTAGCTTTTCAACCACTGTTTTTGACAATCGAGTTCTTTTTAGCAAATCCTCCTTTGAAATAAATGGTTTGCTTCTCGCATCGACAACGCTCTGAGCAGCATTCTCACCCATTCCATCAAGCGAAATCATAGGAGGCAATATCTCTCCCTTTCCGTTAATTTTAAAATCTCTGGCATCAGATTTATAAATATCAACCTTTAGGACCTTTATTCCTCTGGCGAACATCTCTACAACGACTTCTAGCAATGTATATTGTGAATTTTCTTTGGTGGTAGCGCTGTTCCCTTTTTCTCTAATTTCTTCCATTCTCGCTTGCACCGCTTCCATCCCTTTGGAAATAAGCTCAATATCAAAGTCCTCAACTTTTGTGGTAAAATACGTTGCATAAAACGCCTCTGGATAATTTATTTTGCAATAGGCAATTCTAAATGAAGTCATGACATAGGCTACGGCGTGTGCCTTTGGAAACATATATTTTATTTTTTTACATGAGTTAATATACCATTCTGGTACATCCTTATCCCTCATATCACTTTCAAACTCAGGCTTTAATCCTTTACCTTTTCTTACACTCTCCATAATCGTAAACGCAGTTTTGGGTTTCAATCCACTAAATATCAGGTAGTTCATAATATCATCTCTAGTGGAAATAACATCCTTTAATCCGACAATATTACTTCTAACCAAATCCTGAGCATTATTTAGCCATACATCTGTACCATGTGACAAACCGGCTATTCTGACCAACTCTGCAAAAGTGGTAGGCATTGTATCGACGAGCATTTGCCTCGTAAACTTTGTTCCAAACTCCGGAATTGCCAAGCTTCCTACTGGAGTACCAATGTCTTCTGGTGAAACACCCAACGCTTTTGTAGATGTGAATAATGACATTGTTTCTGGATCATCCAGTGGTATATCGGTAATTTTAATTCCTGTCATATCCTCCAACATCTTTATTATGGTCGGACCGTCGTGTCCAAGTATATCTAGCTTCAAAATTCTACCACTGATAGAGTGATAATCGAAATGAGTTGTTATTACGCTTGAATTGACATCATTTGCAGGATATTGTATCGGTGTAAAATCATGCACATCCTTATAATCAGGAACTACCATTACCCCTCCAGGATGCTGTCCAGAAGTTCTCTTAACACCTGTACATCCCTTCGACAACCAATGAATATCCGCCATTGAATAGTTCAAGTCATTCTCTTCGGAAAATTTCTTTACATACGCAAATGCTGTTTTGTCTTTGACTGTACCAATTGTTCCCGCTCTGTAAGTATATCCCTTTCCAAAAAGTTCTTCTGTATATTGATGGATAGTGGGCTGATAAACCCCTGAGAAGTTTAGATCGATATCCGGCTCTTTATCTCCTTCAAAGCCTAAGAATACTTCAAATGGAATATCATGCCCATCCTTTATATATTTCGCTCCACATTTCGGACAATGCTTATCAGGTAAATCAACACCGGATCCCCATTCACCAATCGCAAAAAATTCACTATTTTTGCACTCTTTATTCGGGCATACATAATGAGCTGGCAACGGATTAACTTCTGTAATTCCACTCATTGTCGCTGCAATAGATGAACCTACAGAGCCTCTTGATCCGACTAAATATCCATCCGATAGAGATTTGGCAACCAGTTTACTTGCAATTATATACATAACTGCATATCCATTTCCTATTATCGAATTTAACTCTCTATCCAATCTGCTCTTTACTACTTCAGGCAAAGGAGATCCATATATATCCTCTGCCTTTTCATAGCACATCCTTCTCAGTTCATCTTCTGATCCATCTATTACAGGAGGGAATGTCCCATTTGGAATAGGAACTATTTTTTCCATCATATCTGCAATTTTATTTGAATTTGTAACTACGACCTCGTATGCCTTTTCTTCGCCAAGATATGAAAATTCCTCAAGCATCTCTTCTGTTGTTCTCAGATGAAGTCGCACTGGTTTCATAAATTTACCATTGCTTCTCTGAGAATACATCAAAATAGATCTATATATACCCTCATGCTCATCCAACATATGGACATCTCCGGTAGCAACGACAGGCTTGCCGAATTTATCGCCCAAGTCACACAATTTCATATTTATGGACATCAATTCTTTTCTATCCTTTACTTCGCCTGACTCAATTAAATATTTGCAGTTTTCAATAGGCATTATTTCTATAAAATCGTACAGCTTTAGCATTTCTCCTATTTCATCAACAGATTTATTTCGCAAAACGGCATTATATACCTCTCCACTTGAGCAAGCAGTTCCAACAATCAATCCATCTCTTCTCTTCAATAGCTCACTTTTCAGAATTCTAGGGCTTGAATAGAAGTGATTAATATGAGAGTCACTTATCAATTCGTACAGATTCTTTAGACCTGCCTGTGTCTTTGCGTAAATTGTCGCATGGGTTGGTCTAATCTTTTTAAAATCCAAATTTCCATAGATTTCGTTTACATCGCACAATTTTTCTGCACCGGCTTTTTTGAACATTTCTATAAATTTCAAAAATATTTCCGCTGTGGCTTGGGCGTCATTTACCGCTCTATGATGTCCATGAAGATTGACGTTTAACTCTTTTGCTATTTTGTCCAAGGTTACTCTTCTAAGATTTGTCAATAGAACTCTCGCCAAAATAACCGTGTCTATTTTTTCAAAATCATATTTGATACCAATTTTTTTGCATTTTTCCATTATAAATCCAGTATCAAAGTCCGCATTATGAGCAACCAATACCGAACCCTTTGCAAATTCAATAAATTTAGGCAAAACAACGTCAATGGCGTCAGCTTCAGCAACCATTTCATTTGTTATGTTAGTCAATTCTTGAATTTTGTACGAAATATCCATTTTAGGGTTTACAAAGCATGAAAAATTATCTACAATTTTTCCGTTTTCGATTTTTACAGCACCGATTTCTGTAATATTATCATTGACAGGCGAAAAACCAGTGGTCTCTATATCGAATACTACAAAGCTTTGATCAAAGCTTCTGTCATTCGCATTTTGAATTATCTCCCTACTATCATCAACCAAATATGCTTCTACTCCATACAATATTTTAATATCTGATTTACTTGTGGCATTCATTGCATCTGGATATGCTTGAACCACACCATGGTCTGTAATAGCAACAGCCCTATGCCCCCATTTTTCCAATCTCTTAATAAGATCTTTTATCGGAACAGTAGAGTCCATTGCTGACATCTGCGTATGCAAATGTAATTCTACCCTCTTTTCAGGAGCATTGTCGATTCTTTCTTCTTTTTTTTCAAGCTTTATCCCAGTTATATTCATGTCATATCCCTGTGAATAAATATTGAAATAGATGTCACCCATCAATCTAAGATAACTTCCTACCTTTGTATTCGTCTCTATAATTTCCTTATTTAGGTCATTTAAATTAATATTACAGCTTATGGCACCCGTATTGTCTGTAACATAGATTGTAAGTATTGTCTTTCCATTTCTTAGCTCTCTTAAATTTACATCAAATACCTCGCCAACAATACTAACTGTTTTTGTGTTCTCATCAATGTTGGATATATCGATTATATTTGCATTCACTCTCTCGCCATATATGATATTCGGATCTTTTTCAAATTCAACCTTGTATTTATCATCCACAACACTCGGTTTTTTTTCCTCTTTAACCAAAACATCACAAAATTTTTCAATCTCCAATTGATTTTTCTTTAAAATACGTTCTACATATGTGACATCATTTTTATTTTCAACAGCACACTCAAAAATAACATCGATATCACAATTTAGCTCTTGTAGTAACATCTGTTCTATTTTTTCGTCTATTTTTTTTTCTAGTAGCCTATTGAAAATTATTCTGTTAGGGGCCTTTATTTTTAGAGTCTCCTTTAAAAACATATACTCTACCGAATCAGAATAGGCTCTTATCGATGGGCATTCCAACTTCATTAGATAAAAAATATTTTTCCAATACTGCTTTATCAAATTTTTACGATCTTTTTTTTCATTGTACTTTATCGAAACTGTAAACCCTATATCGTCTTTCTTCTGTTTTATTTTTTTTGAAACCTCATATTTTGCTTCATCTAAAAGCTCATGACTAATAACATTTTTTGAAGATAAATAAAATTTTATTTTTCCATTTTTCTTGTTAATGGAAATTTTTGTAACTGTAGCATCTTCAAAATCCTTTTTAAAACCTTTCTTGTTAATATCCAATTTTTGAAAAACATCTAACAATGATTCCATAGTATTTCTCCTTTCTAAAACGAATAAATTTTTGTATCTCGTTACAACTAAATAAACGCCGTTTATATAAATTTGACTCCATTTAATTCAAAAAATTATTCGCAAATTTCAGGACATATCTTTTATATTTCATAATAATTAGCCGTTGTCATATGAGTATCTATTATCTCAATATCTTCAATCAGTTCCTTATTATCTGCCTTAAATTTATCAATAAATTCGTATTTCTCCCATAAATGCATTGGAGCAATATATTTTGTACATGTATTTTCGATAAAATATTTCAATCCCCAATCATATCTATCTCCCTGTCTAGGATCTAACACCACCATAGCCAAGTCTATTTTTCTGCCCTTTAACAGCTTCATCTCATTGAGAAATCTCTCTGTCATACTATCATATTCATCTTGAGTTTCATATCCGTGCCACGTCCACCAATTAAGATCGCCACTATGATAAATTGTTTTTCCTTCAGTCGTAATCAGTACCGCTATACCTAAGTCTGTACTCTCAAAAGTTTCTATTTCAAGATCATCGATATAGTATTTTTTTCTACATTCCAAAAAATGAATATCTTCCCTTTCTTCAATCTCTATATCGTCCGACAATAGATATTTTACATCCTTAAATCCCTTAAATATGTCAAAAATATTCTCATTAAAATGATCTCGATGTGAATGTGTCGAAACAACATAAAGCTTTTTTTCGCTATCAATATTGGGAATATCTCCTTTATAATAATCAAATATAATGTTTTTATCTTCAAATTCAATTAAAAAACCACTGTGGTAAATATATGTTAATTTCATAAAAAACCTCTTTTCATAAAAATTCTTATATCAAAAAAATATAATTTACTGTTCTCTTTGCTACTTTTAATACCTTGTATTTTGGTTATTTTTGAACCAATTTTTAACTACACTCTTAAAGATACGCTTATGAAGCACAACTATATTATACCAAATTTTCTAGAAAAAAGTATCTTTTTTAGACACTATGTAGCTTATCTATTTTGAATAATAATGTTATAATTAGTAATATAACAATAGATTTGGAGGGATGCACAATGGAACTTATTTTACTTGAAAATGCAGAAGGTCTCAATTTTAAAAATAGCAATACAGTCGTAGTGGACTGCAAGGATATAAAACCATGTATTGGGTGTGCTGGATGTTGGGTCAAAACACCTGGAATCTGTGTTCTTCCAGATAGAGTTCAACACTACGCTGAGAACATAACAAAGTTTGACACGATAACAATAATAAGCAAATTATGCTTCGGAGGATTTTCATATCCTATAAAGAGAGTTATTGACAGATGTATTGGATACTTGGATACTTTTATGGTTAAATCCGGCAATGATATGAGGCATGGAAAAAGATATGATCATAGCTTTCATTTAAATGTTATTTTTTATGGAAATACGAGTATTGGAGAAAAGGAAGATGCAACAGAATTGGTTAAAGCCTGTTGCAAAAATTACTATATCGATTCATATAATATTGAGTTTGTAAACTCTTTTGCGACTGCATACATTCTTCTTGGTGGTGAAAAAAACGATGCAATGTATATGAATCACGATGATATAATAATTCCAAAGCACATTGATTTGAAGAAAAAGGAAAAAAGTATTGCAGTGATTAATGCCAGTCCAAGAAAGAAAAAGGCTGCTTCTGAATACTATTCAAATAAGCTCATTGAGATTTGTAATAGATTATCAAATAACGAAATGAAGATAGACAAGTATTATTGGGATTCTACAAAACCATTATCTGGGTACGAAATAATGAAATTTACGGAGTACGAATCAATAGTATTTTGTTTGGGTGTATATATAGACACTCTTCCATCACATGTTATACAGAACCTACAAAGAATTGATGAATATCTGTATCAATATCTAAAAAATCATACCTATGGTCCATTGGCTGACAATATAAGAAACACAAGAATTTATGTATTGTCAAACAATGGGTTGGCTCATGGAAATCAAAGCATTCACACAATACAATGCTTTAAGAATTTTTCGCTGAAGAACAAATTTAACTGGGTAAACGGAATGGGAATTGGTGGAGGACCGATTTACGCCAACCCAAAAACAGACTATCTTTTAAATTCCGATTCTAAAGAAGTCTATGACGCCTTTACTAAATTTTGTGACAGCATCGTAAATTACGATCAAAATGAGAGATATTCACCAATTTTTACCAACTGCCATATTCCAATTGACGACTACATAAATTCAATAAATACGTTATGGAAAAAAGCACTTACTAGAAATCTTATAGATAAGTAAATTTAATAAAGATGAATTTATAATAAGTAAAGCAAGTTAAGACAGGTAAACTAAAAATAAAGCTCACATATTCATTTACTACAATGTATAAAATGAATATATGAGCTTTTTTTAATTTACTAATTAATTATTTTCAGTTTCAGAACTTTCTTCTTTAACTTTTTCATCAGCTTCCTTTTTTTCAACTGGCTTCGGTTGAACTGCAGGTTTTTTTCTTTCCTTTGGTTTGATAACCTTTGTTGGACACTTCATGGCACACTTATTACACTGTTTACATTTATCATAATCAATCTGAGCCAATTTATTTTCAAAAATAATTGCATCAAATGGACATTCTTTAAAACAGATTCCGCACCCTATACAACCAACTGTACAGTTTTCTTTTACGTTTTTACCAAAGTCATTTGACTTACAAAGCACTGTAACTTCTTTCTTTTGAGGTTTTCTTTCAATTAATCCCTTAGGACAAACATCTATACATTTACCACAGTTTACACACTTTTCATCGTCAACAACAGCAACACCATCAATGACATGAATTGCGTCAAATGCACAAACTTGCACACAAGTACCCAAACCAAGACATCCATAAGAACATCCCTTAGGACCACCTATCAAAGATGCCGCAGCTCTACAGTCTTCGATTCCACTGTATTCATATTTATTCTTAGTAGCTTCACATGTACCCTTACATCTTACATTTGCTACTATCTTTTCTCCAGCACCAGCTTCAACACCCATTATAGCTGCAACTTTTTCAGCACAAGCAGCACCACCAACAGGACAACCATTAACTGGAGCCTCACCTTTTGCTATTGCAGCAGCCAAGCCTCCACAACCAGGGAAACCACAACCACCACAGTTTGCACCAGGAAGAGCTTCAAGAATTTCTGCTTCCTTTGGATCAACCTCTACAGCAAATTTTTTAGAAGCAAAATCAAGGATTAGACCAAAGATTAAACCTAGCACACCAAGCACTAATACCGCATATACAATAAGCATTCTTCAACCTCCTCCTTATAGCTTTATTAGACCTGTAAATCCAAGAAAAGCAATTGACATCAAGCTTGCAGAAATTAGCGCTATAGGGAATCCTTTGAACGCTTCCTGAATATCAGCCAATTCTAATTTTTCTCTGATTCCGGCAAATATTACGATTGATAATGTAAATCCTATACCAGCACCTACACCATTTATTAAAGTTTCAATAATATTGTAACCCTTAGTTATATTTACTATTGCAATACCAAGAACCGCACAGTTAGTTGTAATCAGCGGTAGGAAAACACCAAGAGCTTGATAAAGCGATGGAGAAGTCTTCTTAATAACCATCTCAACGAACTGAACAATTGATGCGATAACAAGTATAAATGCTATCGTCTGTAAATATTCTATCTTAAAGTTTACCAAAATAATTTGGATAAAATAAGTAATTATTGAAGCAAGTGCGATAACGAATGTAACAGCAACCCCCATTCCTATTGCTGTATCTGTCTTCTTAGAAACACCTAAGAACGGACAAATACCAAGGAATTGAGAAGTTATTACGTTGTTAACAAGCACTATATATAAAAATAATAGTATTAGTTTCAATCTCTACACCCCTTTACGCCTTTTTCTTAGTCAACTTGTTGAATATCGCCATCAAGAAACCTAATGTCAAGAATGCACCTGGTGGTAATATAAACAATAATGTATTCATGCTACTTGGTAGGAATACCATTCCAAATATACTTCCAGCACCTAAGATTTCTCTAACAGCACCTAGTACTCCCAAACCAACTGTAAAACCTAATCCCATTCCAAGACCATCTACAAATGATGCAACCGGTCCATTTTTACAAGCAAAGCTTTCCGCTCTTGCAAGTATCAAACAGTTAACAACTATAAGTGGTATAAATAGTCCTAGTGCCTTGTCCAAAGCTGGAACATATGCCTTTAGCATCATTTGAACTATTGTAACGAATGTAGCTATTACAACAACAAAGCAAGGTATTCTTATCTTGTCTGGAACCAACTTTCTTAGTAATGATATGGCAACGTTTGAACATGCCAAAACTACTGCTGTCGAAATCCCCATACCTATACCATTTATTGCAGAACTTGTAACTGCTAGTGTAGGACACATACCTATTACCTGAACAAATGTAGGGTTTTCATCAATAATACCGTTTTTGAATATTTTTCCTAAACTCATCTCTAACCCTCCTATTTATTTACAGCCTCAAATACCTGAATAGCCTCATTCACACCATCAGTTACCGCTCTCGATGTGATTGTAGCTCCAGATATGGCCTTTATCTGATTGTCGGCTGGTGAACCGCTCTTAATTACTTCCAATGGCTTTGCTTCTTTATCTTTATACTGTCCATTGAAGGCTGGATCAGCAGCTTTTGCTCCTAGTCCAGGTGTTTCTGTATTGTTACCAACACTTACACCCATTATCTTGCCATCTTTGTTAATTCCTATTGTTAGCTCAACAGCACCACCATAACCTGATGGGTTAGCCTTTATAGTATAACCAACAGTGTTGGAACCATCTGTACCTTCAAATACCTCTGTGACTGTAGATGCTCCAGCACTAGAATATTTAGCTGCATCTACCTGTTTAAAATCTTTCGCTACAGGTAATACCTCTTTTCTTGCTGCATTACTTGCAGCTATATTTCTCTGTTCGATTACAGGTGCAGTCAGTTGATTCGTACCAGCAAGCAACAATGCCGCTGCCGCAGAAAATGCCAATAATGTTCCACCTACTTTTATCATACTGTTCATTATTTACGCACCTCCCCAAATACTCTATTGTTTACATACTTGTCGATTAGTGGTACCAAACAGTTTGCGAATAATATCGAATATGATACACCTTCTGGATATCCTCCAAACAATCTTATACAAGTCGCTATTACAGCGGCGATTGCAGCATATATAATCTGTCCTTTTTTCGTCATAGGAGATGTAGTATAATCAGTCAACATGAAGAATCCACCAAGTAAAAGTCCTCCAGCCAAAGCCTGATACATTGCAAACTCAGCGTTGAAGCCTCCAAATATAAATGATAAAACTACTACTAATACTATATATACAGCAGGCATAATATATGAAATAATACCTTTATATATTAAATAAACACCACCCAATATTATCAATAGTGAACATGTTTCGCCTATCGTACCACCGATATTTCCCATAAACATTTGTCCAAGTGAAATACCAGCCTCGTGTATTCTTCCCACAGCATCTGCAGAAGTTCCTCCAGCAAGTTTTAAATAACTAAGTGGAGTTGCAGCTGTAACGGCGTCTGGATTTGCTCCAGGTTTCAACCAAGTTGTCATAGCAACAGGGAATGAAGCCAATAAAAATGCTCTACCTGCAAGTGCTGGGTTAAGGAAGTTAAAACCAATTCCTCCAAATACCATTTTTACAACAATTATTGCAAAAACAGAACCAAAAATACACATCCAAACTGGAAAACCAGCAGGAACGTTAAATGCCAACAATAAACCTGTCACAACTGCAGACAAGTCACCAACTGTAGATCTTTTCTTTGTTATTTTACAATACAACCATTCAGAACCTACAGCTCCTATAACACAAGCCAAGATTGTTATTAATCCTTGAACTCTGAAATAATAAATTCCAGCAGCAGTCGCAGGTAACAACGCAAGAATAACTTGTTTCATTATGTATGTAGTATCTTCATTAGTCCTAATATGAGGAGATGAAGAAACTATCAATTTCTCATTCATTATTTTTCCTCCTAACTAATTATTTACTTTTGTGCTGCAGCTTTTCTTCTCTTAGCACCTATTTCTCTCTTCGCCTGTCTTATAGAAGGTAATAACAATCTTCTAGCAGGACAAATATATGAACATGAACCACATTCGATGCAATCCATTGCCCTATGCTTTTCTGCTTCGTCAAAATTATTCTTCAACGAATATGCACTGATAAATAATGGCTGAAGGAATGCTGGACATACGTCTGTACATCTACCACATTTAATACAGTTCATTGGTTCTGGAGCTACAGACATCGCTTCGTCAAGTATCAATATTCCTGAAGAACCTTTATTTGTAGAAATATCATCAGTGTATTGCGCTAGACCCATCATAGGCCCACCAGCAATCAGTTTTCTCGCTGTAACACCTTCTTTTATGCCACCACATTGTTCTATAATTTCGCTAAATTTAGTTCCAACCTTTGTTATTAAGTTTTTAGGTTCCTTTATACATGGACCTGTAACAGTCGTAATTCTTTCAACAAGAGGCATACCTTCTCTTATTGCTCTTGCGATTGCTGCTGATGTCGCAACATTCGTAACAACTGCACCAACAGCTATAGGAAGTGCTCCAGATGGAACTTCTCTTCCAGTACAGGCATAAATAAGCTGTTTTTCAGCACCTTCTGGATATTTTACCTGAAGGCTCGCAACTTCGATTTCTGGATATGGTTCAGCAGCTTTTATCATATTTTTAATCGCTTCAGGCTTATTTACTTCTATACCAATAAAACCTTTGTCTACATTTAATGCTTTTAAAAGAGCTCTTAAACCATACACAACATCATCTGGATGTTCAACCATTAATCTATCATCAGCTGTTAAATATGGCTCACACTCTGCACCATTCAAAATCACGAATTCTGCCTTTGAATCTGGTGGTGGAGAAATTTTAACATGGTTAGGGAAAGTCGCACCACCCATACCAACTATTCCAGCCTCTTTAATGATTGCCACTATCTCTTCTTTTTCAAGAGTTTCAACATCACCCTTTGGCTTCACACTTTCATGAAGTTCTTCTTTAAAATCATTTTCGATAATTACGCACATTGCAGTACCACCTGGAACTCCACATGGTTGAATTGCTTTTACTACACCCGATACCGATGAATGAATATTAGAAGATACGAAACCTTGAGCTTCACCAATCTTTTGTCCAAGCTTCACTTCTTCTCCAACTTCTACAATGCACTTTGCCGGTGCACCGATATGTTGCTGAAGTGGGATATAAACAGTAGAAGGAGCCTTTGCTCTCTCAATTGGTTTTTTATTTGCATACTCTTTTCCATACGGAGGATGTATTCCTCCCTTAAAAGTTAAGAGTTTCATTCTGTTACCCCCTATTCTTAACTAGTATTTAATTTATTTCAATTACTAGTATACAACAACTCTAAAAAATTAGCAATAACAAGTGTTAAACGATAAAAAAAACGTTTTTGGAAAATTATTTTGAAAAATACCTTAATAATGACTTAATTTTTAAATTTTTTTTATTTTTTTTCACTTTTTCTTATAATAAATAAAAAAAAATAAAATATCATACAAATAAAAATGAAATAAAATACACATAAAATGCTAATTTAAATAATTATTCTACATATTTTCATGTCATTTGTGAACTTAATCTGATAATAATATGAATTTTCTAAACTTTTCACATCTTCAGAATATCGTGTATTTGATATACTATTTAGTTTTTTATTTTTCTCAATTGATAATTTTATATCATATATTTTTTTAAAATTGAATACTCTTCCAGAAATTGAATACTTATCAAGAAATGTATTCTTTTTCGATACTAAATTCTATGTTAAAATCGAATAAAGTAAACATGTATATATTTCACTAAAAATATACATTGCGTAAAAAAGTGAAACTAAAAAGCAGATTTTCCAATGAAACTATTCATTAAGAAAATCTGCCAATAAATCAACTATATATAATAATTATATTCTTCTAGCACCAAGTAGCTTAACCCATTTTTCAGATAGATTAGATACCTTCACGTATTCTGGATTAGTTGCAGTACCACTTGCATGGATGAACTTTCCATTTCCTAGATATATTCCAACGTGGCTAGTTGTTCCTGAGCCTGTAGTATCAAAATACAACAAATCTCCAACCTTCATACTTGAAGTACTAACTGCACTACCAACTGTTGCCTGTGCTCTAGAAACTCTTGGAATATCTACGCCAAGCGCATTCTTATATACATACTGAGTAAAACCAGAACAGTCAAATCCTGAAGTCGAACTTCCACCCCAAGTATATCTTGTTCCTAGCAAAGTCTGAGCATAATCAGCGACCTTGTTTCCTGTTGCCGACGGAGTTGTATCACCAACAGCAACCTTTGTATCTGTCTGCTTCGCAGTAGCTGATGATTTAGTGCTATCTGTAGAAGTAGTTGAAGCAGTTCTATTGATAAAACTTGCACCAACGTATCCAGTACTACCATCGCTTAGCTTAATTTTATACCATCCATTTTCTTCACCGATGATATTTACTACAGCATTGCTCTTCAATGTAGATATAACTGCATTCTTTGTTCCAGCACCTGCTCTAACATTCAAACCAACCTTGCTGTTAACAGTTCCTTGATTTGAAGAAACAGTAGTATTAGTTTCAGTAGACTTCACGTCATTGTCTGAGCCCTTAATAAATTCTGAAACATTTGATTTATCAACTTCATTAGTAAGGTTGATGTATTTTCCACTAGCCCAACCAGTTGTACCATCCTTAAGAATCACCTTATACCATCCATTAGACGATTTTGAAACAACCTTAAATATTTCACCTTTATAGATCACACCTGAAATACCATTTGAAACTGATGGACCAATTCTAACGTTAAGCGATGTAGTAGACGCTATTTTTGCATTTGATTTAACCTCTACATTGCTGCCCTGCCCAGTTTTCACATTGGCAGCGCCTAAATTTTCAAAGTTTGAATTAACTTCTACTTTTTCTGTATTTTCGTTTGTTACAACCTTATTTCCACTTTTTATCTCACTATTTGCATTAACATCATTATTTTCATTTTTATTTGCTGAATCAACATCATTAGATTGCACTTTTCCATCAGCTTCGTTTCCTGACACATAGTATCCACTGACCCAACCATTTTGACCATCCTCAGTTTGAACATTTGCCCAACCATCTTGGTTACTAATAACTGTTAATTTCGCCCCTGCTTGAAGTTCTGAGACCTTATTTGAAGTCGCACTTGGCTGTTCTCTAAGGTTGATACCGTTGGTTGCCTCTACTTGTTGTTCCATTGCACTAGCATTTGAAACAGATATGGCTACTGCAGCTGCACCTAACCCTAACACTGTTATTGCTTTTTTCATCTAAATTCTCACCTCTCATTATATTATTTATAGTCAGCAACTGCTGACACATTTGTTACAATCAATTGTTACTTTTCTCTAAAACACTCGTGAACATAGTAAAATATTACTATCGCATTCAAGCTATAAATCTATAATACATCATTTTATTACAGTTTGTAAAGTATTTTTTTACAAAAAATCATTATTTTATCGTTTTTTTGTAACTTTTGATAACCAATTTGTAACTATTAAATCGCTAAACCAACAGTTTTCTGTAACTTTTTTGTAACTTAATTTTATTTTACTTTTTTAAACAATAATCTGTTTTTTTGTCAATAGTCTGTATTTTATTATGGTAAATTTTTATAACAATTCTATTCCAACAAGCTTAAAATCTAATTCCTCAACAGCAATCTTTAGAGCTTCATCAGTTACTCCATCTTCAACATCTACATCTGCATACTTTTCCTCTAAGCTTATCCTATCGACTTTTACTCCATCGATATCCTCATTAAGAACTGCTTCAAGTCCCTTTACACAATTTGCACAATGCATTCCTTCAATAAATAGTCTTTTTTTCATTGCCAATTCCTCCATTCTTTTTTGTATTAGTTTCTACATTCATATGGTAGAATATTCATAAATCAGTTCACTGTTTTAAAAGCTTTTCAACATATCAACATATCGTTCAATATTATTGTTCTAAAGAGCATGATTTCAAATACAGCTTACTGATATATTTTCTTGTAAAGCTCATAGTTCTTCAAAACTTTTTTCGTATAACCCGAGGTTTCTTTGAATGGAATATTCTCAAGTGTCACACCATCAGAGCTATACTGGGGATTCTTGAGCCACTTTCTCACATTTCCAGATCCACCATTATATGCAGCAATCATCAAGGTCAAATTCCCATCAAACTGGCTCTCCAATTTTTTTAAATAATATGTTCCGACTCTTATATTGGTATCTGGATCAAAAACATTCATATTTTTAATCCTCAGCTCTTCATTGACCCACTCAGCCGTTATATCGGTAACCTGCATCAACCCCTTGGCATTTTTTGTAGAAACTGCATTTGGCTCGAAACTACTCTCTGTTTTGATAATACTATATATTAGATACTTGTCTATGTCGTATAGATCAGAGTAATACTCTACAATTTTTTTGTACTTTGTAGGATAAAATACCTTTGAAACTTGTTTGTTGCATATAAATATCGATAATATTGCAACCAAAACAAAAATACAAACTATTCTAGCCTTATTTTTCTTCAAACCAATTTCCCCCAATTTCTAATTTCCATATTTTTATTTGTTCCATTAGATTTTCTATACTCTTGTTTAACTCATCGATTCCTCCAGAATTATCTATGGAAAAATCAGATTTACTTACCTTAACATTTTGCGAAAGCTGACTGTCTATCCTCTTCTTTGCATCCTCACAACTTAGATTATCACGCTGAATCACTCTTTCCAGTTGGACTCTTTCGTCACAATATACAGTGATGACTTTATCGAATTTTCCCTGCATACCCGTCTCAAACAAAAGTGCTGCATCAACAACCACAATATCGGAGCGCGACGTTTCAATTCTATTGTCAATCAATTCATTTATTTTCTTATGAGTAATCGAATTTAGCTGTTTTAGCTTTTTAGAATCATCGAATACTAATTTCCCTAAGGTTTTTCTATCAACAATCATTTGATTACCTGCTATTCCAATGGCATCAGGAAAAACTTTCCTTAGTTCTTCAATGACATCTGAATGTTTGTAAATCTCTCTAGTTAAAAGGTCGGCGTCGATTACATCAATGCCAAATTCTTTAAATCTACTAGAAACTGTGCTTTTACCACATCCAATATTACCAGTTAAACCCAATACAAGCATAACATCACTTCCTCAATTATCACATTTTATTCAAAATCATTACAATCAAATTTAATTATTATAAACACAATATATAATAAATATGTATAATAAATATGTACAATAAATATTACAATAAGAAACTCTAATTATTATTTATAGTATTCATAGCTTAAATCTTTATTTCGTTTCATACCATGAATTTCCAATGTTTAAATCCACATCGAGATCAACATCTAAATAAACGGCATTTTCCATTTCTTCTTTTAAAAGAGCTTCAATTATTTCAAGTTCATCTTCAACTGCTTCCACAATCAACTCATCGTGTACTTGAAGTATTAATTTTGATTTTAAACCCTCTTCAAAAAGACGATTATGTACATTCACCATGGCAATTTTAATGATATCGGCTGCACTTCCTTGTATTGGAGCATTCATCGCCGCTCTTTTACCTCTGTTCTTATCGATAAAATTGTTTGATTTTATCTCTGGAATATATCTTCTTCTATTGAACATAGTGGTAGAATATCCTGTTCTTTCAGCATTGGCGACAATCTCATCCATAAAACCTTTTATCTTGTCGTACTTGCCAAAATAACTATTTATATAATCCTTTGCCCTTGCTAGTGAAATATTCAAATCCTTCGCCAGACCAAAATCACTCTTTCCATATATGATTCCGAAATTTACCGCCTTTGCCGCACTTCTCAACTCCGGCGTAACATCATCAAGACTAACATTAAAAACTTGAGATGCTGTTTTTCTATGTATATCCTCTCCACTTGAAAATGCTTCAATCATATTTTCATCACCACTCATATGAGCCAAAACTCTCAATTCAACCTGAGAATAATCGGCATCTACAAGCTTTCTACCATTTTCAGAAATAAATACCTTTCTAATATTTCTACCTATATTAGTTCTAACTGGTATGTTTTGAAGATTTGGATCTGTTGAAGAGATTCTTCCCGTCGAAGCAATGGTTTGATTAAATGTGGAGTGGATTCTCCCATCCTTTTCATTAATTACTGAATTCAAACCGTCAATATATGTCGATTTCAATTTTACCACTGTTCTATAATCCGAAATCAATCTTATTATTTCATGCTCATCCATCAGTTTTTCTAATACCTCAGCATTTGTTGAATATCCTGTTTTCGTCTTTTTCACTACGGGTAGACCAAGCTTTTCGAAAATTATTACACCTAGCTGTTTTGGAGAATTGATATTAAATTCCTCTCCTGCTAAAGAGAAAATCTTCTTTTCTGCATCGTATATAAGCTCTTTAATCTCCAAATCCAATTCGTTCAATACATCCTTATCTACCATAATACCAGTGTATTCCATGTCCCCTAGCACTGCTATCAGAGGCATTTCAACATCATAAAACAGCATCTCCATACCATCGTCAATAATGCTTTTTTCCATAGCTTCTATCACACCGAATACAGTATCAAAAATTCCGATAATATAGTCTTTCAAATTTTCAAAATCGACCTCTTCAAATGAAAGAGATTTCGCTCCCTTTCCCAAAAGCTCATCCTTTGTCATTACTTTTTTGTAGAGATATTTGTTCGCTATTGAATCTATATCATATGAAGACGAGGATTTCGACTCTATTACATACTCGGCAATAGAGATATCAAACTTAATATTTCCCAAATATATTCCATAAGGTCTAAGTGCAACAAAATCTTGCTTCAGCTCATACCCTATTTTTTCTATCTCTTCACTTTCCAATATCTCTTTTAAAGCAATTATCTCTTCACCATCTAAATAGTAGTATTCCTTTCCATCAATCGATAGAAATGTTTTGATAATATTCTTATCTAAAATATTTCCTTCCCTGCAAATGGTCTTTATTGATAAAACGCCTTCTTCGTTAATTTTTTCAATAAAGGTTTCAATGTCTTCCAATTTATTAATTTCTTTTTTTTCTACTTCCTTTTCTTCACAGTCTGTAAGCTCCGAAAGCTTTGAAATAAGACTATTGAATTTTAGTTTTTGAAATTCTTTAATAACAGCCTGAACATCAAAGGAGCCAAACTCCATGTCTTCAAAGCTCAAATCCAACGGAATATTTCTATCTATCGTAGCCAGCTCTTTACTCATAATGGCAGATTCCGTATTTTCTTCTACTTTCTTTTTCTGAGCACCCTTTAATTTGTCCACATTTTCAATAACGCCTTCAACACTCCCAAATTCTTGCAAAAGCTTAATACCTGTTTTTTCACCTATTCCAGGTATTCCAGGTATATTATCTGATTTATCACCCATCAAGCCCTTCAAATCAATAAATTGTGCTGGTGTCAGCCCATATCTTTCAATAACGCCCTCTGTATTATATTCCTCTACTTCTGCAACACCTTTCTTTGTTATCATAACAAGAGTTTTGTCGGATGCCAATTGAATTGCATCCTTATCTCCTGTGACTACATAAACAGAAAAATCATTTTCTTCTCCAATTCTCGATATTGTTCCAAGAATATCATCAGCCTCATAACCCTCAAGCTCTTTTCTATCTATATTCATTGAATCCAGAATATTTTTCAGTGGTTCAAGCTGCATTGCCAATTCAGAAGGCATACCTTTTCTGCCAGCCTTATAATCTGCAAAGGCTTTATGTCTAAATGTAGGAGCCTTCAAGTCAAAGGCGACAGAAATATGTGTCGGTTGTATATTTTTTATCATCTTAAACATCATTGTCAAAAATCCATAAACAGCATTTGTGTGCAATCCATCACCATTATCCATAGGAGGTAAGGCAAAAAATGCTCTATTGATTATAGAATTTCCATCAATTAGCAGTATTTTCTTTTTATTATCCATATGATTTCCTCTCATTTCTACCTGTAAGTATACATTTAATTATACCACAAAAACTACTGAAAAATTTTTATAAATTTTTCTTGTTTTTTTTTTACATCTGTGGTATTATATTATATGTACTCGAGAGAGACAGATGCCGCTGTGGCGGAATTGGCAGACGCACAGGACTCAAAATCCTGCGATAGCAATATCGTATCGGTTCGACCCCGATCAGCGGCACTCAAGCAATCATTCGTGATTGCTTTTTTTATTTTTTGTATATTGTGTGTAAATATTCCAAAAAAAATGGTAATGTATCCAGTTTTAAATATGACACACTACCATTTTTATCGATTTTTCTCGTTCTACCAAAAATCAATTTTAATTTATTTCAAAAAACAACTCTTATTTATTTCATCATCATTATAGTGATTCAGCGTATATCGCTCTGACATTTTCTCTTGTTGCCTGAACTGGTGCACAAGAAAGCAATCCATCTAATGATGGCGTTGTAAAAGCAAGCTCAGTCAATCTATCAAGATCAGCCTCTGTAAAACCTTCATCTTTCAATGTCATTGTCAATCCAACAGATTTTAGCCACTCTCTCATATTTTCACAAGCTTTTTCAGCTGTCAAATCCTCAGAATCTCCAACAAGTGGTCCGAATACATCGATTATTGTTTCCCTTCTAGCGTCAAAGCAAATCTTCACAACTGATGGAAGAAGGATACCCAAGCCTACTCCGTGAGTCAAATCTGTTTTCACAGCACTTAGTGGATGCTCCAATGCATGAGTAAAGTGAAGTAAACCATTATCAAAAGATGTACCTGCAATCATTGATGCATAAGCCAAATAGTATCTAGCCTCCAAATCATGTCCGTCCGCAAGAGCTCTCGGCAAGTACTTATGAACAAGTCTTACAGTTTCCTTACCACAAAGAATACTAAATGGATTTGCAGTAAGTGCAGTACATGCTTCAAATACGTGGTTTATAGCATCCACTGAAACAGCCATTGTCTGATATTCTGGCAATGTAACCATCAAGGCTGGATCATCTATTGCATACAATGGATATATACAATCATAAGCTATCGCAGGCTTATACTCTTTTTCTGGTATTGAAACAACAGCGAATCTATCCACCTCTGTTCCAGTACCATGAGTAAGATTGATAGCGATTACTGGAGCCGCCTTATCCGGTGTGAATTTTAATTCATAAAGCTCTGCACATTTCTTTTCAGGATATTCAAGCAAAATTGAAACAGATTTTGCAGCATCAATCGGGCTACCACCACCTATACCAATTACACAGTTTGCACCTATTGATTTACCTAATTCACATGCTTCGTCAACATCTTTATGTTCAGGATTTGGGCTAATTTTGTCGTACAAAGCATATTCGATATTGTTGTCCTTCAAAGCCTTTTCAACTACTTCCCAAGCACCTGTTTTCTTATACGCAGCTCTACCAGTCAAGATTACGACCTTGTTAAAGCCTTTTGATGAAAGCTCAGCTGCAATATCATTGAATTTCTCTATTGCTCCAACACCAAGGTAAGCAGTTGATTTAGCTCTAATTTCCTTAATTTCGTTAATGTTGATGTCTTTTTCCCACATAAGAATACCTCCTAAAAATAATGTAATCTTTTGAAAATTTTAAAAGTTTGTTAAATATTTTATTAACTTTACCTACATTATATTCCTACTTTTGGAAAAAGTAAATATTTATTGTTAAATTTTAAATACAAAAAAACACTTAAATATAATTAAATACTATTTTTTCCGAATTTTTATTCTTTTGTAGCAAAATTTAAGTAACAAAGTTTCAACCTTTTTCTTATCGTTATCCAAATACTACCTTTAATTTAGTTTATTACCACAAATTTAGTATCTTACCACAATAACAGGTGTACCAACACTAATCTTTGAGTATAATGATGAAACTTTGTTTAATGGAGTATTTATACATCCATGTGATCCGGCAAATAAATATCTAGTTCCACCAAATTTAGGCTGCCAGTATGCATCATGAATTCCAATGCTTCCATTAAACGGCATCCAATACTGTACAGGAGAAGCATATCCAGGCCCTCTAAGAACGACATTTCTCGCCTTTGATCTCAGAGTAAAAATACCTGGAGGTGTAGCCATACCTCTATTTGGATTTCCGGAAACTATTGGTGTAGAAAGAGTTACTTTTCCATTTTCATACAATTTCATATTTTGTTCTTTAATATTAACTACAACATATTTATTACCTATATTAGTGGCTTTATTAGGAATACTGGCAGTAGTATAGTATGGTGTAACTGAATAGACAGATTCCCCTTTTTTCAATAGATCAATCAATCTATCTGTTTCCTTATTTACATCTAAATTCATCCTGGATTCACTTGATATCACAACATTATTATTTTTCCAATATGCATAGCTTCCATTATTATTTGATACTGTTCCATTAAATTTAATAGATCCCAAGAAGTTCTTGATCGATTCTCTATTAAAATCTAATTGATATCCATTGGCTTTATCGATTTCTATCATCGGAAGAATATTTTTGCCAGTTAGTTTTTTTGAATTTCCCTCAAAGCTATATTCTATCTCCATATTTCTATATTTCATTATTTTATCAAATGCCATATCTGAATTTTGATTTCCTCTATTTATGATAAAATCTGCAATTTTCGATATATTTTTTTCTATCTTCACTCCACCACTTACTTGAACCAAATTGGACACCTTGCTATTTGAACCATTCAAAGCATCAAGCTGATCAAAGGTAAATCCATAATTTGAATTTATCAAAAGAACTGGTCCATAGCTCAAACTTGATCCTCCATCGGCGGAATTGATGCTCGAGATAATTCCAGCATTAATAAGAACTGAATCTATCAATTTAGAGTTATTCCCCATACCATCTTCTGCGATATAGACAGTATCAAAATCACCAAAGAACCTTTTGATTATTTTTAAGTTAGTGTCTTGTCTGTCAACACCACTAATTCTTTCCACATTTCCAACCAAGCTGTCATATTGTTCCGGTAAACCATTTGTTCCACCGATTAAATATACCTTTGATATCCCCAAACCATTTATTTCGCCACTTACATTTGCATAGGAATTATTGTCGGTAAAAATAATCGGAATATGCTGCTTGGCTGCAACTGCACCTGCTCCTGCAGCATCTGGAAGCCCAGTCACCCCGTTTACAACAAATGATTCCTCAAAATTTGTTCCCCTGACAGCTTTTATTTTCTTCGCAATGTTTATTGACGTTTCAACTCGACTATTTCCAGAAATTCTCTCAACAGCATAACCACTCCCCTTTAAACTCTCTTCGATACCAGAGCTTATTGAGTTTTCCCCTCCAATAATATAAATATTTTTGGGATGTAGTCTTGAGATTTCTTTTACCGTACTTTCAACATCAAGATTTGCTGAATTGCTCAACAAAACTGGTGCATTTATCTCACTTGCAAATGGAGCAACAGATAGGGAATCTGCAACAGCGTTTGCATTTACAATAATTACATTTTCACTTCCATTTTTCCAACCATTTTGAGAGATACTAACAGCAGTTGAAAATCTATCAGCTCCACTGATATTTTTTACAGACACATCTTGTGCAATAGATGTTGTACCAAAACCTACAGTAAGTGAGAATACTGCTAGTATCACCGATTTTTTAAGTAATCTTTTCATAATAAATCCTCCTAAAATAAAACATCCTAAATAAAAAACAAATATTATTCCTTAAGAATAGTATATATTCTTTTCAAACTTCGAACAACTACTAATACGTTACAAATACAGCCATTAATTCGATGTCCATTTATTACATTTTTGTTATAAAAAAAGTCTTTCCTTCGCATTTATGCACTCAATATAATTCATATTAACTCAGTCAAATTTTCACTCTAAAATCATATTTTTATCATTTTTACAGATTGATTAATTTTTAAGATTTCTACCGTTGAAAATATGGTAAAATATATAGTAACTCATTTAGTAAGGGAGGATAAGAATATATGACAATAGCCGATAATAATTTCAAAAAACTTTGTGAGGATATATTAAATAGCGGAAACAGTACTATTGGAGAAAAAGTACGACCTAAATATGCTGACGGTACACCTTCACACACATATTTTGTGAATCAAGTTTTTGAAAAGTATGATTTATCAAAGGGAGAGTTACCAATTGTAACTCTAAGACAGGTCGCTTGGAAATCCGGAATAAAGGAAGTTCTTTGGATTTATCAAGACCAAAGCAATGACTTGGAGCTTCTTAAAAGCAAATATGGAATAACTTGGTGGGATGAATGGGATATAGGCGACAGAACTATTGGTCAGAGATACGGAGCGACTGTAAAAAAGTATGATTTGATGAATAACCTATTAGAAAACCTAAAAAATCAGCCATTTGGTAGACGACATATCATCAACCTTTATCAGGAATCAGACCTTCAAGCTTCGAAAGGATTGTTCCCTTGTGCTATGGAAACACAATGGAGCGTTAGAGATGGCTATCTTGATATGACATTGATTCAAAGATCATCCGATGTGCCAGTTGCCAATTCAATAAACAAAATTCAATATGTGGCTTTGCAGATGATGGTAGCAAGACATGTTGGACTTGAAGCAGGAGTATTTTGTCACTATGTAAACAATGCTCACATTTACGATAGACACATCGATCAGGTAAAAGAGATAATTTCAAGAGAATCACAGCAAAATCATGAAAAGATTAGGCTTATTCTCAACCCTGAAAAAAAAGATTTCTACTCCTTTACAATCGACGATTTTGTGCTTGAGGGATATAATCCAATTAAGCCTAATCTAAAGTTTGAAATGGCGATATAGGAGGGATTGATGATAGAAAATTTGTATGCAATAGTCGCAATGACTGAAAAAACGAATGCAATAGGAAGAGCTGGCGATATGCTTTACCATCTAAAAGATGATCTAAAGTACTTCAAATCGACTACTGAAAACAATACGATAGTTTGTGGAAGAAAAACATACTTCAGCTTTCCAAAAAGACCTCTTCCAAATAGAAAAAATATCGTTTTAACTAGAGGAAATACAGCATTTGATGGAGCATATACGATGCACAGTAGAGAAGAAATTATCGAATATGCAAAAAATAACCCTGACGAAAAAATATTTATTTGTGGTGGAGACAACATTTATAAGCAATTTATGGATGACGTTTCGAAGCTATATGTCACTAGTATAATTGAAGAAAAAAAAGTCGATGCGGACAGTTTTTTCCCAGAAATTCTCGAAGAAAAATGGAAGCTTACAAGTGAATCGGAATATATATGTCCAGATAATGCACCAAAATATAAATTTTTAATATATGATAGAATTTAGTTATAGATAAAATATAGTTATAGTATAGAATATAATTATAATAGAGTTACTGATAGAATATCATAGCAAATGTTGAAAAAATAAACTCTACATAAAAAAGTATCCTGCATTCATTTTAAATTTTAAAGAACGCAGGATACTCTTTTTATAAATTTTTTGTGTGAATTTTTTTATAAAATTTTTTTATAAAACTTTTTTATATTTTTATGTTTTTCTATATATCAAAATCTATTCCTTGTATCTAATATTATTTCATTATTTAAAATAAATATTTTTGGTAGGTGCTCACTATTTCCGTTTAAAAGTACTGATTACCTTCCTAACATATCAGTTGCAATAATAGCATCATACAGCTGTTCTTTTGATACATCTCCAGCCATATTATGTATTGTTTCACCTTCTATACAAGCATTTTTTGCAATAATTCTAATTTCATCTTTGCTTGTAATACCTATTTCAGCCAGTGTTGTAGGAAGTCCAACGCTCTTACAGAATGATTGAACAGTATTAAACTCTTCCCTCGATGCCCCTTCTAATACTAATTGAACAAGTGTACCAAAAGCAACACAATTTCCATGTGGAGCACTATGACCGCCAAGTGTTGTCAATCCATTGTAAAAAGAATGTGCAACAGCCAAACCACCATTGTCAGCACCAACACCTGACAAATATACATTTGCCTCTATTACTGCTTCCAAAGCAGGGGTTACAACATTGTTTTCACACGCCACAATAGCTTCAATTCCATAGTCAAGCAATGTATTATAACATAATTCACAAAGTGCCATCGCTGACCTAGTAATTCCGCCAAACTCTAGGCTTGGAGAATCAGTACGTAGGCAAGCCCTTGCTTCAAAATATGTGCCTAGAGCGTCTCCCATACCAGCTATTAAGAATTTAACTGGCGCATTTGCAATCACGTCACTATCAACAATTACAGCCTCTGGATTTTTGGGATAGAATAAATAACTATTAAATGTTTCGTCATCATTGTAAATTACAGACAAACCAGTACACGGAGCGTCAGTCGCAACTACTGTTGGAATGATTGCAACTGGTAACTTTTCAAAATGAGCAACAGCCTTGGCAGTATCAATAGCAGAACCACCACCTACACCAACTATAACTTCAATTTCATCGTCAGAAACGATTTTTTTCATTTTTTCTATTTCACCAATGCTTGAAACTCCTCCAAAAATTTCATATCTACGAAAATCTTGTGTATTCTCAAAGCTTTTTTCTATTTTATCATGACACATTTTGTACCCACTGTTAGAGCATACAAAAAGCCATCTCCTACCTAAATGCTTCATTTCTTCGTAAAAACTTAACAACGAATTTTTTCCCTGAACATATTTTTGTGGTGCTCTCATCAATTTTAACCTAGCCATAGTATACCTCCAAAATTTAAGTTTGTTAAAAAAATACTTTTACTTGATTATAATACCATGACAAATAAAATACAATACGCAAAGATAAAATTTACAGTAATTTCAAAAAATTTTCATTTTTTTATCTAATTATAAAAAAGCTCGTGTATTCCTATTATTTCTAAACCAGAATATACGAGCGATTCAATTTGACTAAGTTTTTAACGGATTGATACCATATATTATTTCATTAATTGTAATTTCAATCTTTTAAAGTAATGATTCCAGATATTCTTTATCCAAAACTCTAATACTTTTTCTGTTAAATTGGATTATGCCATCCTTATCCAGCTGAACAAGCTCCTGATTTAAACTACTCCTGTTAACGTGAAGCATATCTGCAAGAACCTCTTGTGAATTTGGTATTTCAATTAGTTCGTCTGAATTATTCATATATATTAACCAGTAACTCAACCTTTCAACGACTCTCCTATATTGCACTCCTCTCAACAAAACCTTGCTATAGCAATTATACTTAGCAACAAATTGCAAAATATTGTGTAAAAACACAGGATCCTTGTCAATAATTTCTTTCAGTTCATCGACTGGAAGCCATACAACTCTGGATTTTTTAAGAGCCAATACATTGAAGAAATAGTTTTTTACACCACCATAAATTAAATAAAACGGAAAAGCATCTCCTGCAAAATAATATGACGAATGTTGTTCCTTCGCAAAAAAATACGATGAATTTAATTCCTTCCCAGATGATGTGTATTCGGTTGATTTTAAAACACCTTCGATAATTATTGCGAAATACTTGATTTCCTGTCCTTCTCTGATTATCATAGTATTTGAATCATAAGTCACTTCTTTTTTGTTCAATTTCTCGATAGCTTTTTTCGACTCTTCCGAAATTCCTCTAAAAATACTTCTATCCCAAAATGTATTATCCATTTCCATGCCTCCAAAAATATCTTTGTTTCATACTATTACTTGTAAAAGAGCTAAACATACCAATATCGCAAATATCTATACCTAATACCATCAAATATAGATTATCTATATTATAACATAGAAGTTAACCCATTTTCAAAATAAAAAACACTTAACACTCAACTTTATAAAAAAATGAAAAAGGCTATGACCCTTACAAAAAGTAAAAATCAAGCCTAATTCAACAAGAGTAATTATATTAAGTATTTTCAAAAGCAAGCTTTTGCTACGTCAATTCTTCTATTATATTTTCTTCCATTGAATAGATCTAAAAATCATGATAAATAATAGAACTAAACCAACATATCCATTCAGTACATATACATAATTTACTAATGTGTCAAACTTTAGCGTTAGACCTACAAGCATACCAACTACTCCAAGAACAATTGACAGCATTCTAAATTTCGGAGTCTTTTCTTCTGCAAATCTAGATACAACCGACCACAATAATGGAACAGAAGTAGTGTATATTCCGAGAAGTATTATTACTGAAAATATATTTGCAAGCATTGGATGAATTTCGCCAGCCAATATCAACGTTGGAATCTGACTTCCTTTCAATGTGCTTATTGAAAAGAAGATACCAAGCGACATTATCAAAACAGCAAGTGAAAATCCTGTTGCACCCCAAAATGCACCTAATTTACCTTCTTTATCACTATTTGCACTCGCTCCTATCTGACCTAAAAACGCAGCCAACCATAACATACAGAAGCCCACATATGATCCTGCAGACAACAGCCAATTTGGATTTGCTATCTTTATTTCCTTATTTGCCACAAGATCTCTGACAACATCATTCGCAGTGTTCATTCCATCTAAATGAGTAAATATACTTACTCCACCTACGAAAATTGCAATTACAACTATTACTGGTCCAATGTTACCGATAACTTCAACTATCCTATTCAAACCGAATATAGCTGTGATGATTACGACAACACCCATTAGTATTCCACCAATATATGGCGACCAATTGTAATGTTGTGCAGTAGTTGCTCCGGCTCCACCTATCATTACCGTATATGATAAGAAGATAAAGAATACTGAAAAGTAATCATAAAACGTTCCCAAAGCCTTTCCACAATAATATCTATAAATGTCATTCGGTGTATCAAACTTATTATTGTATCCAGCAGATATAAAGCTAAGTCCAACATATGCCAAAAGTATAAAGCAAAGTATTACTGCCAAAATGCCTTTATACCCAAGTGCTGTAAAGTACTGTAAAATTTCTTGGCCAGTTGCGAAACCAGAGCCTATTAATAGAGCAATGAATGCACCAGCGTAATTAACAACCTTTTTCGTGCTTACCTTTTCATTTTTTTTAGTCATAAAAATCACCCATTTTCATTACTTCGTCAACTTCTAATAGTCATTTAACTAGAATATTGTCGGTCCGTCAACTTCAGTTGTAAGAGCATCTAACGCCTTGCCAACAAGTGAATTTCTTAAATCCAATTCCTTTTCGCCTTTTTCTGGATTACCTACTGGGTAAGGTATCGCTATAGTAGGTACTATTCTGTTTGCTCCAACAGATTTTGATATCGTAACAATTGTTGCCATATGAACAATTGGAATTCCAAATCTTTCTATTTCTTTTACTATCGTTGCACCGCAACGTGTACAAGTACCTCACGTAGAAGTTAGGATAACACCATCTACACCAGCAGCCTTCAATTCCTCTCCCATTTCTTTACCGAATACAATTGAATTACCTATTGCAGTACCAGTACCAGTTGTAGTATAGAAATCTTTGTACACGCTTCCAATAACTCCATCCTTTTCAAGTTGTTTAAGTGAATCCAATGGAACGACTCTATCTGGGATTTCATTCGCATAAACTGGATCATATCCACCATGTATCGTGCAGAAATTGCCCTCCAATTTATCTAATTTTGATATATCATATTTCCCCCATTTCTGAGCAGATGCTGATTGAATTCTATCAGGGTTTCCCATAGGTACAATACCACCAGTAGTAACCAGTGCAATTGTCGCATTTGAAAGATCTTTTATAGCAGGAGCCGGATCTACAGTATCAAATACCGGCATTGGAAGCTCAGTAGTAAACGACTCGTCATTAAGTCTTTTCATCAGCATTTCTATTGCTCTTTGAGAGCCTGTTTTTTCAGAAAATACTGTTAACCTTTTTCCTTGTGCAAAATAGTCGTCAACATCTGGTTTAACCACTTCTCCGTTAAGTATTTTTTTGGCTACTGCGACCATCTTTGGAAGAGCTTTTCTCATTGTACCTGCTGAATCACCAGTTTTTACGACGTAAGCGACCTTTCTTGCAGAATCCAGACCTGGATTTTCTTCATACATACCTGAAACAACTGGAATACCTGCCTCTTTTTCGAAAAACTCAGCCACACCTGAACAAGCCATACCATATCTACCAGCATTGAAAGCCGGACCAGCCACAACTAAATCAGGCTTTACGTCTTCGCATACCTTCTTCAAAAATTCCAAAGACTCTTCTTTATTTTCATTGAAGAAATTATCTCCACATATAATAGTACCAACTAATGTTCCATCTTCTGATATCGATTTTGCAAATACTTCAGATGGACCAATTCCACCTTCCTTGAACATCGGAGCTATACCAGCCTTGTCTTCTCCACCAATCTGTCCAAAGAACTGATTTAGATAAAATAAAACTTTCTTTTCAGACATATCATTTTCCCCCTTAATAAAGTTCTACTGTTGCATTGTGAGTACCAATTTCAGAAGTTGCACCTATTACTGCATTTAACTCACACTTCATTGTTCCGTCTTCACTATTATAGGCACCAGCCCATCCTCCAGCTATATTTGCAACTGCTTCAGGATCACCTAATACCCTATCTGCTTTTCCAAGTTCAACAACATGAGAAACATTTCCCGTAGACACAACAGCCACTGCTTCTTTTGCTATATCAGTAAGTGGTTGACTCATTCCATCCCAGCCAGAGCATTCGTCTGTTATCAATACAGTTTTTATTCCTTGCTTTTCTAACCTTGAACAAATCATCACCAAATCTGAATCAGGATTTCCATAACCTTCTTCGGATACCACCACTCCGTCTGCTCCAAGCATCTTACAAAGCTTTGCAGTATAATCACAAGAAACGAACTTTCCATTTAAAGTTGTCATTTCAGGAACTAATACAACGCCTAGGAAATTTATTTCCTTTCCATGTAACTTATATAACTCTTTTATTACCGCATTATTTTGATGCTGGTAAGTTGTTATCTTATCACAAGCTGCAACACAGTTACCACTTATTACTGCTCCATCCAATTCTTCATTTGGAGAAATCAATGTAGGAAGTATATGTGCAGAGTCGACACCATAAATATAGCTTGCGTGAAGAAGACCCTGTGAAATTAGCATTTCAGCATATACAACCTTTGGAAGATTAGGATATTTTTCAGTTTCTTCATCATTGTCGCCCATTTCATACACTTCGACTTCATCAGAAGTTAGATCCTTTGCTGCCATACCGACAAGCTCAGAAGTTCTAAGACCAATTATTCTACAAGTTTCTTCATGTTCATGAGGCGTCAAACCATCGATGACACTTATGTCTACTACTATGTTATTTGTTTTAGAGAAAGGAGTCCACTTTGCGCCTTCACCCCACATATCTATAATGCCCTCTTGGAAACCAACTATATCACCAATTGTAACAACAGCAACTCCCTCAAGAACATTAGCAATACCATTCCCTAACTGAGCAACATCACTTGTAACACCGGCAAATCCACTAGCTCCCTCAACCTTAAATCTAGGTTGAATAACATCCTTCACTGGAATTATTCTAGTCTTTTCACCAGGCTTTGCAATATCGATTTTAATTTCTTTAACATTTGGAACTTTTTTCAGCTCTTCAATCAATGAAGCCTTATCGATAAATAAAGTAGTTCCATCAACCTTTGTCTCGTTTCCAAATTCAACATTGTTGATTTGAATTTTTCTAAGTTCTAGTTTCAAAATACTTCACCCCTTTAGTAAATTATAATATTTCACTGATAAAATCGTTTTCACTTATTGCAGACTTTATCAATTCATAATCAATAACCTCATAGTCTCTCCTATTTCTCACGTCTACATTTCTCTCTCCCATTGTTATCTTGTATTTTTCAATACTGTTTTCTATGACTTCAATGGAGTTTTCATCAATGTTCTCCAATTCCTTACTAATTAATATTGACCGAATTGGAGAATACATCATTCTGATGCTTGCGCCAAGAGGGTATGATATAAGCTCATGACCTAAATGAATATAGTTTCTCACTTCTAATAGCACATCAAAAAAATCACCTTCAACAAAAATAATATTTTCATAATTATCTTTTACAATTGTATTATTCGTAACAATCGTAAAATCCATAATGCCACCCCCTTATATTATTTTAATTGTATTTCACAGAAATATTTTAAACAATTTAGAAAATTATATTTAATATTTCATTTGCATATATTATGTACTTTGTTAAAATTATTATAATATGAATATCTATATAAACAAGTTGCCTATACAACAGTTTTCAGATTTTTTAAAATATTATATTTTTATTCTAAGTATAGATGTTTTCTATACTTTAAAATCCAAAATAAAAATACCGTCAATCAAAGGCTTTATATACCTCTGATCAACGGTAAATCTATTGCAAATTATATTTTTGTATTTTGAGTCAACTACTTGATTTCATGATAAATTTTCTGATAATTAAGTGGTAAATATGTTTATTTATCTCTTTCAATTGCTCCACTTCTCTTTTTAATTGTTGATTGAGCAACAGCTAATCTTGCAATTGGTACTCTGAACGGTGAGCAAGAAACATAATTCAAGCCTTGATTGTAGCAGAATTCAACTGATGAAGGTTCTCCACCATGTTCTCCACAAATTCCTAACTTCAATTCTGGATTAGTACCTCTTCCAAGTTTTACAGCCATTTCAACAAGCTTTCCTATACCTTTTTGATCAAGAACTTGGAATGGATCTTTTTCAAGAACACCCTTATCAACGTATTCACCCAAGAACTTACCAGCATCATCCCTAGAATATCCAAATCCCATTTGAGTCAAGTCGTTTGTTCCAAAACTGAAGAAATCGGCAACTTCTGCTATTTCATCAGCAGTAACACAAGCTCTTGGTATTTCTATCATAGTACCTACAGTGTAATCCATCTCAACGCCGGCTTTTTCAAGCTCAGAATTTACTGCTTCCTCGATAATTGGTCTAAGCATCTTTAATTCATTAACAGTTCCGATTAATGGCACCATTATTTCCGGAACTACCTTGTGTCCATCTTTCATTGCCAGTATTGCCCCCTGTGCTATTGCTCTTGCTTGCATTTCACAGATTTCTGGATACGTTACAGCCAATCTACAACCTCTATGACCAAGCATTGGGTTGAATTCGTCTAAATCCACTACTCTCTTCTTCAATTCAGTAGGTCTTATTCCCATTTGTTTTGCCAATTCTTCTATTGCAGAATCTTCATGAGGCAAGAACTCATGTAGAGGTGGATCCAATAGTCTTATATTACAAGGTCTTCCATCCATTGCCTTGAATATACCATGGAAATCTTCTCTTTGGAATGGAAGTAATTTGTCCAATGCCTTTACTCTGTCTTCAACATTATCAGCCAAGATCATTTCTCTAACTGCTGGTATTCTTTCTTCTTCAAAGAACATATGCTCAGTTCTACAAAGACCGATACCCTCAGCTCCAAACTCGATGGCTTTTTTTGCATCTCTTGGATTATCGGCGTTTGTTCTAACCTTCATATCTCTGATCTCATCAACCCAGCCCATAAATACACCGAAATTTCCTCCAACTTCAACGCTTGTCATCTCTATTGAACCAAGGTATACACAGCCAGTTGATCCATCAATTGACATGAATTGTCCTTCTTTTATAACTCTGTCGCCAACTCTTATTTCTTTTGCCGCTTCATCGACTCTTAATTCGCCACAGCCTGCAACACAGCATTTACCCATACCTCTAGCAACAACTGCCGCATGAGAAGTCATACCACCTCTGGCAGTCAATATACCTTCTGAACTTACCATACCTTCTATATCCTCTGGAGATGTTTCCTGTCTAACCAATAAAGTTTTTTCACCAAGCTTTGCATGCTCAACAACATCATCAGCATGGAAATATACCTTTCCTGAAGCTGCACCTGGAGATGCAGGAAGACCTTTTGCTAGCAATTCTGCCGACTTAAGTGCCTTCTGATCAAATGTTGGATGAAGTAACTGATCCAATTGACCTGGCTCTATTCTCATTATTGCCTCTTCCTTATCTATTACTCCAGCATTTACCAAATCAACTACCACGTTAATTGCGGCCTTTGCAGTTCTCTTACCATTTCTAGTTTGAAGTATGTAAAGCTTTCCTTTTTCAATAGTGAACTCTATATCCTGCATATCTTTATAGTGACCTTCTAGAATCTGTGTTATTTCAACAAATTGATTATACATTTCAGGCATATCGTTCTTTAATGTATCTATACTCTGAGGAGTTCTGATTCCAGCAACAACATCTTCTCCTTGTGCATTTATTAGATACTCTCCAAACAATTTGTTTTCTCCAGTTGATGGATTTCTTGTAAATGCAACACCAGTTCCACTATCAGTACCCATATTACCAAATACCATTGATTGAATGTTTACTGCAGTACCAAGATTATTTGCTATATCATTTAATTTTCTGTAAACAACTGCTCTAGGATTGTTCCATGATCTGAAAACTGCCTCAATCGCCAACAGCAATTGTTTTTTTGGATCTTGAGGGAAATCCTCTCCAACTTCTTTTTTGTAAATATTTTTGAACTCTACAACGATTTCCTTCAAATCATCAATACTTAATTCAGTATCGAATTTGTACCCTTTTTCTTCCTTTACTCTTTCTAAAACATTTTCAAATTTGTATTTTGGTACTTCCATCGCAACATCTGAGAACATTTGAATAAATCTTCTGTAGCTGTCATATGAAAATCTTTCGTTGTTAGTTGATTCTATCAACCCTTTGATACTCGTGTCATTAAGACCTAAGTTTAATATTGTATCCATCATACCTGGCATTGAGAATACTGCCCCTGATCTTACAGATACCAACAATGGATTTTGTTCAGCTCCAAGAGTTTTTCCCTGTTCTTTTTCCAATTGATCCAATTTTTCATCGATTTGATCCAATATTTCTTTTCTGATTTTGTGATCATTTTCATAATAGTCGTTGCAAGCTTCAGTAGTAATAGTGAAACCTTGAGGTACAGGAAGACCGATATTTGTCATTTCTGCCAAATTCGCTCCCTTACCACCCAATAGGCTTCTCATGTCCTTATTACCTTCATCAAAACTATAAACAAATTTTGTACTCATGTTTTTCCTCCTGTAAAAATACACTAAATATCGTAATCTTTAATTATTGACATTCCATTTTCTTTTAAAATATCCAAAATTATTCCAGCAGTTTCCTCAATAGCTTTATTTGCTACATTTATCACTGGGCATTTCAGATTCTTCATAACCTCTTCGGAGTAGTCCAACTCTTCTAATATTCTATCTAACTTCGCATAATTTGCACTGCCCGAAAGTCCCATCGACTTCAATCTCTCTACTCTGATTGTGTTCAATTTTTCAGGTGAGTTCGTCAGACCTATTATTTTTCTAGGGTCGACATTTGCAAGCTCCTTTGGAATAGGAACTTCTGGAACCAATGGTACATTAGCAACCTTAATATGTTTGTTTGCCAAATACATACTCAACGGAGTCTTTGATGTTCTAGAAATACCTACCAAAACCAAGTCAGCTTTCAGTAGGCCCCTCGGATCCTTCCCATCATCATACTTTACGGCAAACTCAATCGCTTCCACTCTTTCAAAATATGACTTGTCCATCTTTCTGATTAGCCCCGCTTCTCTAAGCGGCTTTGAGTCCGATTTGGTACTCATTTTATGAATTATACTTGATAACAAATCGACACTCTCTATTCCATTTTCCATACAGTAGTCTCCAGAATAATTTGCCAATTCCTCACTTACCAAGCTATAAAGAACAAGAGCGTCATTTTTTTTCGCCTCATCCAAAACTTCCTTCAATAATTCAGTTGAATTTATAAACGGATATCTTCTAATATCCCATTCATCTTTATTTTCAAATTGAGAAATACAGGCTCTAGCTATAGTCCTAGCCGTTTCTCCAAGTGAATCTGATATGATAAAAATCATCATTTTTTTATTCATAATACCTCCATTTCGTTAACATCTATATTTATCTTTTTAATTTGACTATTTATCCATTAATTCTAAAAAAAGTCTTGTAATAGATGTTTTTGAAATTTTTCCTACTATCTTCATCTTGTGAATATCTCCGTCTTCATACCTAACGACAGGTAAACTATCGACTTCTCTAGTAACCAGCATCCTAGCTGCATCGCCAATCGAATTGTCTTCCAAAACTGTCGCAATATTTGGCATTCTAGTCATAGCCAATCCAATCGGATCATTTTTTATATCCTTGTTACCCATTGTAGCCTTTAACAAATCTTTTCTAGACACAACTCCACAAAGGTAATCATCATCATCGATAATAAATACTCCACCGGAATCCTCTAAAAAAATATTAACTATAACATCATAAACTGTATCACTCTGCCTCGCAGTCAAAGGAACTCCCATTACATCAGAAACCTTCAATTGTTTAAAAGATGTGCTTTCATTCGAAAAATTACCTTCTCCGACATAAAAATATCCCACCTTTGGTCTGGCATCTAAAATTCCTGTCATAGTCAAGACCACTAGATCGGACCTCAAAGTCGCTCTGGTTACATTTAATTTATCAGCTATTCTTTCTCCTGTAATCGGCTCATTCGACTTGACGATATCAATAATTTTCAATTGTCTATCATTCAGTTGAATATTAATCACCTACTTTCAAATATAATATACAACTTCTTCTAAATGTGATATACCATTTCTATATAGTATATTATAATACTAAGTTTCATTTAAATCAATAGTATAAATAAAAATAATACATATTTATTTATTGTATATAATTCAAAGTCAATTTTACGTTGATTCTTTATAAAAATACTTCTTTACAACAAAAAACCGCAGATAAATCGACATCTGCGGTAAAATAACCTCAAAATTAAATAAATGGTTATACACTCCTATTCAAAAGAATTTTTTTAAATTTTAGTATTACAAAGAAAAGAAATATCCATCCAGCCAAAGTAACAATATATATAGAAATCTCAGTTACCTGAACTGTTCTATTTTTTGAAGTCGCTTTTATTATTTTAGTATCAGATTTATTCCCAGCTCTTGATAGAATCTCTTTTTCAACCCTAGTACAATTGACCAAAAGTCTATACGGACTCGGGGGTCTTTTAGGATGACATGAAAGCAACGTCAATATATCCTTGTCTTCAATCGGCTTTAATCGTTCCCACTCGGAAGGTCTGATAATTTCTGTATTGTCAACCTCATACTCCAAAATATCGCCTTGTCTATTGATATATACCTTATCTCCTTTTTTAAGCTCTCCAAGATTTAGTAGCATCACATCTCTGTACCAGCCTCTATGACCTGCAATAACACTTCTAGTACCGATACCTCCAACAGGAAGAGATGTTCCATCTATCTGAGCAACTCCATTTGCAAGATGATCATATGTGGCATCTAGTCTTATCGGTTTTTTTACATTAATGGCAGGAATCACAAGATAAGCAAAAATTTTGTCTGGATTCTTTTTATAAAAGTCATACTCCACCTTATATCCATCAGCAATAAATGGATCTACAATATTCTGATCATTATCCATGACCTTTTTATTGTAGCTTTCAATTCCACTCTTTTCATCTTCATCTAAGGTCTGTCTTTTGCTATCTTCAATATATGCCTCATATTCTCCATTTGATTTTATATTGTTTATGGTTAATGAAGTAAATGCAGAAAGTGGCAGCAGTATCCCTATAATAATCAATATATATCCGAGTATTATTTTGAATCTCTTTTTACTTATTTTGTATTTGGGCTTTTCCTCTTGTTTTTTTATCATATTTATATATCAACCCCATTCAACTTCTAGAATAACGCTATCGGTTTATAACTTTATTTAGAATTCTTTTTTATTTAACATTCTTTTTTTATATTTTCTTTTTTCTTTTTTCTACGTTTTTTTATATATCTATACACAAGGTAAAATAAAATTAATAAGCATAGCACAATCAACAATAGCTTAAGAATTCTATAAAACAGGGCTTCTGCCTCAGCCTTTTTATGCTCACTAGCAACATACGGTATCCTGTGTCCTCTTACAAGTAGTCTATGTGAATTTATCATATACGGAGTACACGTCAATAACGTACAAAAATCGTCACCCTTTGTCACCAGAACTGGTTCAAAATTGCTCGGCTCTACAGTCAAGATTCTATCAACTTTATATGCCAAAGTTTTTTCTATATTATGGACATAAAATACATCCCCTTTTTCCAATTTGTCCAGATTGGTAAATAACTGTGCTGTTGGTAATCCCCTATGTGCTGTAATAACAGTATGAGTACCTTTGCCACCGATCGGAAGAGACGTTCCCTCCAAATGCCCAGCCCCTTTTTGCAAAACTTCTTCTGACGTACCAGCATAAATGGGTAAATCTTGGTCTATCTTTGGTATTTCAATATGACCTATTTTTTCTTTAACCTCTAACATTCTAGCATATTCAGCAATACCTGCCTTTTGCTTTGAAGAAAATGCATCCACCATTTTGCTAGGATCAAGTGTCGTATTATACGCTTGAGCCAATTGAATCTTTTTCTTTATCTCAGCAGTTGGAAATTCCTCCTTTGCCTTTTCAAATTCTTGGACCTGAAAATTCGATTCGACCCTATAATACAGCTTTGAAACCAACGGATACATCAGTATTAAAAATCCAAAAAGGAACATTAAAACAAAAATCGTATTTTTCTTTTTATCCGAATATTTACCTTTTGATCCATTACCTCTACTCACGTTTGTTTTTTTTTCGTTTGTTTTTCTTTTTAATTCATCCACTTATTTTCACCTTACACTATTTTGTTTTTTTCGTTTACGAAATTTTCTCCATATCCATAAAATAAGCATTAATATTACAAGTAATACAGCAAAGCACTTTGCATAAAAAATCAAATCGTTCTTTTTCTTTTGCTCGTCATTTTTATTTGGAACATAAGGGATTCTATGTCCTCTTACTAAAAGACGATGAGTGTTGATCATTATCGGAGTACAAGTCAACAACGTCGCATAATCCCTTCCTTTTACTACAAGCAAGTCATCAAAATCAGAAGGTAGGACTGTAATTATTTGGTCGACTTTATACGCCATCGTGTATGATATATTATGAATATAAAATTCGTCGCCTATTTTTATTTTATTCAAATCTGAAAATAACTTTGCAGTAGGCAATCCAGAGTGAGCAGTTATAACAGTATGTGTATTTTTACCACCAACTGGTAAAGACGTTCCTTCCAGATGACCTGCCCCTTTTTGCAAAATATCTTCTGTCGTTCCCGCATAAATAGGAATATCTACATCTATTTTGGGAACTTCAATATGACCTATTTTTTCTTTAACTTCTAACATTCTAGCATATTCCTTGACACCCTCACTCTGTTTCTTCTTATCATAGGGATCGTCAGGAACATTGCTATTCAACGAAGAATTATATGCTCGTGCCAACTCAATTCTTTTATTTACTTCATCATCAGTTAAAGCTTTTTTCGCCTTTTCAAAATCCTCAACTTGAAAATTTGACTCTACTCGATAATACAATCTTGATACTTGAGGGTATAATAAAACAAGTAGCCCCACTATGAAAATCATAATAAAGGGCAACTGGCTTTTTTTCTTATTTTTTTTTCTAGGTTTTTTTTTATTCTTTAAAATATCTGACATTCAATCCTCCATTCGCACTAGATAAATTGTTTATCGTCACGGACTAATCTATACCCCAATAAGCACAGAACAGAACCACCTACAGTTAACAGGATTAGCATGACATCACCTGTTTTCGGAATTGTTATGGTACCACTTGATGATCTGTTTTTGGAGATACTGTCACCACTACCACCATCTGTGTTATTTCTGTTAAAAATGGAGTTAAACTTGTTTTCAATTTTTAATACATCACTAATACCCGACTTGCTATTTACCACAAATTTAATCGATTTTGACAATGGCAGGTAACCATTTGGAGATTTTGTCTCCCACAAATAATATGTTCCATAAGGAAGATCGCTGACGAAAAATTCGCCCTTGTCATTTGATGTTACGATATAATCCTTTGAATCTCTTTGAACAGCACTATAGTATCCTCCTATATTTTTCATAACTTTAAATGAAGCACCTTGCAGAGGAGTTTGAGCTCTATCATTCGCAACCTTCAAGAATTTATAGCCACCATGGTTTTCTATAGGTGGTGGTGAATAAAGCTTTGGTTTGATATCAGTTACTGTACTATCAAATGATACATTTATAATAAATGATGAAAGTATTCTTTTTTCGCCTACATTCAATAATTCTCTAACATAATAGCTACCACTTTTATCGAAATTTATTTTTATGATTCCATCGCTAGATATAGCATTTGTAATGATTGAAGCTCCATACTTTTTATACTCATCATCTAATTTTTCTGTAGAATAATTTTCAAGAGATTTTACCAATGAAACCTTGTCATTTTCATCAGTAATTTTATCTGATACTCTCCAAATCTGTAGCTTTCTACCCACTAAATTTTTTCCGCTTTCAGAATTCAAATACATTGATGTATCGAGTTTTATTTCTCTCATGCTTTCAGCATAGGAATGAGATTGAACAAATACTGCTCCTAGAACCAGTACAAATGCCATCACCCTTTTTATTCTATTAATTTTTACTTTGTTAATTTTCATTTTCATACCTCGGAATTTATAAATAAAATACAATTTTTAATTGAATGCACCTATATAAATATAAACAGAACAATGCTCCTAAAAACATTGTCTCACAAATTTACCTAAACTAATAAATACACGCAAAACATATACTTATATTATACATTTGAAGCATATATTAATCAATAGATTTTATAATTTTTTTATTTTCACTTGATTTCGATATATTATTTATATATTATTTATATATTATTTATATATTAATTTCAAATAACATTACATATTTTTATAAAACACTCAATAATCAAACACACAATAGTAAAACACTTGATATCAAATATGAGATATTGAAAATACAATGTTAAATAAAAATCGCCATATTCAATATATTAATACATGAAATATGGCGATAATTTTAAGCTAACTTAAATAATATTATTAAATAGTGTCGTTTTTTTAAAACACAAAATACTTATAACTTTATTTGTACACAATCTTTGAAAGATCGCATATTTTTAACATTGAGTTATATATAGACTTCAATAAGGCTAGTCTATTATTTCTAACACTCTCATTTTCATCCATGACCATAACGCTATCAAAGAAAGTATCTATGCTAGACTTTAATCCTGCAAATCTGTCGAGAGCTTTAGTATATTCTTTTTGTGCCATAAATATATCAATATCCTTGTCGACATCAATAAATGCACTATATAAAACTTTTTCAGATTCATCTTTTAATAACTCCGCTGAAACTTTGTCATTTTCAGCCTTTTCAGCCAATGTAGAAACTCTATTAAATGCTACCAGCATATCAGTTAGAGAATCTCTATCTATCCATTTATTGATAGACTCTGCTCTAGTAAACAAATCTAGTATATTCTTTTCATCAATTGACAGAACTGCATCTATAACATCGTATCTTATACCGAAATCTTTAAACATATTTGCCATTCTATCGTTAAAGAACGATAATATTTCAGCAGTTACTTTTTCTTTATCAAAACTTATGCCCTTATATTCATCCAATGCTTTTCCAACTAACTTTGCCAAATCTAAATTGATATTGTTTTTGATTAGTATAGTCAGTATTCCCAAACACTGTCTTCTTAGCGCAAATGGATCTGCAGAACCCGTTGGTTGAATTCCCAATGCAAAAAATCCTGAAATTGTATCGATCTTATCCAAAATAGAAAGCACTGAGCCTTCAATAGAATTCGGAACGATATCCCCACTAAATCTTGGAAGGTAATGTTCAAAAATTGCTTTTGAAACGAGCTGTTCCTCTCCGTCTATTTTTGAATACTCCATACCCATATATCCTTGTAGCTCATCAAATTCAAATACCATGCTAGTTACCAAATCAGCCTTGCATAGGAATGCAGCTCTCTGTAACGCATCATTATTTAATTCAAAATCGACTTCTATTTTTTTTGCCAAATTGTAAATTCTATCAGATTTATCCAACAATGTTCCTAGCTTTTCTTGGAATACTACGTCACTTAATTTAGCTCTATAGTGCTCCAATCTATTTCTAGTATCCTCTCTAAAGAAGAACAATGCATCGGCAAGTCTTGCTTCCAAAACTTTTTCATTCCCCTTCTTTACGTTTTCTATCATATAATCATTACCATTTCTAACAGCAATAAAGTTTGGCATTAGGTTTTCATTTTCATCCAAAACAGGGAAATATCTCTGATGTGCCTTCATAGGTGTTTTTACAACTTCCTTTGGAAGAGAAATGTATTCTTTGTCAAATTCTCCATAAAATGCAGTTGGATACTCTACTATGTAAGTTACTTCATCCAAAAGATCCTCATCCATATCAACTTTTCCATTTATGCTTTTTGCAACTTCGTTAATCTGTTCAAGAATCAATGACTTTCTTTCAGCTTGATCCAATATAACATAGTTTTCCCTTAATTTTTTCAAATAGTCGTCTAATCCACTTACCTCAATCGATTTCTTGCCCAAAAATCTATGACCTACTGTAATGTTTGAAGCGATAATACCTTCTAAATCAACTGGAACAACCTCGTCATTCAACATAGTAACCAGCCATCTTATAGGTCTTACAAATCTCATGTTTTTTCCGCCCCAACGCATTGACTTTGGAAATACAACTGATTTTACTATTTCAGGCAGTACTTCCATTAAAACAGACTTTGTATCCACTCCAACTTCTTTAATAGTCGCAAAAAGATACTCATCGTCACCAATATTTTTGAAGTATACATCAGCTTCTGACAATCCCTTTCCACGCATAAAGCCCAACGCCGCTTTTGAAAAATTACCATCTGCATCAAGCGAAATCTTTTTGGAAGGCCCCTTTACTTCTTCTTCAAAATCAGTTTGCTTCAACGCAATATCATCGACAACCAAAACAAGTCTTCTAGGCGTCGCAAATGTATTTATTTTTCCAAAACTAACTCTTTTTTCACTCAGTAGTTTTGTTAAATTGTCCTTCAACTGATCAAGCGTCGATTCAACGAATCTTGAAGGCATCTCTTCTATCCCTATTTCATATAATAGATAATTACTCATTTACTTCACCTGCCTTTAATAGTGGGAATCCAAGCTCTTCCCTCTGTTTGATGTATGTTTCTGCAATTAGCTTTGCAAGATTACGTATCTTACCTATGAACGCAGCTCTCTGACTTACAGCTATCGCACCTCTAGCATCCAAAGTGTTAAAAATGTGTGAGCATTTCAAAATGTTATCATAGCAAGGAATTACTAGACCAAGATCAGCTATTCTTATCGCCTCTGCTTCGTACATATCGAACATTTTAAATAGCATTTCGTAATCACATTCATCAAAGGCATATCTTGAATTCTCATATTCCTGTTTTTTGAATACTTCTCCATATGTGATAGTGTCGTTCCATTTCAAATCGTAAACACTGTCAACATCCTGAATGTACATGGCTATTCGCTCAAGTCCATAAGTAATTTCACCGGTTTCCAGCTCACACTCTATGTTTCCTACCTGTTGGAAATATGTGAACTGAGTAATTTCCATTCCATCCAACCATACTTCCCAACCAAGTCCCCAGGCTCCGATTGTTGCTGCTTCCCAGTTATCTTCAACAAATCGAATATCATGCTCATCAGGGTTGATGCCAATCGCTCTCAAAGACTCTAAATACAAATCCTGAATATCATCTGGAGACGGTTTTAAGATAACCTGGAACTGATGATGTTGATATAATCTATTTGGATTTTCCCCATATCTCCCATCTGCAGGTCTTCTTGAAGGTTCAACATAGCATACACTCCATGGCTCTGGTCCCAAGGATCTCAAAAACGTATTTGGATTCATTGTTCCAGCGCCTTTCTCAACATCATACGGTTGCGTCATGATACATCCATGCTTTGCCCAGAAATTCTGTAAAGCCAAAATCATGTCTTGAAAATTCATAAAATTCCTCCCAATAAAGTTATATTTTAAATAATAATCGGTAAAAATACCGATTATTATTTAATGTTTCAGATTTAGTTATTTATTACTTTTCATCTTTTTGATCTTCGTCTATCAGTTCCTCAGTAATATCACTTGATGTTTCATCCTTTTCATCTTCTTCAGGCTTGAAACCAGATTTGATGTCGTTGAAAGAATTCACAAACATTTCTTTCAATATCTCTATCTTTTCATGGTTCAATGTGCCCAAGTCTACTTCATCATTGCTCTTTTCGTCAACTATCTTAACTGAGTATTTTGCCAATACTGCTGCTGACAATCCAAATAGTGCAAATAGAGGCATTGCCGCAACACCAATTACACCTACAGTCAATGGTAAATTCAAAATACTCTTACCTTCTTTTTCAACCTTGACCCTAATTACATTACTCTTTCTAATCAATTCAGACAACTGATCTTTTAGCTTTTCTCCTTCATGACTGATTTTTTCCTCAAAATCTTCAAATTTTTCATCATCAAATGGGTCAATGTATTTTTCTTCAATAAAGATTATTGCTTCTAAAACATCTCCATTAGTCTTTTCTAATGCCTCTTTAGCTTCTTTATACGTAGCAAATGGCACTCTCTCTAGTACCGCATCTACCTTTTCTATTGATATTGTAGTCATAGTATTACCTCCTCACTATTTTAACAAATCCAAAGGCAAAAAATTTACATTTTCAAAATGTGCAACTAGATACCGCTTCAATAGGAAAAAAAGTTCCTTGACTAAAATCGGCGAAACTTTTGCCTTGTTACAATCTATTATATCATTATTTAGTATATATTGCATGAGTTCTATAGTAGTTTTATCAAGTTTGACAAAATTTTTTTCAAAATCACTACAATTTCCACAAATTACGCCACCTTTTTCCAATGAAAAATATGAATATGACGGAAATTTTTTCCCACATGAAACACAATTATTCAAATCCGGTCTATATCCCATATAATCTATGAATTTCAATAAGAAAATATCTAGCAGAAACATTCTATCCTCGACCTGCTCCGAAAATAGAAACAGAGTTTTTACAAATAACTCAAACAGCCTATTATTCGTCTGACCTTCAACGATATTATTTTCAACAAGTTTCGCTATAAAGCTAGTGTATGCGTAGCTCTCTAAATCTTGACTTATGTTATAAAAGCTTTTAATAGACTCTCCCTGACTGAGTGTAAACATATCCTTTTGTTTTTTTAAAACATAATTATTGTAAGAAAAAATCTGAGAAACCGACAAAAATCTACTTCTTTGTCTCTGTGCACCTTTTGCCAAAACCGATGCCTTGCCATATTTCCTAGAAAATATAGTTAATATCAAATCATTATCATTAAATTTTATTGTTCTCAATACTACTCCTTGAGTATTTAGAATTATCATATCTATTCTCCTAAAAAATTTCCCTCCTATCATCAAGGAGGGAAAGCAGTATTATTAAAGGATTATCGAAATCAGTAATAAATAAACGAACATCCCAATTATATCCATACAAACAGTCACTATCGGAGAAGAAATCACCGATGGGTCGGACTCCATTTTTTCCAAGATCATCGGAATCAATGTTCCAAATGTGGCTCCTAGTATTATATTTATCAGAGTGGCAATTGAAACTATCATAGTGATACCTGCATTACCTACAAATAGTGAAACTATTATCGCAACAATAATTGCAACGACTATACCATTTATAATACTACTGATTACCTCTTTTTGAATAGTAGCAAAATCCACATCACTGTCCTTGCTTGTTAAGTTGATTATTGTAACAGCAGAGGCTTGTGAGCTAGCGTTTCCACCCATAGCAATAACAATCGGTGCAAAGAAAATTAATTTATACATCTCTGTATTCATCAACTCCTTGAAGTTCATAAATATATACACAGTTGCAAATGAAAAGATTGCAGTTATTATCAACCAAAGAACTCTACCTCTTACGCAAGATAAAATTTGCTCTCTCAAAGTTGATTTTTCATTTTCAGCCACATCTCTCTCATGCTCGTTACTTCCAGCGAATTTATACATATCCTCTGTAGCTTCTTCTTCCATTACATCAAGTATGTCATCGACAGTGATTATACCTTTTAGTATGCCTTCGCTATCCACAACAGGTATCGCCACTAGATTATATTTGGAAACAAGCTTTACAGCTTCTTCTCTATCATCGTTATCACCTACGGATTTGACATTTTCTACCATTATATCTTCAACGATTGCAGAATCTCTTTCCAAAAATAAATCTCTAAGTGATAAGACTCCAACTAGCTTCTTTTCATTGTCGATTACATATATGTAATAAATAGAATCCGCATCGACAGCTTCAGCTCTAATATGCCTAATGGCTTGAGCTACGTTTAAATTTTTGTTAACAGTAACATACCCCTTCTTCATCGTAGAGCCTGAAGTTTCATCTAAATAAGCAAGTAATTCTCTTAATTCATCCTCATCTTCCTTGCTGACAAGATCCAAAATCTTCTCTCTTTCATCATCTTCCAATTCTCTCAAAATGTCAGACAAATCACCCAACGACATTTCGTCAAAAATACTCCTAGCGTGTTGTTCATCAATCATGGACACAATACTAGTGAAAAACTCAACATCACACTCCTCCAAAATCGAAGCAGCCGTATCAAGTGGAAGTATTTCAAATAGTTTTACCTTGTCGACTTCATCCAACTCAAGTAAAACATCATAAATGTCCATCTTGTGATATTCTTCAAGCATTTCTCTCAACTCAATGAGCTTATTTTCGTCCATCATTTCTTTTACATCGTTAAACAACTCTCGCGACGAGTCCTGTTTTTTGTCCATATTACCACCTTTTTAAACTAATCCCTATTTTCATTTAAACCAAAATTGTTAATATAATTGTGTGAATTTCTCCAATTTTCTTTGACCTTCACCCAAAGTTGCAAATTTACTTTTATTCCTAAAAGCAACTCTATTTCTTCTCTGGCAGACTTTCCAATACCTTTTAGCTTTCTACCATTTTTCCCGATGATTATACCTTTATGTGAATCTCTCTCACAATAAATAACTGCTGAAATATCGATAATATCGTTTGATTTTCTTGTTTTCATTTTTTCTATTTCAACGGCTACACCATGAGGAACTTCATCATTCAAGTACATCAATACTTTCTCTCTTATCAGCTCTGAGACCAAAACCCTTTCAGGCTGGTCAGTCACCATGTAATCTGGAAAATATTTTGGTCCTTCTTTTAAATTAGACTTTATTACGTCAACAAGTCGACTTACATTCGATCCTTTAAGCGCTGATGTAGGAACAATCTGCTCAAAGACCTCTAAATCGTCATACATCTTTATCAAGTCAAACAGCTCTTCCTTATCGGCAAACTTATCAACTTTGTTTATAACTAAAAAAACTGGTGTCTTTGTCTTTCTTAGATTTTCGATTATCATCGAATCCCCTTTTCCAATTTTCTTAGAATCATCAACTACGAAAATAATACAATCGACATTTTTGAATGCATCCTCCGCAGATTTTACCATCATTTCCCCAAGTTTATTCTTAGGTTTGTGAATACCTGGAGTGTCCAAAAAAACAATTTGGCAATCTTCGTCGGTAAAAACAGCTTGAATGGTATTTCTTGTAGTTTGTGGTTTATCGCTCATAATAGCGATTTTTTCTCCGACAATGCTGTTCATCAACGTTGATTTTCCAACATTTGGTCTACCTACAATACTCACAAATCCAGATTTAAATTCCATATATTTCTCCTAACTTATACTATATCTCAGTATATTATATCACAACTAATAAATACAGTAAACATATTGATATTAATAGAAAAGTCCCAACTGGAATACGACTATTGCTATTAATACGCCGAGCATCGCTCCTGCCATAGTCTCCCAAAATGTATGTATTTTACCTTCTATCCTACTCTGTGCAACCAGCACTGCCATAAGATAAGATAGGGATGATGGCTCTACTCTTTCAGTCATTAGAGTTATAGATGTTGCCAACGCAAATGCCAATGCAGAATGACCACTAGGCATTCCACCCTTCAATGGTGTTCCAGTAAATGTAATCGTCTTTACAACAACAACGGCTATAAGAACGATAACTATACATATTAGAGTTACGTGTAGCTCGGACTCTCTTATCCTAAAAACTAGATTTCCTGTCAGAGAGGTCAATTTGTTGTAAAAAAGTATATATGCAACTACGACAGAATACAGAGCCGACACCAAAACCGCCCCTGCAGCTACGTCTTTGGCAATCTTTGCAAGAATGTTATATTCAGATGTTATCAAGTCAACAGTTTTCTCAACAGCAGTGTTTATCATTTCCGTAACCACAACAAGCGTTATTGCACCTAACAATAGAATAAATTCAATCTTTGAAAAATTAAAAAATAAACTTGCCATCAATACCCCAAAAGAAGAAAAATAATGAAACTTCATATTTCTTTCACTTCTAAATGTGTACATTATTCCTTCAATAGCAGCATTTACAGATTTCACAAAGCTTTGCTTTCTCTTGTTTTTCTTTTTATTTTCTCTCTTGCTCATATTTTTGACCTCTAGTTATTCCCAGGGAATCCAATACATTTTTTTCCTTTGTGTGCATTTCCTCTGCCTCATCCTCCTGCATATGATCATATCCCAGAAGATGGAACATACTATGACATACTAGGAAACATATTTCTCTTTCAAAGCTATGGTCGTATTCTATTGCTTGCTGTTCGGCTCTATCAACAGAAATCACAATGTCACCCAAAGAATATTCTTCATATTCAATTTCAAAATCGTCATCGCTCAGCATTGGAAAAGACAAAACGTCCGTAACCTTATCTATATTTCTAAAATCTCTATTCAAGTTTTTTATTTCATCATTTGTGACAAAAGAAAGGCTTACTTCATAATCATCTGAATAATCCTCATACTCCAAGCATGCAACTATTACTTTTTCAATTTTTTTCAATAAATCTTCACTGATTTCCTTATCATCCTGTCTATTATCTAAAATAATCTTCATCAAAGTTCACCTATCTTCCCCTTTTACTTTTGTCCGATTTATTTTCTTTATATTCCATTTTCTTATCGTGCTTTGCATAAGCTTTGATAATTCTCTGTACTAACTCATGTCTGACAACATCCTTTTCAGTCAATTCCTTGTATCCGATTCCTTTTACTCCTTCAAGTATTTTTATAGCTTGCACCAATCCACTTTGCTTATTTCTCGGTAGATCTGTTTGAGTTATATCGCCAGTTACAACTGCTTTGGAGCCAAATCCTAGTCTCGTCAAAAACATTTTCATCTGCTCTGGTGTCGTGTTCTGGGCTTCATCTAAGATAATAAATGCATTATCGAGAGTTCTACCTCTCATAAATGCCAATGGAGCAACTTCTATAGTACCTCTTTCCAAAAACTTGTTAAATTTGTCGGGTCCAAACATATCAAATAAGGCATCATACAAGGGTCTTAGGTATGGATCCACCTTATCCTTCATATCACCAGGCAAAAATCCCAACGATTCGCCAGCCTCAACAGCCGGTCTAGTAAGAATTATTCTCGTCACTTCATCTTGTTTAAATGCCTTCACTGCCATGGCAACTGCCAAATATGTCTTTCCTGTACCTGCGGGTCCAATCCCAAATGTAATATCATTGTTTTCAATAATACTGACATACTCTTTTTGACCATGTGTTTTTGGCTGGACAGGATTTCCTTTTTTTGTAATCACAATAGTACCTTCAAGTTCCTTCATTCTGTCTTCACTACCAGAAAACATCAAATCTATAGTATACAGGATTTGTTGGCGGTCGATAGATTTACCACTTTGAACTATATCATGAAGCTCCTCCATCAATCTCATTGCCATTTCAAGATTTTTTTCTTCACCTATTAAGATAACCTTTCCCTCTCTCAATATTACATCTATACTTAAATTCTTTTCAATAAGCTTTACATTTTCGTCAAAATTTCCAAATAGCTCCCTTTCAAATTTTGGTTCATATATCTGAAATTGCTTTTGTGTAATCAAATTATCCACTCCTTTTTTTTATAAAAACTGTATGTTTTAATTATATCATAAATTCTATTAACCATAGTTCGTTTTGTTAAAATTATTTATTCCACGTAAGGAAAAGAGGTTGCGCATTTCTGCTACAACCTCTAAAATACTGTGAGACAATTATATTATAATTATCTCTATATATAAACCCTCTAAGGATTCAAATTTATCAATCCTGCTCAATTATACCATAGCCACCATCGCCTCTTCTATAAACCAGACAAACCTCAAATGTATCTTGATCTTTGAATAGGAAGAAGTCATGCCCCAACAAATTCATCTGCAAAACCGCCTCTTCTGGACTCATCGGTCTAAGATTAAATCTCTTTCTTCTCTCAAATACCAATTCATTTTCCTCTGGAAGCACGTCAATCTCCTCTTCAACCAATTCATTAAACTGCTCGAATCTTATGGTATCATTTCCTGTAGTTCTCGATTTGAATTTATTTTTATATTTTACTATCTGCCTATTAAGCTTATCGCAAACAATATCGATAGCAGAATATAAGTCTTCCTGGACATCTTCGGCTCTGACAATATGACCATTAATACTATCCAGAGTAACCTCCACTTTTTGCTTTTCTTTCTTATTTGCACTTACTGTAACTCTTAATTCAGCATCGTCGTTAAGTAACTTTTCAAGCTTGCTAAATTTTTTTTCGATGTATCCTGTAATACCCTCTGTAAGTTTTATTTTTTTACCAGATATAGCTATCTTCATAAAAACATCTCCCTTCGGTATCAATTCTTGATACTAATTTTGTTACTTATAATATACTATGATTTAATTTATATTAAAAGTCTTTTAATAATATTTTTTTTATGATAAAATAATGTGTAGGGTGATTTTTACACCCTACACATTATTCCAGTAACTGGTTAGGATTCAGTTCCTACCAGATATTTTTTATCCTTTTAATCTAGTCAATCAAGCTAGAAAATTTGTCCATTTCTTCTTCGTCAAAAACCTTTTTTTCTTTTTTATTAACTTGATTTTCCATTTCACGCTTACTTGTTTCTCGAATTTTTCTAGAAGACCTCGATCTTACATCTTTCTTCTCAGGCTTATCATTTTTTTCAGAATCAGATACACTATTTCGTCTTTTTTCTCTAGACAATTTTCTTTCTTTTGCTTTATTATTTGAAGAAAATATATCAGATATCGAAAATCTATTAATAGCGGCACTATTGTGGTTTGAATTTGTCAAATTCAAATGTGTTCCTTCAGTAGACGGATCGTCCAATACGTTTATTAGATATGCCAACAATACAATTGAACATATGATAAATACAACTACATACTCTACATCCAACAAATACTGGAAAAAAACATAGTTTAGCTTCTTGGAAATGAACAAGTCATTTGCAACTGAGGTCGCATACAATGTGATTGCACTACTAACAGTATAGCATGACCATCCAGGATAGAAGCCATTAAACACCTGTAGCAAACTATTTATTAAAACTACAACGAAAATTATTTGTAACAGAATCGTCATCCACAGCACCGTACTAGAGCTAACTTTTTCAGAGACAAATATATACGCAGGTATAATAATTCCTAATGGCACACTAATTAATGAAAACAATGGCTTATAAGCATTTTTTACCTTTTGTCGCTTAACAAAAATCGAAATAAGTATCGGAATTGCCAAAACCACACTAACAAAAATAATAAAGCTCAGTGTAGCTTTCCCAAAAACTATCATTCCGAAATCTCTACAGGTTATTGCTCCAATTCCAAGTCCTGTGTACACCAAAAACCAAGACGGAGTTACATTATTAAGGTTAAAGTTGACAACATACCTAATAGTAAAGATAACGAGTATTATGCTATGAAGTATTACTCCAACTACCCAAATATAAATATTTGCCTGTCCAAATACGCCCTTCATCCAAATTGATATCATCATCAACGCCATTGTGATAGACGTGAATAGCGACATTCCAACGGATGTCTTAAAGCTTTCAATTATCTTCTTCGGGTTCAACAACAGACTTGCAAATGTCAGTACAATAAGTATCAATGATGCCACCATACACAAGTCGCTCAAAAAAGTATTAACCCCTTGAAATACATTTCCTAAAATTACCCAGCCAAGAGCTAGTGATGTTATTGGCGTAGGTATTTTGGATGTAAAATCTTTCAAAAATATCACCTCTCGAATAATCTATTTTATATAGTTTTTTACAAAATACAAAAAAACACTCAAAATTGAGTAAAAACCACTTTGTGCTAATATATTTTAACATAAATATAAAATACTTGCAAATATCACAATATCAATATCATTGTATACTTTCGATAATTTACTATTTCAAGATTTAATTTCAGTTAATAATTTCAATTTTACATAAATAAAATCCCTACACCATCAAGTAGCATAGGGATTTCATTTATACAAAATTCTTTTTCACAAGTTCATTTATCTTTCTGCCATCAGCACGACCAGCAGTTTTAGGCTTAATACTAGCCATGATCTTACCCATATCCTTCATTGAAGTGGCTCCAACTTCGGCGATGGTTTCAATCACAATTTTTTCTAATTCTTCTTCGCTTAATTGTTGAGGTAGGTATTCTTTTAAAACTTGTATTTCAGATTTTGTTTCTTCAACTAGATCTTCTCTGCCAGCTTTTTCAAATTCAATTAGAGAATCATTTCTTTGTTTAAGTTGTTTTGAAATAATATCTATTATTTCAGCATCACCTAACTCGACACGATTATCTACTTCATATTGCTTGATAGCAGCTCTAACCAAAGTAATTACTGACTTTCTTAAAGTATCCTTATTTTTCATAGAAGACTTTAAATCTTCTTGCAGTTTTTCTTTAAGGGACATCCCCTTCACCTCTTCTTATTACTATCTTTTAGCGTTTTTTCTTCTAGCGGCTTCTGCCTTTTTCTTACGCTTAACACTAGGTTTGTCATAGTGTTCTCTTTTTCTAACTTCTGACATTATGCCAGACATAGCACACTGTCTCTTAAATCTTCTAAGCGCACTATCCAATGATTCGTTCTCTCTTACTCTTACTTCTGACATCTGTTTCACCTCCCTACAACTAGCGATTTATTAACCTAAAATAAATTAGTTTAATACCATAATATTATAATCTATTTTTTTAGATTAATCAATAGTTTTTGTAAATAATCAGTGATTAGTCTGTAACAAGTTTTGTCAGCTTTTTTCCAGCCAAAACGTGGTAATGAATATGAGGAACCTCCTGTCCACCATCTTTTCCACAGTTATTTATAATCCTATATCCATCCACAGCAAAACCCTCTTTATCTGAAATTTTTCTTATTGCAGCATGAATATCGGCAATTATCGACATCTCATCAAATGGAATGTCTTCCAAGCTGACATAGTGTTTCTTTGGAACAACTAAAATATGAACAGGAGCAACTGGGTTCACATCTCTAAAAGCAGCAACCTTCTCGTCCTCGTATACCAAATCTGTCGGAATTTCTCCATTGGCTAATTTACAAAATATACAATCCATAAATAAGCATCTCCTCTCGCTATCTTATCTTAATTTCACAGCAGTACCAGAACATGTAACCATCAACATAGCATTGTCAGCTCCCAATACCTCGTAATCCATTTTTACACCGATTACAGCATCAGCACCCATGCTTCTAGCTCTGTCTTCCATTTCCTTTAAAGCATTTTCTCTCGCTACCAAAAGCTCATCTTCATAGCCCTGACTTCTTCCACCGAAGAAATTTCTAAGACCTGCACCAATATCTTTTAAAATATTAATTCCAGATACAACTTCTCCGAATACTATTCCCTTGTATTCAGCTACTTCTCTTCCCTCAATACTGTTTGTAGTTGTTATTATCATAATAATCCTCCTCAAAACCATATACATCCAGAACATTCTAAGATCCAATGCCATTTCGATGTTTTACATACGTCATTTAACTAAAATAGTAAAACAAAATATGGCATTATGTTTCCTACTACTATTATATAACCTTTTTCATATCTTTTCTACAAAAAGTATGAAATAATACCCAGCCCTATTATGTCAGCAATCGTATGCGAAAATGTAAATAAAAATAAATTGTCTTTTTTAAATTTAGTGTATAGCGTATAATATATTATACCTAACACCAAGCATATACCAAGTGCTGGAAAAATCCCTTGATATGTATGAAAAGAAAATCTTATCAGCAGTGAAAATAAGAAATAATATTTTCTATGCTCTGGTTTTACTGCAAGACAAATACCTATAAAATATATTTCTTCGTAAAAGCCATTCAAAAAAGCATACAATACAGATGATAATGAAATTATATCAAGTATGCTAAAATCACTATTCGGTGACTGTGCACCCGCTGACGAACCTACTTCACTAAAGTGAAAATAAGTAAGAGAAAATAAATCCATAACTAATGCCACTAGGATAAAAATCAACACTGCACTAAATATCGTCTTTATATTGATTTCAAATTTCCACTGTGAAAAATCAAAATTTCTCAGTTTCAAATAGATAAAGACTAAAACCAACAATGAACCCTGAACCAGCATTGCATAGTAATTCTGAGCCGAAGTTATTTCCTCCATTTGAATTATCGACTTTGAGCCTGTAGCCAAAAAAGCTTCAGTCGAAGAAACTATTGCAGAGTAAAACAAAATAAACGTAATAATCAAAATATCCCACACTTTTAACTCTCTCAATTTCTCTCTGTTTTTTCCAAATAATACTCCCATAATATTATCCCCCTTGATTGTTTGTTAATAACTAATTAATATTATATTTAATATATTAAACGTAAACAATAAAGATTTTCTTAATATTTATTAATTTTTTATTAAAATATGTGAATATTTTTTGTTTTTATTAATATTCAATTGTTTTTAGAATTTAATTATTGTCAGTATTTCACTTCTTTGTTCGAATTCTTTGTTTGAATTTTTTGTTAATATTTGGAAATCAATTCGCCTATGCAGTAATCATCCATAATGTCTAATATTCTTATGTTGACAAATTCTCCCCTTATGTCGTGTTCTGACTTTACCTTTATTCTGATATAATTATCTGTTAATCCTTCATAATATCCATCGTTGTCCAATTCTTCGACAAGTATTCTCAATTCTCTATCTTTAAATTTTTCTACAAAATGTCTGAAATTTTTTGTGCATAAGCTCAACAATACACCACTCCTAAAGTTTTTGGTTTGAGAATCAATCTGATTTTCCATTATAGAAGCAGGTGTACCTTTTCTCGGAGAATATTTAAAAATATGAGTATGCATCAATTTTAATTCCTTCAAAAATCCTAAAGTCTCTAAAAACTCCTCATTGCTCTCACCAGGAAATCCGACAATCACATCAGTTGTTATCGAAACATCTGAAATTCTATCTCTCAATATTTCAACGATTCTTTTATATTCTTCAGCACTATATCTCCTGTTCATTCTCTGCAAAACTCCATCACTTCCACTTTGCAATGAAAGATGAAAATGTGGGGCTAGTTTTTCCATGCTACAGATTTCGGAAATAAATTCATTGGTAAATAATTTCGGTTCTACTGAGCTAAGTCTTATCCTCTCTATTCCATCAATATTATGAACAGCCTTCAACACTGTCAATATGTCACTACCATCTCTCAAATCTTTTCCATAGGATGCTACATGGATTCCCGTTAAGACAACCTCCTTGAACCCATTTTTTGATAAATTCTCTATTTCTTCAACTATTTCATCCATTTTTCTCGATCTTATTCTTCCTCTTGCATACGGTATTATGCAGTAGGTACAATATCTATCGCATCCATCTTGAATCTTGATAAAGGCCCTGGTCCTTCCATTTGTCTGGCTAATTTCAATCGATTCAAAATTTTTTACTTTCATTATGTCATCGACAGTACTTACCTTTGAATCGACGGTCAACTTGCCGATATTTTCTACAATCGCCTTTCTGTCATTTGTTCCCATCACTAAATTAACTTCTTCTATATCTAATATTTCCTCTGGAGAAACTTGGGAATAACATCCTACTACAGCAATTATTGCATTCGGATTTTTCTTTTTCATTCTTCTTATATACTGTCTCGACTTTCTGTCGGACATATGAGTAACCGTGCATGTATTTATAACATATACATCAGCGTATTCTTCACTATTGACACTTATATATCCATTTTTTTCAAATAGCTCTGTCATCGCTTCAGTTTCGTATTGATTCACCTTGCAACCCAAAGTGTAAAACGCAACTTTTTTCAATATATTTCCTCCTAATAACAATTTTTATTTCTAAACTCTACCCAAATCGCCAAACTCGTATTGTACGATGGCTGTAGCAACAATAGACGCAGTTTCAGTCCTAAATATCCTAGGTCCCATTTTTACAGATTTCGCTCCATTCTCTCTAATTAAAAGATTTTCCTTTTCGGTAAATCCTCCCTCCGGTCCGATAAAAATACCGATTTTAGGCTTTACATGAGGGTCTAATTTGCTCTCAATAACACTTAATACATTATCACTTCTCAAAACCTCTTTTATTCCCGATGAGTTTTCATCTTCGTATGGAGAAATATTAAGGTCATTATTTTTCATATCTTCTAGAGCATCCTTAAATGATATAACCCCTTTCAATTTCGGTATAACTCCTCTTTTACATTGCTTTGCTGATTCATAGACAATCCTTTCCCATCTCTCAAGCTTCTTATCACTCTTCTTTTCATCGATGTTTACCACCGATCTATCCGTATTAACCAAAATTATCTCTGAAACTCCGCTCTCAGTAAGCTTCTGTAAAATAATTTCCATCTTTGTATTTTTGGGCAAACCCTGATATAGCCTAATTTCAATATCGCTCTCTCTGCGAAGCTCATTCTTTTCTACAATATCCAACGAGATATTATCCTTGTTAATTTCAAGTATCTCACAAATAAACTCGTTATCTGCTCCATCACATACTTCTAATCTATCTCCTACCTTATATCTAAGGACCTTTGAAATATGTTTTACATCCTCACCTATTATTGTCATTGAATTATTTTCAAAATCTATCCATTCCTTTTTCACAAAAAATCTATCCATAATATCTCCGTTACTTGGCAATTACACAAGACCATTCGCCTTTTTTGATAACATCCACAACTTCAAATCCATTGTCCTTCAAATTTTCCAATACTTCATCTACCTTTGCCAAAATAATGCCTGATGAAATAAAAATCCCGTCATCTTTCAACAATTTTCTGACATCTCCTGACATCTTCATTATTATGTCTGCAATAATATTTGCGACAACAATATCTGCTTTCGCACCTTCTTCAATTTTATCTGTCATATTACCAGCTATTGCTGTCATAATATCCTGCACATTGTTTTTCTGAATATTTTCATTTGCTACTTTTACAGCCATTTCATCAATGTCAATCCCGACAACCTTTTTGGCACCTAGTTTTGATGCTACTATTCCAAGAATTCCACTTCCACATCCTATGTCGAATACCGTCGATTTTTCCGAAACGTATTTTTCCAAATTTTCAATACACATACTTGTTGTTTCATGATTACCAGTTCCAAACGCCATACCTGGATCCATATGAATAACCAAATCACCCTCAGATGGGCAATATTCTTCCCATTCCGGCTTTATTACTATTCTATCTCCTATTTTGGTAGGCTTGTAGTACTTTTTCCAATTATTCGCCCAGTCCTCTTCATTTACATTGTCTGTAAAAATCTCGCCTGCACCAATATCTATTCCAAAATTTCTCAGCTCAGATATTCTAATTTTTATCGATTCAATAAAAGTAACCACATCATTTTCTTCTGAAATATATGTTTTTATATACACATTTTCATCATCAGTATTAAAAACATCTTCCTCAATATAATCCCAATCGTACTCATGAGCCTTTTGAAATAAAAAATCCTTTGGATCTTCAATCATTGCCCCCTGTGCCCCATTTTCAAAAAGAATATTTGTTATTGCCTCTACTGCCTCTGTAGTTGTTTTTATCTTTATTTCCACCCAATTATTACTCATAAATTTCTCCTCTGTAAACTATCTGATCACATTTTTATGTTCAATTAATTCTATCATAAAATAGGTTCTCCTACAATATTCTTCATTATAAGGCAATTTATAGAAATTTATGCCATCAAACAGTAGTATCTGTATACCACACCATAAGAGATTTAAAATATAATTTTCTATAAAAAAGAGACAGAATCTATTTTTATAATAGAATCTGCCTCAAAAATATTTTCTAATTGTAATTATTAGGCGTTCTTTGATGGTATAAATCTACCAATTATTCCTGCAATCAAAACAGGTATTGCCCAGAAGAATCCAATATTACCACCTGGTAGCTTATCAAGTGTAGCAGCAAAATTAGCTAAAGCTGTCACGTTTGCGAAAGCCTTGATTCCAGGAAGTGTATGTAACACACCTAGTATAACAGCAACCCATATTGCACACTTAAACACATTATTATTCTTAATTTTGTCATTAATCATTCCAAGGAAGATAAATGCAACAACCGCTGGATAAATCATACCAAGAATTGGAGCTGCAATTGCGATTATCTTATCAACACCAAAGTTTGATACAACTGCTGAAAATACACAAACAACAACTACGATTACTTCATATTTTAATTTTCCTTTTGTCAACTGGCTGAAGTAATTTCCACAAGATGAAGATAGTCCAATAGCTGTTGTCAAACAAGCAAGTGCAACAATTATCGCAAGTATAACCTTACCAGTTCCACCAAGGATACCTTCTGTAATTGAAACTATCAATGCTGTTCTTTCCACAGTATTGTCATATATAGGAGATACTGTTGCTCCAAGGTAAGTCAATCCACCGTATACAAATGCCATACCTATAACAGCAACTATACCTGCAACTATTGTAGCCTTAACCATTACTTTTCTTTCTGTATATCCTTTTTGTCTAATAGAGCTTATTACGATTCCAGCAAATATACATGAAGCCATGGCATCCATTGTCTGATATCCTTCATTGATACCATTAACAGCCAAATTATCAACCAAAGTTCTTTCCAAAGGCTGTCCAAGAGGACTTACAACACCCTTAATAATCAATACAGCCAAACATATCAAAAGTGCAGGAGTCAGAAATGCACCAACTATATCAACAACCTTTGATGGCTTTATTGTAAGAACTAGTACTATAGCGAAGAATATAATTGCAAAAATGATTGGGCTTAAACCTGTTCCTATTGTAGGCTTAATACCTATTTCGTAAGTAGTAGCTGCAGTTCTCGGAATTGCAAGGAATGGTCCGATACATAAAATCATTAAACTACCGATTAGGACACCGATAAATCTCCCCGCTCTTGTAAATAATGCTTCCATGTCACCATCAGTTCTAGTAAGAGCAATAACACCAAGCAATGCCAAACCACCATCAGCAAATAGGAATGCAGCAAACGATGTAAACCACTTAGTACCTGAAACTACACCAAGTAATGGTGGGAAGATCAAGTTACCTGCTCCGAAGAACATTGCGAATAACGCAAAACCGATTACTAATGAGTCTTTAAATTTAACCTTCATTATTTTTCCTCCTCTTAAATTAAATAATTAATTATTTCTCTTTTAGTATACATTTAATTATCTGTAATGTCAAACAATTCTTTATATTCCTAATTTTATTAGTTTCGCAATTTGTTAATAAAACTGCAACAAATTAAGAAAACGTTTTATTATTTCTTATTTTCGGTGTTTTTTTGAAAAACCATTTTCAAAAAACAATAAAATAGAGATATAATAGTTTTGTTACTAAAATACCTCTATTTTTTAAATTATTAATCAAATTGTAAAGATTTAGAGCAATAATCTTATTTTTATTTGCATTTCTTGTTAATAATTAATTCTCCATCATGGTTGTCTATTAAAATAGCATCTCCATTTTCAAAATATCCCAATACTATTTTTTTTGCTATTTGCGTTTCGATACTATTATTTATGTATCTTTTTAGTGGTCTTGCACCATATACAGGGTCATAACCAACTTCGACAATATAATCTTTTGCACCATCAGTAATATTCAACTCAATATCCCTATCTGCCAATCTATTTCTCAAATCATCAAGGAATATGTCAATAATGTTCTTTATCTCTTCCTTTTCCAAAGGTTTAAACATTATTATGTCGTCGACTCTATTTAGAAACTCAGGCTTAAATCTTGATCTCATTATGTTTAAAACCGCTTCATTAACATCTATGGCATCATTTTCGTTTCTTTGTTGCTCCAAAAGCAGATGACTACCGATATTTGATGTCATAATTATCAGAGTATTCTTGAAGTCAACTGTTTTACCTTTGTTATCTGTTAATCTACCATCGTCCAAAATTTGTAGGAATATATTAAAAACATCATCATGTGCTTTTTCTATTTCATCGAAAAGGATTACCGAATATGGCTTTCTCCTAACTGCTTCAGTCAACTGCCCACCTTCTTCATATCCAACATAACCTGGAGGCGGTCCAACCAACCTTGATACACTATGCTTTTCCATATATTCAGACATATCTATCCTTACTATCGCATCCTCGCTGTCGAATAATTCTCTAGCCAAAGTTTTTGCCAGCTCAGTTTTTCCTACACCTGTAGGACCTAAGAAAATAAATGAACCAACTGGCTTCTTTGGGTCACTCAATCCAGCACGAGATCTTATAATAGCATCCGAAACAGCTTTAACAGCCTCGTCCTGCCCAACTACTCTCCTGTGAAGAATTGACTCTAGATTTATTAGCTTTTCTTTCTCAGACTCCACCAGCTTTGTGATTGGTATTCCAGTCCATTTTGAAATTATCTCTGCTATTTCATCCTCAGTAACATCCTCCTTCAGTAGTATGTTTTCTGCTTGCCTAGAGTATTCCTCTTCGTGTTTTCGAATTTGCGCCTCTAGATTTGGTATCTCTCCATATTTTACTTCTGCAGCTTTATTGAAGTCATATTCTCTTTCATATCTTTCAACCTTAGACCTTGCATCATCTAATTTCTGCTTTAAAGATTTCAAATCCATTATTTTACTCTTTTCCACCTCATATCTAGATGTCAATGAATCATTTTCTTCTCTTAAATTAGCAAGCTCGCTCTCAAGCTCTAACAGCCTATTTTTTGACTTTTCATCATCTTCCTTCAACAGAGCTTCCCTTTCTGTTTCAAGTGTAAACATTTTTCTTCTGACATCATCTAGCTCAGTAGGAAGTGAATCAATCTCACTCCTGATCATTGCACCAGCTTCGTCAATCAGATCAATGGCCTTATCCGGCAAAAACCTATCTTGAATATATCTATCAGAAAGCTTCGCAGCAGCAACTATTGCATTATCATGTATCTTTATACCATGATGAATTTCAAATCTCTCCTTTAATCCTCTAAGAATTGAAATCGTATCTTCAACTGAAGGTTCATCGACAATTACTGGCTGAAATCTTCTTTCAAGCGCCTTATCTTTCTCTATATACTTTCTATATTCATCAAATGTCGTAGCACCTATACAGTTTAGTTCACCTCTTGCAAGAATAGGCTTTATTAGATTACCTGCATCCATAGAGCCTTCTGTCTTACCAGCACCAACTATATTATGTATTTCATCAATAAAAAGAATTATTTTGCCATCTGAGCTTGTAACTTCCTTCAACACTGCTTTAAGTCTTTCCTCGAACTCACCTCTATACTTTGCACCAGCAATCAATGCTCCCATATCAAGTGAGTAAATTGTCTTATTTTTCAGACCCTCAGGAACATCTCCCTTTACAATTCGTTGAGCCAAACCCTCAACTATAGCTGTCTTACCAACACCTGGCTCACCGATAAGAACAGGATTGTTTTTAGTTCTTCTTGATAGTATTCTTATCGTTCTTCTTATCTCTTCATCTCTACCAATAACTGGATCCAACTTATTATCACGAGCCAATTTCACAAGATCAATCCCATACTTTGATAATGCATCATAAGTACCCTCGGGATCCTGAGTGTCTACTCTCTGATTACCTCTCACCTCTCTTAATACTTCCAAAAATTTAGTTTTATCTAGATTGTATTGAGCAAATATTTTCGATATATTTGTATTTTTTTCCACATCGAATATCGCAAGCATTAGGTGTTCAACACTTATGTATGAATCATTAAAATCAACGGATATACTCTCTGCCCTTACCAAAATATCATTAATTTTTCTAGTAGCTGTTATTCCCTGAGAATTTACACCTTCTCCAGTTACTCTAGGGAGCTTATTTAGCTCATTTTTTAAGGCTCCAAGAATTGATTCTGTTTTGATATTCATTTTTTCAAGAATACTCGAAATAAGACCATCCTCTTGATTAATCAAAGAATATACCAAATGAATTGAATCTACTTGCTGATTATTATTTTTAACGGCTTCCGAAAAAGCGTCGTTTAGTGCATTTTGTACTCTTAATGTCATTTTTTCTGCGTTCATAATCTTCCACATCCTTCCTAATAAATCTTACTTGTTATTATCGATTTTCTAAGATCTAACAAGCTGTCGAGTATATCCTCGCCCATTTCGGTGTCAAATCTTAGATTTAATTTGATTGTATTTTCATCATTAAAAAAAACTATATTGTTATCACTGTTTACAAGCATCAAAACATCATAATCTAGTTTTATCACATCGCCATGACTAATCCCCCTGCATATATCTACAAAATACCTATTATAGTTGATATAATAAGCACCTTCTCTGACATCATATTCATAATCTGCTACAATATTAAAAACTCTAATCACAAATCTATTTATTGTCGTAAACATATTATCGTCATTATAAAGTGTAAGCTCCTCATAAATATACTCATTAAATAATGGGTGAATATTTTTTTTCAATCTCAGTAAATATGAATCAGATATGTTAAACTCCAGCTTCCAATAGTTTGTAGAGTACTTACCCAATGATATTACTTTTCCGCCAATCATACTTTTATCGTAATCATCCAATTTGCATATAAAATTATTTATGCTAATCACGTCATTTTGACTTTGAAATAAAGAGTCAAACCATCTCATAACTTCTCTATCAATACTCAAGTTCATTTCAAACCACCATTCCCATTCTTTATTTGATTATAACTATACACCAGCTTATCTCTCTCATATTTTGATCCCTTATATGAAATTAATGGATTTATCATATATACACCATTCCTTATTTTTCGCAAAAAATCTCTTCTTTTATACTCCCCGAAGATTACCGACAAACCTGTCTTTGGATATTGAAGAAGTTCTGACAGTTCATCTAATGTCATATTAATCCTGTTATCTCTATCCATAATACTGATCAATACAATCGGAATCATAGATTTTTTTGGCATTGAATTTTCAAGTGCTTTTATATAATTTTGTGGTGAAATGTTTATAAATCTATCTATGCTTTTTCTGCTGTCCATTACCCTACTTTCGGTAAAATCTGCATTATCTTTTCGTCTTGAATTTTCCTTTATTTCAAACATCTGTATCACCTCATACTCTTTTTAAAACATCTTTCGTTTGTCAATAATATACAACGATAAAAATCCAATGTCAACACTTAATATTTACTTTATTTATCATTTTGATATACTTTTATTTATTATTTAGATATATATTATTTATTATTTTGATATATTTCGCCATATTATTTATCTATTGAGTAAATTTGTATTGGCATATTGATATTTTTCTTTGCATTGTGTGTTTATTCAAATATCAATATAGGTTGAATCAATTAATTTTTTTTCGCAAGCTTATACCAAATCCTTCACCTTTTCCACAAAAACATAATCGAAAACCTCAAAATTTTTTAATTTTTTTATTCATGTCTATTTTTTCTCTTTAAGCTACAATTTAGGTATTGAAAGTATAATTATTTTTAAAATAAGAAAAATATGAATTGGAAGTGAATAGATGAAAATTTCAATATTAGGTTCGACCGGATCAATAGGTACTCAAACACTTGATATCGTTAGAGAACATAGCGACCTATTTTCGATAGAAGGTATCACAACGAATAAAAATGTAGATTTGTTAGTAGAACAGATAGAAGAATTTAAACCTAAAAAGGTTGCAATCTTTGACAGATATAAATATGAATACTTTTTAAGCATTTTAGAATCAAAACGCAAAAATGATGTTTATCGTTCTGTATATGATAACCTAGAGGTATACTATGGAATGGATGGATTGATAAATATTGCTTCCTCAAAAACAATTGATATCCTTGTTACAGCAGTCGTTGGTATGATTGGTTTAAAACCAACTCTTGAAGCCATAAAAAAATCAACTACAATTGCTCTAGCCAACAAGGAAACGCTTGTAACTGCTGGAAAAATTGTTATGGAAGAGGCTAAAAAACACAATGCAAAAATCATTCCAGTTGATAGCGAGCATAGTGCAATTTTTCAGTGTATTACTGGCGAAAGGGACAATAGGATAGACAAAATCCTGCTAACAGCATCAGGTGGTCCTTTCAGAGGAAAAACGAAGTCAGAGCTTGAAAACGTAACAAAAAACGATGCATTAAAGCATCCCAACTGGACAATGGGTCAAAAAATAACTATAGACTCCTCTACCCTTATGAACAAGGGCTTGGAGGTAATTGAAGCGAGATGGTTATTTGACGTGTCACCAAGTGATATTGTGGTTCATGTTCATCCACAGAGCATAGTCCATTCGATGGTTCAATTTGAGGATTCTTCAATCATCGCCCAATTGGGATGTCCTGATATGAGAGTCCCAATCCAATACGCACTAACATATCCAAGCAGAATACCATCGAATTTCGAAAAACTTGATCTTTTTTCAATTGCAAATCTTTCTTTTGAAAAACCTGATTTAGATGTTTTCCCGTGCTTAAAATTAGCTTATGATGCACTTGAAAATGGAGGTACTGATTGTACTGTACTAAATGCAGCAAATGAAGTTTTGGTTTCAAAATTTTTAAATGATGAAATTGGTTTTTATGATATCCCGAAATACATTGAGCTTGCGATAAGAAAGCACAATTATATTGAAAATCCAACACTGGAGGATATTTTGTATACGGACGAATGGACAAGGAGATTTATTGAAGACTACTTGAAATAATTTTATATTTAAGATTAATGATAGTGTTATATTTTCAAATTGATGATAAGGAAGGTGAATAAATGAATATAATAGCAGCCATATTAGTATTTGGCATAATAATTTTTATACATGAATTAGGTCATTTTTATTTTGCAAAAAGAGCTGGTGTAACTATACACGAGTTTGCGATCGGAATGGGACCTACTCTCTTCAAGAAGGAAAAAAACGGCACAGTTTACTCAATCAGAGCATTACCTATTGGTGGTTTTGTCGCAATGGAAGGTGAAGATGAAGAATCAGATGATCCAAACTCATTTGGAAAAAAGACTTTAAAGGAAAGATTCTTGTCCATTGTAGCAGGACCACTAGCAAATATAATTCTTTGTGTTTTGCTATTGATACCATTTTATGCCATTGTTGGATTTCCTACGACGACATTAGACATTGTTCAAAAAAACTCTCCTGCTTATTCAGCAGGATTGCAGTCTGGCGATAAGCTGGTTTCAATCAATGGCAATAGCTTAGATTCATTTAATGATGTTAGCAAGCTAATTTCAGGATCTGACGGCAAAGAATTGACTATACGATACAAAAGAGGAAGTAAAGATAAATCCACAACAGTAATTCCAGAAAAAAGCGCTGGAAAATATGTGATTGGAATCAACCCAAAATACAAAACAGATTTGCTAAAGGCACCAAAGCAAGCAATTGTATCGACTTATCAAATTTCTAAAACTATGTTGATATTCTTGGGTCAATTAGTAACTGGACAGCTTTCCGGAAAAATAATGGACTCACTTTCTGGACCAGTCGGAGTCGTAAATATGGTTTCAAAAGCAGCTACAACTGGTATTTTGGATCTAGTTTTTATGACGGCACTGATAAGCTTGAATATTGGAATTATGAACCTGCTTCCAATACCTGCACTTGATGGCTGGAGAATCATTATGCTAATTTTTGAGGGTCTAAGAGGTGGCAAAAAAGTTCCAGCAAAAATTGAAGGTTACATAAATGGAATTGGGCTAATAGCACTTATGGGATTTATGTTATTCATAACCTATAAGGACATAGTCAGACTATTCTTTAGAAATTAATATTTAGAAAGGTAAAAAATGAATCATCTTAGAAAACATACAAAAAAAATAAGAGTTGGAGATATTTTTATAGGTGGTGACGCCCCAATAACAGTACAGTCTATGACCAATACTGATACAAGGGATTCAAAATCAACTATCAACCAAATAGCAAGGCTGGAAGATGCAGGGTGTGATATTGTAAGAATTGCTGTACCCGATTTATCAGCAGCAAAAAATATAGGTGAAATAAAAAATAACACAAATATTCCAATTGTAGCCGACATTCACTTTGATTATCGACTTGCTCTTGAAGCAGTAAATCAAGGTATTGACGCAATAAGAATAAATCCTGGAAATATCGGCGATATAGAAAGAGTAAAAATGGTTGTCGAAAGCTGTAAAAAAAGATCCATACCGATTAGAATAGGAGTAAATGGAGGTTCTCTTGAAAAAGAACTTCTTGAAAGATTTGGCTCAGCTACGCCAGAAGCGATGGTTCAATCTGCATTAGGACATATAAAAATACTGGAGGATTTGGATTTCGATGATATTGTAATATCATTAAAAAATTCCGATGTAATAAAATCAGTTCAAGCGTATAGATTAATATCATCAAAAGTAAGCTATCCACTCCATTTGGGAATAACAGAATCGGGTGGTATAAAAAAGGGAACAATAAAGTCTTCTATCGGCATAGGTGGACTTTTGGTAGATGGTATTGGTGATACCATTAGAGTTTCTTTGACAGGCGATCCAACAGAGGAAATAGGTGTTGGAAAAGAAATCCTGAGAAGTGTAGGACTGTTAAACGACAAAATAAAAATAGTTTCATGCCCTACCTGTGGAAGGTGTCAAATTGATTTGATTAATTTTGCAGGCGAAATTGAACAAAAAATAGAACATCTCGAAAAGGACATTACTGTTGCAATTATGGGATGTGCAGTAAATGGACCAGGAGAAGCAAAAGAAGCCGATATTGGAATTGCTGGTGGGAACGGTGTTGGCCTATTGTTCAAAAAAGGTGAAATAATCAAGAGAGTTCCTCAGGAAGAAATAGTAAGTACACTTCTAAAGGAAATTGATAATATATAATCTAATATATAATCTAATATATAATCTAATATAAAAAGCTCACAATACTACCTTTAGGGGTTGAAATTGCGAGCTTTTCTTTTCATGAAGTTTTATTATTGAACATCAGAATAAATTACATTAATTATTGAATATTAAACCGTCTTAACTCATCCAACTTAAATGTCCATTGTGGAGTTTTTAATATTCCACTCTCTTTTATTTCATCAATGCTATACCATGGTGAAGTGTCCTTATTGATTTTGTTGATCAATATCTGAGTCTGTTGTGCAGGCATATATGACTGTGCCAACATAACTATTTTTTTATTACCATTTACTGCCATATCGACCACCATAATAGCGTGCCCAACTCTCTTAGTTCCCGGAGTACCTCCTACTACGAACATATCGCCTATTTCTATATCATCGATATCCACCTTAAATGTATCTTCCACCAAAGAAAGAGTTCCACTATACGCATATACCACTGTCATAAACTTCTTATATACGCTTTCATTTGTTGAAGGCTCTGCCATTAGGAAATACTCTCCAGTTTCCGGATCTACTCTATATCCTCTAGTGTATTTCCCAAAATCGGCAACACCACCTGAAACAAATTTAAATCTCATCTTAGAATAATCTCCCTTTTTATATAGATAATCTCCAATAAATTTGTAACATGCATCTGCACAGTGTAGCAAATTCTTGCCTTCCAAATCTACATCAAATACGGAATCATAAACACCTTGATTTGGTTTTTTAGCACCATTATAATAGTCAGATTTTTCTCCATATGGCTTTAGCTTCTCATGTCTCAGAAAATAGGCGAAAGAATCACTATTAGCCTCCACTCTCTTATATCCAGTTGGCAACAGATATCTCGATTCAATATCCATACCAGATTTATTTAATAAGTCTGTATTTACATCTGTCTCTACATTTTTTGAAATTGATGATTTGTCATTTTCTTTTTTTGAATTCAAGCTATTCTTTTCAGAACAACCAGATAATACAGAAATAGAAATTATCGAAACCATCGATATGAGAGAAATCATCTTAAAAACTTTCATAGATACCTCCTCCAAATTAACAATCCAATTATAGCTTATGTTGGAAATATAGCAAAACCAAATACACATATGGCGCAACTAAAAGAACGCTATCAAATCTGTCTAATACACCTCCATGACCTGGTATCAATTTTCCAAAGTCCTTTATCCCAACATATCTTTTTATTGAAGATGCCAGCAAATCACCTATTTGACCAAAAACGGATCCGAAAACAGAGAGAACAAGTACCTTGCCTATATCCAGCTTAAAAATTAATGCAAATATCAAACTAAAAAGCACACAGCATACAATCCCACCTAAGCTACCTTCAACAGTTTTATTGGGACTAATATTAGGAATCAGTTTCTTTTTCCCAAAATTTTTTCCTACAAAATAAGCTCCAGTATCCGTAATAAATGCAATAATAAAAATCAACCAAACATAAATATTTCCACCATCAATATAGTCAATCGTATTAATAATATAATTAAAACAATAACATATATACATTATCCCTGAAAAAGTAATTGAAATTTCCAATACATTTCTTTTTTGCGTAAGAATATAGATCATTCCAACCATAAATACGACGAAAAGTAATAGTGAAAAAGTTTCACTCCTCCATTGATATATATTTCCGAAGAGCAATATTACAGAATAGATATATCCCAATTCCTTTACAGGGTGAATATCCAGATTTTCGAAAGCACAATAGAATTCGTGTAATGCAATACACATCAAAATCACTCCACCAATATATAGTGGTATACCTTTAATAACCAATAATATCAATAAAGGTAACAAAAACATTGCTGATACTAACCTTTGTTTCATAAGCTTCCTCCTATTTTACTGCCCCGAATCGTCTATCCCTTTTCTGGTACGAATAAATAGCCTTTTGTAAGTTCTCCTCATCAAAATCCGGCCAGTGAATATCTGTGAAATAAAACTCCGAATATGCAATCTCCCACAATAAGAAATTACTCAATCTCTGTTCACCACTCGTCCTAATAACCAAGTCAGGGTCAATTATATTTTTTGTATATAAGTGCTTGGAAATCATCTCGTCATCGATATCCTCAACACTGATTTTACCATCAGAAACATCCTTAGAAATCTCTCTGACTGCTTTTTTTATATCATCCCTCGAACCATAGTTAAGTGCAAGACTTAGTGTAACTCCCGTATTATTTTTTGTTTTTTCAATTGATTTTTCCAATTCATCAACACATACATCTGGTAATTTGGAAATATCCCCAATAGTCAGTATCTTCACATTGTTTTTATGCAATTCATCCAATTCATTTTTTAAATAGGTAACCAAAAGTCCCATTAAAGCTGATACTTCCTCTTGAGGTCTTTTCCAGTTTTCAGTAGAAAATGCATATAACGTCAGATACTTTACTCCCAAGCGTGAACATTCTTTTACTATTTTTCTTATCGTTTCAACTCCGACTTTATGTCCATATGTTCTCGGCATAAACTTTGATTTTGCCCATCTCCCATTTCCATCCATAATAATAGCAATGTGATTTGGAATTTTTTCTATATCAATATCATAATAATTCTGTTTCATAGCTAAATGTACAAAAGTACGTCCTTTCCATTATCGTTTCAAATCACTTTCAATATTAAAAAGTGTATAACTATATTATACCCCATATTCATCCCCTATGGATAGATAAAAATAAAATAATATACAACAAATAAAAAATCCCACCACAGTGATTTTACCATGGTAGGATTGAATTTTATTCTATTCTATTCTATTATACAGCCATAATATCCTTTTCTTTTTCATCTGTCAACTGATCAATTAATTTTACATACTTATCAGTCATTTTCTGAACTTCTTCAGTTGCTTTTTTAGCATCATCCTCAGTAAGCTCACTAGATTTTTCTAGTTTTTTGATCTTGTCGTTGGCATCTCTTCTTTCGTTTCTTATTCTCACTTTAAAAGCTTCAGAAGCCTTGGAAGCCTTCTTTGCAAGCTCTTTTCTTCTTTCTTCTGTAAGCTGTGGAACTACTAGTCTTATAACTGAACCGTCATTTGTTGGTGCTATACCGATATCGGATTCAGAAATTGCTTTTTCTATTGCATGAATACTAGATTTATCCCAAGGTGTTATTGTCAAAATTCTACCTTCTGATACTGCAATAGCCGCCATTTGATTAACAGGAGTAGGTGTTCCATAGTAATCTACTCTAACCTTATCTAGCATAGACTGATTTGCTCTACCAGCTCTAATCGTTCCAAATTCAAATTTTAGAGCTTCAATTGTTTTTTCCATTTGCTCTTCAAGCTGTACATGTACATCTAACTTCATAATATTTCCTCCATAAAAACATTACTGATTTTTAAAAAAATTATTGTTTATAAGATCAACTATTATATAGTTTACACCATCATATAATTTTTATTCAAGAATTAATTTATTCAACAGTCGTACCAATATCTTCTCCATATACGACTTTGATGATGTTTTCTGTTGATAATTCGAAAACCTTTATTGTTATCTTGTTATCCATACAAAGTGAAGTCGCAGTTGAATCCATAACCTTTAACTCTCTATTGATAACCTCCATATAAGAAAGATTAACGAATTTCTTTGCATCTGGATGAATTTTTGGATCCTTATCATAAACAGCATCAACATTTTTCGCCAATAAAATTACATCGGCCTCCATTTCCGCTGCTCTCAATGCTGCAGCAGTATCAGTTGAAAAATATGGATTACCAGTACCAGCACCAAAAATAACCACACGTTTTTTCTCTAAATGTCTTACCGCTCTTCTTCTAATATATGGTTCAGCAACTTGACGCATCTCTATTCCAGTTTGAACTCTTGTAGGTACTCCTATATCTTCTAGAGAATCCTGTAGTGCCATAGCATTCATAACTGTCGCCAACATACCAATATAATCAGCAGTTGTTCTATCCATTCCCTTACTAGTTCTTCCTCTCCAGAAATTACCTCCACCTACAACAACGGCGATTTCTACGCCCACATCATTTAATTCCTTTATACCTTGTGAAATCTCTCTAAGAACTTCATTATTTATTCCAAATCCAGTTCCACCAGATAGTGCTTCTCCACTTATTTTTAATAATACCCTTTTGTATACCGGTTCAGCCATTTTGTATCTCCTTAATTACATTTGTTTTTTAAAAAAGAGAACACAAAAGTGTTCTCTTAAATTTAAAATTACTTCAATTGCTTTGCAACTTCGTCAGCAAAGTTTTCTTCTCTTTTTTCCATGCCTTCTCCAACTTCATATCTAACAACCTTAGATACTTTGATAGAGCTTCCAACTGACTTTTCTACAGAAGCAACCAATTTAGAGATAGTAAGTTCTGAATCCTTTACGTATACCTGATCCATTAAACAAACTTCTTTTAGTTCTTTATTCAATCTACCAACAACCATCTTTTCAACGATTTCAGCTGGTTTTCCTTCGTTCAATGCCTGCTGAGTCAATACTTCCTTTTCATGAGCAATGTATTCTTGATCTACATCATCTCTTGATATATATTTTGGATTCATTGCAGCAACCTGCATAGCAATATCTTTTCCTAATTTTGAAACCTGTTCATCCTTAGAATCAGTGTCTAATACAACAAGAACACCAATCTTTCCACCACCGTGAATATAACCTGAGATAACACCATTAGTTGAGACTTTTTCAAATCTTCTTACATCAAGCTTTTCACCAATAGTAGCGATTCTATCATTCAATACATCCTGTAGTGCTTTTCCTTCTTTATGCTGTGCAGCAAGTAATGTAGCAACATCTGCAAAATCAGCATCCAAAACCATTTCTGTAACATCGTTAACGAAAACTTTAAAATCTTCGTTCTTCGCAACGAAGTCAGTTTCAGAGTTAACTTCAGTAATTGCAGCAACAGTATTATCTGCATTTAATTTAATTGTAACTAGACCTTCTGCAGCGATTCTATCAGCCTTCTTTGCAGCCTTAGATAATCCCTTTTCTCTCAAAATGTCTATTGCTCTTTCCATATCTCCATCAGCTTCTGTAAGAGCCTTTTTGCAGTCCATCATACCTGCGCCTGTTGATTCTCTTAATTCTTTTACCATCTGTGCAGTAATAGCCATCGTAAAATCCTCCCATAAAATAATTTTTAATTAGTTTTTATTATTTATAAAATGGTAAGGGCAAAGCCCTTACCATAAGCGTTCTCAATAATGTATTAACTACTCTACTTCTGAAGCTTCCTCTGTTGATTCAACTTCTTCAACCTCTTCTACTTCAGACACTTCATCAGCCACATCGTCAACACCTTGTCTAGCTTCGATTACAGCATTTGCCATTGCAGCAGTTATTAATTTTACAGCTCTTATAGCATCATCATTTGCTGGTATTGGGAAATCCAAATCATCAGGATCACAGTTTGTATCAACTGTTCCTATTACAGGTATTCCTAATCTGTGAGCTTCCTGTATAGCTATATTTTCTTTTCTTGGATCAACTACAAAAATTGCTGCAGGTAACTCAGGCATATCCTTAATACCACCTAGGAATTTTTCTAGCTTTTCCTTTTCAGCTCTCAATTTTATAACTTCCTTCTTAGGAAGAACATCAAATGTTCCATCTTCTTCCATAGCTTCTAGCTCTCTAAGCTTCTGGATTCTAGTTTTGATAGTCTTGTGGTTTGTCAACATACCACCCAACCATCTTTCATTTACATAGAACATTCCACATCTAATAGCCTCATCCTTGATAGCCTCTTGAGCTTGTTTCTTTGTTCCTACGAAAAGAATTGGCTTTCCTGTTTCTGCAACTTCCTGCATGAATTTGTAAGCTTCATCAATTTTCTTAACTGTCTTCTGTAAGTCGATGATGTATATTCCGTTTCTTTCTGTGAATATAAATCTCGCCATTTTTGGGTTCCATCTTCTAGTCTGATGACCGAAATGAACACCAGCTTCTAGTAATTGTTTCATTGAAATTACTGACATTATTTTTCCTCCTTAGTTTCTACATCCAGCACGCTCAACTTCCTAAAAAACCATCGGCACCTTTTAAGAATCCCGTTGCTGTGTTTATTTTATATTTTTTAAATAACCTTTATCATTTTATCATTTAAGCAAATTATTGTCAAGACAAAAAACAAAATGAATTTAAATAAGGAATGAATACAACATACTTCCTATTATTAGAAGAACAATAATCACAACTGCCAATTTTTTTAGCACACTGTTTTTCTTTTTCTTCTTCTGATTTTGTTTTTTATTACTAATCCTTTCATGATCTCTTTTGCTAATTTTTTTCTTTTCTAATTGGTTATTTCCATTACTTGATTTTTCAAGTGCCTTCTCAATATCCGTCAGACTGATTTTGCTAGTCTTGTACATTTCTTCTGGACTAATTCTTCCTGTCTTATGTAACACAGCTTCCAAATCAGGCTCAGATATATCGGCGTTTTCCAACTCCTCTTGACTCTTATACATAAAATGGCTCAAACTGAGAATTACCTCATTATAATTTTTATAGCAAAGATTATCGTTTCTCTCTAGCAATTTCTTTATTATTTCAATAAAATCTCTGTTTTGTCCACTCAAATTAATCTTTGACCAGATTACACCTTTATCAATAGCTCTCATCAGCTGTTTTTCAGTATTTGCCTGATTAAAAGGGAACTTTTTAAACGTAGATTCATATAATATTAGCCCCAAACAGTAAAGATCACTCTTTATATCAGTAAAATCAATACTAAGTTGGGATGGCGAAAGATATTTCAGGTTATCGGAGCATCTTATATTTGTCCCCCTATTTGCCTCTGTTATACCAAAGTCAGCTATTTTTATATTGTATTTATCATCAACTAGTATATCATTAGGCTTCAAAGAACCGTGATTTTTTCCCAATGAGCTATATGCCTGCAATGCCTTAACAACCTGAGTTGAAATCCTAATCAACGCTTCTAAATGCAGATATGCTCCCTTATTAAGGGTAGCTAGTGAAACTCCGTTGAAATTTTCATATACTATGTAATATAAAAGATTGTCGACAGTTCTATGCACTCCAACATCGATTATCTTCAAAATATACGGACATTTTAATTCGCTAACAACAACACTCTCATCTATCAAATTGGGAATAAAATCTAAACTTATATATCTATTATTTTCAATTATTTTTATCTTTACATCCACATTTTTTTCAGAATCATATGCATTGTAGAGTTTGTTTTCTTCTATGTAAATTGGCTTATCTGTTATCTCATATCTATTACCAATAAATATCACATTTACCCCTCCTGCTTCAGTAGATTTCATATTACTATAATATTTTATCATATTTACACAATTGTTTCTATAGAATCATTTAATTAATAAAACTCAAAATTTAATTATTTTATATGATTTAATTTCACTCTTTATAAAAAATATTATCGACTATTATCGAGTATTTTATTGACTATTTTCTTTAAATTTAATATAATGTAAGTGTTAATTTGGGTACTACATACCCTTCATTTTTATTGTAAAGGAGTTGACTTGCATGAGTGATAATTCGAAAAAGAATTCTGGAAAAACCATTAATTTTGCCGAAAGAAAAAAAACAATAAACAATAGACAGTCTCAAGCTTCTTCACATAAAAATGTTGTCAACGACAATCGTGTAATACAGTATGACATAAATAAAATGAGAGAGCAGATAAATCAACAAACCAAAAAAAAGATGAGATTTTTTAGTTCTGACAAATCACCTCTTTGGGTAAAGCTGATTTACGCTGGCATAATACTTGTCTTTGCAGTACTTGTACTAGCGAAATTCACTAATAATTTTGGTATTGTTAAAAAAAGCAATATACCATCTAGGTTTGAGTATCAATCAAAGAACCTAGATACCGAAGATACTGTAAAGTATGAGTCAATTATCGAAACCAGATTAAAGAATCTGATTTCTAGCGATGGTGATATTGAAGTCGTAACCTCTTCTCTTCACAAAAACGACAAGTATGTGTTTGCTGATGGGTACTTCACATATCCCAATGATAGTGACAAGATATTTTTTGACGCGACGATTGTATCAGATAAATTGACGTCTTTGATTATAAATGGATACAACCTGATAAAATAATGGAATATAAGTTTTTTGCTACAGTGTTAGGTCTAATTTGACTCAGCCTGTAGCATATTTTATATAACCTTAAATAGGATAATATAGATTGTATAGATAATATAGATTTAAATATAGTCTTAATTAAATATAATATAGACTGATGCAGTCTTAAATAAAAACTGATATATGAAGCCAAACATTGAGTTCCTGAATGCACTCTAGCGCACAGGAACTCAATAATACATATTTTATCTAATGTATGCAAAATATGTTCCAATTGAAGATATTATCAAGGCAATAATATTGATAATTCTGCATTTATTATAGTCTTTTTTGAAAACTATCAATGACAGGAATGATAGTATAATCGCAACAATCCCCAAATAAAAACCATGAATTACACCAGAAGCCGATCTAATAACGGAAAGAATTCCTAGAATTAAAACGTATATTCCGACAACATTCCTTACGACATAGTTTTTAGCCAGTGTATTAGATATACAACAGTACAGGAAGAACACTAGTAAAATGCCAAGAATAATTAATCCAGTCTTTGTCATAAAACACTCCTTTTCTTATTTTTCATTTTTTATACTGTTTTCTATATTCGCAAAAAATACTGAAATCTCCTCAGTTTTTTCGCAAACTCCCTGAGCCAAAAACCGTGAACCACCGCCCTTGGCTCTAACTATATGAGAGTTTTCCTTCCAAAGTTGTCCCATGTTTATCATCGGATGTTCATCGAATATAGATTTTGAACACTGTAGTAGTATTTCCATATTTTTCTCTTTTTTATTCGCAATCAAAACAATCGCTCTATTATTTTCGGTAATATATTTTGCTAAATCTTCAATAAACCACTTTTTATCATTCGAAAAAACCTTTGATATCAACGTTATTTCACCGAAAATAGTTTCACCACTACCTATAAGCTCATTTGAAATAGTTGGCAGTAGCTTGTTTTCTAGGTATTTCTTTTCCAATGCAAACTCATCCTTTTTTATTCTTTCGTTCATCAGAGCATTGATTATCGTATCTTCATTACAACTATAAAGATTCAGTATTTTTTCAAATACAAACTCTCTTTTCAATACAAAATCAATGGCTCTTTTACCAACCAAATACTCAAATCTAGTTCCGTTTCTGTTTTTATAATACCTCACTATTTTTATGAGCTTTAGATCTCTTGTATTATAAACATGAATACCACAGCAAGCGTTGATATCCAGATCTCCTATCTTAAGAATTCTGATTCCGTTGTCTGTATCTGGTAACTTCCTTCTAGTTACAATATTATCGTCCTCTGATATATAATTTTCTACTTCAATGGACTGTTGGATTATTTCATTTGCATATAGTTCGATTTCTGCTACCATTTCATCGTCAAATAGCCCTTCTATGTCAAGCTGTGAAACTGATTGTCCAATATGTAGTCCAGTAGTATTTCTACCAAAAAGTTTATAAAAACACCCAGATAATATATGCTGTCCTGAATGCTGGTGCATATTATCCTCTCTATGCTTCCAATCGATATTTACATTCACTCTGTCTCCAACATTAAAACCTGAAGAATCATCTACATAATGTAAATTTCCGCTTAACTCGTCTTCCTTTACCGAAAGTATATCGAAAATTTTATTAGAATTTCCAGTAATGCTCGCTATATCAGCCGCTTGTCCTCCACCACCGGGAAAAACAATATCTTCTTCAAGCCTCAACCCAATCTGACCATTCAAAGGTACTATTTCTTTGACAGTCGTTTCCAATGAATCTAAATATCTTTTTCTATAGTACAATTTTTCCATAATATGCTCTTTCCATTTCTTTTCTCTTTTTCTATATATTACAGATTATTTGATTTACTCAACAAATTTTTTGTATTCGGAATAGCCAAGCTCATCCATTTTCTCAACAGGAATAAATTTTAGAGAGGCTGAATTAATACAGTATCTCAGTCCTGTTGGTCCGTCATCAAACACATGCCCCAAATGGCTATTTGCTGACATACTCCTTATCTCTACTCTTTCCATGCCATGTGAAAAGTCTGTTCTCTCCATTACTGACGTATCAAGAATTGGTTTTGAAAAAGCTGGCCAACCACATCCCGAATCAAATTTATCAGTAGAACTGAATAGTGGCGTTCCATCAACAATATCAACATAAATACCTTTTTCAAATTTATCAAAATACTCATTTTCAAAAGGTATTTCTGTCATATCGTTTTGAGTAACTTCGAATTGCAAATCAGTCAGTTTTTCCTTAAGAATGTTTCTATCTTTGTTATTCCTATCCCAAAAATATTTTACAAAATTGTACCTTCCACTATTCTTGTAGTAAGTGTTGTAGTGATTTTTATTTTTCTCATAATATTTTTGATGGTAATCCTCTGCAGGATAGAATTTCTTTAACGGAAGTATTTCCGTATGGACTTTTTTCCCGTTTCCATAATTTTCTTCTATTCCCATTTTTGATTTTTCTACTATTTCTCTTTGCTCGTCAGATGTGTAAAATATTGCAGAAGAATATTGTCTCCCCCTATCTACAAATTGACCACCATCATCAAACGGATCAATCTGTTTCCAAAAAATATCCAATATTTCTTCCAACTTAATCTTACTACTATCAAATAGAATCTCGACTGCTTCGTAATGTCCAGTTTCTCCGGAGCAAACCTCATTATAAGTTGGATTTTCTGTAGAACCACCAGTATAACCACTGATAACCTCTTCTATACCCTCATATGAAGAATAAGGCTTTACCATACACCAGAAGCATCCACCTGCCAATGCTATTTTTTCCATATCTTTCCCTCCAATACACACTATCTATTCTCGTATTCTCTCTTATCCGTTGGCAGACCCTTTTTTATCAACCTGTCATTGACATTTTCTCCTACTATTGTGTGAATAATCGCAAATACTGGAACTCCCAGCACCATTCCCACAATTCCAAAAAATTTTCCAGCAAGCAATAGTGAGAACAATATCCAAAACGATGATATCCCTATTGAGCCACCTAGAATCTTCGGACCTATTACATTTCCATCTAACTGTTGAATTATCAGTATGATAATCGATAACCAAAGAGCCTTTACAGGATCTACAAATAAAACGATAAATATCGATGGAACAGCACCGATGAAAGGTCCAAAAAACGGAATCACATTTGTTACACCAATTATAAAGGTCAAAAGTATCTTATAAGGCATATTTGTTATTGATAATGCCATAAATGTAATAAAAGCAATTATGGCAGAATCTATAATCTTCCCAACGATAAATTTTCCGAGAATATCATTGGATAGCCTTACAATATACAAAATTCTATCAGTTCTTTCATCCGTAAGCATCGCAGACAAAAACTTCTTACAAAGACAATAGAAGCCCTCTTTATCTGCCAATATATAAATCGAAATGATCAATCCAAGAACTAAATTCCATACACCCTTAACAATATTCACAAAAAAGTTTGCAAAGTACGGCATGAAATTTGTTGCAAAGTCGATTGATTTCTTACCAATAATATTGACCTGAGTGTTTATTGCATCTCTGGCAGAAGGCGAAATATCAACATTGCTGATAAATTTGTCAATCTGATGGTATAAATTATTGACAATCATCGGAAAATCTCTAATCAAAATCGATATGCTCTCTGCAATTTGTGGAAGGACAAATTTGAAAAATAAAACTATAACTATAGAAACTGTAATATACGTCACCAATAGTGATAAAAATCTAACCACCTTTAGTTTCATCTTTCCGTTCGAAATTCTAGAAATATTTCTTTCAAAGAAGCTCTGAACAAAATTAAGCAAATATGCCATTGAAAAACCTATTATAAAAGGCTTTAATATTGTAAAAAAAGAATTTAACAACTCGCTTAGTTTTGTAAACTGTACAACAGCCAAGTAAAACGAAATACTTGTGCATATTACCAAAAGAGAGTATATTGCGATGGTTGTATATTTTTTATTCCAATCTATCTTCATCAATTAATTTCCTCCAAATTTTCATACTGAGAATTATACAGTGACCTGTAATAGTTCCCCATTTCCATCAATTCTTCATGAGTTCCAGACTCGACTATATTACCATCCTTTATTACCAATATTAAATCTGCATTCTTAATGGTCGATAGTCTATGGGCGATAATAAAGCTTGTCCTATTCTTAACCAGATTATCCATTGCCCTTTGTATCATCTGTTCTGTTCTAGTATCAACTGAGCTAGTGGCTTCATCCAAAATCAGTATTTTAGGATTTGAAAGAATTGCCCTCGCAATTGTCAATAACTGCTTTTGACCCTGAGATATGTTTTTTGTATCTTCTGATAATACAGTGTCATATCCGTTTTTCTGAGTCAGTATAAATCTGTCAGCATACGCCGCTTTTGCAGCTCTATACACATCCTCATCATTAGCAGACAAGTTTCCATACTTCAGATTTTCCATTATCGTTCCACTAAACAACCATGTATCTTGAAGTACCATGGCAAAATTCTTTCTATAGCTTTCTATATCTATTGAATATATGTCTTTCCCATCAAGATAGATATTTCCAGAATTGATATCGTAAAATCTCATCAACAATTTCACCAAAGTTGTCTTTCCGGCTCCAGTTGGACCTACAATTGCAATTTTTTGCCCAGGCTTTACATCCAAATTGAAATCTCTTATTATCATCTTATTCTTATCATACCCAAAATCAACATGGCTAAATTCAATATGACCCTCAAACTTATCTTCGTCTATTGTATCCGTACTTGAAAAATCCAGCTCCTTTTGATCTAAAAATTCAAACACTCTCTCTGCAGCAGCCACTGTCGACTGAAACATATTCATTATCTGAGCGATTTGGTTTAATGGTTGAGTAAAGGATCTCATATATTGGATAAATGCTTGTATATCACCAACAGCAATCTTTCCAGATATAGTCATATATCCACCCATTATAGCTATCATTACATAACCTAGGTTTCCTATAAAAACCATTACCGGCATCATTACACTAGATAGGAATTGTGACTTCCATGCAGAATTATATAGCTTATTATTTGTTTTGTTAAAGTCAAGCTGCTCAAACTTTTCGGCATTATATCCTCTTATGACATTTTGTCCTGAAAAAGACTCCTCAATTTTTGAATTTATTCTTCCCAAGTACTTCTGCTGCAACGAGAAGAAATGCTGTGATTTGCGAATTACCATAGACATCACAATCATTATCAAAGGAATCATTAACAACGAAAAAATCGTCATGACTAGGTTTATGGACAACATCATAATAAAAACACCTATAACAGTGATTACCGACGTAATAAGCATAACCAAGCTTTGATTTAGAGATTGACTCAACGTATCGACATCGTTTGTAACTCTAGAAATTATCTCGCCTCTTTCGTTGTTATCATAATACGAAATTGGTAGTCTATTAAATTTTTCTGATATTTCTTTCCTCAATCTATATGATATCTTCAGTGCGACTGAACTCATAACATATGACTGTAGGTATGAGAAAACAGAGCTTATTACATACAACAGAAGTAGAATCAATACTATTTTCAATATATATGAAAAATCTATTCCATTATTAATATTATTTATCTTTCTGATTACTCCATTGAATATCTCAGTAGTGGCATTTCCCAATATTTTGGGTCCTACAATAGTAAATACCGTTGAAATAATCGAAAATACAAAAACATAAAGCACTTTCATCCTATCTTCATCGGCGTATTTAAGCAATCTTTTCATAACTGCAAAAAATTTTACAGAGCTATTCTCGTTTTCTCTTTTTTTCTTTCTTGCTTTAGAGAAGTTTTTTCTATTGTTTTCCATTTTCAATTTCCTCCTCTGACAACTGTGATTTCGCAATTTCATAGTATATATCACAATTCTTTATCAAATCTTCATGCTTTCCCTGCCCCACTATTTTACCATCATCAAGAACGATTATTTTATCTGCATCGATAATAGTATTTATCCTTTGCGCTACTATTATTACCGTCTTGTCATATAAATTTTTCTTTAAAGATTTTCTCAATTTTCTATCAGTATTTGCATCCAGTGCAGAAAAACTGTCATCAAATACCAGTATTTCCGAATCTCTATCAATTGCTCTGGCAATAGAAACTCTTTGCTTCTGACCGCCTGATAGATTCGAACCATCTTGTGATACCAAGCTTTCAAGCCCATCATTTTTTTCATTCACAAATTCGTCACATTGAGCGATATCCGATGCTATCATCAATCGCTTGTTGTTTCTAACTGATTGGGCATACTCTATATTCGAAGCAATCGTACCACTGAAAATAACAGGTTTTTGTGGTACAATCGAAACTATATTTCTAAGAGTTTTTAAAGATATATCTTTAATATTTTCTCCATTAATAAATATTTCTCCAGATGAAGCTTCCAAAAATCTAGGGATTAGATTCACGATTGTTGATTTCCCAGACCCTGTTGAGCCAATAATACCAAGAGTTTGCCCCTTATCTATTGAAAAGCTTATATTATCCAATACACTTTTTACAGCTCCATCATACTTAAACGAAACGTCTCTAAACTCAACTGTACCTAGATTATGAACTCTAGTCAATTCTCCATCATCCTTTATCGATATCTCAGTATTTAAAACTTCACCAATTCTATTTGCACTAATCATCGCTCTAGGCAGTATCACTGACACCATAGAAATAAACAAAAATGCCATTATTATCTGCATAGAGTATTCAATAAATGCCATCATATCACCAACCTGAATGTTACCAGAATCTATCTGCTTCGATCCAATCCATATGATAAGAAGCGTTGTTCCATTCATGATAAACATCATTGCAGGCTGAAGTATCGACATCAGCCTATTCATAAATAAGTTCGATTTGGTTAAATCTGAATTAACATCATCAAATCTTTTTTCCTCAAACTTCTGAGTTCCAAAGACTCTATTTACTTCAATACCAGAAATAAATTCTCTTGTAACCAAATTTAGTTTATCTACCAAAGTTTGTATATATCTAAACTTTGGCAATGCTCTACTCATAATGATTATTATTGCTGTAATCGTCACTGCAACAGACAGGGCGATTATCCAAACCATTGATACATCAAGTTTAAATACGTTGTACAACGCACCGACTGCCATAATTGGTCCATAGAACATAAATTTCAACAGCATCACAGAGGATTGCTGTACCTGCTGAATATCATTTGTTCCTCTAGATATCAATGATGCAATCGAAAATTTGTTTAATTCATTATTAGAAAATGTAAGAACTTTTTTGTATGAGTCTTTTCTTAAGTCCCTCGAAACTGAAGCAGATACTCTTGAACTCAAATAACTCACTGCAATTGATAATCCACCTGTAACCAATGATAAAATAACCATCAATAATCCAGTTTTCCACAGATAATCTTTCTGTATTTTGTCAACATCAATACCTATTCTTTTATAAATTGATTTTACAATTTTAATACTAATCTGTTTTTTCATAAAATCTGGTAGTGATTTTACATTTTCGATTGTTGGATAACTCGTTTTTTGAGAAGATTCTACTCTTGAAGAAATATATTTTGCATAATTTACCAAAGAGTTACTCATGAATTTACCAAGAGTATCAGTATTTATCTCATTTTTTAGCACATAATAATTTGTATTGAGTCTATCATCAGGAATCATTTTTACGTTGCTATTTTCAAGCTTTATTTTATTATTCTTACTATCGTTTGATTTTGGTTGCCATAGCACATATGACTTTGCAATACTGCTCTTTTCTTTTTCCTCAGATAAGGAAAGAACCATTGCGTAAGTAGTTTCATCCATCACCTTTGGTATGGAATCTGTCAAACCATCTTGCTGTATTCCTATATTTACGATATTGGATGTATATTTAGGCAACAAAAGCTCAAATTTTACCTGAACTATCAAAACTACTATCATCAATAGTATATATAGGATATACTTCTTATAATAACTGAGTACCCTGTTCATATTTCTAAATATCCTTTCTTTTAAAAAAGCTAACGATCGGCTTTCTAAATCTAGTTATTCATCATTAAAGCATCACCATAATATATTATCAAAAAAATCTAAATATAATATTAATTTGACGCAGAATATCACTATTAATTATACCACAAATTCTATTTTAAATAATAGCTTTCCTCACATCATTTACAAATATACATACCTCATATCATTTACAAACATCGATAATCACACCTCTTACAAATATACATTTTCTCTGTGTTCACAGGCATGTACCTTCACAAAAAAAGAACTCGCATCATTCATACTTTCTAAATGAATGTGCAAGTTCTCTAAAATAACAATATTTTAAAATATTGCCCTAATACTATTCGCCTTTATTAATCACAAGAATATCTTTGTATTTATTTGTCAATTCATCTAATTTTCCTACAAATGCTTCTCCTTGCTTTTTGTATATCAAAGATGTTTCAACATCTTTTTTTGCATCTTCATACTCACTTTGCTTCTGTTCAGTTCTTTCTGTAACAAGAATCAAGTGATATCCAAACTGAGTTTTTACAGGAGAAGAAAGCTTTCCAACAGGTATAGTAAATACTACCTCTTCAAATTCAGGAACCATCTGACCTCTTCCAAAAGTACCCAAATCACCACCATTCATATTAGATGGACAAGTTGAATACTGAACTGCTGCATCTTCAAATGATATTTCTTTTTTGTTTATTTTAGATTCAACTTCCTTTGCCAAATCTTCATTGTCAACCAATATATGCTTTGCAGTAGCAGTTTCTTCTTCAACAAACTGTTCCTTGTTTTCTTCAAAGAACTTTAGTTTTTCATCTTCATCAACTGTAACAGCAGACAATAATTTGTTAATAGCATACTGCTTTAACATATTGGCTTTAATCAATTCAATCTCTTTTACGAAATTTTCGTCCTGATCTAACTTGTTTTCAATTGCATCAAGATAGAATAATTCTTGATTAATCAAATCAGCCAATATTCTCTTTCTTCCCTCTTCATTGTCAAATTGAGCTCTTTGGAATTGATCCAAACTATTTACTGCTGCCTCAATGTCTTCCTTTGTGATTATCTTATCGCCTATTTTGGCTAAAAAATTAGTATCTGTCATAATTTTCCTCCGTTATATTAACTTTTGCATATGCTCTAATAATAACATTATTTTCCAAATATGTCTATAGGTATCAATAAAAGTAGGTCAAAACCAAAAGCAGAAGCCCTGATAGCACACCCACGACCCCAATGTCATTCTCCTCAACCTTGATAAGCTTCCATGACGAAAAAATCATCAAAAAACATAGCACTATTTTTATATATAAAAAAGTAACGTCTCTTGGAACAATCATATTACTATATAACGAAACCAAGTATGCCAACGATGTAGTCAGCATAAAACCAAAATACCATTTGGTTGCTTTTGCATTTACAAAACGTTTTATAACCAAAAACACAATAAAGACCGTATCCATTATAAAATACATATTGAACAGAATTCGATTATAGTTCTGTATTGTTATGACAATCCAATCATACCAGTAAATTGGCCAAAAAACCAAGCATATAAGTCTAAAATATAATTCCAAACAAGACAAGTTCTTGATGCTTTCAAATATTTTTTTCAAGGTGTAACCTCCAAACTTTCAATATTCACTTTTAATTTTATAATATTTATGATAAAATTAATAGGGTATTTTTAATAATTATTAATGATTGGAGGCTTATATGGGCATAAGAGATAAATTCGCCGAACAGTATGCCAGACAAAAAACAATGTCTGGACCAGAAAAAAAAGCAAATGATATTATAGGAAAACTGATGATGAAAAAAGTAGCTCCTTTTTTTATTCTTCTAATAGTTTTTTTGATAATAGGTGTTGTCGTAAAAGTCCCATGGTGGGGTATATTAATAGCTGACGTTTTAGTTGCAGTAGCTGCTTACTTCTACATGAAAAAAGCAGGACAAAAATATCAAGAATTTTTGCCTTACGTTGGTAATTTAATAAGTGTAGACAAGAAAAATAAAGATGAGTACGTCTTATTGATTAAACAGGGAAAGAAACCTGTCAAATTGGATGTAAAATACGGTGGAGAAGATTTTGTAAAGGTTAAGAGAAATTCTCTAGTACAGGTATCATATAATCCTGAAGGAAAAATAGCAATTCTTGTTACAAAGCAATAATTTTTAACTAAATACATACACCAATCTTTTTGACTGGTTGAATTTTAAAAAAGGGCTGACTCATAAGAGTCCCAAATAAAAGGTATACCCACATTCTCTACGTACGAAAAATGAATGTAGGGTATACCCTTTTATTTGCGTTTTCTTTATAAGTTTTGTAGGTAGACTACTCTTCCTTTAATCTCATACAAGCATATGAAAGAACGTCTCTTCTCTTTATTATACCAATAAATATATTTGAATCGTCTATTACCGGAACAAAATTTTGACTAATCAAGGCAGTAAATAAATCCTCTACATTTGTATCGACTTTCACAGTTTCATTAGTAAGCCTTCTCGGAATTTCCATAATATTCGTATTAAGTACTGTATCGCTAAATGTTTGAGCTAATTCCAAAAACCAAAGCAAATCTCCTTCCTTCACTGTACCTAAATAATTCCCATCTTTGTTCAATATGGGTATTGAGGAGAATTTGTGACTCTTAAGCTTTCTCAATACTTCTCTTATCTCATCTGTGTCCAACACGTGTACGACCTCGCTTTTTGGTGTTAAAAAAAACAAAATATTCATACTTACTCCTTTATAAATTATCAATTTCTAAAAATGAATAAAACACTGTGATATTTTTCAGCATTTTAAGATATATCCTATAAAATGACATATTTTCTATAATCAGTATAACACAGTACCTTAACTCAAACCTTATTTTTATCATTAAAATATCAAAACTTGTTAGCAGCCTTTCATTAATATATTTTTAATATGAGAAAAGGATTGGCATAAGCCAATCCTCGCATTTGTAATCCAAAATTATTAATGTATTTATTCTATAAAATAATCTATATTATAATAAATCCAACCTTATATTCTTGTTACGTTAGCTGCCTGAGGGCCTTTTGAACCATCAACGATTTCAAATTCAACCTTCTGACCTTCTTCTAAAGACTTGAATCCGTCTCCCTGGATTGCTGAGAAATGTACGAATACATCATTTTCTCCATCAATAGATATAAATCCAAATCCTTTTTCATTGTTAAACCACTTTACTACTCCGTTTTTCATTAAATATTTCCTCCTAAAGTATAATGAGTCACCACAAAATTATGTGACTCATCTTTACTTAAGATAACACACTTTTGACAATTAGTCAACAACAATCATACAATTTAAAATTAAAATATATTGATTAAGTTGTTAAAGAGTACTTTATATGGTATCATTATCAATAGAATATGAAAAAAATATTTGGAGGTCAATATGCAGAAAAAAATAGCCTGTATCAACGATATTTCTGGAATAGGAAAATGTTCATTAACAGTTGCTTTGCCGATAATTTCTGCTCTAAAGTGCCAATGTTGCCCTTTACCTACCTCTGTCCTTTCTAGCCAAACCGGATACCCCGAATACACATTTGTAGATTTGACAGACAGCATGAAAAAATACATTGAAACTTGGAACAGCTTAGGTAAGAATTTCGATACAATTTACAGTGGATTTCTTGGATCATTAGAGCAGATCAAATCTGTTGAATATTTGATAAAGATTAATCCTAGTTCTTTTGTAATAGTAGATCCCATATTAGGAGATCTTGGAGAGATATTCCCTATTTTTTCTCAGGAAGATGTCGAGGAAATGAAAAAACTTGTTAGAATGGCAAATATGATCACACCTAATTTAACCGAAGCAAATCTATTACTCGGCAAAAAAGCTGATGAAAAATATACTTCAGATGATAGTCTATACGAAATTTGTAAAGAATTATCGAAATTAGGACCCGAAACTGTAATTATCACAGGATATATTGAAGAAGATACAATTTACAATGTTTGTTATAATGCTACAAACGAAGAATTCTTTAAAGTAGGTAACTTTTACAATAAACAGAGCTTTAGTGGAACGGGAGATATTTTTACATCAATAGTCTCAGGGTTGATTACAAGAGGCTTTGAACTAAATAAGGCTGTTACAGTAGCTACAGATTTTATAAAAAAAGCAGTAGAATATACTTCAGGGCTTGATAGCTTCGACAGAAATGATGGCATAATGTTCGAGCTTTTCTTATCAGACCTAACATCGATATAGTATACAATATCTAATTGAAAACAATATAGTCCAAAAAACTAAAACATAAAAAGGTAGAGTATCAGAATAATAGCCATCTGATACTCTACCTTTATGTATTCAACAAATATTTTCAACTAGATAATTCAGTTTTATGTATTTTTATGTATTTTTATATATTTTTATGTACTTTAATTTTTTAATAGATATTTTTTCTATAATTCACATATAGCTGCTGGATTTCTTCCATTTTTGACTTCGCAATTATCTGCAAATCAGAGGCTTCCTTAAAGTTACCGAGATCTATAGCATTTTTTATCATACCATATATCGAAGGACCTTTTAACGTGTTCTTCATCAAGTCAAATTTAATTTGAACAATTGAATCCCACATTACTTCGTCCAAAGCATCCATATTTTCGCCTGTATGAAGCTTTACGAAGGTTCTAAGCAGTCTAATGTTTCTATCTATTATTCTTGAAGAAAGCTTCTTTTTCCATTTGTCAAGAGATCCCGCCTTGAAGGAAGTTAAGATACTCTCTGTAAACACATCTCCGCAAGTCAATACCTTTAGCTTTTCTGGATAATTCTCAAAATTTAACATTGCCTCGTATACTGTTGCTGGTGGAATACCGAACATTTTATTTCTCTCTTCCAAAGTGTAGAATTCGAATACATTGTTTTCATCTCTATACTTTCTTCCCTCTTCAAGATAAAAGCCTGTTTCTTCCTCTGACTTTGATATTTCCTTTTCCAATTCCTTTGTATCGAATTTTCCATTTTCAACTACTGCTAAAATACCATCCAGCATAGTCTGGTAGCAGCCTGATATTACAAGGTACTTGTTTGACTGAGGATTTGGAGATCTTAATTCAAATCTCAAAGTTTTTGGATTCTCAATATCTCTGATAAGACCTACCAATACCGATCTGTTTCTTGACGGTATCTCATATGAATGCCCCAGAGATGTAACTGTACAAACAGGTGCTTCAAATCCAGGAACTAGTCTGTTAAATCCATCATTCGTATTTGTTACGATTGGAGCCAAAACCTCATAATTCTTTAATATACCCATCAATGCCCCATATCCGATTGGACTCAAATAATCTTCTCTAAGATTTTTTGGAGCAAATAAATTCACAAATTTACCGTTTTTTAGCTTTGCACTAACTCCAACATGAGTATGTGCCCCACTTCCAGCTACACCATGAATCGGCTTTGCCTTAAAACTTACCTCAAGTCCATGTGATTCAAATATATCGTATACTACCTCTCTAACTAACAACTCATTGTCCGCTGCCTGTAGAGGAGTGTTGAACTTCCATGAAATCTCAAGTTGCTCCATGGCGTGATTTGTCGATCCTTCATTGTTAATCGAGCTATGTATACCACCGACCTCTTTATGAGCCATCTCTGGTTCAAGTCCGTATCTTTCAAGCTCAATCAAACACATTTCCAAACAAGTTCTGATTATACCATGTGTTCTCTTCCAGTATTGCTCTTTTAGACTTTGAGAAACGAACAATTTCTCCAAATCTGCTTTGTCTTCTGGAGTATTAACCCAAAATTCCAGCTCTGTGGCAGATGTCAGCCCTATGCTTTCTATTTCTTCAGGAGAATTTATATCTGTGTTGTCTAAAACCTGAGGATATTTGTTGATAATATCTAGGATGCTTTGCTTGAAATGCTCCTCAGCTCTCTTCAATGTCGCTCTGGAGCAAACCTTCTTGTTATCATGAATAAGGAATGCTGGAATCTTTAAGGTTCCAACCGGTTTATCTGTTTCTTCGTCATAGAAGTTGTGATTATAGTCAACAAACCATGTCGCATCTTTGTCTGCCATTAAATCTACCTTGGCATTATTTAGTGTTGCTATATCATGCAATTCAACAGAAGAACCATCCGTTTGAATACTTGAATTTAAAAAAGAATCAATGTCGTCTAAAAATAAGCTAACTGGAATTTTTTCGTCAGTAGCATTCCCCCCCAAATCGACACCCATAAGAGAAACAAATTTAATATTTTTGTTGTCACTAAGAATCTTTTCTAGTGCATCAGACGAATGTTCGTCCTTTTTTATGTAATACAATAACTCCGACATACTAACCTCCTGAAATACGAATTATTTTTATAAAAAATATTTTTTTATTCGCATACATATTTTTTCTATTTATTATATAACATTACTAATCAATTTTCAATAAAAAAATATAGATATTATTGTAATATTTTTATGAATTACGATTCAATATAATAAACACTACTTTATTTTCAATTCTACTGGGCAATGATCTGACCCCATAACGTCATTGTGAATTTTAGCATCCAACAATCTATCTTCAAAATCTTTCGAAGTACAGAAATAATCAATTCTCCATCCCGCATTATTTTTTCTCGCATTAAACCTATATGACCACCAAGAATATTCGCCTTCAGCATCTGGATAGAAGTATCTGTATGTATCAATAAATCCACTTTCCAAAAACTCTGTAAATTTTTCCCTCTCCTCATCAGTAAATCCAGCATTTTTTCTATTGTTTTTTGGATTTTTTAAATCAATCTCTTTGTGGGCAACATTTAAATCTCCACAAACTACCACTGGTTTTCTCTCGTTTAAACCTAAAAGGTAATCTCTAAAATCAATCTCCCACTTCATTCTATAATCAAGCCTTTTTAGCTCTGTCTGAGAATTTGGCGTGTATACTGTTATGAAGTAATAGTCATCAAATTCACATGTAATAACTCTACCTTCTTGATCATGCTCTTCAATTCCGATTCCATAGGCTACTGTTAAAGGCTCTTTTTTTGTAAATACCGCAGTTCCTGAATATCCCTTTTTCTTTGCATAGTTCCAGTATTGATAGTAGCCTTCTATTTCAAGCTCAACTTGACCTTCTTGACACTTGGTTTCTTGAATAGCAAATATATCTGCGTCAATATCGTTAAAATATTCCAAAAATCCCTTTTGCAGGGCAGCTCTTATCCCATTTACATTCCACGAAATAAATTTCATAACTTTTCTCCTTTTACCCTTTAATTATCTTTTTAAATTAAACTTTAATTCCTTTGCTAGTTCATCTGGTTCTGAGCTACAAACAAAAATATTTGAGCTCAACTCAAATCCACCGAAATTATATATTCTCGGTATTATATGAAAGTGTGTTCTATATATATCTCTATACTTTTCGCCAACTGGAGAAGTGTGTATGATCATATTAAACGGTATTTCACCTTGATATTCTCCCCACCTTCTAAACAAATTACCAATTATAAAGGATAGTTCATCAATATAAACTTCAGACAATTCATCAAAATCAGTTTTGTCTTTTTGCACTATTCTTATTTCACCACTATATCTAGTCGCATAAGGAACAAATACTATGAAATATTTTCCATCAAATATGAGTCTATTCTCATACTCTAGCTCTTCATTTACAATATTATCGTATAATGACTCTTTGTTTTTGGCATGGTAATCCTCTGCAATATCAAGTTCCTTTTGAACTTCTGGTGGAATTATATTAAGTGATATAATCTGAGTATGAGGATGCAAAAGCGATGCACCAGAATTTTTTTGCGAATTTTTGAATATGTTGACATATTTAATATCATCCATGGTTTTAAGTTCTTTATACCTTGATACTAAAAGATTAAAAAAATCGCAAAGTTCTTCATCACTCATGTTATAAAAGCTACCGTTGTGTCTATGTGTTTCAATCAAAACTTCATGCTGACCAAAAATATCTTTTGTTGTCATATCCACTATTGGAAATTTATTGCCTACTGACCTCGCTACCCATTTTCCATTTTTTATAATTTCGCCCTTTGGAACACCACACCAAGACTCATTCCCCCTACAAAAAGGACAGTTATCAACATATTCCTCTCCTGTAGCTTCAAAAGTTGCATTTATCTTCACTTTGTCGTGTGGTCTATTATTTCTAGTTGTCGAATAAATAGATATATCCCCTGTCATTACATCTTTTCTAATTTCTTTCATAATAAAACTCCTACAATAAATACAAATACATTATTTATTACTATGATATATATATTAACATACTTTACAGATTTTAATCTAAATAAAGAAGATTTTTTTTAAAAAATTTTTTTGATTTATCAGAATTCTTGTAATAATTAAGCATTTAGCTGTATTGGGTTATTATCACTTATTAATATACTAAAAAAATCAATTGTTTTTTATTTATTTTATATTTATTTTTACAAAAAAATGTGATATATTATAAAATATGAAGGAAAAACGTTTTTTATTTTTTCTTTACTATTTTCAAAATGTTAATTTATGGAGGTATGAAATGAAATTTTCAAACAGAGTAGGTTCAATGCAGGCTTCACCAGTAAGAAAGCTTGTACCATTTGCTACAGCAGCAAAGAAAGACGGGGTTAAAGTATATCACTTAAATATCGGTCAGCCTGATATAAAGACTCCAGAAGGATTTATGAAAGCTGTCAGAGACTTCGACGAATCTGTTCTAGAATATGCCGATTCAGTAGGTTCTGATGAGTTAGTAAATGCTATGATCGAATACTATAAGGGTTATGATATCAACTATGAGTCAGGTGAAATACTGATTACAAACGGTGGTTCTGAAGCATTATTATTCGCTATGATGACTTTATGTAACCCTGGAGAAAATATATTAGTTCCTGAACCGTTCTACACTAACTACAATGGTTTTGCCACTAGTGTTGACGTTCAGATAAGACCAATAACTACAAAGGCTGAAGAAGGATTCCACCTTCCATCAAAAGAAAAAGTTCTTGCTTCACTTGACGAAAATACAAGAGCAATACTAATTTCAAATCCTGGAAATCCAACAGGTGCTATATATACAATTGAAGAAATGCAGATGTTGGCTGAAGTTGCTATAGAAAAAGACCTATGGATAATTTCTGATGAAGTTTATAGAGAATTTGTTTATGATGGATTAAAATACACTAGTTTCGGAAACTTAGAAAACGTTGCTGACAGAGTAATAATTGTTGACTCTGTTTCAAAAAGATACTCTGCATGTGGCGCTAGAATCGGATCTTTGGCTTCAAAAAACAAAGAGTTTATAGCTCAAGTGTTGAAACTTTGCCAAGGAAGACTTTGCGTTCCAACTCTAGAAATGATTGGTGCTGCTGAGCTATACAAAACACCTAAATCTTATTTAGAAGAAGTAAATAAAGAATACTGCAAGAGAAGAGATACTCTATATGAAGAAATAATGAAAATACCTGGTGTAGTTTGCGAAAAACCTACAGGTGCATTCTACATGGTAGTTAAGCTTCCAGTTGAAAATGCTGAAGATTTTGTTATCTTCATGTTGAAAGAATTCAGACATAACGGAGCTACTACAATGGCTACTCCTGCAGAAAACTTCTACGCGACTCCAGGACTTGGTAGAGATGAAGTTAGACTTGCGTATATCTTAAATTGTGACGATTTAAAAGCATCTGCTGAGTGCTTAAGATTAGGTCTTGAAGCTTATAAAGCTGCTGGAAATAAATAATAACAAAAAAAATTGAAATAAAAAATCATTTATTATATCAAAAAGCTGATCATCAATATTTCGTATTAATGGTCAGCTTATTTCTTTGAATCATAGAAAACGTAAGCTTACTGTTCATCTTTTTCAAATTTTTCCATAACCCCCATAATATTTTTTAAAGAGTCAATAAAAGAATCAAGATCATCAATATCTATTTTTCTAATTCGTTCTTCCAATGATTCCTTCAGTAATTCGATAAAATCTTCAGAAAGCAATTCACCTTTTCTAGTCAAAGCAATATTGAACTTTCGTCTGTCCTTTTTATCTCTAATTCTTACCAGATATCCCTTATCTGATAAATCGTCAATCATACTCGTCAAACTACCTTTTTCGATATTTAGCATACTGCATAAATTAGTCATGCTTATCGAACCATAGTTGTAAATAAAAGTAATCGCCCTAATTTGAGTTTTGTTAATGTCTTTGTCTTGAATAAATTGTTTGATGTACTCCAAGTAAAAATTGTTGTAGATTGTTGGTAATGATTTTACCAAAAATGAAATAGTAGTATCAACCTCAGTATACATATTTACCTCCCTATCATTCTGTATTTAGTATAATATAAAAATGATTTTTTTACAATATATATATTGCAAATTTTAAAAATTCTATTAATATATTTATCTCATTCTTTTTTATAATAACTTAATTATTAATAGTTTTACTAATAAATAAGATTTATTAATATATTAATAACAAATGATAAGTTAATTATAGACAATTATTTTGTGAAATTATGTTCATTTAAGTTGATAATCTCTTTTTTTTATGTTATATTATACTTTGATACAAAAATTTGAATTGGAGGTAAAACATTGTTAGAAATTTTAAAAGCGATAATACTCGGCATAATCCAGGGTATTACAGAATGGTTGCCTGTCAGTAGTACAGGACATATGATACTGGTAGATCAATTTCTTCATCTCGCAGGAAATAAGAAATTTGTTGATACATTTTTGGTAGTAATTCAATTTGGTTCAATTCTTGCTGTTATTTTACTTTACTTCGATAAGCTCAACCCATTTTCTAGTAGTAAAAATGCAAAAGCAAAAAAGGCAACTTGGGATTTATGGATTAAAGTTTTAATAGCCGTTATACCATCTGGTGTGATTGGCGTACTATTTGAAAAGAAAATAGATGCAGTATTTTTCAAGCCGACAGTAGTTGCTGCCGCTTTAATTATTTATGGGATAATAATGATTTGGATTGAATCAAGACATAAAAGACCAGTGATAACAAAATTCAGTAATCTATCATACAAGACTGCTTTGTTGATAGGTGTATTTCAAATATTGGCATTAGTTCCTGGCACCTCTAGATCTGGTTCAACTATAATAGGAGCCTTGCTTTTAGGAACGTCGAGATTTATTGCTGCAGAATTCTCATTTTTTCTAGCAATACCTACTATGCTAGGAGCAAGTCTTTTAAAACTTTTAAAGGCTGGGTTTGCTTTTTCAGGATTTGAATGGTTCATTATGTTTGTTGGATCTCTAACTGCTTTTGTCGTTTCTGTAGTAGTCATCAAATTTTTCATGGGCTACATAAAGAAACACGACTTTAAGGCATTTGGTGTATATAGAATAATTTTGGGAATAATTGTGTTTGCTTTTTTCCTTTTTTCATAAAAAAACATAAGCACTAGAAGTCGAAATTACAATGGTAACGCAGTTTGACAACTAGTGCTTTTATTTGTTTTTGTACTATTTTTATGTTCGTATTTTTTTATTTTAGTATCATTTTAGATTTAGTATTATTTTTCTTATATTTTATATTAAATACTTTTTATATTCAATTTTTTATTTTCTATTATTATATACCATCAATTTATTATTTTATATCCAATTCACTGTTATGTATTAGTTTAATAATATGGCTTGTTTCTGGTGTGTACGACACTATCAGACTCAATGACTCCTCAGCCCTAGTCATCGCCGTGTAAACCTTATTTAAGTCACCCACAAAATCATTCACCTGATAATCATGCTTATCGAAGTCAACATAATGATTATACAGCATTTCTAATTCACATACAACGACTGCTTTAAAGGATAGTGTTTTTACCGAATATATATTGGAAATAGTTATGCCTCTCTTGATTGTAATATCAGTAATATCTTCATCTGGTAGAATATACTCTATATTTGCATCTTCAAGGCTCTTCCTCAGCATATACTGAAAATAAATTATCTTACCATTTTTTAATTTCTTTTTATTGTAAGGGAAAATTATTGCAACATCATTGTATGAATAGCCCAAATCATTTACCAAATGCTGAACCTCCCATATTATCGAATTTATTTGATCATCCAAATCGTCCACTCTAACAATATTCACTTTTTTTGACGAGCTCCATACTGGACTAGTCTTTGTAAATACATCGGTTGCCAAATTACCTCTTATATCTGCAATAAAATTATTTGCATTCTCACAATATTTATTTATAAATTCTACAATCTCCTTTGATTGCCTATAGTTTTTGACTAATATCTTTTCATCCTCAAAATCAAGTACCTTTAACCTGCACTTGAAAATATTTAAATTATTGTTTATATTATATGCTTTACAAAAATTGACATTGAAGATTCTCTTCGTCTTATAAAGAAATTCATACACTAGCTCAATTTCCTCTTCGGTAAAGTTTTCGCCTTCGTCAACAAATATACCTTTAAACACTCTCTTATTTTTAATGCTGTTCTTAATTTGCTTCATGATATTGCTAAAAGCCTTATCATAATTCCTCTTAAATAAATTGTAGTCTATAACAAGTCCATAAATCTTTGCCAGCTTAAAGACAAATGAGCTAAGAGTATGTACCTCGATATTGTCGGAATCTACTTGTAATAATTCCAGCTGTTCCTTATATTTTACATACTGATGCTTCGTATAAGTCAACAGCAAAAACTTGTGATGTGGGTATATTTTTGATAATTTTATTACTCTTCCAAGCATAATCGAACTCTTACCAGCGCCTGATCCTCCCTGTATCAAATGATTACCATAATTTACAGAGGAAACGTCCACAATCTGCTCTTTATCCATCATAGCTATCTTATAATCTAGGTTGTCGTCAGAAAACGACAACTTTTTTAGATTTTTTGATAGATTCAGCCCCTTTGTGAATGTGAAATACTCAGTGCATACTTTAGAAATAAACATAGTTAGAAGAACCTCATCATTCTCTTGTGAAAAATATTCCCCCATACTGTCAAATGATAGCAAAGCATCTCGTGCTGACTCACCGAAAATAATATGAGAATCTACAAACTCATCTCTATTATACTTATTTTCAATAGAATCAATGTATGGCATAACAAATACATAGTTAAAATTTATTCGTGGGTAATTTTTTTTCATATTCTCAACAAGCTGGTTGTACTCTTCATTCATTATTTCTATTATTTCTTCGTCAAGAACAAAAAACAATTCTTCAGAGGTGTCCATAAATTTAATAAAAACTATTTTGTTATCCTTGATTAACAGCATATCGGTATTTATTCCCTTAAAAGGTATCGCCTTAGGAATTATAAATTCGTCTTCGCCAATATTTTCGTACAAGTGTTTTTCCATACTCTTCAGCTTTAGTGCATCCAAGTTCGAATCAATATTTATAAATCTATTCATAATAACCACCTCCTACTTATCAATATTATACCACACAATTTTCACTATAATAATAAAAAATATGCACAAACAAAAAGATGCTGAATCAATATTTCACTTCATTCAATGTCGTTATTATATCAGTGATAATATTGTCAGCAACTTCTTGTTGTTATTATTTTGTTCTTGTAAGCAATATTATAATAAAACCTTATTTACTATACAAAAGAGTAAATATTTTTTATTTTACCTTTTCAACCCTTAAACCTGTGTCGTGATCATTTAAGTTTTGAACCTCTAAATCTGAAGAATCAACTTTTTCTATTGATACCGCAAGAGTTTCTGTCTTTATATAGTCTTCGAAATCTTTCAATGCAGCCTCAACTTCACTATCGCCATTATAGTAGATCTTGATATTATCAAGAACTTCAAATCCACTGGCTTTTCTCATTTGCTGAACTTTGGATACACATTCTCTCGCAAGACCTTCTTTGATTAGCTCATCAGTCAATGTAGTATCCAATATTACGAACAGATTGTTTTCCATTGAGACATTGAAACCTTCTTTAGATTCTATATTTACTAGAACCTGTTCTTTATCAAATTCAAACTCTTTTCCAGCAACTTCAACCTTGACAGTTTCTCCAGCTTCCAACTTGTTAACTACACTATGTGCATCAAGTGATGAAAGAACTTTTGCAAATTCATTTACATTCTTACCTAAAACTGGTCCTAGAACCTTAAAGTTTGGTTTTAATGAGAAATTCATAAACTCATCAAGATTTTTCGCAAACACTACTTCCTTTACATTAAGCTCTTCCTTCATCAATTCTACCAAATCAGATATTGTATCCTCATATTTACCATCTATCAATACTTCTGCTATCGGCTGTCTAACCTTGATCTTTGAGTTTTCTCTAGCAGATCTTCCCAATGTTACCAAATTCTTTGTTAAATCCATCTTTGCTTCTAATTCTGCGTCGATTAACTCAGAATTACATTTTGGATAATCCGCACAATGTACAGAGTATTCTCCAGTTAATTTTCTATACATTTCTTCAGATAAGTATGGTGCAAATGGTGCCACCATTCTCACAAATCCATTTAATACTTCGTAAGTTGTATTGTAAACAGATTTCTTATCTTCTGTTAACTCAGTTCCCCAGAATCTTCTTCTAGATCTTCTGATATACCAGTTAGACAAATCATCATTCAAGAATTCAGTCATTCTTCTTATCGCCTTATTTACATCAAATACTTCTAGATATTCTTCGATTTCCTTTGCAAGGTTGTTGAATTTAGAAAGCATCCATCTATCCAATTCCGGTCTGTCCTTGTATTCAACAAAGAGATCAGTAGGGTTTAGATTGTCTGTATTTGCATATAGTGTGAAGAAATTATATGTATTCTTCAACGTTCCTATAAACTTAGACATTATTTCCTTCAAACCATCCTCATCAAATCTTATTGGAGTCCATGGTGGAGAAACGTATAGTAGGTACCATCTTAATGCATCAACACCATATTTATCAAACATTTCAAATGGATTTATTGTATTTCCCTTTGACTTAGACATTTTCTTACCATCTTTGTCCAATACAAGATCTGTTACAAGTACATTTTTGTATGGTGATTTTCCAGTAACGAATGTTGATACTGCGAGCAATGAATAGAACCAACCTCTAGTCTGATCTATACCTTCACAGATATAATCTGCTGGGAACAACTTGTCAAAATCATCTTTATGTTCAAACGGATAATGCCATTGTGCAAAAGGCATTGCTCCTGAATCAAACCAACAGTCTGCAACCTCAGGTATTCTTGACATTGGCTTTCCACAATCAGGACAAGTCAAATGAACTTCATCTATGTATGGTCTATGTAGTTCTATTGTTTCAGGATCTATATCTTCTATCGCCTTTTCAGCCAATTCTGCTCTGGAACCTATCGTTTCAATACATCCACATTCACATTTCCATACAGGAAGTGGAGTACCCCAATATCTTGATCTTGAAAGAGCCCAGTCCTTTAATTCTTCTAGCCAGTTTCCAAATCTACCCTGACCGACAAATTCTGGGAACCAATTTACACCGTTATTATTCGCTATTAATTTGTCTTTTAGTTTTGTCATTTCAAGGTACCAGCCAGGATTAGCATAGTATACCAAAGGAGTTCCACATCTCCAGCAGTGTGGATAATTATGCTCAACTTTTTCTTTTGAGTAAAGTTTATTCTCGCCAGCCAAGTATTTTATTATTTCGACGTCAAGTCCATCTTCCATTACAAATCTTCCCTGCCATGGTGTCGCAGTAAATTTTCCTTCAGAATCAACCGGCTGAACAAATGGAAGTGAATATGCTCTACCCATATTATAGTCATCTTCACCAAATGCTGGTGCAGAGTGAACTATACCAGTACCATCAGTAACAGTTACATAGTCTGCACAAGTCACATAAAACGCCTTACCATCAACTTCTACAAACGGCATTAGTTGTTCATATTCCATGTATTCAAGATCTTTACCTTTCAAGACTTCTAGAACCTCATATTCACCTTCACCCAAATGCTTATCTGCCAATACTTTTGCCAAATAATATACTTCGTCACCTTTTTTTGCTCTTACGTATTCAACATCAGAATTTACTGTCAAAGCCACATTCGAAGGCAATGTCCATGGAGTCGTCGTCCAAGCAAGGAAGTATTCATTTTCAGTTCCTTTCTTTTTGAACTTTGCTACCAAAGTATTGCTCTTTACTTCCTTATATCCTTGTGCTACCTCATGTGATGCAAGACCAGTACCACATCTTGGACAGTATGGAAGTATCTTGTGACCTTCATAAAGCAACCCTTCTTTATTAAACTTGTCTAGAATCCACCAAAGAGATTCGATATAATCATTGTCTAGTGTTATATATGGATCATCCAAATCAACTGAATAAGCCATTCTTTCAGACATTTCTCGCCAACTTTTTTCATATGTGAATACAGATTCTCTACATTTTGTACAAAAATCTTCTATCCCGTATTCTTCTATCGCTTTCTTACTAGAAAGTCCCAACTCTTTTTCTACCTGCAGTTCAACAGGAAGACCATGAGTATCCCAACCTGCTTTTCTTGGAACCTTATAACCACTCATAGTTTTATATCTACAAACCCAGTCTTTAAGAGTTCTCGATATTACATGGTGAATACCTGGATTACCATTTGCTGTTGGAGGTCCTTCATAAAATACATATGTAGGATCATTTTTTCCCTTTTCCAATACTCTTTCTAATATGTTGTCCTCTCTCCATCTTTTAAGAGTGTCTTCCTCTGCTTTCGATATACCACAATCATTAAGTGGCTCAAACACAAATTCTTTTTCCATACTGATTCTCCTTCTCTAAAAATAAATATATCTTAGTAACTCTTTTTTCATAAAAAAACTCGTCGCCTTGCATTTGCAAGGGACGAGTTAAAATCGCGTTACCACCCTAGTTCCTATAAATAATATAGGCTCTCTTCAGTCCATATCGGAACTACCCGGTCGGCTTACTGCTATTTTCAGCCTTCTGCTCGGAAGTGATATTCTCATATTTCATCATTTATCGGCTCACACCATACCCGACTCGCTCGAAACTATAAATATGATACTGTCTTCGTCATAGCTTTTTCTTTTGTTAGATAATATTGTATTGCAATAAATTAAAATCGTCAAGTATTTTTGATAAAATTTTTCTAAAATTTTCAAAAAATTTTAAAAATATACAAAAATTATAACTTGACGACAAGTGAATTATTCTATTTTATGTTGAAAATATCTTCGGGTGAACCTGTCATGCTAGGTACGTCATCGTCTTGTTCTAGAACCAATGTAGATTCACTAGAAACATTGTTGATTTCCTCTTTTTCCTGAACATCTTCTAAAACTTCCATTCTCATCGTTCCAGTCGCTTCAAAAGTAACAGGTGTAGTAGCTCTGTTAAAGCTATCTCCATCGATTTCTATATCACTAAAAATATCGTCCACATTTTTGATTTCATCCTGCAACAGTGACTTGAATTTTATTCTAAAAACTTTGAACTCTTTTACCAAGGATTCATATTCATTTCTTATTTCAACGACCTTATTATTCGCCTTGTCAATCATCTGCTTTGACTGCAACTCAGCCTCTTGAACTATTATTCTTGCCTTCTTATTCGCCGCATTCGTAGTATCTTCAGCTGCACTTTGAGCAGTTATAAGAGTTTCTTTTAAAGTATCTTCTATGCTAGAATATTTACTCAACTGATCCATATACATTGCAAGCTTTTCCTTCAAAGCATCATTTTCTTTAAGTATAACTTCATAGCTTTCTTTTACTTCATCAAGAAATTCATCTACTTCTGTTTCATTATATCCCCTAAAGCCTTTCTTAAATTCTTTTGTTTCTAAAATATCAGGTGTTATCATATAAACCACTTCCTAACTATAAAAATTTACAAATACTTACTAATTGATAATCTAAATTTTCCTTTTTTTGAAATTCCACCAAGCTCTTTAATCAAAAACTTTCCGTATCCCCTCACAGATACAACTGAGTTTTCCTCCACTTGAAACGACGGTTGAGTAATCTTCTCATAGTTTACCTGAATCAATTCGGAATTGACTAATTTAATAGACTCACTCCGAGAAAGGTTATATGCAGATGCAACAACGCTATCAATTCTCAGTGAAGAAACGGAAACTGAACTTTCCTTGTAATTTTGTTGAGGAATTTCAACTAATTCCCTATGTATCTCTCTAACATCAACGTTGGATTTTTTTACTTTTTTAAAGTTGTATAATAAAAAATCACAAATTTCTTCATCAACAACAATTTGACAATAGTTTTCATGAACTAAAATATCACCTATTTTTTCTCGCCTTATCCCCAAGCTCAATAAAGCTCCCATATAGTCTCTATGATTTGCAGAGCCAAATTTATCGTTATTTTTTATCTCTAAAAAACGCAACCCTGCACCAACACTATCCATATCACAATAATAAGGAAAAATATGAATAATAGCTCTTTCACAACCAGGATAACCACCATCTACAGTATATTTCAAATCAGGTTCGGAATTAATTATAGAAACTGCGGTCTTCACTTCAAAAGGATTCAGAAAGTCTGTATTTTTAGGTATGTGCTTTTTCGAAACCAAATTACACAAATCGACGATATGATACATCTTGATCTTTAGGTCCTCATCTCTGATAAAAGATGTTACTTTTTGTTTATCCATAATTAACCACTTATCTATAAGAACATATACACTAATCTAGATATTATCATTAGAACTATTATAACGACCATTGGAGTAAAATCTAGTGGCCCTGTCATAAATCGCCCAAAAATCTTCCTCACAGGTATTTCAATCGGACTGGTAAAATCATCCAATACTCTGTAAAACTTGCTATCCTGTGTTCCAGGAAACCAAGATAATATTGATTTCGCAATAACTACCCAAATTATTATGTCAATAAGTTTTATAAGTGCTATTTTTAAGACTTCCATATTATTTGTCCCCTATCTACTCACAACTTATTTCTGCCAAGGAAATGTCGCCTTACTTTCCAATTCTGTTTTCATGTTTGAGTCTACATCTACATTTTTTGGCGCCAAAATAAAAATCGACTTATTTACTCTCTGAATGTTTCCATCTAATACATAGACAGCACCATTCATAAAATTAAAAATAGATTTTTTTGTTTCTGATTGTGTCATTTTTTCCAAGTTTACGATAACAGTCTTTTTCATCTTTAAATGATCAGCTATAACAGCAGCATCATCATAAAGCTTTGGTTCAACGATGACAACTTTCATCTGATTGTGACCATGATACTCTGATATCGAGCTTGCAGAAACAGATGAATACGAACTGTCTAATGATTCATCATAATCATCATATCCATCGTCATATTCATCGTACTCATCATATCCATCATCATACGCTTCATATTCTTCCGTATTATCGTCATCGATAATCATCCAATTTTTCAGTTTTCCCATTCTATCCTTAAAACCTGCCATAATTTACCTCCCAGCAATTAATCTCTAAATTTAAATTGTATTATTTATGAATAACTCTAATATTTTCTATCTCCAAAAATCATCGATCCAACTCTAACGATTGTCGCACCTTCTTCAATGGCTATCTCAAAGTCATTGCTCATTCCCATAGATAGCTCTCTCATCTCCACATTCTCAAAATTGAGAACTGAAATATCTTCTGATAGCTTTTTCAGCTCAGAAAAAACATCTCTAATCCCAGCTTCAGATGCGTCAAATGGTGCCATCGTCATAAGACCAACTATCTTTATTCTATGATATTTTTCAGAACAGCTTCTAATAAAATCTATTGCCTCTTCCTTTGGTAAGCCATGCTTTGACTCTTCTCCAGAAATATTGACTTGAACCAGACACTCTACTTCCCTATCAATAGCAGATGCCCTCTTTTCAATTTCTTCAGCCAACACAAATCTATCCAATGAATGAATCAAATCCACCTTTTCAATAATATATTTAACTTTGTTGGTCTGTAAGGTTCCTATCTGATGCCATTTAACTATCGGTCCAATTTCATCAAATTTTCTTGTTAACTCTTGAGGCTTATTCTCACCCACAGCTACTATCCCCATAGATATAGCCTCATTGATGATATCAGTATCAACAGTTTTTGTCACAGCTAATAACAAGACTTCTTTTGAATCTCTGCCCACTCTCTTTGAAGCATTTTCAATTTTTGATTTAACATTCTCTATATTATCAAATAAATCGATATTCATCCAATCACCACACAATAGTTTATTAATATTTTATACTTTCTTCAAAAATGAAAATAAGCATAAACTCACATATATAATATTATAACAAAAACTTCTATTCTTGTATCTATTATTTTGAAAAATAATTCATATATCAGAGTTTTTTATTGAATTTTAGGGTTAAATCTTGAAAATAAATTCATTTTCGTGCTTTTTTGACCTTGTCATCAATTCCGTAACTCCAGTTTTCGGATCAATTTCTCCATTTAATACACGATAAATACATTCAGTTATCGGCATCTCAATACCAAGCTGCTTTGCTTTCTTAAAAACGGCTCTCGTAGCTGTTATACCTTCAACGACCATATTGATTTTTTCCTCGGTATCTTCAACGGTTAAGCCTTCTCCTATCAGTATACCAGCTCTTCTATTTCTAGAATGCATACTTGTACAAGTAACAATTAAATCACCTATGCCAGCAAGGCCTGAAAATGTGGATAAATCTGCGCCTAGAGCCACTCCAAATCTACTTATTTCGGTAAGCCCTCTCGTCATCAAAGCCGCCTTGGAATTATCGCCAAACTCTATACCATCTAGTATCCCTGCTCCAAAAGCGATAATATTCTTTGTCGCCCCTGCTAGCTCAACTCCAATCAAATCATCATTTGTATAAACCCTAAAAAACTCATTCATAAAGTAGTCCTGAACTCTCTGTGATATTTCGAGTTCATCTGCAGCGACTACTACGGCAGTCGGAATGTTTCTTGATACTTCCTCTGCATGAGAGGGACCCGATAACATACAATATTTGTTATTCGGCATTTCTTCCAAGCAAATTTCAGAAATCCTCTTTCCTGTATTTGATTCAATTCCTTTCGCCACGTTTACAATTATTTGCTCTCGATCAATATCATCACAAATTTTTCTACATATCTCTCTAATTTTTTGAGAAGGCACTGCCAAAACTATTAATTTTGCATCTTTTATGGCATCGAGAATATTCGTTGTGGATTTGATTTTTTCACCTAATACTATTCCATCCAGGTATTTTTCATTCGTATGTCTTATATTAATTTCGTCACACTGCTCTTCCCTTCTAGTCCATAAGCAGACATCATATCCATTCTTTTCCAAAACCATCGACAAGGCAGTCCCCCAACTACCTGCTCCAAGAACACAAACTTTTCTCATTTCAGTACCTCTCCTTCTATAAATTTAGCAGGCTTTATAATTCACCACTCTCAGTATTTTTTTTCTTAGAACCCAACCCAGCTTTCGGTTCTGTGCCGTTTATCAATCTTAGTACATTTGATTTATGTCTATATACTACCATTGCTGAAAGAATTAAGCAAACCCATAGACCACTCAGATCCTTTACAGTGAACATCAATATTGGAAATAGCATTATTGACAGCATTGACGACAACGAAACATATTTTGTTGTAAACAGCGAGATGAAAAAGAACAAACCACTTGCAACAGTCTGTAGTGGTGCAATCACCAGCATAGCACCATATGTGGTTGCAACGCCTTTCCCACCCTTGAACCTTAAAAATATCGGCCAATCATGACCACAGACCACAGAAATTGCGGCGATATATCTCGCCAAATTGGCATCAAAATTGAATCTATTGGCAAGATATGTTGAGATTAGCACAGCAATTGTTCCCTTCAAAAAATCACCTATAAAAGTTAAGAACCCTGCTCTTTTGCCAAATACTCTAAATGCATTTGTAGTTCCAGGATTTTTTGATCCCATGGTTCTTATATCCGTATTAAAAACAAACCTACTGATAAAGTAGGAGCTAGAAATATTTCCCAGCAAATACGATATTACTATAAAAGAAATATAGCCAATCATAGTTAATCCTCCTACCTATCTTCTTTTTTGCTTATACTCGATCTTTATTGATGTTCCTTCAAACCCAAAATTTTCTCTTAATCTATTTTCCAAATATCTTGTATATGAAAAATGTGTCAATTCTATATCGTTGATAAATAGAGTAAATGTTGGAGGCTTTACACCTGTTTGTGTGCCATAATATATCTTCAACCTTCTACCTTTATCAGACGGTGGCTGATTTAACATTACTGCTTCTCCAATTACTTCATTCAGTACAGAGGTAGTTACTCTTCTGTTTTGCTCATAAGATACCTCTACCACTGTTTCAAGTATCTTTTTAATCCTCTGATTTGTTACAGCAGAAACAAAAACAATCGGAGCATAACTCATGAATGGGAATTTTTCCCTTATGCTCATTTTAAAGTTACCCATAGTTTTATTGTCTTTTTCTATTAGGTCCCACTTATTGACTACAAAAACACAGCCCTTACCTTCATCATGCGCAATACCTGCAATTTTTGTATCCTGCTCAGTAACACCTTCAGTTGCATCTATTACAATCAGAACGACATCAGCTCTATCGACTGCACTCATAGATCTTATTACAGAGAATCTTTCCACATTCTCGTATACCTTGCTTTTTCTTCTTATACCAGCCGTATCTATTAAAAGAAACTTATTTTCTCCGCTTTCAAAGTACGTGTCTATCGCATCTCTAGTCGTTCCTGCTATCGGTGACACGATTACTCTGTCTTCACCTAGAATATTGTTTAATATTGAGCTTTTTCCAGCATTCGGTTTACCTGTAATAGCAACTCTTATTATATCTTCATCATATTCCGTATTTACGCCTTCTGGGAAGTTTAGCACGACTTCATCTAACAAATCGCCAAGCCCCATACTATTTGCACCGGAAATTGCAAAAGGAGTGCCCAACCCCAATTCGTAAAAATCGTAAATGTTATCAAACTGACTCATAGAATCAATCTTATTTACTACTAATATGACTGGTTTGTTTGTCTTTCTTAGAATTTCAGCTACTTCCTTATCGGCAGCAGTCAGTCCTCCCTTTCCATCTACAATAAATAGAATAACATGTGCCATGTCAATCGCTAGCAGCGCCTGATTTCTCATCTGCGATATTATTACATCATCAGATTCTGGCTCAATACCACCAGTGTCGATAATTGTAAAATACTTATTCAGCCATTCAACCTCTCCAAAAATCCTATCCCTTGTAACACCTGGAGTATCTTCAACGATAGATATTTTCTTTCCAGTCAGCTTATTAAATATAGTGGACTTTCCAACATTTGGTCTCCCAACAACAGCCACTATTGCTCTATTTTCATTATTCAATTTTACACTTCCTCTCTAATTTCAACAATTGTACCTATTCTCTTAGATGTCTTTGAATCTTTTCTATAAGAGTAGAAACCGTCATCCAAAGCAGTACAAATATTTGCCTCAAGAATATTTTCAGGATTAACCCCTCTGTTGACCAACAACAATCTGTTTACCTGAGCCAAATTCAAATAGTAAACTCCATCGACTTCGGAGTAGAATTTGTTGCCGTCATCAACAATAACTCCATTTTCTTCAAGCATCGATGAAAATTTTTCTATCAATTCATAACCGACGTTATAAGATTTTTCACTTATACATGGTCCAATTATAACCTTTAAGCTCGAAAGCTTTGAATTATAGTGCTTTATCATCTCATCAATGGCTTTAACCGCTATATTTCCATAGGTTCCTCTCCAGCCTGCGTGAGCTATTCCAGCAGAATTTTTCTCATCGATAATCACAACGGGGACACAATCTGCCGTAAAAACAACCAATGGAACATTCCTCAAATCTGTTATCAATGCATCTGCGTCTTCTATTTCAGAAATATTTGACGCATCTATTTTTCTGATTATTGAAGAATGAATTTGATTGTTATAAGTTAGCTTTTCAAAATTAAAGCCTAGCTCATCACAAACCATTTTCATATCGGCATCATTTTTCGCATCGTATTTTCTCTTGGTAATTGCCACTGAAACCCCATTTATATCTGAGTACAAATATTTTGAACTGTCATATTCCCCAGACGAGAATATATCAAAAAATCCACTGTTATTTACACTACTACTTTTCATCGTCACGACTTCTTTCCTTTAGTATGTTTTCTAACTCGTTTACAAATGTATTTAAATCCTTGAACTGTCTATATACAGATGCAAATCTAACATATGCGACTTCATCGACATCCTTCAATCTATCCATAACCATTTCACCTATCTTTGTAGTTTCAATCTCATCAATACATTTCTTGTTGATTTCTGATTCGATTTCATCAACAATTGCATCGATCTTAGAAACTGGAACTGGTCGTTTTTCACAAGATCTTATAAGTCCATATTTAATTTTATCTCTATCAAATGACTCTCTACTTCCATCTTTTTTTATAACCATAACAGGTATCAGCTCTATCTTTTCATATGTAGTAAATCTCTTTCTACACTTTTCGCATTCCCTTCTTCGTCTGATTGAGGTCGCATCTATATGTCTTGAGTCTAATACCTTTGATTCTTTACATTCACAAAACGGACAAAGCATAAATTCATCTCCTTCCAAAATCACCGAACAAAATAGGCTCAACATTAGTTGAGCCTATTTTGTTTATATAGATATTTATTTCTTTCTTCTTAAAAAAGTCGGAATAACCATATCGTCATCTCCAGCAGTGACATTGTCGTCAAAGCTGTTGGCAAAAGTTTCTTCTGCAGGAGTTACTGTCTCAACCTTAGGAGTATCACTAACTCTCGGAATTTCGTTATATTTTGGAGTAGAAGAAACCGGCTGTCTTCTCAACTGTGGAGTATTAAAAAAATCATCCGATGCATCCTGTAATCCCGTTGCAACAACAGTTATCACAATTTCGTCTCCGAAGTCATCCCTAGTTGCAGCACCGAAAATGATCATGGCATCTGGATCACATTTCTGTCTAATAATATCAGTAGCTTCACTTACTTCTAGCAAACCAAGATCGCTTCCACCAGTCACATTAATAAGAACTCCCTTGGCACCATCTATTGTAGTTTCAAGTAATGGAGACTCAATCGCCTGTTTAGCAGCAACAATTGCTCTGTCTTCCCCAGAAGCAGTACCCATACCCATATGAGCTAGTCCCTGATCTTTCATTACAGCCTCAACATCTGCAAAGTCAAGATTTATTAACGCAGCCTCTGAAATTAGACCAGAAATAGACTGTATACCTTGTTTTAGTATATCATCCGCCTTTGATAAAGCATCAGTTATAGAAGTTCTCTTTTCTATTATCTGAAGGATTTTATCATTTGGTATTGTTATCAAAGTATCAACGTTCTTTTTTAGCTCTGCTATTCCTTCTTCGGCTTTGTTCATTCTAACTCTACCTTCAAAAGAGAATGGCTTGGTCACAACAGCAACAGTCAAAGCGCCCGCATTCTTTGCAATTTGAGCGATAACTGGAGCTGCCCCAGTACCAGTTCCACCACCCATTCCGGCAGTGACAAACACCATATCTGCACCTTCAATCGCTTTTGAAATTTCATCAGCAGACTCCTCTGCCGCTTTTTTTCCTTTTTCTGGATTCGCACCAGCACCCAAACCCTTTGTCAATTTGGTTCCAATTTGTAATGTATTTTCCGCTTTAGAATTATCTAAGGCTTGTTTGTCGGTATTTACTGCTATGTACTCAACTCCTCTTACTCCAGAGCTAATCATAACATTTACAGCATTATTTCCTCCGCCTCCAACTCCAATTACCTTAATATTGGCAGAGTTTGTACTTTCCTCTACAAAGTTTAACATTTTTAAACCTCCATTCGCACTAATATATATAATCAAAAAGTCTATTATCAATTTTACTCAACAATCACTAATATACTCTTTTCAAAAAATAATATTCTATCTATTCTATAATATCCTAAAAAACACACTTATTGCAAGGTATTTTTTAATTTTTTTGCAAGAAAATGCATTCTTTTTGAATTTTTTTGTATATTAAGTCAATTGCATCTCTTTTTCCGAATAATTTGCTCGCTTGTGACATTTTTTTCAGCTTTTCATCATCGCCTAGCAATTCGAATATTTCACTATCAAGCCTGTCTGCGTTTAGCTCTGATTCAGTTATGCAGATGCCTCCACCAGCATTTTCTAGACTCCTTGCATTGTACTCCTGATGATTTTCTGCAGTGTACGCTTTTGGCACTATTATAGCCGGAACTCCAACTGCAGTCATTTCAGCCATGGAAATTGCACCAGCACTACCTATTACAATGTCGCAGGCAGCCAAATTATTTGCCATATCATCAAGATAAGGCACTATTTTTTGGTAGGATTTATATTCAATGTCCTTATGTTCATCTATAAATTTATCGTAGTATGCTTTTCCAGTGGCAATGGTGAATGCTATATCCCTTTCAACTAGCTTTGTTATCGTATTTTTCAATGCATCGTTGATTTCCTCAGAGCCTCCGCTTCCTCCAGCTACAAGCAACATCTTTTTATCAGATGGAATACCCAATATTTTTCTAGATTCATCTCTCCTTGCTGTTAGAATCTCTCCTCTAACAGGATTTCCAGTGATAAATAATTTATCTTGAGCTTCTTTTGGAAATCTTTTATGAGAATCCTCGAAACTCGTCAATACAAAATCAACATTTTTTGATAACATTTTATTTGTTATACCTGGAAAAGAGTTCTGTTCGTGAATACAGGTTTTTATTCCCATTTTGCTGGCTTTTAATACTATTGACCCACTTACATATCCACCTGTTCCTATTACCAAATCTGGTTTAAAATCCTTTATTATTTTCTTTGAATCTGTCAAGGATTTCAAAAACATAAATACTCTCTTGACATTTTCAAAGTCTATCTTTCTCTTAAAGCCCTTGACTTCAATAAATTTGATCTCGTAACCGTATTTCGGAACGATTTCTGATTCTATTCCCATCTTTGTACCTACAAAAATTATTTCTGAATCAGGGTGTTCCTCCTTGATTTTATTTGCAATGGCAATCGCTGGATAAACATGTCCACCAGTTCCGCCTCCAGATAAAATTACCTTCATCTTACTACCCTCTCAATTTTCTAACACATTCTTTAAAATCATTTCCACGTTCTTCGTAGTTGTTGTACATTCCCCAACTAGCACAAGCCGGAGATAGAAGTACAACATCCTTTTCGTTTGCTATTTCAATTGATTTCTCAACAGCTTCCTTTATTGTAGATACTCTGATAACTTCTTTTATCCCATGGTTTCTCGCCGTAGTTTCAATTAGTTCTGCAGTTTGCCCCAAGACAAGTACACTTCTCACATTTATTTTTGCAATTTCAAACAATTCATTAAAATCGCTATTTTTGTCATACCCACCTGCAATCAAAATTATTGGAGATTTGTACGATTGAACAGCCTTAATAGTAGAATCAGGATTAGTTCCCTTTGAATCATTTACAAAATCAATACCATTGATTGTATCAACATATTCTAATCTATGTTCAACGGCCTTAAAGTTTTTTAATACATCTATTATTACATCCTTTTCTATTCCAATTGCCAAAGACATACAAATCACAGCCATACAATTTTCGACATTATGTCCACCAGGTAGGCTCAAGTCTTCTGCATTCATAAAATATTCTTCACAACCGTCATCTGAGAATATTATTTCATTTTTCTCATTTAAGAATACTCCATTTTCAACTCTATTCTTTCTAGAGAAAAACATAATTTTTGAATTGTTGTCAGTAGCCATTTTCTTCGTGATGGAATCGTCATAATTTAGAACACAAATTTCATTTTTTGTCTGATTTTCAAATATCCTTGCCTTTGCACTCGCATAGTTTTCCATCGTGTGATGTCTATTCAAATGATCTTCAGTAAGATTTAAAACAGTCGAAACCACCGGCTTGAATTTTTCAATACTCTCCAACTGGAAGCTTGATAGCTCTGTCACTAGATAGGCACCTTTACCGGCATTCTTTACTGCTTCAATAGCTGGATTACCTATGTTTCCGACAACATATGTTTCCATACCTGCCGCCTTACATACTTCTCCCATAATGGAAGTTGTCGTTGTCTTTCCATTTGTTCCAGTAATACCAACAAAAGAAATATTTTTTTCCAACCCAACATTATATGCCAGCTCTATTTCACTTATTATTTTCTTTCCATTTTCCTTTGACTTAACCAAGAAATCCAGCTCCAGAGGAACGCCAGGAGATACAACGATAAAATCAACATCTCTGATTTCATCGTAATTTGGATTTCTTCCTATGATAAGCTCAATGTTTGAAAGCTTTTTTAAATCCGCCACCGTATCTGCTAATATCTCCTCAGGCTTTGAATCACATACTATTACTTTTGCTCCACATTCCAATAAATACTTGACTGAAGCAAGTCCTGATTTGGCCAAACCAACTACCAATACTTTGTTTTCTCCAAACAATTATTTCACCTCTATTTCAATTTATAAGTAAAATTCATTCAAAATTTACATATTAATTATATCATAAATACTAATTAATTTAAATCTTTCTTATATTATTGGGATTCTCGTGAAATTAAGATTAAATAATATTTAGATTTGATGATAAAAATTTCGAATCATCCGAAAAAGCAGGAAAACTAAATGAGACTGATTTATAAAAATCTGATAAAATTCTTGCTTTCTCTAAAGATATTTTTTATGTTTTGTTATCTTTCAATAGGCTTTGTATACTTCTTCACTTTCAGGTGCGATTTTTCCCGTTTACATAAAGAACTTCATTTACTTTACTTTTAATACATCTCAATCTTCCCATTATACTTATTTGCTTTATCTATTAAACTTCCCCTTGCCCCCATTGTAAAAGCAATATTACTGCTACGAATAGATAAAAGCCTATCTCCGACTTTTATTTCCAAGTCTTTCATTAACGGGGCTGAAAGATGAATAGAATTTTCTTTTAATGTAAGCCATCCATATTTTCTTCCCTTATAGGAAATGAGCTCTCCCTCCCTCAAACTTCTCTTTGCTAAACTTGGATTTTCTTCTAATATATTTTTGAGTTTTGAATTTGAAAGCAACGATTCTGTCATAACACAGAACCCGCCTGTTTGTTTGCTTCCTGAAACAATATAAATATAGGTTTCTTCTTTTAACTTATATTCTTTTACCACCATTGTTGGAAATACAATTTCTCCATTTTCTCCTATCTTTGACCAACCAAAAATATATTTCCCTCCTTTAGTCATCTGCGGCATTACTGTCACTCTCCTTTAATGCTCTTTTGGTAATACGAATTGCACCGGCACTATGAATACGAACAACAGGGTTTGTGTCATTATCTACAAACCATTGTAATTTTTCTAAATATGGTTTTACATACTGCGGTTTTCTTTTCCCCATTACTCGAAACATTTCCGGTGCTTCTATACGAACTCTCTCTCCTTTGTCTTGTATCATTTCATAAAATAAATCAAGTTTTTTACAAAACAATTCCGGAGCATTTGTTGCAATATTTTCACAAGCCCAAACGAATGCAAGTCTTACTTCATCTACATTATCTTTTCTCATTTCCATTATTTTATCTAAATATGGAACAATCAAATACTTATCTGCTCTACCTACTCTTCCAAGTGCATTTACTGAACGCTCTCTTAATTTTGGGCAATAATTATCTAAGTAACTTGCAATATCTACAACATATTTTTTTACTTCTAAGGGATGATGTAATCCCATTTCTCCAAGAAGCCATAAGACCTTTGCTTTCACATCATCAGAATGATTTTCATTCAAATAAATAGAAACTTCATCAATAGCTGTTTTCCAATTCTCCTTATTTTTCGTTATCTCTCTTAATTCCTTTAGTAGCTCTCTCTCTTCACCTATATTTACCAATTCAAAAATCACTCCTCTAAATATAGCTCTCTAAAATCATTTATCCAATCGTTCAATGCTTCTGATAGCAACGCTTGTTGGTTTAAGATAGATTTGGCACAAACAGGAATATTTTCTCTTTCCATCTCTAACTTGCTAACTGCATTTTTGTACTTGTCAATCTCTGTTTCAATATTATCTATAATATCTTTACCTTCATTTTTTGATAGCATTGCCATATTGATAATAACTGCATTAAAATCTAAAAAAACATTGACCATTTGAGTGGATATTTTCTTCATAAGCTCAAGAAAATACTTTTCTCCATCTTCCGTAATACGATAAATTGACTTTTCTGGCATATTCCCTTCTCTTGACAAATTGCCTGTTATATATCCCTTTTCTTCTAACTGAATTACTTTTTTATAAATCGATGGAGTGCTAACTTTAACCCATTTAGAAATATTTCTATACTCAACATTCTTTTGCAAATCATACGCACTTTGTTCTTTTTCTTTAATCATTCCTAAAACTATTAAATCTATTGTTGACATATCATTATTCCTCCAAATAAAAAACTACTATAAATTATATCACTATATTTTATAGTAGTCAATTTTTAATTTTATCACTTTTCCCTTACCTTTTCCAATTCCTCAAGTCCTTCTTTTGTAGATTCTTTTTTTTGCATTTCAAACTTTCCAATAAAATTTAAGTATATTTCAACTTCCTGTGTTCTTTCATAGTTACAAAATTATTTCACATGCGAAAAATCTAATTATCTAAAGATTTCTTATAAAATGGGATTTATTATTTCGCACACTTTGCGAACTCAATTGGAAAAATCTCTATAAAATAACGAGTACCCAATATCCAAATAGACATTAGCCACTTGCTATTTTAATGTTTTTTTATATTATAGAGACCTTTAAATCCAAGAATCAATCCAAGCACCATCAAAATTAATGACATAATAGTCATTGTTAATTCTCCATGATTTAATATGCCTTTAACAAAAACCACTGCTCCAAGAATACCAGTGATTATTTGTAGTATTGCCAAACTTATATTAAATTTTTTATTCATAATTGAAAATCCTTTTTTTATTTATATACTTCATAAAAATACCTCCTTACAATTACTTATAACCTGCTCAGATCAATTATACTAAGTTATTTTTAGCTTTATATATCTTTATTTGAAAGATACCATATATATAATAAAAAAACAATAGTATTTTCAGAATTCACTATTTATTTTTATATAAAAACAATTTATCAAAATAAAAAAAGCAAACCACATTCATATTACACTTACTAATGTGGTTTACTTTACAAATTTTTAACAGTCAAAATAAATATCTATAATTCTTATCTTTAAAACATCGCAACAATACCAATCCAAGCAAGTATAATTGCCACAATCCAAAATACGAAAACAACCTTTGTTTCCGGCCATCCTGACTGCTCATAATGATGATGTAAAGGAGCCATTTTAAAAATTCTCTTCTTCGTTCTCTTGTAATATCCAACCTGAATCATCACTGATAGTGCCTCAGCGAAATAAATACCTCCAACGATTGGAATGACAAGCACTGTATTTGTAAAAAGAGCAAAAGCTGCAACAGCACCACCCAGTGCCATTGAACCAGTATCTCCCATGAAAATTTTTGCAGGATTAACATTAAAACATAAAAAACCAACACAAGCACCCAAAGTAGCTGCTCCCATTTGGGAAATCTCAAAATTATTTGCAATCACTGATGCAAATAAAATAAAAAATACAGAAACCACAGATGTTATACCACTAGCCAATCCATCAAGACCATCAGTCAAATTCACAGCATTTACTGTACCTATAATCGCCACCATTACTATCGGAATATATATTATACCGATATTGATTCCAGTATTTAAGAAAGGAACAATAAACTGAGTCCCATCACCGATGGTTACATATCTATAATAAGCCAACACAAATGATAGAACAACCTGTAATACAATTTTCTGCTTTGGAGTTAGCCCCAATGATCTTTTTCGTTTAATAATTATGAAATCATCAAGAAAACCAATCAAGCCAAAACCAAACATACACAATAATGCCATCAAAATTTCATTACTAAATCCAACTCTAATCAAACTGACAAGAAGTATTGAAATAATAATCATCAATCCACCCATTGTAGGAGTTCCATTTTTCTTTAAGTGTGATTGTGGTCCATCATCTCTAACAGTCTGTCCAAATTTAAACTTGTGCAAAACTGGTATAAGCACTGGGCCAACAACAATTACAAGCAAAAATGACATAATAGATGTTACCGTCAAAACCTTTAAACTAATCATCTATTCCCTCCTTTAAGTACTCTACAATTTCTTCAAACTTCATCCCTCTTGATGCCTTTACAAGAATAACATCATCTTTTTCTAATATAGTCCTTAACTCTTCAAACAATTCCAGCTTTGATTCAAAATGGTATACATTGCTAAGATCAAAGCCTTTTTCCTTTGCCTCAATTCCAATAAACTGTGATTTGTCACCAACTGTAATCACAATATCTGCTTTTCCAATCGCTGCAAATCCAATTTTTCTATGACCAAGCTCAGCAAAATCCCCCATCTCAAGGCAATCTCCAAGAATTGCCACTCTTCTTTTATCGTCATACATTGACAATACTCTCAAGGAGGCTATCATGGAATCTGGACTGGCATTGTACACATCGTTGATTATAGTAAAGTTGTCAGTACTTAATATGTCCTGTCTGTCTTTCGTTGGAATAAAATTCTTAAATCCTTCTCTAATTTCATCAACACTCATTCCCATTTTTATACCGACAAGAATCGCAGAAAGAGCATTGTATAAATTATGTTCTCCAATAGTTGGAATAGTAAATTCCAAATCTTCCTTAATTCCCTCAATTTTTACGATAAATGTTGTGGCTTTATTCTCTAGAACCTTATATTCTTTCAAATAAATCGTATTCGTTGGCAATTTTCCAAAGGATTGAACCTCAAATTTATACTTATTTTTGTCAAGCTTGCTATCTCTATAAACATTTGACAAAAACTCATCATCACCGTTTACTATTAAAACAGATCCTTCATCAAAGTAGTTTGATATCTCCATTTTAGCCTTAAAAATTCCCTCTTGCGATCCGAGACTCTGAATATGAGATAGACCAATATTTGATATTACTGCTATTTGTGGTCTGGTAATCTCCGCCAAGTAGTCTATTTCACCAAAGCCGCACATTCCCATTTCAATAACCGCTACTTCATGCTTATTATTAATATTGAATATGGTCAGTGGTACACCAAATTGATTGTTAAAGTTTTTTTCATTCTTTATTGAACAGTATTTATTAGAAACTACAGAATAAACAAAATCTCTTGTAGTTGTTTTTCCGACACTTCCGGTAATACCTATAACTTTTACATCAAATTTACTCAAATAATATTTTGATATTTTTCCAAGAGCAAGCTCAGTGTTTTCCACCAAAATAATGTTTGAATCTTTTAATACTTTTTCAGGTAGGTTTTTCGCAGAACTTATTAGAAAAGTTCTACAACCATTTTCATGTGCTGGTTCAACAAAACAATGTCCATCAAGTGTTTCGCCAATAATAGCAACGAACATTGATTTTTCCCCTGCATCCCTACTGTCAATAACTATATTATCCAAGGTGTCAACTTCACATTGTGACATTAAATTTCCGGCGGTGGAATCGACTATCTCCGCTACAGTTAAACTCTTCATTCTTTCCTCCTAAAATTTATGGCTACCCACAATTTTTCCAAATTATATAATAACAGCTTTACAGTTTTTCCGCTACCCTTAATTTCGCACTTCTCGATCTTGGATTGATCTCAACCTCATAGTCAGAAGGGAGTATAGGCTTTTTTGTTATTATTTCTATTTCTCTTTTTTTATTGCAAACACAAAATGGCAAATCAGGCGAACATATACAATCCTGATACAAATATTTGAATTGGTTTTTCACAATCCTATCCTCCAAAGAATGAAATGTAATAATACATATTCTTCCTCCATTACGCAATAATGAAACTGCGTCCTCAATAAGAGTGTTTATAACTCCCAATTCATTATTTACCTCTATTCTTATAGCTTGAAATGTCCTCTTAGCAGGATGAGGCCCATTTTGTCTGGCTTTCTGAGGAATTGCCTTTTTTATTATGTCAACTAGTTCATAAGTAGTATCAATATTTTTTTCCTTCCTATAGTCCACAATAAATTTTGAAATTCTTTTCGACCAGTTTTCCTCACCATAATCTCTAATTATTCTGTGCAAATCCTCCTCAGAATATTCATTGACAATATTCCATGCCGAAATCGAATTTCTATCATCCATCCTCATGTCTAGTGGTGCGTCATTCATGTATGAAAAGCCTCTAATAGGCTCATCAAGTTGATGAGATGATACTCCCAAATCAGCTAAAACACCATCGATTTCAAAAATATCTATCTTTGCCAGTTCATCCTTAATGTTCTCGAAATTACTGTGAACCAATATCACTTTATCGCCAAATTCAGCCAATCGCTCTCTCGCCACATTTATTGCGTTTATATCTTGGTCAAAGCATATCAGTTTACCATCGCCAGTAATTCTCTTTGCAATTTCCCTACTATGTCCTGCCCCTCCCATAGTACAGTCAACGTAAACTCCGTCTGGCTTTATTTTTAAGTTTTCAATACATTCGTCCAATAATACAGAAACATGATTAAATTCCATCTTTGCCTCTTTTCTTTAAAATCAAATGAACAATCAATCCACAAGCTATTCCAAGTAAACTTATCACCTGAGCTACTCTAAGAGGCCCAAGCATTAATGAATCAGTCCTCAATCCTTCAATAAAGAAACGCCCCAAAGAATATAGAACTAAATAATATGCAAGCAATTGTCCATCGTATTCTTTGTTTTTCATTTTGTAAAATATCAATGCGAATATCATAAGATTCCATATCGATTCATATAAAAAAGTAGGATGAACTTTTTGACCTTCTACAATTATTCCCCATGGTAGATCTGTTGGTCCACCATGTGCCTCTTGATTAATAAAATTCCCCCATCTGCCTATCGCTTGAGCAAGTGGTAATCCCAATACTATAACATCAGAAAACTTAAGGAAATTTATTTTTTTAAGCTTCGTATATAAAAACGTGACGATTATTCCCACGATTATACCACCATGAATGGCTAGACCTCCACCTCTTGTATTAATTATCTGAGATAAATCTTGAGAGTATAAGTCCCAGTTAAATATAACATAGTACAGCCTTGCACCTATAATCGAAAGCGGGAGTAAGAAGATTGAAAGATCAACTACGCTATTCTCATCAAAACCGACTCTCTTCGCCTCTCTAGACGATATTACTATAGCCAACATCATTCCAATAGCAATCAATATCCCATACCACATGACATCTATTCCAAAAATTGAAAAAGCAACTCTATTCAAAAAAATCCCCCCACTTCATTTGCATATTATTTGCCATCTTTCTTTTGTTTTACGATCGAAATTACGCTTTGCTCTTCAATAAAAAATTCATTTAAGCGCTTTTCGACATCACTTTTTTGAACCTTGTTAAGAACATCTAAGTAATCTAAAAAGTTAATCCCTTTAAACTTATATCTCAAAAAGTTATTGGCAATAAATGGTATGGAATCAAATGACTTCAAAAATCCTCCGATTTTTTTTCTTTTATTAAGATCGAATTCTATCTCATCAATCCCATTTTTTCTTAAATCATCAATATATTCATCTATGATTTTCTTTACTCGGTAAGGATCCTTTGAAGTCCCAGTAACGACAGCATATGAATAATCCAGATTTGATGTATAACCACCATTTATTGTGCCTATTATCAAGCCACTATTATATAGATTTTCATGAAGCTGTGCACTTTCAGAAAAAATAATGTCAAAAAGTATATCAGTAACAACCTCTCTAAACAATGATTCATCAGGTAATACTATTTTGCTCGAATCCTTGTATCCAAAATAAAACATCGGCAACGACACCGTAAATTCCTGCTCAATAATTTTTTTATTTATCTCCTGTGGCTCTTCATCCATAAATCTCTTTATGTCCTTTGAAAAAAGAGCCTCAACGTTATTGGATTTTTTTACAACCTTGATTATTTTTTCAAAATCCAAATCACCTACTACAAATAATTTCATATTGGCAGGATTGTAGAATGTATTATAACATTTATATAGCTCGTCAGGAGTTATTTTATAAATACTTTCAACACTTCCAGCGATATCAATATTAGTATGATGCTTTGAATACATAGCCTTTAGACAGTTGAAATAAACATTCCATTCTGGATCATCCTCATACATCTTTATTTCCTGTGCAATAATTCCTTTTTCTTTCTCGACATTTTCATCAGTGTAGTACGGTGTTTGAACATAGCTAATCAAATGCTCCAAAGACTCATAAAAATTTTCAGTTGCCGAAAAAAGATATGCAGTCATATTGAAGCTTGTAAACGCATTTGCACTTGCTCCTAGCTTTGAAAATTTATCAAAGGCATTTTTTCCATCAGGCTGTTCAAACATCTTGTGCTCTAGAAAATGTGCAATACCTTCATTTACTCTCACTCTACTTCCATCTTCTATTGAAATAAACTCCAAGTCATTTGATCCGAAATTAACACCTAATATTGCGTATTTACTCTCGAATCCCTTCTTTGGCAGATAATAAACTTCCAATCCATTTTCTAATACCTCAGAAAACAGCTCTTCATTAATGCTATCGTTATATATTTTTTCCATATAACCTCCAATCTATATCCATCTCTATTTTAGAAAATACACAGTATCTTTCCTTATTTTATTCATGACGTTTACGATATCTTCTCTACTTGTATTTTCCACAAAATAAATTATTTCATCCAAATCAAGGTTTGTTTGGCTAATAAATTGATTGCAGAAAAATTCACTCTCTCCTGAAATAGAATCACAAGATGATTTTAGAGAATTGACAATACTCTTTTTCGCATTATCCATTTCCATATCTGTAAACTCTCCCTTGCAAACCGATTCAAATTCTCTATCTATCAATACTAGTGCTTTCTCGTAATTATCTACATCTATTCCTGAATTAACTATCATCAGTCCCTTTGATTTCTCGATGCTTGATGATACATAATAACAGATGCTTTCTTTTTCTCTCACATTGTTAAATAGCTTGGAATGTGGCCCTCCACCAAAGATACTATTTCCTACAATCAAACTATAGTACTCTTTAAAATTTTTGTAATCTACTCGTGTTCTATATCCAATTACAAGCTTTCCTTGATTAGTTCCCAAATCTTCAGAAATATATCTAACTTCTTTCGGTATAATATCAAACTTTTCTCTGTTTATGTCGACAACATTTGCTCTCTTAAAATTAAAGTTCTTCTCAACAATAGTCTTAGCGTTATCTATATCAATGTCACCCTCAACCGTAACCAGAACCTTTGATGTCGATATCAAGCTTTTGTATGTATCATACAAATCCTTTGAAGTTATTGCATCCAAATCATCAATATAACCACTTCTTTCAATCGAATAGGGTTCACCGTCACACATATTCTCTATGCATTTAATCAACGCATAGGTCTTTTTATCATTAATTTTTGATTGAATCTCATCTACAAGGTTCATTTTCTCAATCTCTAACATATCTGGATTTATCTCACCATCAATGATTAGTGGGTTAAACACAATATCATTTACAAACTCCACTACATCATTCAAAATTGGTTTCTCCAAATATCTATCTGATATACTCAAAAATTTAAAATATGAGAGAGATTTTTCTCCTATTTTATAAACACCGCTCGTCATTGACATCCCGTATAATTCATCCATTCTAGTTGAGATTTCTTTCACGCTCTTGTACTTCATGCACCCTGAAGACATGATATTGGACAAAAGCGAAACCTGTGTAACGTCATCTCTATCCAAATTTTTTATAAAATAAATAGAAATAATATTGGATTTAAATTTATTATTTTTTATAAGAGCAAGGCTAATGCCTTCACCTAACTCATAAGTGCTTAACTTTCCCATATTGTTACCCTTCCAGTTTTTTATTTTTTGACAAATCTTATATGCCTTAGAGGTAATTTGTTCTCAATAGCATTTCCTCTAATATTGATACTATCTATATTCGGTATATCATTTAATGCCATAACATCTGTTATATTATTGTATGAAATATTTAAATATTCCAGTCTTCTCAACTTTTCCAATGGCCAAATATCCGAAATTTTATTTTTGTGAAAATCCAAGATTTCCAATTTTGAACATTTTTCAAGAGGCGATATATCCTCAATATTATTATTTGCTATATATAGAAGTCTAATATTTCTTGCATACTCAATACCGCTTAAATCATCAATTTCCAAATCATTCAAATCTAGCAACTCAAATTTTTCCATCATTTCTTCTGTAACTTCATTTTCCATATAGAAAGGATCAATTTTTTCAATATAGTTTTTTAATATTCCTTGTTTTAATTTGCTACTTTTAAATTTGATCATCTTTACACCTCATATTTATTTTAAATATTTTCTAGTAGTTTACCACATGGTAAACCATAAAATAATCTTTACCTCAAATAAGCTGTCTTTACTATTATACCACAAACTAAATAATATAAAAATATATGTTGATGATTTCAAAATTTGAATATTTTGTTAAAAAAGATAGATGATTAATAAAAAAAAAGTAAAAAAAGTTACCACATTTATCGATATCTTTCCAAAATGTGATAACTATTTTTACGTAAACGACTAATCAATTATTATTTCTTACTATCAAAGTACACTAATAAACACCTAATTTTATCGCTTCTGCCTCTTACTCACTAGATAGAATACAAAAAACAGAGCATTGATAATAAAGAGTATCAATAGTGTCGGTATTTTAATATTTTCAACTCCTGTTTCCAAATAAAAAATCTCTTTTATATAGTAAAAAAACAATCCAACTTTTCCAAGCAGCATTGCTACTATTAACGTCAATATCTCAATAATAAAAAATACTGCATACCTTATCTTCTTGTAAAAGAATCCTACAACACCACCAATTAAAGAAAATGCCACAACTATCTGATTTAAATGTACTCTCATTTCCAACCAAACGCTAAGTGTAACAAGATAGTCTACCAGTATGCCTAAAAAGAATCCACAGACAAGATAAAACAGTATTCTTCCCATCTTCTCCAAATTCATCTCGATATTACTGAGCAAGTGCAAATGTCACCGCTACATATGTACCATCAGCTGGAAGCACCTCAGAGTTTCCTGAGAATGATGCCTCCATTCTCTTTTCAACTGCTCCATAAGCATATGTATGATTTGAAACTATACCAACTGGGCAACTATCCAAGCATGCAAGACAGCCTGTATTCTTGCCTTTTGCTCTTTCCTGATTGCCACCAAATCTCATATCTATTTTTTTACCATTACTATCCTTTACAACTTCATTGATATCGTAATCTTTTTCAGCCCCATCCCATGTAACAGTAACGTTGATTTTATCACCTTCAACCTGAGTTTTTTCTGCGTTTTCAGGAGTCATATTGTTACCTGGCTTTGCGCCGATTTCTATTAAACTATTATAGAATGTGTTTTGATCTGCCAACGAAATAAGAATTGGCTTGTCTCCAAATTTCCCATCTTTAAACACCAAAGCATGTCTAGTACCCTGATCGAAATATTTCCCATTTACCTTTGCCAAAACTGTAACTGTCTTTTTTTCTTTGTCGACCAAAATAGGTTTTTCTTCAGTTACACCAGCTTTTTCTACCTGAGCAACAGTTGATTTTGTTTCTGAATTAGATTCAGCATTTTCTGTCTTATTTCCACAAGCAGTTATTGAAAGACCAACTGCTAATGCAAGACCTGCACTTAAAAATAATCTTTTTAAATTTTTCATGATTACCTCCAAAGATATTAATATTAATTTTCCTCTTATTATACACCAATTTTTTACTTATTTGACAGTAATACATTCTTAATCTGGGCACCTATAGATAAAAACAATCACCGTACTAATAACAATAATTTTTATCTATACTTGTGAGAGCTTTATTATTTTCTTATCGTTCTCAACTCACCATCAATTACTTCATAAATTTCATCGCAATAGTTTTCTGCTCTTTTATCATGACTTACCATTATGATTGTTGTACCACAACTTGTCAATCTTCTTGTAAAATCGAGAACTCTATCAACCCATTTTGAGTCGAGGTCATTTGTTGGTTCATCAAGCAACATTATAGGTGAGTTTTTCGCCACTGCCATAAGTATCATCGCTCTTCTTTTTTGACCTCCGCTAAGTTTTCCTGGAAGAGTTTCCAAGTATTCTCTCAAACCAAGACTATCCACTGCATCTTCCAAATCAATTTCATCGACATTTTCATAAAAACACTCATTTCCTTTCTTGTTCTTTTTCCATAAGCATCTCATTAGGTCGATATTTTCTCTAATCGTCAACGCTTCAAGCAACACAGTTTCTTGAAAAACAAAGCTTACAAATGCCCTTCTCAATAAATCGCAATTTTCGTCATTCGATACATTACCAAATATTTTCAATTCACCACTATTTGGTTTTGAAAGTAGTCCCATAATGTTTAACAAAGTTGATTTTCCAACACCAGATTCTCCTGTAATTAAAACAAACTTTCCTTTATCGACAATTAAATCAATCTCTTGAATCACGTTCTTTATTCCATTTCCAAATGAAAAATCCTTCGAAATTTCCTTTAACTCTATAGCACTATCAGTCATTTGTCATACCTCCGTCAGAAAAAATATCCTTTGGATCATTATTTAGCAAAAAATAAATAGGAAAAATTGAAATAACAGCACTAAATACCAACGATAATATCACACCGGCAATTCCATACTGTACAAACCCAATAAAATCATAAGAATTTGTTGGAATTATCATAAATGAACTCAGGTATCCTATTATCGTGGAAGAAATTGAAATTCCAAATATACTACCAACAGCTCCTCCAACACCAACAATCAAGATAATTTCAAATAAAATTTCAACAATTAGCTCCTTATTTTCAAATCCCATAGTTTTCAAAAAACCAATTTCTTTTTTTCTCTCTCCAATCATCAGGTTAAACATACCAAATAATGATGCCAATGATATAACGATAACTCCTATTGTAAAAAAAGCCAATAACTTTCCAAAGCCATAGAACTTATTCTTCAGATTTTGAGAGCTGGCAGCAACTGAATACGCTCTTACTCCGTCAATCGAATTTTCTATATCACTGACAAATTTCTCAGCATCAATACCATTTTTTAATCTGATAAATGAGGCAGATATCAGTCTATCTGTAGCTATTCCATGAAAATAGTTTTTATTTTCTATGTCATAATACTCTCTTGCCAAATATCTTGCTTCTTTCATAGAAACAAATATCGTATCATCTATACTCGTTCCTGTTTTCTCTAGCCTGCCCTTAAACTTGTGATCCTTTCCCATTATTGATATTTCATCTTTATATTCCAGCTCTACATTTGACCCCAAAATCACATCTCGATCATCAAGATTTGGTATGCTATTTGATTTCATCCATGGCTTCATAATAAAGTCGCTTTTTTGATCAATCCCGACAACCCTATATGATTTTTCAAAGGTACAGCAGGCAAATTCTGATAATGTTTTAATAAAAAACTGGCTTGTTATTTTTTCTATCTTATCTACAGGAATATTTTTAAGTTTACTTTCTTCTAAATAGACCATTTTCGGCACTCCTGTAAACATTATTTCCTCTCCGTCAGCTTCCACAGAATCTGGAACTATGACAACATCTGCACCCAACCGTTGAGAAGAAATATCCAAAGATGTTTTTATAGAAAAAAACACCGATATGGCACTTACCAAAATGCACATTGAAATAGCAGAAACGACACCTAATAATATGGTTTTATTTCTTCTTCTCCAGACATTTAGAAAACCCAGTCTAAACAAATTCATTTTTTCACCTCTCTTCCTCAATCTATCCCTTCTTCAAGTTTTATTTTTTCTATAACACAGAATGTCGATATTGTTTTTTTCAATACTTATAAAAAATTAACAAAAAAAGCTTATTTTAATATATAATAATAGTGAAAATTTTTTACAGGAGAAAAGCATATGAAAAAGAAATTAAATCTCTTAGTTGCTCTTCTTAGCCTGTTGATGATATTGTTTGTTAAAGTCATTACTCCAGTTTGTAATCATAGCAAATCTATGTCATCAATGCCTATGAAGTGTCACTATACGAGTATCAGTATAGTATTAATTTCAATAATACTTTTTGTAATATCAATAGAATGTTGGAGAAAAGAGACTTCTCTACCATTTACAATAATAGCTATCGGATTGATACTATTTATTATTCCGTCAAACTCAGTTGTCGGAATATGCAATAACCATGCAATGGCATGTCATTCTACATCAATTTCAATAAGAGCAATCTCGTCTTTAGTTGTTATTTCGGGACTTTCGTTCTTTTTTATAAAGGATGGCAACAAAATAGTATAATTTGACAAAAATCATGTCGTTTAAACAAAAGCCATGTTATTTAGCAAAAAAACACCCTTAATATAAATTTGATTAAATAAAAGCCTGATAGATAGAGAATCTCTACTACCAAGCTTTTATTTTTTTATGAATTTTCATTGACTACTTTTTTTACTAAGCTTCCTTTGTTAATCTTTCTTCTCTCTTTTTCTGTTTATCGTTATAAATCTTTTTTATCATTCCAACTAAAATTGAAATCGCAAATAGAGAAACAAGTCCAATGAATAGCTTTTGAGCACCTCCACTCAAAACTCCACCTACATATGAATATACTATTGTAGCTGGAAGCTGGCCTATACCTGTCGCTACAAAAAACTCCCAAAATCCCATCGAAGTTAAACCTGCTGCATAGCTTACAACGTCAAATGAAACGAATGGCAACAATCTACAAATCATTATAGTGTGTTTACCATATCTCTTAAAAAACACGTCTATGCTTTCCAATGATCCCTTGGAAGTAAGTTTTTCAACAACTTCTCTACCCAATCCTCTTGCGATAAAGAAACATAATGCTGCTCCTAGCATGGCACTTGACCAAGATAATATCGCACCTTTCCACCATCCAAATATTGCGGCGTTTGACAGTGTTATTATAAATGCAGGAATTGGAGCTGCAATAGATTGAAGTATCATCAACAAACAAGAGATTACTGCTGCATAGGCTCCATAGCTTCTTATGTATCTTATCACGACTTTTAAATCAAATTGTGATAGAACCTTCACTGCATTTGATACATTCTCTCTGACTCCCGGTACAAGAAAATACACAATAGTAGAAATGACTACAACTGCAATAGCAGCATATCTGATTTTTTTCAGTTTTTGTCTATGTTGTTCTCTCTCCTCTGGTGTACTGTCATCTATATCCTTTAGTTTGATTTTTTCAGTACTTTTTTCTTTTTTAAACATAATACCTCCTGATGTTTATATTTTAATATGTTTGCCAAATTATACCAAGAATATTAAATAATTCACCAATAATTGCAACATAAATTGCTTAAAGTATATCTTATTAAACTTGCTATGTCAATAAAATCAGTATCAATACTGCTAACTATAGTTTTTTTCTAATAATACATTAATTTATATAGTTTTTTTCTATTCTTAATATTTTGTCAATAATAAAATATCTATTCATTTGTATTTGATTTTCTTGAAAAATCAATAATTAAACAGATATAACATATTTATTTTTTCTACATATCAAGATATATTTTTCATTATTTCAATTGTGATTAATTTTTATAATATTTTTACATTTTAGTTATAGATTTTTTTCTCTTTTTATTGTAGAATTAAATTGAGGGGTGGTTTTATGCTGTTTATTGAATTTGATCTTAATACACGTTATAAAATCTATGCCCAGACAAAAAAAGTATTGAGAAAATATCAAAAAGGTATTATTTCTGGCAAGCTTACATCTGAACAGTTTGTTCACTATATGATGAATGACTTTTCGTTTAAAAAAATTCTTTCGGAAAATCAAATTTCGATTTGCGATTTTGAAGAGTGTTACAAGAGCTATGTAGAAACTTTAATAGGAATACAAAATGAAAGTTTATTGAATAATAAAAGTAAATACACAGGATATTATTCAAATAAAGCACCATGTTCAAGTATTTTCAAACTCAAATCAGAGCTAGAAAATAACGGTTATGTTCTTGAAATTCCGACTCAATATTTGACAGAATGGGATATAGATTGCATTGTCAAGTATATTAACACTGGTGTTATCGATATTGGAAATGAAAAAATTTATAACTATGTAACAAAGATTTAGCGATCTAAAATAGAGACTACATTTTTCTTCTTTCTTCTATTTTTGTAGTCTCTATTTTTCTGTTTATTTTGCCTACTAATAGGCTATCCTATTTTTTAAAAGCTGTTAAGAATTATTTTGAAATAATTTACAATTCTAAATTTTAATTGAGTTTATTCCCGCTATATAACCGGTAGAGAATGCTATCTGTAGATTATAACCACCGGTATATCCATCAACATCTATCAACTCTCCAGCGAAAAAAAGACCCTCAATAATTTTTGATTCCATCGTACTAGGATTTATTTCTTTTATACTAACGCCACCTGAGGTTACTATCGCCTCATCAATTGGTCTCAGACTTTCAATGACAAGCTCCATATTTTTTATCGCATTCAAAAGCCTCTTTCTCTCCTCTTTTGTAATCTGATGAACTATTTTATCAGGCTCTATACCTGAATATTCTATTATAAAATCGATCATTTTTGCTGGTATAAGCTTCCTAAGCGTCTCTCTAAAGAACTTATTGTTCATTTCTCTAAAATCTCTTTGAATCCGATTATCAAGCTTTTTTTCATCTAATGCAGGTTTCAAATCTAGAATAATTTTATAGTCTGATCTATCTTCTCTCATATAGCAACTGGCTGATTTTACTATTGCCCCATCAATACCATAATCTCTAAACTCCAATTCTCCAAAATCCTCATATACCTTTTTACCATTTCTGTAAAGCGCAATCGATACATTTTTTAAAAGTAGACCGACCATTTCTGATTTTGGAATTGGTTTTGTATTCATTCCAACCAAAGCAGGTTTTAGCTCTGATATTGTATGACCACATTTCTTGGCAATGTCATAGCCATCTCCAGTTGAGCCTGTCAGCGGGTAACTTTTTCCACCAGTTGCCAAAATGACTGCATCGGAATATATTTTTTTACCATCTCGCAATATTACACCCTTTGCAAGCTTACCTTCAATAATAATTGATTTTACTTTTTTTCCAAATATTATTTCTATATTTTCATTGCAAATCAGTTTTTCTAGCGTATTTACTACATCAATAGCTTTATCACTCATCGGAAATACCCTTTTACCACGCTCTATCTTTACCTTTAAACCATTTTTTTCAAACAAATTTATCAGGTCGTCGTTGGTAAATGAGTATAATGAACTATACATAAAACTACCATTGTGATAAATATTAGAAATAAAATCCTCTAAATCACACGCATTGGTAATATTGCATCTTCCCTTACCAGTAATTCTCAGCTTTTTACCTAGCATTTTATTTTTTTCAATCAGTATGACTTCGGCGCCTGCCTGTGACGCAAAATATGCCGCCATTATCCCTGCAGGTCCTCCTCCAATAACAATAACCTTACTCATTTTTATCAATAAATCCTTCCTAAAAAAGGTATCGCAAATAAAATAAACTTCTATTTGCAATACCTTAATAATCAATTAATCAATCCAACCAAAATGCTTACAAGCAAATTCAATTCCGTTATCATCAGCGTCCTTCGTAACGAAGGTTGCTACCTTTTTCAATTCCTCTACAGCATTTCCCATTGCAATTGAAGTCCATTCAGGCTTGAACATCTTTATATCATTAGTATTGTCGCCAAATACCACAATATCTCTATCATCGATATTCATTCTATCTCTTATTTTTTTTATTCCTATCGATTTGTCATCATCTTCTAAAATAATATAGTTTTCTTGATATCTGGTATAGGATACATACTTTAGCGATTCAATATCCTTTTCTTGTTCTTTTCGTATATATACAAACCCTTTATAAATGTTCCGTTCAATATCTATATCCAAGTCCGGCATAGCTACAAAATCAATATAGCCTTTAACCTTTATAGAACTCTCCATCAAGGTTTGAAAATCGGGATATTTTGAGTAGCAAACCAATTCATCACTCAAGCATACTGCCCATGGAATATTTTTTTCGTCAAGCTCCATTGTCAATTGTTTTATAGGATAATATTCAAGTGGCTCAACCTCAAATTTACCGTCAAGAACAATTCCTTTTCCACCATCGGTTACCATGTTTGTAATTCCAAATTCATCTACAAATTCCTTTGTCATCGCACGCATTCTACCGGTTGCAAGACTCACAAAATGTCCTCTTTCGATGAGGGCGTTAATCGTTCTTCTGGTGGATTCGGGAATTACTCTCGGAAAATTCACAGCAATAGTACCATCTATGTCAAAGAAAAAATATTTTTTTCGAAACATTTTATATATCCTCAACTATCCCTATGTATGGAAGGTTTCTGTATTTTTCATCGTAATCAATTCCATAACCTACAATAAATTTATCCTCAATCACAAATCCTACATAGTCTACATCAATATTGACTTTTCTTCTACTAGGTTTATCAAGTAAAGTGCAAAGCCTTAGGCTTTTGGGATTTCTTGTCATCAAAGTATCATATAGATTTCTCAATGTGGCCCCAGAGTCGATAATATCCTCTACTATCAACACATTTTTACCATCAATATCTACATCCAAGTCCTTTAATATTTTCACAGTTCCAGAGGAAGTCGTCCCACTTCCATAGCTAGATACACTCATAAAATCAATATTAACATCCAATTTTATAGCTCTCATTAAATCTGCAACGAAAACACTCGCACCCTTCAAAATTCCAACCAACAAAATATCCTGCCCCTCATAATCTGACTCGATCACCTGAGCTAACTCGTTGACTTTTTGTTTAATTTCGTTTTCGCTCAATAATACACCTGATAGCTTGTACATATTTCCTCCCTTATCAAACTAAAAATCAATTATTACAATAGATGAATTCCTGCACTTGCACATTCCTTAATCATACCCTTAGGCCAAATTCCTACCTGAACCTCTCCTATATGGGCCTTTCTAAGGAAGAACATACATATTCTCGATTGTCCGATTCCTCCACCTATAGTATATGGCAAATCACCATTTAATAAATCTCTATGGTAATCCATATTTTTTCTATCTTCAGCGCCTGCTATTTCCAACTGTCTTTCCAAAGATTCTTCATCAACTCTTATTCCCATTGAAGATAGCTCGATAACATCATCTAAAACAGGATTGAAAAACAAGAAGTCACCATTTAAATCCCAGTCATCATAGTCAGGAGATCTTCCATCATGCTTTTCTCCTGATTCTAATGATTTTCCAATACCAGTCAAAAAAACCGCCCCATGTCTTTTCACTATCTCTTTTTCTCTCTGCTTTGGAGTTAAATTTGGCCATTCATTTTCCAATTCTTGAGTAGAAACAAATGTAATTTTCTCTGGCAATAGAGGTTTGAAATTTGGATACAAGGACAACATATATTCATCAGTTCTTTTAAATACTCCAAATATTTTCTCAACTATCCAAACAAGCTTTTCATACGTTCTGTCGCTTTTAGGAATGTTGTATTCCCAATCCCACTGGTCTACGTATAAAGAATGAAGGTTGTCAAGCTCTTCGTCCTTTCTAATGGCATTCATATCTGCATATATACCCTCATTTTGAGGAATATTATACTTCTTTATAGCTGTTCTCTTCCATTTCGCAAGAGACTGAACTATTTCTGCTTTCTTATTCATAAATGGTACGTTGAAGCTAACTGGAGTTTCAATTCCATTTAAATTGTCGTTTGTTCCCGTTTCTGGTAGTACAAACAGCGGAGATGATACTCTCAATAAATTAAGTTCTTTACTCAATTCATTCTGAAAAAAGTCTTTCAGTTTTTTTATAGCTTTTTGAGTTTCCAAAACATCCAACTCACTTTTGTAGTTTTTCGGTATAATCATAACCATCACAAAATCACTCCTTTTAATCTTTCTCAAAAATACATAATTTAATAAAGTATTTTTATAAGTGTCTATTATATACTAAATTTGTATTTTTTTATAGTTTTTTTTCGTTTTTTCATAATTTTTTCTAATTTATCGACAAAATCTATTTTTATTAATATGATATCTGATCTGGGATAACATATTTAAAATTACCCACACCAGATTTTTTGTTGATAAATCCCGATGAAATATTGCACCTAGTATTTGATACTTTTTCCAGATAATAGGAATTGTATGCTTTACTCACCTCTTGCTCTTTTGCATTCATGCTTATACCAAGCTCGATTGCAAATTGTAAAACAAATGGATCTTGTAAAGCCCCCATTGATCCAATATGTCTCTCTATTCCATATTTTCCTAGATAATTTATTATTTGAGTATTCATCCAGCCATAATCCTCAGAATTTCTAGATAAATGTCCAATGCCAAAATAATTCAGCATCTTTTTATCTATGTTCGGGCTTGAAAATTCAGAGATATATATTCCGTTTTTTATGACCTTACTTAGCAATATATCATCATAATCCTGATTGAAAGCGAAAATATTAATCTCTTTCCCTTTTTCAATTATCAACTCATCTATCTTATTTGATACGAACATCTTTTTGCCATATCTATCCAAATTATCTGGAACTACAATCTCCACTATTGGCATACTGTTTTCAGTAGCAGTTTTTTTCATAAGCTCTATAGTTTCCTCGATTTTTTTATCATTTTTCTGTTCTCCATCAACAAAATAACAGAATGTTTCCGCACCTAAAGACTTTGAAAAATCAACCACTCTCTTCGCTTTATTCACATTCATATTTTTGAAATTTAAATCAAAGGTATTTATTAGTTCCTCGTCATTATCAGCAAGATTTGCACTTATTGTCAATATATCTTTTCTTTTACCCTTCAAGGCTTTGACATAATTTACCAAACCACCTTCATTTGATGATGCTACTAGAACATTGATGTCCTTATCCTTTTCTATATCGGAAAAAATATTTGAAACTTCTTTTTCATTTTCGTTGTAATTTTTTGGTAGCTTAAAAAGCTTGATATCAACATTGGAATTATCCATTTTTTCACGCTGATATTCCTTACTTGCAATAACAGACTCTGCCACATCAAAATTTGTTTTATTTTCCGATTTATCCTGTATCAGCAGAGCAATTTTTGTCTTATTATCTCCACTTTCATCTAAAACCTCGGTAGTAGAATTATTTTTGTTACTACATGCTGTCAGCAAAAATGTAGTAACAAGCATCAGAGACATGCTTGTCATTATTTTCTTAAAAAACATCATATCCTCTTCCTCCTAATATATTCTCGGCACGAGATTAAGATATCTGAAATAACCAGCTGAATTTCCTATTTTTTGTGGTGCTATAGATAGATTTAAATTTCTATTACCTCTAGCCACAAGAGATACATCTCTATAGCATTCCTCAATCATAAAATTATTCTCGTACATATATTTTGCGATTTCAATTGATATCTCTATTGGTACTGATTTTTTGTCCTCAATTATCATACCCAGCTTTCCTATCAAGCCCTCTTCCTTAAGCTTTTTTGAAACAAGAACTTCAAATTCTTCTCTTTCTAAAGAAGCAAATTCTTTTTCCAGAGCAAATTCTTGTGAAAAAATGTTGCCATCATTTCCACTGTTAAGACTCGGAATTATATACTTATATTTAGAAAAATTCTTTAATAGTAACATAGAAGCATCCTCGATTGATGAATAAACAGCCGTATTTTCTATATTGCTAATTTTGCCAACAATCTCATTAAAATATTTATCATCGATCTTTTTATCGACTTTTATCTCATCGAAAATCATATTGTTTTCCTTACAGTATTCTTTCGCTTTTTCAAGATCTGTGATATCAATATCATTTGGATTATAAATATAGGCAAACTTTTTTGCATTCATCAGTATTGAATTTTTTACACCAATAAGCAGGTTGTTTGTATTAGATACAGATAATCCAACATCAATGTTGGAGTTCTTTAACAAATCGTCAAGAGAATGGTTGTTAAATTCTTCCATATCACAAGAAATTGTTATTACTCCTGGTAGCTTATCTTTAACTTTTTCGAAAACCGATGATAACCCATTATTACTTGAAGAAATGATCAAGACCTTTACATGCTTATCAATATTATTCGCAATCATATCAGCCTGTTTTTCGGTGTATTTTCCCTCAATTTTAGGCAGAAAATTAACAGCGATTTTTTTGTTTTCAATATATTTTTTGTCTAGCTGTTGTCCTTCAGGTAAATAGATAGTAATTTCAGATTTATTATTAGTTATGTCTTCCAATGACTCTTTGTCGCTGCTTGATGCCCTGTCATTCTTAGTACAAGCACCAAGAGATACTAAAACAAAGACAATGGTAAATAAATATGCTATTTTTTTTATCATTTTTTCCTCCCAGCTTGTCGACACGAATTTTTTCGCCAATATCTACAAGCCCTAATATCAATATTTAAAAATTAATCATCATAGCCATTTGGATTTTTACTTTGCCAGTTCCAAGAATCTCTACACATTTCATCAATACCTAGGCTTGCTTCCCAATTTAAAACTTCTTTTGCTTTGCTTGGATCCGCATACGACATTGCAACATCTCCATCTCTTCTCTCAACAATTTTATAAGGTATTTCCATTTGTGATGCTCTGGAGAAGGCTCTTACTAATTCCATGACACTATATCCTTTGCCGGTTCCAAGATTAAAAAATTCAACACCATTATTTACTTTCAGAAGTCTCTCAATTGCCTTGACGTGACCAATTGCCAGGTCAACCACATGAATATAATCTCTTATACCAGTTCCATCTTCTGTATCGTAATCATCACCAAATATATTCAAGAAAGGCAATTCTCCAATAGCCACCTTTGTTAAATACGGCATAATATTTGCTGGTACACCATTTGTCTGTTCACCTAGCAAACCACTTTGGTGTGCCCCAATAGGATTAAAATATCTCAACACAATACTATTGAAATTATCATCAGCATTTCCAATGTCACTTATAATTTCTTCTCCTATAAGCTTGGTATTTCCATATGGATTAGTTGCACACCTAGGATAGTCTTCTCTTGCAGGTAACATATCAACCTTAACGTCACCATACACAGTTGCCGAAGAGCTGAAAACAAATTTATTTACGTTGTATTTTTTCATTAATTTCAATGTATTTATCAAAGAACACAAATTGTTTTCATAGTAGCTCAAAGGCTCCTTTACTGAATCTCCAACTGCCTTATAAGCTGCAAAATCAACGACTACATCAATTTCATTTTCCTTAAATACAATTTCAAACTCCGAAGTTCTTGTATCTAATTCATAAAACTTTACTCTCTTTGAAGCCAGTCTTTCTATCCTCTCAATAACATTTGGATTACTGTTTGAAAAATTGTCAACGATTATTACGTCTTTATCTCTCAACAATAACTCAACTGCGGTGTGACTTCCAATATATCCTGCTCCACCAGCTAATAAAATACTACTCATCTCTTTTTACCTCTTTCTCTTCTGTTAAATCAAAACCAACTGAAAAGCCCTTATGAGACCTTGCATCCTTTAGTTCACTTTCATTTAATTTTAAATTCGCCAATATTAAATTATCTAAATCGACTTCCCTATATAGAACGCTTTTTTCTCTATCCGAAAAATTGCACAACCTGAAATCTCTATTCAAAATATCATCTATAACCATAGTATCACCTACCTGTAACCACCTGAATAGTAAAACTCACTATCTATCTTCATAGAGGAGAATTTTGCAATAGAGTATAAATCCTCTATAATATCATTTCTAATTACATTTGAATCAGCATCTATAATATACTGCTTAAAAATGTATGCATTTCTTATCCTATCTACAATCTCATTTTTCAATTCCTCATCAGATAAAACCGAGTAGTTATCATACATAGCATCATAAATCCTAAAAATATTACTCACGATTCTCGAAACATATGAAGGGAGCAAATTATAAATAAGATGGTTCAATTTGGACAACCCCATCCTGCTGAAATATGCAAGCTGATATGACTGTCCTTCGTTAATTCTATTTACAGTCGACTCTCTCAATTTTTCTGGTAAAATAAAATGATTAATATTCTCCAAGCAAGAAGAAATATCGATCAAATCTATCTTTATATCATTTCTAATATCATAGAAAACCCTCTCCAAATTTTCCATTATCGTAATATCATAGGAAAATTCATTAGAAGTAAAGTATTTTTTTTCATTATTAAAAAGTATATCAAACATACTGACAGCAGAAAAATCCACATTTTCGATTTGAAAATGAATGTCATCATATAGGTCATTCGTAAAATTAATCATGTCCTGCAAGCTTGAGCTTTCAGTTATATGAGAATACCTCCTTTTTAAATCGTAAATATGCCCAAAAAAATTATAAACAACCATATCACATACTGATTTTGTCCAATTATCGTAGACTTCTTTTCTTGGAATTGCATTTATTATTGAATTCTGATAGTCAGAAAATACCTCTGTAGAAATTTCCATCACAAATTCCCTCATTAAATTGATTTTTATAATTTTATCACCAAATCGAATTTCTGCCTCTACATAGTTTTCTCCAGCTATATTTGTTTCCTTTACCGATATATTTGATATCTCAGATTTTTTTATGTTAAAAATTTCATTTTCACCTTCATCATCGCTCGAACTTTTTATTAATATTTTATTTTCGTCGATTTTCACAACTACTGGCATAAATCTTTTTGTAAATCCCAAGTATTTGCTTTTTATCTTGCCCAATCTATCCAAGCCTATTTTCTTTAAATCTTGTAAGTCAATTGCGATACTGAAAAAATCACTTCCATCATAGAGTATATACTTTCCCCCTTCTGAGCCTAACATCATCAGGGACGACATTTCACAAAATTTCAATTCATTTTTTGATACAAAATCGTAAATAACTATCATATCAGAATGTCTTATTATCAATGCCGGAGCGTCAACATAACCAATTGAGGCTATCAATCCACTCAATTTGCAATAAGAAACAACATCTTCTGTTGGTAATACTCCTATTTTTTTATTATTATCCACTATAGAAAAAATATCATTTGGAAATTTACTTTCTATCCCATTTCCCAATAATAAAATCTTTGTTATTATATCCTTTCTGTGGACTGAATAAAAATATCCCTTAAAGTATATAATGTCATTTTTAGGCAAGTAATACTCGATATCTGTAAATGTAAATTCAAATCTAAAATTTATATTAAAAAAAATCACTTTATCAGCATTGTGTTCTATATTTCCAACAATTGCTCTCTTCTCATTATTCAGTATAATTGCATTATTTTTATATTCAAAAATATTGTTTTCAAGCTCACTTGAAATAGAGATTATCTCCTCTAAATCCAGCACCATTATTAAATCGAGTTTCAAGTCCATTTCAAAATTTTCCCTTATCATTTTGAAATTAAGACTTTCAGCAATAATATTTACGCTCTCTCTATCTATTTCAGCACCTAGTCTCGTCTGTTGATTTTCGAAACTATATCCTATATAATCTACCTCATTATCTTCTAAATAATCAACCTTGGAAATAAAAATATTTCCAAGGTTAGTAATTTGCAAGCACTTACCAGACAAATCATACCCTTCAAGACCAAGTAGACTATATCCAGACTTCATTTCAAATATAATTTTCTCATTATTTTTTAACAAAATCTGTTCCTCCTTTATTTAGTCTTTTTACAAGTAGATTATTGTTTGCTCTTTAATGCTTCGTTATATATTTCATCTAAATTCTTAATATACTGATCATTTTTTCCAGTAGATGAAATTTGATTTTTAATATCATTATAATCAGTCTTTATCTGATCAGCACTTAGATTTTTGCTTCTAATCTTAAATGCTTCTATCTTTAACTCATAATACTTGTTCTGAGTCGCAACATAGTTCTGTATTCCCTTAGAAGTTATTCTATATGATTCTGAATATGCCTGATTAACGTCAAAATACTCTCCAACCTTTAGCATATAAAATCCGCCATTTCTTACAACCTTTGAATTTACACCTCTCTTTGCAAAACTATTGGCATATGTATTTGCTGCATCCTCAGATTTCACAGCACCTACGAAAACAGTATAATATGTACCTTTTCCAGATTTATAGCTTTCAGCTTCTCTATCCAATGCACTGGCTTTCTTTTCAATTTCATCCTTTTCTTTTTCTGCCTCTGTTTTCTGTGTAATCTCAGTTGTTGATTTTGCACTGTTGCTTGCAGTACTGTCAGCTCCTGAATTGGAAGTATTTTTTGTCTTTCCAGTTGTTTGTGTCTGTTTTGCAGCACTATTTGTTTCTTCAACACTTGGTCTATTGAACCCTTTTATCATATAGATATAAGAAGCGAAGATAGCCACAAGTAAAACAACAACAATAACAAAATCTCTTATAACAACAGATTTTGGAAACATCTCACCTTCGGACTCTCTATCCTCTTTCCTCTTTCGTCTCTCATCATTTTTTTGGATCATTTTATCCTTAAAATTTCCAAACTTTCCAATGTTTCTAGAGAATAGACTTGATTCTCGTTTTTCTATATCATCAGCTTCGTTTTTGACTATGGTTTTATCCAAAATACTATGATCTGTCGTTACCGATTTTTTTTCTTCAATATGCCCTTTCTTTAATGAAGTCTTATTCAATACACGTAAATCAGAAGCGTTCATAGACTTTAGACTCTCTAGCTCTTCAAACGTATTATTGTCGCCTGCAGATTTATTTCTTTCATTTTTTTTCGAATTTATTATTTTAAACTCAGAGTCGAAAACATCTTTTTTGTCATCAATATCTTCAGATTCATTTTTTTTGCTACCTTCATTTTTAGATTTTGTTTTATCTTGAGAGCTTTGAATTATTGCTTCATTGTCACTTCTTTCATCATCATTTTTTACATCTGAAGCTTCTAATTTTTTATCATCGTTCTGTGGAGTAACTCTTCCACTGAAATCATCAAACGATATCTGTCCATCTATTTTATTTTGGAAAACTTCCTCACTTTTTGACTTGAAATTTCCGTCACTCTTTTTATAGACAACATCATTTTCTGTAAATACAATTTCACTGTTTTTAAAGCTACCAATACCAACTTTATTGATTTCTTCTGCAATCTTTCTTTCGTCCTTAAGATCCTTTATCTCGGCCTTTTGTTTTGCAAGCTCTCTTTTCTTATTTTTCTCACGTAGTTTCAAGATTGCAACTGCATTTTTATCCTGAATTGAAGATTTTTCTTCAAACTTTGAGTCAACCACTTCGTCCTCATCATCGACAAAATCATCGTATTCATTGTCAAAATCATCATCTTTATCGTAGTCCTCATAGTCATCGAATTCATCATAATCATTCCTTTTGAAGAAATTTTTAAACTTTGACATAAAGCCTGACTTACCTTTTTCATAGTCCTCCAAATCCTCATCATCGGCATAATATGAATCGTCGTTCTCATACCCATCATCATAGTCATGATATTCTTCCTCATCATACTCATCTGTTAGATCATAGGAATCATCCTTAGATTTAAGCTTTTCAGAAAAACTAAATAAGCCTTGCTTTAGCTTATTAGCGAATCCACCCTCTGTGTCAGAATAGGCTCCATCTCCAAATCTAGGCTTGCTGTATTTCATGTAATCAATACACTCTTCAACACTCATATCTTCAGTAAGATTTTCGACAATATCCAGTCTATCGTTAAGAGACAATGTTTCCTCAGCCTCTGCTTTGCTTTCTCCAAAGAAATTGTTATTTTCAAGATTAAAATCAGCCTTAACCATCTTTTGACATTCCAGCCAAGTTCTCTTATCAACAAATGTTCTCTCAATAACTATTTTATCAAATGTCTCTTCAAACTGATCCTGTGTAATATTATTGGAGATAAACATTCTAAAAATATTTTTTAATAATACTTTATTTTCAGCAGATACATAGTCCATTAAAATAACAGCACATGAAATATAATCTTTGAAATCTGGATCAAACAAGTTCGCATCAACTTCATCGATATTTTCCAACTCCACTGACGATCTAAAAACATCATTTATTCTGACAGAAATTTCAGGTGAACTTATCATTGCCACATATTTTTTGAATCCTAAGCATTTTTCTTCATCATCGATATTTCCAGCATAAAGCTTGTCCTCGTCCACCAAAGCCTCATCAGTGAATCTATCCTTTTCTCTTTCTACGCTAAAAAGTATTTCATTTATCATCGCAAATACTTCATTCATTATATCTATCTTAAGTTTTTCGATACTCATATCCAAAATCACGTTATATTTTATAGGATCTTCAGATATAACGCTTATCATCATACTAAGTATATCTTTATAAAGATTAAGTATCTTATAGTCATTTTCTACTTTTTCAATTCGCTTTAGGCCAACTGAATTGTCATAAGATACAAAAATCTTCTTATCTTTGTCGTTTAAGTATGTTCTTCCCTTTTTCATTGCGATATTCACGTATTCCTTCGACGAATTAGTAATATTCACAATACTTTTTTCAACCGACTGAGTACTGGAAATAACACCATTTTGAACCCACATCTCTATAATAACTTCCAATTTTTTTATTATAGATTTATAGAAAATAATATTATATCTCAAAAGCTCTATATATTTTTCTTCGTCTTTTCCAACTTTTATATATTTATTTTTTAATGCCTCATCCAAATTTGAGCTCAATTCTTCTCTATCTCTTATATATTTTTTATCAACATCGGATACAACCGACTTAATTGTTATTTTACCAAAATCATTCAAAACCTTCACTCCTTATAATATAGTCAAGTTTTACAAATAAACATTATTACTTACTATTATACACTAACAAGAGTAATAATGAAATAAAATATATTAAAATTTGTGACTTATATTGTAAAATCAAGCATTTGATAAAAAAATTAATCTGTTTTATGCAATATATTTTTTATTATTGACAATAAGAATAGCTGATCACGATATAACTCTGATTGTGTCATGCATTACTATAACAGATGTTTTAACAAAAAAAACGTAGGCAAGACTAACTTACCTACGAAAAAGACGATTAATATCGACTCATTTTTATGTTAATTAAGCATGGCTATAAGCGGAGTTCTGTATTAGATGATCATCTATCTAGACTTGCCGTCACCGACAAGTTCAAGCGGCCTACCATCCGGGAGATGCGAGCAACATCTCTTATTCCTATCTTGGCCTTGCACCAGGTGGGGTTTACATAGCCATATAGTCACCTATATGCTGGTGAGCTCTTACCTCGCCTTTCCATCCTTACCAAAAATTGGCGGTTTATTTCTGTTGCACTATCCTTAAGATCGCTCTCACTAGGCGTTACCTAGCACCCTGCTCTGTGGAGCTCCGACTTTCCTCGTGTTAAAACACGCGATCATCTGCCATACTTGATACCTTGTAATTCTATCATAAAGCACAAGTCAATTCAAGAAAAAATAATATAGTTTCTACAGTTGATACTATCAAAATTTTCTAATTGCTCTTTAACTCAACCCAAGCTCTATCATATTTTTTAATATTTTCCTCTAAATCTAAAAATGCTTCGCACTTTGACAATATTTCTTCATCCGGGTAAAGAGATTTATCGTATTTCACATCATCTGGAAGCTGTTCCCAGCCCTTTTTAATAGGAGTTGAATAGCCAATGTATTCCGTATTTCTCGCATTTACATCCGGATCACAAAGAAAATTGATAAACTCCTCTGCCCAATCTTGATTGTCCGAAGTTTTGGGAATACACATTGCATCTGTCCACTTGTTTGATCCCTCCTTTGGAATCACATATGCCAAATCTTCATTTTCTTCAATCATCATCGGCACATCACCGGAATAGAAAATACCCATCATAGCTTCATTTCCGACCATTCTGTCCTTTCCATCATCATTTACATATGCTAGTACCAAATCCTTCTGCTTTGTCAATAAATCCTTGGCTTTGTTGATTTCATCCTGATTTGTCGTATTCATACTGTATCCAAGCTTCTTCAAAGCAACTCCCATTGTATCTCTAACAGAATCAAACATCAGAATATTCTTCCTGTACTTTGAATTCCATAGTATATCCCATGAGTCAACCTTATCCTTAACCATTTTTTTATTATATACAATCCCCAAGGTTCCCCACATATACGGTACAGAGTACTCATTTGTTGGATCATATGCATTTTTTAGAAAATCCTTATCCACATATTTGTAATTGGGAATGTTATTGTAATTGATTTTTTTCAAAAGTCCTTCCCTACTCATCTTTTGAACCATGTAGTCTGATGGAAAAACCAAATCATACTTTGTACTACCACTCTTGACCTTTTGATACATCATTTCATTTGTATCATATGTTGAGTATTGAACCTTTATTCCAGTTTTTTCTTCAAATTCATTTATCAACTCCTCGTCGATATAGTCACCAACGTTGTAAACATTCAATACCTTCGAAGAGCTTTGACTAGTAGCACCACAGCCCGTAAATAATATTGAAGAGCTAAGTACGGCTGAAATCATTACAAATATTTTTGATTTTTTTAATATCTTATTCAAAAAATTATCCTCCTAATCAATCTCACTTCTGTTAACAGTATTTCTAATTATTGAATCTTTTCTATTGGCTAATATTATCAAAATTAGCACTGTTGTAAACATCAGAGTTGACAACGCATTTATCTCTGGTTTAATACCTCTTCTTGCCATACCGTAGATTTCTATAGATAAATTGCTCACTCCATTACCCGTATTAAAGAATGAAATTACGAAATCATCAATAGACATAGTGAATGCCATCAAAAATCCAGAAATAATACCTGGCTTAATCTGTGGAATGATGACTTTTCTAATTGCATACCAAGGTGTTGCACCCAAATCAAGTGCTGCTTCTTCAATATTTTCAGGCAATTGCCTTAACTTTGGAAGAACTGACAAAATAACATAAGGAACACAAAACATAATATGTGATATCAGCATCGTCCTAAATCCAAAATCCATCTTGAAAAACGCAAAAAGACTCATTATTGCTATACCAGTTACAATCTCTGTATTTAGAACTGGTAGGTAGTTTATATTTAACAATATCTTTTTTGGCTTATTGTTCATTTTGTATATTCCAATCGCTGTAATTGTTCCGAAAATAGTTGAAACCACTGAAGCAATCACCGCTATCGTTATCGTATAGTATAAAGCACTCAATATTGCCTCATTACTGAATAGCTGCTTGTACCAATGCAATGTGAAGCCTGTGATATGCCCCATTGATTTAGACTTATTAAAAGAGAATATAATCAATGCAGCAATAGGTGCGTACAAGAATACAAATACTAGCACCAAATAGATATTTTTAAAAATATCAAGTTTTCTACTATTTCTTTGCATTTGATTCTCCTCCTTCTACATTTCTGTCAATTTTATTCATTATCGCCATTGATATCAATATTATTATCATCATTACAATAGAAAGAGATGAACCAAAGTTCCAATCACCGACAGTAGTAAACTGTTGCTCGATTAAATCACCGACCAACATGGTTTTACCACCGCCCAAAAGTCTTGATATTGCAAAGGTAGTAACACAAGGCATAAATACCATAGTTATTCCGCTCATAACACCTGGCATACTCAAAGGAAAAACAACTTTCCTAAATACGGTAAAGCTATTTGCCCCCAAATCTCTTGCAGCGTTGATAAGATCCTTATCAATCTTTTGTAAAGTCGTATATATCGGCAAAACCATGAATGGTAGGAAATTGTACACCATCCCAAGTAAAACTGCCATACTAGTGTATAGTATTGAACTAGGATGTATACCAAATAGTCCTAGTAGATTATTCAATAGTCCATGCTTACCTAAAATCGCAATCCAAGCATACGTTCTTAACAAGAAATTCATCCACATTGGAAGAATAAATAGCAGTATCAAAATTCCGCCCTTTTTCAAATTCATCTGTGATATGATATATGCGACTGGATAGCCTATCAATATACATGCCAAAGTTGCAATCCCAGACAATAAAAATGATCTTCCAAACACCTTTAAAAACAACGGTTCAAAAACATCTCCGTAATTGCTCATAGTAAAAAACAGATTTCCATCCGCATCCTTTTGAGTCAAACTATAAAATACAACCAAAACCAGTGGAACTACTATGAAAATAAGCGACCATGCCGCATATGGATATGCCAATCTTGCTTCTTTTTTATCGACCTCAGTTGTTCTAATTCTTTTATTTTTCATCTATTATGCCTCCCTTTTATGCATAATATGAATATCTTCCGGATTTAATGACATTCCGAGCTCTGTTCCAACGCTTGCAGTTTTTGTATTATGCAAAAGCCACATTCTTCCATTTTCTTCAACCTCTAATTCATAGTGAACACCCTTGAATATTGAAGATTTAACAACACCTCTTAGCATTCCCTCTTCAGCATTCACCATCTGAATATCCTCTGGTCTTATAACTACATCTATTTTTTCGCCCTGTTCAAACCCTTTGTCAACACAGACAAATCTCCTGCCACAAAACTCTACATCAAAATCATCATGCATAATTCCGTCAACGATATTACTCTCTCCTATAAAGTTGGCGACAAATGAATTCTCAGGTTCATTATAAATATCGACAGGTGTTCCTATCTGCTGAATTTTTCCCTTGTCCAACACTACAATAGTATCGCTCATACTTAGCGCTTCCTCTTGATCATGAGTAACAAATACAAAAGTTATACCCAACTTCTTCTGAATTTTCTTTAATTCAACCTGCATTTCTTGACGCAATTTCAAATCCAATGCTCCTAATGGCTCATCCAACAAAAGCACCTTTGGCTCATTTACCAAAGCTCTTGCTATTGCTACACGCTGCTGCTGACCTCCAGACAAAGATTGCACAGTTCTCTTTTCAAAGCCTGATAAAGATACCAACGAAAGCATTGTTCTAACTTTTTCGGCAATTTCTGCTTCACTTATCTTTTTTATCCTTAGTCCAAAGGCAATATTTTCAAAAACATTCATATGTGGAAACAATGCGTACTTTTGGAAAACAGTATTTATGTTTCTCTGATATGCAGGAACATTGTTTACCTTATAGCCACCAAAATAAACATCGCCTTCATCAGCAAATTCAAATCCAGCAATAATTTTCAAAAGCGTTGTCTTTCCACATCCACTCGGTCCCAGCAAGGTTAAAAATTCATTTTCATTTATTGCCAAGCTGAACTTATCCAATACCGTATTATCATCAAAAGTTTTTGAAACATCTACTAATTCAATTAATTTATTACTCACTTCCTACACTCCTTTAATACTCAAATTAGAAAGAAGGAGGACAACTGACCCAGATAACTTCAGCCGGTGTCTTTCCTTCGTTCGATATATAGTGGTTTTCTTTTGGCTTATAATAAAAACTTTCGCCCTTTCTTACTTTAAATTTCTTATTTCCCATATAAAGGCAAATTGTCCCCTTAATTACATAGCCAAACTCCTCACCCTCGTGAGGCTTTTCCTCTTTGTACCTACCACCAGGTTTTATCTCAATAATAACCGGCTCCATATCATTTTTTTGTGAGTTTGGGACCAGCCATCTAAATGTGTATCCGTCATCAAAATCCTCAACTTCAAACATATCATCTTTTTTAAAAGTGATTTTCTCATTGACCTCATCGGCAAAAAACTCTCTTAAATTCGTTCCTAGAATTTCCAATATATCGATAAGCGTGGCAATCGATGGAGATGTAAGGTTATTTTCCAACTGTGAAATAAACCCCTTTGACAATTCACATCTATTTGCCAACTCTTCTTGGGTGAGTTGCTTTTCGCTTCTTAAACGCTTAATTTTTTCTCCAATATCCATAATAATGTGCGACCATCTTAAAATAGCCGCCTACACCTCCTAATCTATCCCTTAAATTATTTACTTTAAATAAACTATTTGTCATTTATGACTAAACAGTATGTAATCAAAAACTAAACTCAATGTTTATTATTATTAAACAATAAAGATTATATACAAAAATTAAGAAAAAATCAAGATAGTTTTAATATTTTTTTATGATTTAGTTTTTTCAATATACATCCAATGTTTTATACATAGAAAAACCGCAGGCAATATCCTTGCCTACGGTAAAAAATTCATCATGTTTTTTTGATAAAATTTAATTCTAAATATTTGGATTTCACATCTCAGATTGGATGTTTTTCTTTGCTAATTTTTAATAATTGAATATATTTTTCATGACTGAATTATATCCGCCTACTATAATGTTTGTTTTTCCTTCTATAAGCTCAGCCATATAAGTAGGATAACCAGACTTATTTATCAGTAAAAGGTTACTCGGATTAGATGCAACCAAATTCGCAGAGCTCAAAGCGTCAGGGAAATTATTTCCATTGACAACTAAATTCGAAGCATATTTTGTTTGCTTGGCAACCTGATATGAGGTTTGTACTCTATCGCCCCCATATATTCTATATACGCTCTTTCCATTGCTAATTTCCCTTAATTTATCTTCAGCCGATTGATTTACAGAGCTTTTGCCACCGATAATATACACATCCGAATAATTATCGATATTCGTCGGTACATTTGTCAAATTATTTACCAATAATATCGGAGAATTTAATTTTTTTGAAAGCGGTGTTGCTGACAATGCATCAGCAAATTTTCTTCCATCTGTCAATATCAGATGCCTAGCTGATCCAAATTCTGACAATAGCTTATTTGATGTTTCGTATCTATCAACGCCCGAAATTCTCCTAACATTCATATTTACAAGCTGCGTTTCGACATTCTTTGGCACTGAGTTTTCACCACCGACGATCAAGACGCTTTTCACTCCATACTCATTCAGAAATTTCAATCCATCAGAGCTAATTCCATTTCTTCCTGCAAACAAAATTGGATATTTATTTTTCATTGATAATGGTCCAGCAGTTAGAGCATCAGCAAAATTCTCGCCTGATGACACTATTACCGTGTCAAATTCACCCTTTTTATAGCTCTTCTTTATCGAATTTAAATTTGTCACATACCTGTCACTACCACTTATCCTATTTTCGTTTTGAGGTTCAGCAGGAGCATTTTCAGCATTATCTTTTTTCTGATATACTGTGTCAAATAAAAATGTTTTGTGAATGTCCTTTCCAGATGAATCCGTAATAGAATAAGAAACACAAATTATAAAGTGTTCATTTTCCTTTAGCTTCGTATTATCAAATCCAATTGAAAACTCTCCATTCTTACTTTGAATACTGTATTTCGTATCACTTAGGCTCATACTAGAATTTAAAACAACACTGCCTTTTGCCAAGTCTTCACTGCTTACTTTATACACAGTGACTCCAACACCATTTGCCAGCTTTCCAATAATAGTGTTTGATCCTAAATCGACAGTCTTCGGAAGCTTAATGTCTCCCCCTAAATCCCTATATAAACTATCAATTTTGTCATCAATATTCGAAATTTGAATTGAATTATTTACAGGATTTTCTGTCTTTGGTATACTAGACGAAATATCTTCTGTTTTTACATTTTCATAACTTAGTATTTCCTCAACAGAATAATTATTTGTAATTTCATCTGCCTTCACTGTATTTTCGCACAATGCTAGTGACATACCTGCGATTAAATACATAGATAAAACACACGTTATCTTCTTGTTCATAACTACCTCCTTCTTAATTTTGAAATATGATGATATATCATACTTTCAAATGTAATTATTATCCATTATAATACTAAAATTAAACTTAACTATTTTTTTATATTTTTTAACGATCATTCGATTAAAAATAAACAATTTTTCAGGAAAAAATATGTACAAAATTACTATAAAATAGTGTATATTAGTATATGTGAAAATAATGGAAGGGGGTAATAAGTTGAGCGCAAACAACGATTTTCAAAATAATGAAGAGATAAAACTGGATCCAGAGCAAGAAAGAGTAATGAAAATAACAGCCAGACTTGAAGACAAAGAATATAAGATGAGTACATTGAAATTAGCATTGTATTTAGGTGAGTTGCTCATAAAAAATGGTGCTGAAACTTATAGAGTTGAAGATAGTGTAATAAGAATATGCAAATCAAGGGGATACAATCACATTAACTGCTTTACTACTCCGACCGTTCTAATTATCTCAGATGATAAATTCGACGGACTATGTTTTATGAAAACCATAAATTCAAGAGGGATAAATTTACATAAAATAGCATTATTGAATAACTTTTCAAGAGATTTCGTAAATAAAATAGACCCTGATATCAATGAGGAAATCAAAGAGTTAAGACAAATAGACAAGGAAAAAGGATATCCGACATGGTTGTACCTTGCTGGAACGGGAATTGGCTCTGCAAGCTTTGCTGCAATTCTTGGTGGTAATCAAATACTAACCTATATTTTAACATTCTTAACATCGATATTGGCAACATATATTTATGACAAAACAATAAAATACAGCTCTATTGTAATGTTTTCCACGATACTATCATCAGTCATAATTACTTCGATAGGGGTATTTTTCCATAAAATAGGATATATTGACACACCTTCTGCTTTGATAGTCGGTTCAATTATGCCATTGATTCCTGGAGTTGCCTTTATCAAATCTATGCGTGATCTAATATCTGGAAACCTAATGGCTGGTACAGCAAGATTGTTTGAAGTATTTATGATTTTCACTGCCATCGCATTCGGTGTGGCGGTTATACTTGGAATAGGAGGAATATAAAATGGCAGATATACCACTATGGCAGCATTTTTTCTTTTCTGCAATAGCAACCTGTGGTTTTGCAGTGTTTTTCAATATTCAAAAAAAATTCCTGATTTATGATGGAATAGTCGGAGGAATCGGATGGATTGTATATTATGTACTCACATTCCACTATGACAATCCTATTATTTACTCATTTATTTCAGCAGCTACTGTATCTCTGCTTGGCGAGATTTTGGCAAGAAAATTAAAGCAGCCTGCAATAATAATTGTAATACCTGGAATACTTCCACTTATACCTGGAATCGGTCTTTACAATACAATATATAATATATTGCAAAAAAATTATATAGTAGCAGCTACAACAGGTACTCGTTCTGTAATAATAAGTATTGGAATAGCACTTGGAATACTTGTAATGGCGTCACTTTCAAGAGTATTCAACCTATATCAGCTTAAAAAAGCTATAACTACCAACGATAAGCTAAAATATGTAGCTTGGGTAAACTTAGGTAAGAATAGAACGTCAAGTAGATATGATATCAATCCATATAGAAAAATTGACGATTCAAGTAAAAAAGAATAATTAGCATTAATAATATAAGTAATGGCTGACTTATAATAGCCACAATTAAAAAGCATACCCACATTCTCCACGTATGAAAAATGAATGTAGGGTATGCTTTTTATCACTTATTCTTTTTATTACTTATACTTCTGTATTTATTTGCCATATAACCCCAAATTTATCGACGATATTTCCATAAGCGGGACTCCACGGTGTTTCTTGCAAATCCATCACCACTTCTTTTGCATCTTTCTTTAGGTTATTAAAATATTTTTTAGATGTATCGACATCATCTGAAATCAGTGCAATAGTCACATTTTCACCATATTTATACTCAAACTCAGGACTATTATCTGAAATTTGTATTCTCATACCATTGATATATAGCTGAGCATTGATTACTCTTTGTTCAAGTTCTAGTGGGCAATTCGGTACAAAGTCTTTCCAAAATGTAAGAGCTCTTACCTCAGCGTCTAGTACATCTTTATAATATTCCACTGCATCTCTACCGTTTCCATTTAATACAATATATGGACTTATTTCTTTTATCATATGTATCCTCCAAAAATTATTAACAATATGTTTTTGTTATTAATTCTATGATACCCATAACTGAACACTTTAATAATATTTTTATTTGGATACTTAAAATTTTTGTTATAAACTCTGACAAGCAGTAATTATGCTCAATTTGTACACATCCTCAGCACTACAACCACGAGAAAGGTCTGTAATAGGTTTATTTAATCCTTGAAGTATTGGACCTAAAGCTTCAAAACCTCCCAATCTCTGGGCGATCTTGTAACCTATATTTCCTGCTTCTAGAGACGGAAATACGAATACATTTGCGTATCCAGCCACTTCAGAGCCTGGTGCTTTTTGCTGACCAACTGATGGAACTATTGCCGCATCAAATTGAATTTCACCTTCTATTGGAAGCTCTGGTGCCATTTCCTTCGCAAGCTTTGTTGCCTCTTCAACTTTCGTAGCCAAATCATGCTTTGCAGATCCTTTTGTTGAAAAACTCAGCATTGCAATTTTGGGATCTATGCCGAAAATTTTCGCAGTCTTGGCACTTTCAACTGCAACACCAGCCAACCCTTCAGCATCCAATTCGATATTTATAGCGCAATCAGAGAATATATATCTTGTATCATCCTTTAGCATTACAAACGCACCACTTGTTCTAGAAACACCCGGCTTTGTCTTTACGATTTGAAGTGCAGGTCTTACAGTATCACCAGTTGAATGAACGGCACCACTAACCATTCCGTCAACCTTTCCCATATATGTAAGCATTGTTCCAAAATAATTTTCATCTAATAATATTTTTTGAGCATCTTCTTTTGTCGCCTTACCGTTTCTTCTCTCAACAAAGGAATCAACCATCATATCAAACTCTCCGTAGTTTGCTGGATCTAAGATTTCTATTCCAGATATATCAAAATTATTTTCATTTGCTACCTTTTCGACTTCTGAAACCTTTCCTACCAATACAGGCACTAGTATACCTTCTTTGTTTAATCTTGCAGCAGCTTCTAATATTCTAGGCTCAGTACCCTCTGGAAGAACAATCCTAATATTCTTCCCTTCTATTTGTGCTTTTAATCCTTCTAATAATTCCATTTTTATCCTCCTATAATTTTATCGTCAAAAATTTTTATAACGATTAATTGTTTATTGGTGTCTGTTTTTTTATTACTGTTTATTATTTTTTCTAATTAGAAAATTGATCTAAGACATTCTCTGGCTTAATATCTCCCACTATCCTTGTGACAGTTGGCATATATCTCCTGCTTTCTCTAAAAGAATTATCCTTCTTCTTGATGAAAATATATGAAATTCCCATCAATACAAGCCCAAAAACAAATGACAATATTTCCAATTTATTCCCAGTATATCCGATATTCTCAAGCAGATAAAATGATGCTACCGAGCCGATTATCAACGCTATAAGAGGTATTCCATAGACGATAAATATTGCTCTCATCACATCTATATGTTCCATTGACACCTCAACATACTGTCCCTTTTTTGCACCGATTTTGTTCTGTACTTCGACAATAATATCCTGAGATTCGCTGTTGCTAGCCCCAATACATTTCCCACAACTCGCACACGCAGACAGTCTCTGCATCTTGAACATCGCTGTATCATCACTCGTTACTTCAAGAATATAGCCTCTTTGATCCATAGTTATCACTCCTTGTCTTCTAGGGATACTCTGATACTCAATTCTTCTAGCTGATTGCTCTCCGCCTCTGTAGGTGCATTTGTCATTGTGCAAACAGCATTTTGGTTCTTTGGAAATGCTATTACTTCTCTGATATTTTCAGCTCCTGCCAACAGCATTACCAGTCTATCCAACCCAAACGCCAAACCACCATGAGGAGGTGTTCCAAATTTAAAAGCTTCTAACAAATATCCAAATTTGTTATTTGCCTCTTCATCAGAAAGCCCTAGCGCTCTGAACATTTTTTCCTGCACCTTCGCATCAGAAATTCTAATAGAACCTCCACCGATTTCGTATCCATTTAATACAATATCATACGCTCTTGCTCTTAACTTAAGCTTATCATCACCTTCTAATTTATCTATATCTTCTTCCATCGGTGACGTAAACGGATGGTGCTTTGCGATAAATCTTCCGTTTTCCTCATCCTCTTCAAATACAGGAAATTCAGTAACCCATAATAAATTAAACTTATCAGGATCTGCAAGATTCAATTTATCAGCAACAGCTATTCTAACCTGCCCCAATGAATCATAGACCACAGAATCCTTATCAGCAACAAATAGCAGAAGATCTCCCGTCTTCGCTCCCATTGCATTCTGAATATTTGTCAGCTCCTCTTCACTAAAGAATTTTGCAATTGGAGAAGTAACACCTTCATCTGTAATCTTCATCCATGCCAAGCCTTTCGCCTTATATGTTTTTGCATGATCCTCCAAATGTGTAATTGCTTTTCTTGTAAAAGTGTCCGCCTCGCCAACAACATTGATACCTCTAACCGAGTATCCCTCTTTTGCACATTCAGCAAATACTTTAAAACCACAGTTTTTCACCACATCACTAATATTCACAAATTCTAGTCCATATCTTGTATCTGGCTTATCAGATCCATACTTATCCATTGCTTGAGCGAAAGTCATTCTCGGAAAAGGAGTTACAATATCTCTATCTAATACTTCTTTGAATATTTTTTTCAGCATTCCTTCCATTATTTCCATAACATCATTCTCATCAACAAATGACATTTCACAGTCTATCTGAGTAAATTCAGGCTGTCTATCAGCTCTCAAGTCTTCATCTCTAAAGCACTTAACTATCTGGAAATATCTATCCATACCACTTACCATCAATAATTGCTTATAAAGCTGTGGGGATTGTGGTAAAGCATAAAATTTCCCAGGATTTACTCTTGAAGGTACAAGGTAATCTCTAGCACCCTCTGGAGTAGGTTTTATCAAAAATGGTGTTTCTATTTCACAAAAATCATTGTCTGTCAAATAATTTCTTACTACATTTGCAACCTTTGCTCTCAGCATCAGGTTCTTTTGCATCTTAGGTTTTCTAAGATCAAGATATCTGTATTTAAGTCTTAGAGCCTCACCTACTTCATCATCATCCTTGATGTAAATAGGTGGTGTCTGAGATTCATTTAGTACTCTTATTTCCTCAGCAAAAACCTCAATATCACCAGTAGGAATATTACTGTTCTTTGACTGTCTTTCAAAAACCTTCCCTCTGATGGCTATTACATACTCACTGCCTAATTTTTCTGCTTTTTCAAAAGCAGATTTACTGACATCATTATCAAAAACTATCTGAGCAATACCGCCTCTATCTCTTAAGTCAACGAATACCAGTCCACCTAAATTTCTTTTCTTCTGAACCCAACCCATAAGCACAACTTCTCTACCTATATCGTCAAGTCTAAGACTACCTGCATAACAAGTTCTTTTCATTCCCTTAATAGTATCCAACTTCTTTACCTCCAAGCTTTAAATCATCTATTTATTAGTTTGTATCCAGTAACTATCAGCTTAAACGAACTAATAGTTACTTTGAACATCCAAATCATTATTCAAATTTAGATTCCTTTTTTTAATTCATCAACTATTTCGCTGATTTTAATAAGTCTCTGTTCTCCGGTTTCCATATCCTTTAGGCTTGCCTCATCTTTTTCTAGTTCATCTTCGCCAATAACAATCGTAAACCTTGAATTAACCTTATTCGAGTATTTAAACTGAGCCTTTACACTTCTATCCAAATGATCTTTGTCAGCGGAGAAATGCTCTTTTCTCAATTCCTTTAGCAAACTAAATGATTTTAATTTTGCCTTTTCTCCAATAGTCACAATAAATATATCGGTTTTATTTGGGTTTTCAATTTCAATTTCATTCGCTTCAAGTGTCAATAATAATCTCTCAACACCCATGCCAAATCCTATTCCACTAAAGCCTTTTGGACCACCGATTAATTCCACAAGTCCGTCGTATCTACCACCACCACAAACAGTAGATTGCGATCCAAGGTCATTTGATATTATCTCAAAGGCAGTTCTCTTGTAATAGTCCAACCCTCTTACGATTTTCTTATCGACAGAATACCTAATATCCATCTCATCAAGATATTCTTTTAATGTTTCAAAATGCTTCTGGCAATCCTCACACAAATGATCAGCCATCAGAGGTATATCGACAATATTTGATTGACAAGTTTCATTTTTACAGTCAATAACTCTCATAGGATTTTTTTCTCTTCTATCATTACACAAATCACAAAGAACATCTGATTTCTGCAATAGGTAGTCTTTTAGGAGTCTGTTGTAGCTTTCCCTACAAACCGGACATCCAACCGAGTTTATTGAAACAGATAGATCGTTCAATCCCAATTCATTCAAAAACTGCATTGCAAGAGCAATTACCTCAGCATCAAGTGACGGAGAATCTCCCCCTATTGCCTCTACTCCAAACTGATGAAATTGCCTTTGTCTACCAGATTGCGGTCTTTCATATCTAAAGCAAGGTGTGATATAAAATAATTTGGTTGGCTGAGCATCAGCATTCATTTTATGCTCGATAAAAGCTCTCACTACACCCGCTGTACCTTCTGGTTTCAGTGTAATTTCTCTATCACCCTTATCTACAAAGGAATACATTTCCTTCTGAACTATATCAGTCGTATCCCCAACGCCTCTTTTGAATAACTCAGTATGTTCAAAAATTGGAGTCCTAATTTCTTCATAGCCGTAAATCGAACAAATCTCCTTGAATTTGTTCTCCAAAAAATTCCATTTATAAGATTCTTTAGGAGTTATGTCTTTTGTTCCTCTTGGAGCACTAATAACCATTTTTCTTTACCTCCGCATATTTTTTATCTATCATATCATCGACTCTATCAATGTAGATTTCAACATTTTTAACATCATCGACCCTTTCAATTCTATTTTCCTTCAAGTACACAAATTTTGAAACAGCACCCGCACCAATCGCATAATTAGATTGCATTTCTTCCATTATCTGCATATTGTACATACATTCTTTCCCATCCTTTGAATATCCAATATTTTCCAAATTTCCAAGCATATGCTTTTGTCTGTACAAATAATATGGGGAATATTCATACATACTCATATATTTCTGAGATATTTCAATCATACTAATCATATTTTTATAGGAACTCAAATCACTTTTATATTCCTCAATATTAATATTTAAATCAGACGCTCTCTTTAATGCAAGTGTGTGAACTGTCACATTTTCAGGATTTAATTTTACGATTTCCTTCATCGTATTTTCGACCATATCGGGCGTTTCTCCTGGAAGACCGAGTATCAAATCCATATTTATATTATCAAAGCCAAGCTCTCGTGCCAGAAAAAAACAATCAACTATATCTTGAACTGTATGATTACGCCCTATCTTGTCAAGTGTATCTTGATTCATGGTTTGAGGATTGATGCTGATTCTCGTGACATTGTTTCTTTTTAAAACTTCTAGCTTCTCTCTCGTTATACTATCAGGTCTACCAGCCTCGACAGTAAACTCCTCAAGCTGCTCTAAATCGAATATTTCAAAAAGAGATTTTATCAAAAAATCGAGCTGCTCGGCATCTAATGCAGTTGGAGTACCTCCACCAATGTAAAGAGTTTCAATGCTCTTTCCCTGCAGTTTGATTAATTCGCCAAGACCCTTTGCTTCGTATATTAATTTTTCCAAATATGAATCTCTTAGCTTACCAAATTTTGCAAGAGGATGTGATGGAAATGAACAGTACAGACATTTGGTTGGGCAAAATGGTATACTTACATACAATGAAATTTTGTCTTCATCTACTGGATAAATGTATTTTCTTTCCCTTTTTGCCACTTTCATCAACAAGTCTACCTTTTCATCAGATATCAAATAATTGTTTTTCAAAATATCGATGACATTTGCTTCAGATAAACCTTCATCCAACAATGAATGAACTATCTTTAGTGGTCTTATTCCAGTCAAAATCCCCCATGGTACGTATGCATCAAATCTATTCTTTAGAAATTCAAACATACTCTTTTGAATCAATCTCTTTGAAGCACTCTTTATTACATTATCTATTTTTTTCTCGTTATTTGCAAATTTTTTTTCAAAATCTAAATGCTCGGACAATTCTTTTTGGTATGATATTGCGTTATTACTTATGACAATGGTTTCTGAAATAATACTAATATGGTGCATGTCTCTATCAACATGCAGTCTATTGATCAAAATATCATTATCTAAATCACTCAATTCATAAATTTTTTTTGATATTGCCAGTGAGTCAAACTCATCTTCATTATTAACGTCAAAAACTTCTGAGCTCTCAAGGAATGAAAACTCAGAAGAAAATAGCTTTAAAAATTCAGACAATTCATACCTATAGTCATGTCCAATCAAAAGTATATCTATCATTATATCACCAATTTCATATAATAATTACTATTTTTTTCTCTGCCAATGGTACTGGCAGGACCGTGACCAGGGTAGATAACCAAATCATTTTCCATTTTTGATAGCTTTTTTAAGGACTTCAACATCTGGTTATAGTCGCCACCATATAAATCTGTTCTTCCAATAGACCCCATAAATAGAGTATCTCCAGTAAACATCTCCATTCCACATCTAATACACATTCCACCTTCAGTATGTCCTGGAGTATCGAAAAATGAAAAAGTATGTTCACCCATCTTTAGCTTTTCTCTATCTGAAACATAGATATCGGCTTCTATCTCCACTGGGTATGGAAAAAACTGATTGCTTAAATTCTTACTTGCATCATTTAACATTTCTTTTTCATTGATATTTGCCACTATTTTGGCATCTGTAAGCTTTTTTAGCTCCAGCACATCTCCAATATGATCTGCATGAGAATGTGTCAACATTATATATTTCACAACTAAATTATGCTTTTTTATAAAATCCTTCTGTTTATCAAAACAAAGGGCTGGATCGATCACGACAGCCTCAAGTGTATTTTCATCATAATATATATAAGTATTCTCTTGCATCATTGAGTCCACTATTACCTCTAATTTCATAAGCCCTCCTAAAAATTCTTTTTCGAATCTATCAACAATGTCACAGGACCATCGTTTATCAGCTCAACCATCATATGTGTTCTAAATTTTCCAGTTTGTACATTTATGCCATGAGCTTTTGCCTTTTCCACAAAATCAATATAGAACTCATCAGCCTTATCCGGTCTTGCTGCATCAGAAAACCCTGGGCGTCTACCTTTTCTACAATCACCGAACAAAGTAAACTGGCTTACCACCAACAACTCACCACCAACATCAAGCAATGATAAATTCAATTTTTCATTTTCATCCTCAAAAATTCTAAGATTTACGATTTTATCGACCATATAGTCGACATCCTTTATCTCATCATCCTCGCCCACACCCAATAGCACGAGCAAACCTGAGTTTATTTTTCCAACCACTTCTCCATCTACGCTGACATTTGAAGCCGTTACCTTTTGAACTACTGCTCTCATATACACCTCTATCTACTATGAACTCTGTATGTATCCTCTACACCAGGTATATTGTTTAACTTTCTCATCACGTGATTCAGTTGCTCGATCCCATTTACCTCTAGTGTCAAATCGATCGTAATGCCGATCTCTGATCCCTTTCTAGCATAAATTCCATTTAGCCCTACCTTTTCATTTGAAATCACGTGCGTTATCTCGTTTAGAATTCCTCTTCTATCATTTGCCTTCAATTGAATATCCGCCTCAAATCTCGAATCATTATCCTCAACCCATGAAACATTAATCATTTTTCCAGCATTATTTTCTTTATCTCTAATAATATTCTCGCAATCAGTTCTATGAACTGTCACACCTCTTCCCCTAGTGATATATCCAACTATATCATCACCTGGAAGCGGACTACAGCATTTTGCAAATCTTACATAAATACCATCCAATCCATCAACTTGAACACCTGTATGTCTTTTTTCTCTCTTTTTTGATTTTGCTGCAGTTTTTAGCTTTTCATTTTCCAGAGCATTATGCTTTTCAATATCTTCCTCTTGATTTATTTTTTGCTCTTTTTCCTGCTTTCTAGCATCTTTTAAAATAAAGTCTCTAACCTTTGTTACAACTTGATTGCCTGCAATTCCACCATACCCGACAGTCGCCAAAAAATCGTCATAATCTGGTTGATTAAACTTTTTAGAAACCTCTCTCAAAGCAGTTTGAACATTTTCATCATTTTTATTTAGATTCAATCGTTTGAATTCTTTTTCTAATATGGCGACACCACGCTCAATATTTTCTTCTCTTCTCTCTTTTTTAAAATACTGCCTGATTCTATTTCTCGCATTGGAGGTTTTGACCATATTGAGCCAATCCCTGCTAGGTCCCGGAGAATTTGAAGAAGTATGAATCTCGACAATATCACCATTTCTCAGCTTGTATTCAAAGGAAACTATTTTTCCATTTACCTTTGCTCCAATGCATTTGTTGCCTATATTCGAGTGAATTCTGTAGGCAAAATCTACTGGAATAGATCCATTTGGCAACTCTACTACCTCACCCTGAGGGGTAAATACATAAACCTGAGAATTAAATACATCTTCCTTCAAAGCGTCAAGAAATTCATGTGGATCGGTAACATCTTTCTCCCACTCCATCATCCTTCTAAGCCACTGTAATCTCTCATCGACACTTGAAATAGCCTCATCAGACTTGCCTTCCTTATATTTCCAGTGGGCGGCAATACCATATTCGGCAATATCATGCATTTCGTGAGTTCTAATTTGTATCTCAAGCGGTTCCCCATCGGAACCAATAACAGTAGTATGCAAAGATTGATACATATTGGGCTTTGGCATCGCTATATAATCTTTAAATCTACCTGGCATTGGTTTCCAAAGAGTATGAATAATACCTAAAACGCCATAACAGTCCTTCACAGAATCTACAATTACTCTGATTGCTATCAAATCATATATCTCGTCAAAGCTCTTATCCTTGATTTTCATTTTTCTATATATACTATAAAAATGCTTTGGTCTACCATATACATCACAAGGAATGCTTGATTTTGTAAAATTTTCTTTTAAGAGCTTTACAATATCCTCAATATATGACTCTCTCTGCTCTCTTTTCATTCTTACTTTTTTTACTAAGTTGTAGTATCCTTCTGGATCCAAATATCTTAGAGACAAATCCTCCAATTCCCATTTGATTTTGGAAATACCAAGTCGATTAGCAATACCTGCATATATATCCAAAGTTTCCTGAGCCTTATACTTGGCTTTTTGGGGATTCATATACTCTAAAGTTCTCATATTGTGAAGCCTATCCGCCAGTTTTATCAGAATAACTCTCAGGTCTTTTGCCATTGCAAGAAACATCTTTCTTAGGTTTTCAGATTGAGATTCTTCCTTAGTCATATACTTTATCTTACCAAGCTTTGTTACCCCATCAACCAAAATAGCTACGTCCTTGCCAAACATTTCTTCTATATCTTTTTCTTCATATTCAGTATCTTCAACAACGTCATGTAAAAGACCGCCACAAATCGTATCTACATCCAGCTGCATATCTGCCAATATATTTGCAACCGCTACCGGATGAATAAAATACGGCTCTCCAGATTTTCTGAACTGGTTTTCATGAGCTTTCTTGGAGAGATAATATGCCTTTACCACCTTTTCACAATCAGCATCAGGTGAATATGACAATATTTTATTTATTAATTTTTTCAAATCTTCATCATAAACTTTTTCGTTATCGCTCATAATTTCACCCCTTTCAAACTGACCGTCATCTGATTACTCTTCAGAATAATGAACTAAAGTATTTACATTATAACCATCAAGTTTTTTTCTACCATCTAAGAAGTCCAGTTCAATCAAAAATTCTATAGAAACCACTTCTCCACCAAGTTTTTCAATCAATTTTGTGGCAGCTGCAACAGTTCCACCAGTAGCCAATAAATCGTCGACTATTGCCACACGCATCCCTTTTGTTATTGCATCCTCATGTATTTCGAGAACATCTGTTCCATATTCAAGGCTATATTCATAGGATTCTACTTTTCCAGGTAATTTTCCCGGTTTTCTTATTGGCACAAAGCCCACACCTAAATTATATGCAACAGGTGTCCCTAAAATAAATCCTCTAGCCTCAGGTCCTACAATAATGTCCACATTATGCCTTCTAAGATTTTCAGATATGCAGTCAACTGTATATTTAAATGCTTCTCCATCTTTTAAAAGTGTTGTAATATCCTTAAATCCAATCCCTGGCTTTGGAAAATCCTCAATTTCTCTAATTTTTTTTGATAAGTCCATGCTTGCCTCCATAAATATTTATATATTTAGTCTATATGTATTATATTTTCTTATTTATATTGTTTAATTTATATTGTTTAATTTATATTGTTTAATTTATATTCTTTAACTTATATTACTTAATTTGATTGTTTATAGTTAAATTTCAATATGTTTAATCTAATTTTTTAAATCTCAATTAATCTAATCAAAACCTATTTAATCCAAGCCGTACATTTTAATAAATCCATCTAAATCACTAGATATCTTTTTTACGATAACATTCTCTTCAAGATTAACCTTTTTTTCAGGTTTTGGCAATATTTTAAAATTAATAGTTCCATTTTCCAGATCGATATTAAAATCTATTAAGTCCTCTGTTTTCAATATATTGATAATCAGCAATACACTAATTACTGGCACACCAGTATTTTCGACCAGCTCCCCAATATTTATCTCACCAATAGACAGATTGTTTAAATATTTGTAAATTTTAACAAACTTATTCCTGTCAAATTTCATGTTAGAAAACTTTCTCATTAAATGTACAAAATCACTTTCATTAACATTCATAATAATATCAGTATTTTCATCTTTTTCTTTAAGTAAATAATAAACTTCATCCAAATTATTTGGATAATCATACATAATAATTTTATTATATCCTTTAATATCTCTTTTATCAATATTTGATATGAAAATGAACTCTATTTTTTCATTGTTCAATATATTTATGTCGGAAAATAATCTAAACATTCCATTTAACGTATTTATAATAAACAAATTTTTCCCATCAAATAACTCAGCTATATTTTCAACTCTTTTGTTCTTACGATTGACGATGCTATCCACAATGCTGCTGTGTCTTTCTAAATCAGGGTAATGACTGTTAGCACAATCACTATTATTATCATTTATTACCCTTTCACAATAACTCAAAACATTATTAGCATACTCACCAAAAAAATTGGTATGTTTATAAACTGACTTTGTTTTATTTAATCTAATATCCTTAATTAAAAGCTGAACTTTCGTATTTCCATTAAATGTATTTTTGTCTGCCTTAAATACCAAATCTATACTATCTCCAACCTCAAATAATTCCGATAAGTGTGCCATACCAAATCCTACACACTCAAAGCTTTTTCCTTTTTCAATGCCTATTTTCAGATGGTTTTTATCCTTACCAATAAGGTATCTGCTTTTAACAATGCAGTCCCTTATCAAAAAATATGGCGTTGGATTATTTATTCCAAATGGTTCTAGGTCATGAAGGCTATCCACAAACTCTAGGTTAAGACTATCCTCAGATATTTCATATTCAATTTTAATTTCCTCGATCAAATCTTCATTTGACAAAGAATAGTCTGCAACGTGGTTTAGCTTAACTCTTAGATTTTCGATATCCTCTTCCCTTACCGTCATTCCAGCAGCTTGTTCATGCCCACCAAATTTGACCATAAATTCTTTGCATTGAAACAGTGCTGAAAACAAGTCAAATCCTTTGATAGATCTTGCAGATCCAACTGCCATACCATCTTCTATGCACAATAAAACGCAAGGCTTATAGTATTTTTCAGTTATTTTCGAAGCCACAATACCTATTATTCCATGATGCCATCCCTCAGAAGCCAAGACTAATACCTTGTCATCTTTAGAGCTATTTTTTTCAATCAACTCTTCCGCTTTGAAAAAAATATCTGATTCTATTTCTTGTCTTTTCGAGTTATTGATATCCATGATTTCGGCAATTTGTTTTGCCTCCTCTGTATCCTTTGTTGTAAATAACTTGACCCCCAGATTCGAAAAGCCTAGCCTTCCAGAGGCGTTGATTCTCGGCCCAAGTGCAAACCCCAAATGCGAGCTGTTAATCTTCGTATCTACCAATCCACATACTTCAATAAGAGCCTTCATTCCAAGATTTTCGCCCTTTCCTATTATTTCAAAGCCATTTTTTACAATAATCCTATTTTCATCTAGAACAGGCATCATATCACATATTGTAGCGAGTGAAACTATTTCCAGATACTTGTAGATATCTTTGTAAAAATCATCTCCACTCAAAGCATGAATTAATTTAAAGGCAATCCCACAGCCGCATAACCCTTTAAATGGATAATCACAATCCGGTCTTTTATGATCGATTACTGCAACCGCATTCGGAAGTTTTTCCTGACATTCATGATGATCAGTTATTATAACATCTATTCCTTTTTCTCTGGCGTATTCCACCTCGTTTACAGAAGTAATTCCGCAATCTACCGTAATTATCAAATCTGCATTATTTTCTTTTAAATAGTCAATTGCATCTGTATTAAGTCCATATCCTTCTTCTAATCTGTTCGGAATATAATAATCAACGTTTTTGTAGCCAATATTGTCGAAAAATATCATCATAATTGATGTTGAAGACACTCCATCGACATCATAATCTCCGTAAACAAATATTTTTTCATTTCTCGAAAAAGCTGAATATATTCTTTCGACCGCTTTATCCATGTCTTTAAGCAAAAATGGATTCCTTAAAAAATCTAGACTTGGATTTAAAAACATATCTAGATCATCATCTGCCACCGACCTATTTATCATTATTTGAGCAATTTCATCCGAAATTCCCTTTTCAATTGTAAACTTATTGCCACTGGGCTTAGATTTACATTTTAATGTCCATTTCTTCATAATCTATTTACCTTTATTTTAATATCTATTTATTTAATATCTATTTATTTAATATCTGATTTTTTTATCATCTATATATTTTTTTATAAATTTTATCTATTTTTATAGTTATTTTTCAAAATCATGAAAATAAGAACTATGCCTATTATAAACGACAGAATAAACCCACTTATGCTTACATATCTTATTGTGGCATTCTTTTCGATATTAGAAGATGCCAATATCAATGACGATCCAATAATACACGCAGCCAGTGTGATACTCATTGATATCAGCGTCATAAGCTTTCTGATCGACTCCTCAAGCTTTGGAGATCTAAATTCGCCTATATCAAGTTTCATATTGTTTTTTTCCAGAATTCCAAGTATCGTCTTTATTTGATTCGGAACTCTAATCAAATCATAATAATACTCATCCAAATTGTATTTGGCATTCTTTAGATTTCTTTTTAAATCAAGTTTCTCTTGTCTATAATATTTTAGGTATGAGCTGGCGATTGTCTCTACGCTAAAATCTTCATATAGCCCTCTCGCCGTACCCTCCAAAGTGATCATCGTCTTACCTAATATAACAAGCTGAGAAGGCAACGTAATCCTGTAATTTCTCATAAATCTAAAGACTTCATCCAAAATTTCAGCAATACTCAACTTGTCAAAAGGAATATCGTAATAATAGTGAATCAAAAACAACAAATCCCGTCTTAGCATTTCGTCATTGTTGTTAGCTGGCAATGCATTCATATCTGTCAAAATACGAATAATCTTGTCAATATTTTTGTTAGTAGAAGATAGAATAAGCTGATTTAAGTATGACAGAGTTCTGTCGTCGATAATTCCAATCATACCGAAATCAACATACGCGATCCTATCGTCATCCATTATAAAGATATTTCCCGGATGTGGATCTGCATGAAAAAAACCACATGTCATTACCTGTCTAAAGAAGGATTTGACTCCTCTTTCTACAATCGCCCTTTTTTCATGATCACTCTTATTATGCCTGTCAATATCAGAAAGACATATCCCTTCAATCTTTTCCATAACCAACATTTTTTTTGTCGTGTAGTCATTATATATCTCTGGAATAACTACTTCCCTACTATGCTTGAAAATGCTGCCAAGCTTCATTCCATTAACAGCTTCAAATTTGTAATCCAACTCCCTAATTAGTTGAATTTCCATTTCAGAGATAAGCTCGTAAATATCTATGTTCCAATCTTTTTTAAACATATCCAAATTGCTTGAGATTCTTTTTAATATGCTAATATCAGCTTTTATAATATTGTCAATTCCGGGTCTTTGCACCTTGATTACGACTTTTTTTCCATCTTTTAGCACACCTTCATATACCTGACCAATGGAAGCTGCTGCAATCGGCTTTGAGCTTATAAACGAAAAAACATCCTCTATGCTTGAGCCTAACTCCTCTTCAATAATTCCCATCGCAATCGTATCATCAAAAGGCTCTACGTCATCCCTCAATTTGCTAAGCTCTTCAATTATCTCATCGTCAAAGAGATCTTTTCTCGTGCTCACAATTTGACCTATTTTTATATATGTAGGTCCCAGCTCCTCAAAAGCTCGTCTCAAACGTTGACCAGTCGTCATGGCTTTGACATCGTCTTTCGGAGCCTTTGTCATAATCTTTCCCGCAACCGAATCTTTGTTTAGCTTATCAACGATAAATCCAAACCCATATTTAACAAGTACTGATGCAATTTCTCTATATCTTCCAAGATATTTATAGCTTACTCTCATATATTACTCACCCTCAGTCAATAACTTTGCCTGTATCATTATCGCACACTCTGTTCTTTTCTTTTGCATTTCACACCCTAAATCATAAGGCTTAGAAATATCACCATTAAAGTTTATCGCATTTGCGTGGCAACCACCTGAGCAATAAAACTTATTCCAACAGGTCTTGCACTTTTCTTTATTATACACATGAGCATTTTTAAACATACTCTTTACACTTTCCGGAATTAGAATTTCAGTATCATTTATATTTCCCAAAACAAATTCATCTTTACCCACAAATTGATGACATGGGAAAATATCTCCATTAGGAACGACTGAAAGATACTCATTTCCAGCACCACAACCAGTGATTCTCTTAATAACACATGGTCCCTGATTCAAATCTACCATGAAGTGAAAAAATTTAAATTTCTCACCTCTCAGTTGTCTTTTTGCAAGAATATCTGCATAGTTTTCATATTCTTCAAAGATCTTTGGTAAATCCTCTTCTCTAAGAGCAAATGGATTTGATTCATCATCAACAACTGGTTCAATTGAAGTCAATTCAAATCCCAAATCAGAGAAATGCTCAATATCCTTTGAGAAATCAAGATTATCTCTTGTGAATGTACCCCTTACATAATAAAATTTATCCTTCGGTCTCTGTCTAACAAGCTTTTGGAACTTTGGAACAATAACGTCATAGCTCCCTCTATCATTGACCGTTGGTCTCATTCCGTCATTTATTTCTTTTCTTCCGTCAAGTGACAAGACCACATTATGCATATTTTCATTGATAAAATCTATCTTCTCGTCATCCAACAGCACTCCATTTGTCGTTATCGTAAATCTGATGTTTTTATTTGCAGGAATCTCTTTTTCCCTACCATATTTAACCAATTCTTTTACAACATTCCAATTCATCAATGGTTCACCACCAAAGAAATCTATCTCGAGATTTCTTCTATTGCCACTATTTTCAATCAAAAAATCTATCGCCTTTTTTCCTATATCCAGTGGCATCAGCTCTGCTTTACCACCAAAATCACCTTGCTTTGCAAAACAATATTTGCACTTCAAGTTACAATCGTGAGCAACGTTCAGACATAGAGCCTTCACAACTGGTTTTCTATCTACAAAGCTTGGATGTAGCTCATACTCATCTTCACTGTATAACAATCCCTCTTCTACCAACTGCTTTATTTCATTATACGATTCGTCAATCTGCTCCTCTTTGTATTCACTTTGCAAAATATTCTTTATTTCATCAATAGATTTGTCCTCATAGTAATCTAATACCTTATACGTTATATCATCAACAACATGAACAGCTCCACCATTTACATCTATCACTATGTTGAGTCCATTCATGTTATATTTATGTATCATTTTCAATTTTTTTCCTCCTTGATATAATTTCCATCTGTATATTATACCATATATTTGCCACTAATTACTAGAATTCCAAAAGGTTACATTATTAGAGAAAATATTTTTTTGTATTTTCATTATGTTTTGTGATATAATGAACATAATTAGTGTATGGGAGGTGTATGTATTGAAGCTTTTTATAAAAACTCTGGCTTCATTGTTGTCTGTCTCGCTCGTTGCAACTTCACTTGCAGCTTGCTCAAAGAAAAGCACAAATGAACCAGATAAAACACAAACGACTACTACGAAAATTGAATATATAACTGAAATAACAAAGGAAAATGTTGAAGACATTGTAATTGAATACAAAGAAGTTCTTTCTTACTACAATGATTTGAAAAACAATCTTAAAATTTTGAGCGATATAAGCAAAGACCCTCAGCTTGAAAGGGATGCTATTACTGCAAAGGACTCAATAAAAAACGGAGAAACCCTATTGGGTAATCTCACTACAAAATATAAGCCTTTGTTTGATGCAAAAGAAGTATTAAAAAAGATGTATTCAGTTTCTTTGGAAATGTCGGACAGTGTTGTCAATGACTCTGCGACATATGAAAAGAAATTGAAAGAATACGATGAACTATTTAAGGATTTCAAGAAAATGATGGATCAAATAAGAACTGATATTGAAAAAATAAGAGGCAAGTCCCCTACTCAGGATGAGCCTGTAGATCCAAATGCTGAAGACAAGGACAAAAATACCGATGTAAACAAGGCGAGCGACGAAGACGACAAGGATAAGTCAAAAGACAGCACTTCGGGCAAGTCAGAAGATGATAATAATAATTCTAATAAGAACAATTCATCTTCAAGTAGCTCTGGCAAAACATCTGGATCAAATAGTCAAAATGGTGGAAGAGATCAAATAATATCAGAGGGCAGTAGCGAGTTCGTTCCAAAGGTTTCTAGTCTTAACAGCAGTATAAGAGGAGAAATCAAGAATGCAGGTTATAGTGCCGGTGCTAGCTACAAACAAAGTGGTGGAGATGCATCAAATTTACAACAAGTCGCAGCTCAAATGTTTAACGATATTGAGGGAGATAATCCAATCAATTCAAGTCAAGTATCTGAAGCTAGACAAATATTTGTAAACGCATTTATTAGTGCGTATAATTCAAATTAAACGTTAAAAAATATTAATATCGAATATTTAATTTTATGGCTGACCAAAAATTTATTTTTGGTCGGCTCTTTTTTAAAAATTTTTTTAAATTATTTTTTTATAATATGTCATAATTATTAATAAATCTACAAATAGTATATCATATTAAAACGTAATTTCATAAAATAATAGTCATTTTTGTATTTTTTTATAAAAAAGACTAGACTTATACGATAAAATATGATAATATTTTATATGGAAAAAGGTTTCCTAAAATAAAACGGAGGTACAAACTTATGTTGGGTGATGTTGTTAGATATAATTTTTTTGCTCTAGATAATGTTGACAAGGATACTTACTCTTTGGATTATGCAATTGTTTTAGATATTGATGAAAAGAATAATACAACAAAGATTTTACCAATCTCAAACAAGTTTCACAAGGAATCGATAGAATCTTTTTGTATCGGTTACATCCCAGGTTTTGTTGAAGTAAAAAATGAAGGCTACGTGAACAATAAGCAGTATGTTCATTTCAACAAAGTTATCGATGTTAATGATAATGAATTATATCCTGTTCATGAACAGGATTTATGTGGCAACATATCTAAGGATGACAATGGTTCTCCAATCAATGTCGCTTTGGATATTGAACAATTAGAAAAAATTGTTAAGAAGTATCGTATTTATGAAATTCTATCCTTTTCGATTGCAAACACACTATCCTTTATCTTTATCAGCGTATCCTCGATGCTAAGTTCTTCACCATAGGATAAATGTGAGTCTATCGATTTACTTACTCTTAATATATTGTCACCAAACTCCTCAAGCTCATTTTTTCTAAAATTTAGAAATCTATCAATTACCTCAAAATAGAAAAAACCACTCCCAGATGCAATATCAAGTATTTTTAAATTAATCAGCCCTTCTTTTTTGTAAATTTTATTTCTGATAATAGCATCAAATGTAATATCTATCATAAAATTTACAATATCAGAAGAAGTATAATATATCCCCTCAGCCTTACATTTTTTTTTGGATAAACTATCCCAAAATTTCTGTCCTGATTTGTAATGATCCACTTATTTACCTCATTTACAATTAATGCATATATTATAAGCTTTCGCATAAAATCTATCTATAATTAATTCTGTCTGCCTTTATATCACTTCTGTTTGTGTCAACAAAATCCAATATACCACTGCTAATTCCATCTGCCAGATAGCCTAATTTTTCCTTATCCTCCAAAATTGCCGAATCTGATTTATTTGTAATAAACCCAGCATGAATAATCACTGATGGCATTTCAGCGTATTTAAGAATATCATAGTTTTGATTTATCACCCCACGATCTCTCAATTTAACAAATGAAATTGTAGTCTCTTGAATTTTGATTGCCAGTTTTTTTGAAAGCTCTTCTCTCTTTTCTTCCTTTGATTCATCTACTGTAGCAGTTGCTTTCTTCGTCGTATCAGAACTGGAATTGTCGTCCTTTTTTTCTTCATTTGCATCTGAAACTATAGACGGCTTCTCCTTTGGATCTGTGTAGTATGTGTCAATCCCATTTGCATCATCACCATTAGCCTGAGCATTCAATCTGATTGATACGATGATATCCACCTTATTATCCTTTGCCAATTTGGCTCTTTCCTTGACGGGCATATCTTCATCATACTCTCTTGAGAGAATCACATTAACATCCTTATATTTTGATAGATTTGTACTTACTAATTTGGCAATATCCAAATTAATATCTTTTTCTGGAATCTTTAAATTTTTTGTCGATAGCCCTTCGTTATTTCCTCCTTTTGCAGGATCTATCATTATATTAATAACATTGTCTTTTTGTTTTTGAATTTCCTCAGCGCTCAATGTTTTAACTGTTTTCGTACTGTTATCACTCCTAAATTTACTAATAAAGCTCGATGTAACCTTGTATATGCAAAAAATCAGTATGAAAAGCACTAAAACTAAAAAAAACAGTTTTTTTATATTTAACCTTCTGGAAGGTTTGCTCTTCCTTTTCAGTTGATTTCTATTAGAATTTCTTCTACCATTTCTAACAGAGTTAGCTCTTTTTTTTCCACCTAGCTTGGTGTTTCTTTCATTATAGGTATCTTTTGCCATAATATCACCACTTAATCATTTTACTCGCACCAATAACAATTATTCAATGTCGAAAAATTCTTTCAATACAGTAATTACACCATATTCATTATTCGAAGGAGCTGTATATCTGCTTATTTGTTTTATTTCATCTACTGCATTCTCCATGGCGTAACTATAGTAAACCTGATTTAACATATCAAAATCATTCATCTGATCACCAAATGCCATGCATTCTTCTCTTGGTATCCCCAGAATTTCCTGAATTCTCTTTAAAGCAACTCCTTTGCTTGAGCCCTTTGGTACTATATCTAACCATTCAAATCCTGATGTACAAACTGTAGCCACATCAGAAAACTTATCCTGAAGCTGTTTAAAATCACTGTCGTAGCCATTTTCAGAGTATACGGAAATCTTCACAGGAGGCTCATCTATTTCAAAAAAATCCTTTACAATGGCATGCTTTGGTAAATATAGCTTCGCATTTCTAATTGACAACTCGTCATCCGAATCTATATAGGAATACTCTACTCCACAATACACTGTTTTTTTATCTGGCATACCCTTTAAAGTATTTAAAATTTGTTTTGAAAGATCTTCTTCAAACATCGAAATACAATAAGTCGTTCCATCTACATCTATCACAGTTCCATTATCAGAAATGAATACAATACCTTCCTCATACCCGGCAAATTCGCCTTTTATACTCGCCATCTGCCTGCCACTTGCAACACAAAATGTAACTCCTTTATCTTTTAAAGCATTCAAAACTTTTCCAAATTCTGGAGATTTATTCTTATTATCATCCAAGAAAGTTCCATCCATGTCAACTGCAACTAATTTAACCATCAATTACCTCCTCAATTCTTTTTCATCTAATATTATACCATACTTGTAAACACAAGATAAAATTATTCGTCTTAAATCATAAAATTTTAATATTTCTATTTACTTGATGAAAAATATAAACTATAATATTGTAGTGACTTTTACAGAAAAGAGGGTGATAAGATGTCTTGGCTAAAAAAATTCGTAATTATTTTAGCTATATTAGTTGTGATGATACCTGTAGCATTTGCTGGTATTATTTATTCAAAACTAAAGACAATGCAGGTAAACGGCGATTTTTCGATACTGGCAAATAACGACTATAAATATGATAATAGCATTACAAACATTCTGCTTATAGGCTCTGATGCCAGACCCGGAGAGACCGTATCTAGATCGGACTCCATGATGATTTTGACGGTCGATGGAAAGCATAAATCATTAAAATTGACCTCTCTAGGAAGAGACACTTATGTTAGTATTCCAAATCATGGCTATGAAAAACTCACACATGCATATGCATATGGTGAAGAGAAATTACTGATTGAAACTATTGAAAATAATTTTAAACTTGATATACAAAATTACGCAAAAGTTGATTTTTACACATTTATCGATATAGTAGACACTCTTGGTGGAGTCGAAATCGACATCCAGCAAAGCGAGATTGATGAAATGAATAAATTTATCAAGGAAGCTTATTCATGGGATAAAAAGAAAAATAAAGGTAAGATTGAATATATTACAGAATCTGGCAAACAGCATTTAAAGGGCTATCAAGCTCTTACATATGCAAGAATCAGAAAAAATGATGGAACAATGCAAAGGGACAATAGACAGAGAGTTCTAATTGAGGCAATTCTTAAAAAGGTCGAATCTACATCATTTACAAAATATCCAGAACTGCTAGATGCTGTCATGCCATATGTGAAAACGAATATGAGTCCGTCAGATATTATGCTTCTAGGAAAAGAAGTTTTGTCTATCGGAAATTTCCATATCAATACTATGCAATTTCCACTTCATCCAGAGAACGAAATCAGATTACCTGAATCTGGATATGTAATACCGTTTGAACAATATGAAGTTGAATTTTTGCACGACTTTATTTTCAACAATAAAAAGCTTGACAAGCAAAAGCTTCTTGATGCTGACAAAAATTGGGAGGCCTCTGGAAAAGAATCTCAGTATGCCGAGGACAGTGAATATACGAGATATAAATCATATGGATACTAGACTGATATACAGACACTATGGCATATAATACCTAAGATATGGTTGGCAATCACGCCTCAATAAAATAATGAATACAGAGCTGTAAGATTTTTTCGATTCGATTAAATCTTACAGCTTTTTATAATTTTACGAAAATTATCAAATTCTTAAAAATGGCCTTCAGTTATGCCTAATTTAATATTACTGGTATAGAATTAAAATAGAGAGGTGCAATTTTATGAAAAGACTAAAACAACTAACGATAATATTACTTCTAGTTTTACTAGCAACGCCTTTGGCCCTATTTGGTCTATCGGTTTCATATTTAAGTAAAATAAATTCAAACAACATCGACACGGAATCTCTTGAAAAGCATTCATATGCCCATAAAGACGGAATCAAAAATATACTTATATTGGGATCCGATGCAAGACCTGGCGAAAATGTTTCTAGAACAGATTCTATGATGATACTTACAATAGACAATGTAAATGATAGCATCAAGATAACATCGCTAGCTAGAGATGCGTTTGTAAACATTCCTGGTTATGGTTATTCAAAGCTGACTCACGCATATGCTTATGGCAAGGAAAAACTTTTAATTGATACTATCGAATCTAATTTCGAAATAGATTTGGATGATGTTGTATTAATCAACTTCCAATCGTTTATATCAATCATCGATGCTATAGGTGGTGTAACTGTTGATGTAACCGAAGATGAAATGGCCGAGATGAACAAATTTATACCAGAAACCTATAAATGGAGTGAAAATCCAGATAAGGGTGAAATGAAATTGATAACAAAGGCAGGCTCACAAAAACTAAATGGATACCAAGCACTATCCTTTGCTAGAATAAGGAAAAATGATAGCGCATTTGGTAGAGATAACAGACAGAGAATGATTGTTTCCAATCTGCTAAAGGAGATAAAAAATACATCTAAGCTAAAATACCCATTTTTGATAAAGGCAGCAGCGCCTTATATCAGTACAAATATGAGTACAACAAAAATGATAAAATATGGTATCGATGTATTGAGAATAGGTACAGGATCAATTAAACAAATGGAGTTTCCAATTGTATCATCAGAAAAATATTCAACTGGTGGAATTTACGGAGGCTACGGATGGGTCCTTCGGTTTGAGCCAGAATCGATAAAGATACTTAAAAACTTTATTTTTAATGATGTTCAATTCAACGAATCCAACAACTAAAAAACTAGTGTTTAAATATGGCTTTTTCACATACTCTAAATAACAAAATACCTTGCCACTCATTTGGCATAGGGCAAATAAAGCCTAAGTATAGAAATATTTAAAAAAAGCTTGCAACATCCATCCAAATGGATAGATATGCAAGCTTTTTTATTTGAAAACTAATAAACCCAGTAGAGGTTATTAAATTATTTTTTTAGATTCTGCGCTGTTCATAGCATCCTTTACTTTTTTAGATAAGTATACCAAACCTATAACATTCGGTATAACCATTATCGCATTGAACATATCTGCTAACTCCCATACTAGATCAACCTGTAGAGTTGTACCCAATATGATAAATATCAAAACGATCACTCTAAAAGGCATAAGTGATTTTTCACCAAACAAATATGTCATATTTGCTTCAGCGAAGAAATACCAGCCTATTATAGTTGAAAATGCAAAGAATAGTAATGCTACTGCAACAAATATCAATCCAAATGATCCGAAGCCAGTTTCAAATGCCTTCTGAGTTACTGTAATTCCCTTTTCTCCTATTCTATCTGCTCCAGTGGCAATTATTACCAATGCAGTAATATTCAAAACTATAAATGTATCAATAAACACACCCACTATTGCAACTAACCCCTGTTGAGTAGGATCGTCAACCTTTGCAACAGCATGAGCGTGTGGAGTAGATCCCATACCTGCTTCATTAGAGAATAGTCCTCTAGCAACACCATATCTAATAGCATCCTTTACTGCTACACCGGCTGCACCACCAAGAACTGCAGAAGGATTAAATGCACCAACAAATATCATTCTAATCGCATCAATTGTCTTTCCACCCATAACAATCAATATAATAACACCACCGATAATATAAAATGCCGCCATTATCGGAACTAGCTTTTCAGTGAATGATGCAATTCTTCCAATACCACCAATGAAAATAAATCCTGAAATAACCGCTAAAACGATTCCTACAATTAGTGGATTGATATTGAAAGCTGATTTGAAAGCCGTACCTATAGAATTGGCTTGTACCATGTTACCTATAAATCCAAGTGCAATTATTATTGATACTGCAAAAAGTGTTGATAAAAACTTGCTCTTCACACCATATCTCAAATAATACGCTGGACCACCCGTAACCTGTCCATTCACATCTTTTTTAAATAACTGAGCAAGAACTGCTTCGGCAAAAATAGTTGCCATTCCAAAAAACGCACTCAACCACATCCAGAAAATTGCACCTGGTCCCCCTGACACTATTGCAGTCGCTGCACCAGCAAGATTACCAGTACCAACCTGAGCTGCTATAGCAGTTGCAAGTGACTGAAAAGATGTCATACCATCCTTACCAGCTTTTTCACCTTTTAGAGAAAAACCTCCAAATGCCTGTTTGAAAGCCTTACCAAATTTTCTTACCTGTATTCCCCTTAGATTAATTGTAAAGAAAATACCACAACCTACAAGTAGAAAAAGTAAAACTTTTCCCCACAAAATACCATTTATGGCTTTGACTAATTCTAATAGTCCTTCCATAGAAAAACACCCCCCAAGGTAATATGATTTTTATATTATTTAACAAAATGTTAATTAATACCAACCTCTATACTTGGGGGGGACAATAATCTACTTCATATCTCCACCAAGTAAGCTATAGATAGTCTTATATGAATTTAAGTTAATTCCACCACCAACTTTGTACACTAGACTCGCCACTCTTTCTGAAAGAACCTGTCTCTGATAATTAGATACAGCTCTACCTACTAAAATAACCGGAGAATCTGACTTCTGTGCAAAAGCACTTACTGTTATCGCATCAATTGGAGCATCACTTCTCGTCAAGAAAGCTTTTTGAGAAAATTTGTTACTATAGAATTTCTCCAATACCTTTGTATTAGTATCTATTCTATCCTCTCCATATATTCTATATTGTGATAAATCTAATCCAATCGCATTTCCAACCTGTGAAATTACACTATCTGATAATACATTTGGTCCACCAATAAAATATATATTGCTTATACCATTATCTCTAATAGCAGCAATATTTTCATCTAAAATACTCTCGTTAGAAGAAATTAGTATCGGAGTTTTCTGCACACCAGCCTTTGATGCTATAGAAAGTGCATCCGGTAAAGCATTTTTACTTGCTACAAACACTGAATCCACAACTCTTGTTTCGCTTATTTTATCAAAAATAATCCTCGATACTTTTTCTGGATCCGAAGAGTTTATCCTGTCAATATTTATATTTGAGTTTACCCTTTTTACTGTATTTATGTCATTTTGTGTTATTGAGTTGCCATCACCGATGACTATCAATTCACTTACCTTTAATCGTTTTATCTCATTTGCTGTATTTAAGCTAATACCGCCTGCATAACTCAATAGTATCGGAGCATTTTTTTGTGATGCCAATGGACTCGAAACCACTGCATTAACCAGGTCGTTACCATTTACCAATATTGCCGTTTGAGCTCCATTTGGATAGCTCTTTTTGCTTATTTGAATAGCAGTTTCTGCTCTATCACTACCCATCATCTCATTTTGATATGGTAATCTACCTGTTGAGCTTGTACCTGGAGATGTATTGTTACCTGAGTCTGATCCAGAGTTTCCATTATATGATCCATAAAGAGATTTTAAATCATTATACACTTGACCAATATTAGCAATATCTCTTGCTGAGAAATAAATGCTACCCTTGATTTCAGGATATCTTCTATTCAAATTAATCTGTTGCTTAATTTCAGATGCAACATCCTCTCCACCATATTCACTTTGACCATGCTTGTAAATACCTTGACCAATATATAGCTTTACTCCTGTACCTCTGACTTGATCAGACCACCACTTAACAAGCGTCGCATAGTCAGCTTTAGGATGACCAATTCTCCAGTATACCTGTGGAACCACATAGTCCACTAAATTATTTTTTATCCAATATCTTGTGTCCGCATAGTGTTTGGCATATGATTCTCCACCGGAAGTATTTGAACCATTTGAATCATTACTTCTATTTCTCCAAATTCCCGCTGGGCTGACACCAAAATCAACATTTGGTTTTATTGATTTTACTGCTCTATGAACTTGATCAATCATAGTGTTTACATTTCTTCTTCTCCACTGGTCTTTGTTTCCAGAGCCATATTTTGCAAATGATTTACTATCATTGAAATCTGGAGCTGGGTAGAAATAATCATCGAAATGAACTCCATCAATGTTATAATTTCTGACAACCTCAGAAACCGTATTTACTATATAATCTCTCACTGCCGGTATACCCGGATCATAGTACCATTTATTTCCATGCTTCACAACCCAATCTCTGTGAGTATTAATCGCATTATTACTAGCAGTAGAACTAATATCCTCATAAATACTTGCTCTATATGGATTAAACCATGCGTGTACCTTTATTCCTCTCTTATGAGATTCGTCAAGTACAAACTGTAATGGATCGTAACCAGGATTCTTACCTTGAACACCAGTTAAATATCTAGACCATGGATTAATGCTAGACTTATACAATGCATCAGACTCTGGTCTAACCTGAATTACAATGGTATTAATCCCTGCTGATTTTAATTTTTCTAATAGATTAATATACTCCTGTTTTTGTCTTGCTACATTACCTTGTGACCCTTTTGATGGCCAATCGATATTAAAAACTGTCGAAACCCAAGCTGCCCTCATTTCTTGCTCTGATGCACTTGACGAAGACGGTTTCAAAATTAGTAGTACTGATGCAATTGTCAGTACAAATAGTACAATAGATAACCTTTTCTTCATTTTACCCTCCTATTGATTTTTTATTTTTGGTATACTCAATCGAAGCCATGCTAAAGAAAAAACAAAACTTGTATTTTATATGTTTTTTTATTGTACATCTTTCTAATATCAATAATATTTTATCATGATTATATAGTTAAAACAATAGCATTTTTAATCATATAACTTACTTGAAAATAATATTAATATCATATTTGTTTTTTCTTATCTTTGTTAGGCATAAAATCAAATCATACCAATTTTTTCTTTATTAATAAATTAAAAGGTGAGAAAAAACTCACCTTCTAAAAAAATTAATCTCTATTGAATTATTCTTCTCGCTGTCGTATATGATCCAAGCGTAGAAATTCTTACAGAAGTACCTGGTTCCGGAGCATGAATATACTTACCATCACCCAAATACATTCCTACGTGATGAACTGGTGAGCCCCAGAATATCAAATCACCTGGCTTTAACTCAGATCTAGAAACATATCTTCCAACCGTCGCTTGCTGCCTTGATACTCTTGGTAAGGTGATGTTTGCACCATTTTTAAAAGAGTATAGCATTAATCCAGAACAGTCGAATGAATTTGGACCAGTCGCTCCCCAAACATATGAAGAACCAATTTTTGACTTCGCAACTGCAATTACATTATTAATCTTCTTCTCGGATTCACCAATATATGATGAGCTAGGAATCCAACCTGAGATTGTACCATCAGCACTTTGTACTTTTGCAAAACTACTATTTTCTTGAAGTATTCTTACTCCATTACCTTTAATAAATCTTCCAACTACTGCTGAAGAATTATTAGATTCACGCCTTACATCGACGTCTTTTTGAATAAGCGTAGTTTTCACATTCGTGTTTAGAGATCCATCTGCATTAAAAAAGTATGTTTTTCCATCGATATATCTAATCTTGTTGGCAACCATAGTACCATCGGCTTCAAAATAGTATTTCTTTCCATTTATTGCTCTCCACATACTTTCAGCTCTATTAAGCGTGTTTAAAAAGAAATAAGTTTTATTTCCATCTTTGAACCAGCCTCTAGTTCTATTGCCATTCTCGTATTTATACCACTTTCCTTCTTCACTAAACAATCCATTCTTGACAAAATTCTTACCGTTGTTTGCAGAATCGATAAGAATTTGTTCGCCTTTTTTATATTCCTCTTGCTGTTGAGTTGAAACAACTCCGACCTTAACAGAGTTATTATTATTTATTAAGTGACCATTGCCATCAAACTGGTATTCTTTGCCATCTATTAATATCTTTTGATTTTTAATCATGACCCCATCTTTATTAAAGTAGTATTTGTATCCTTTAATATTTCTCCACATATTTTGTGGAAGGGCATATGTATTTATAATATAGTATTTTATTCCTTTATAATCTACCCATCCCTTAACTTGGACATTATTAACATAGAAACGCCATTTATTTCCATCCTTCACAAATCCATTCAGTTTTTGGGCAGCTGTTTTTATAGCTTTTCCCTCAACATTTACCTCGTAACCATCAAGTGTAGCACCCTCTTCAGTTCCACTGTTTTGTTGTTGAGCTTCATTTTGTCCAGAAACATCTTCACTCGTAGCAAATTCACCATTTTCATTCGTGTAACCATCACTACTATTTGTTGTATTGTTTTGATTTTGTGAACTTGCAGATTCTTGCTGTTCAGCACTTATACTCTCTGTCTGTTCAATAGTATTTGCAAAAGATATTTCTGTTCCAATACTAGATGTTAGAATAAACCCAGCCAAAGCCAAAGCAATTACCTTCTTATTCTGTTTTTTATACTGCATGTCTACCTCCTTTGCATCATCACTAATACAATTCTAACATAAAAGGTTACAATTTGCAAGGTAAAAATTTACAAATTGTAACCTTTATATAAATTTTCGTTATTTTTTGTTACTTTTTAATATTTTTTTGTAATCTTTTTTATTCTTACTTTAATTCCTCTTGTAAATAGATTAACCAAAATATTATACTCCTCTACTCTCATGAAGTACATTATTATTGCATAAACTAGTGCCCCCAACATGACAGAAATCCCAAGATTTGCTACCTTAAATATCAATCCTTGATTAAGATGCGGAGTCATCATACTGAAAATAAATCTTACTAATATACCCATAACAGCTGCAGATACAAAGCATTTTACAAACACGATAATATTTTTTTTAGGACTGAAGTAATTAACTTTCTTGTTCATGCTTCTAAAGAACAAGAAAAGACCTATATACGCCGATATAGACGTTGCCAACGCCAACCCCTTATACCCAAGTGGCTTTATAAATAGAAGATTCAATCCAACATTGAAAATTATCGCAATTACACCATTTGTCATCGGAGTCTTGCTGTCCTCAAGAGAATAAAAGCCTCTTGACATAACATCTCTCAACGCAAATGCGAGAACACCTGTAACATAAATAATCAATATATTCGCAGTGATTATCGTATCCTCCGCAGTAAATGCATTTCGCTGAAATAAAACTTCAACTATTGGCTTAGCTAGAACTCCACAACCTATAACTATAGGAACTAATACGATTATTATCACATTCATCGTCTGAATCATACTATCTACAAATCTCTCTATTTTGTCGCTCACAACTAAACGTGAAAACTTCGGATATACGACTGACAATATAGAAGTGATAAACAATGCTTGAACAAATTCATATAGTCTTCTGGCATACCCAAATGACGCCACAATACTCGTTCCCAATAAAGATGCCAAAGATTCATCAACAACGGAGTTTATCTGATTCGCACCAACACCTATTATAACAGGTATGACCAATATCATCATATCCTTCATAACCTGATCGTGCAAATCTATTTTTCTCGAATATTTATATCCTTCCTTATAAATGAACGGAATCTGAAATATAGTCTTTGAAGCAATTGCTATAAATGCACCAAAAATTAATACATAAAAATTAGTTCTCGTACTTAAAAGTATTGATATAATTATTATTATGCTGTAAGGAAACCCTATCAGTCCTGGTATTACAAACCTCTTTTTTATCTGAAGATAGGCTGTAAAGATATTTGCCAAACCCACAAAAATAATTGTCGGTAGCAATATTCTTGTAACCTGAACGCACAACCTAAAAGCCTCGCCTTCATAACCAACAGCGAAAATCCTTACTAGTGGACCAGCAGCCAATATACCTACCGCCGATATCACTAGACAGGCAATAACCACAATATTGATAACTGAATTTAAGAAGGATAGTGCCCTTTCCTCCGAATCTTCATTCGAGAGTTTATTATATAACGGAATTAGGCTGGTAGCCAATGCCGAGCCGATCACAGCGAATAGTACTACTGGAATTTTATTCGCAGTGTTGTACACAGCAACATACATTCCTGTACCATATGCAGACGCTAGGACACTATCTCTTGCCAATCCTATAATTTTTGAAAGAATAGTAACAACCATCAAAAAGAAGGTTGCTTTTGCAGTTTTTGACATTTTACACCTCTATATTATTGACATCCTCTGGTCTCACATATGTATCAACCAATAACCTCATCAATTCATCTACTTTCTCATCTTCTTCATTTTTTACGACTTGCTTTAGTCTTTCTATCAATGAAAATACATCCTCACGATTAAATGACTGTGGACTACCTATAAATATTTTATTATGCTCTGTTTTACCAAGACCTTCTTCTGCCATTAATAATTCCTCAAAAAGCTTTTCGCCCAATCTCAAGCCTGTATACACTATCTCAATATCTCTGTCAGGTTCAAATCCACTCAACCTTATCAAATTTCTCGCAAGGTCATCAATTCTCACCGGATCTCCCATATCCAAGACAAATATTTCTCCACCATGTGCCATCGCACCTGCTTGCATAACAAGCGTTACGGCTTCTGGTATCGTCATAAAATACCTTATTATATCCTTATGAGTAACAGTTACTGGTCCACCGGCAGCTATCTGTTTCTTAAATAACGGAACCACCGATCCACTGCTTCCCAACACATTTCCAAACCTCACTGCAACAAACTCAGTGTTGCTGATTGTATTGTATATCTGAATAATTATCTCGCATAATCTTTTTGTTGCACCCATCAAATTTGTCGGATTAACTGCTTTATCGCTGGAAATAAGTACAAATTTTTGAATCTCATATTCATCTGCCAACTTCACAAGGTTTAAAGTACCAAAAACATTGTTTTTTATTGCCTCTGTCTTGTTTGTTTCCATCAACGGAACATGCTTATGTGCAGCCGCATGAAAAACAATATCAGGTCTATATCTGTCGAAAATTTTTTCCAGCCTATTGTATTCTCTAATATTTGCGATTACAACGTCAAGATCCAAGCATTCTCCATATTTCATCTTCAATTCTTGCTGTATATTATAGGCATTATTCTCGTAGTTATCCAAAATTATCATTTTCTTTGGTCCATAGCTGGAGATTTGTCTACACAACTCCGATCCAATTGTTCCTCCACCACCTGTAACCAAGATTGTCTTTTCATTTAAGTATGATCTTATTTTTTCCATGTCAAAAAAAACCGGATCTCTCCCCAATAAATCTTCGATATCTACATCCCTTATAGCTTTAAAATTCACCTTTCCGTTAATAATCTCTGAAATACTAGGAATTGTCCTTGTGTGGCAGCCTGTAGTTCTACAAATGTCCAAAATTTCTTTTTTTCTAGAAATAGATATATTTGCGATAGAAAAAATTATTTCATCTACTTCTAGTTTATCACAAATTTGTTTTATTTCACCCGTATTTCCAAGAACCTCATGTCCACATATTTTTTTACCAACAAGATCTACATCATCATCTATTATCGCTACGACGACCCTATTCAACATGGATAGGTTCCTGTTTATTTCATTAATGACCATTTGTGCTGCCTCACCTGCACCAACAATCATCACCTTTATAATACCATAACTTTTAGTCATATTATCTCTCCATCTATAACAATCTTATTCAATTATTATTCAATTTCCATAAATAAACCTTTACTAAAAAAACTTTGTAAGCCACTTAATTTGGAAAAATTAAAACGCAGTACAAAGTTCTTACTTGTTTATAGTTTACTTATTAATCGGATACTTTTCAAGTACATCATCATAAATTTTCGATATATCCTCAAAATTGTCTTCAAATCTATAATGTTCTCTAACAAATACTCTTCCAGATTTTCCCATATCAATTCTCATTTTGTCATCAAGCATCAATTTTTCCATTGCTCTAAAAAGCTCTTCACTGGATTTTGGCTCCACGATTATTCCAGTTTTTCCGGCATCAACAGACTCTGGATGACCTCCAACATTTGTGATAATTACAGGAGTTTCACAAGCCTGAGATTCAATAGCGGATACCCCAAAGCCCTCTCTTAGTGAAGGAAATACACAGACATCACAGCTATTATATGTTCTGACAATATCTTCCGGCTGTACCCTCCCCAAAAAAGTAATAGTGTCGTTCACATCGGAATTTTGAGCTTGAAGTTCAAGTGCCTCTCTCTCCTGACCATTTCCACCAATCAAAAGTCGAAGTCTTTTTCCATCTTTTTCTCCATTATACTTTTTATACAGCTTTTCATAAGCTTCAATCAAATACTTGATTCCATATTTTTTTTCCAGACTTTTAACAATGCCAAATGTAAAAAAACCATCATCCTTTGAATTTTCTAAAGGAATAAACCTTTCCATATCCACACCAAAATATGTTATATCAACTCTTTTATCTGTATATAAATTTGCTTCTCTAGCCATATCCACACTATTTGAGAATATGTAGTCAGCCTTTCTAAAATTATGCTTTATTATTAATTTTTGAATAATTCCATTTCTCGGAAAATCATAGATATCTGTTCCCCAAACGGAAACAACAAATGGTTTGTATCCTATCAAGCTTCCCAAAAAACCATAACTACTCGCATATTGTGCATGAAAAATATCAGGTTTAATAGTGTTGACTAATCTTTTTATCTCGCCAATGTTATTTAGATATCCAAATTTTTTAGATATGCCTTTATTCCTTAATTCACCCACATTTGCATTGAAGTTATATACCTTTACTCCGTCTATTTCTCCACCATTAAGAGATATTACTGAAATATCATATCCCTTTTTCAGAAAAAAATTGCAATATTTTTTTACATGAGGATTTGAAGCGTCTGCCAAGTAACATATTTTCTTCATCAAAACACTACCTTCCTATAGAATAATACTCTATACCATTATCCTTCATTTCACTTATTTTATAACAGTTTCTACCATCAAAAACAAGAGGTCTTTTCATCAATTTTTTATAATTTGACACATCATAATTTTTGATAACCTCCCACTCCGTCATAATAAAACACATTTCAGCATCCAAAATTGCCGAATCAATGTCATTCACATACGCAATGGTATCACCAAATATTTTTTTCGCATTATCAATACCTACAGGATCAAAGGCAACTACTTTGGCGCCTCTCTCAAGCAGGTATCTTATATTTACAATAGAAGGCGCCTCTCTAAGATCATCAGTACCAGGTTTATATGTCAATCCCAAAATCGCAACCTTCAAATTATTGAACGATTCTACAAAATCGGATGATTTTTTTGCCAATTTCAATTTTTGGATTTCGTTGACTTCTATTGCAGCTTTTATCGTCTTTAACTCATATCCATTAGAATTTGATAGCCAATGAAGGGCCTTTGTGTCCTTTGGAAAGCATGAGCCTCCATATCCAACTCCAGCATTCAAAAAATTACTGCCAATCCTGTTGTCAAAACTCATACCCAGAGCTACATCTTCAATATCTGCCCCAACAATTTCACATAAGTTCGCAATATCATTCATATACGAAATCTTTAGAGCCAGAAAATCATTTGAAGCATATTTTATCATCTCAGCTGAATTTCTATTTGTTACCAATTTATGATTATCAAAGTTTTTGTATATATCTAACAAAATTTCTTTTGCCCATTCACTTTCAACTCCGATTACAATTCTAGTGGCTTCAAATGTATCTCTAACAGCCGATCCTTGAGCTAAAAATTCTGGATTTGACGCAACTTCAATTCTAATGTTTTCTTTTTTATGTTTATTAATGTATTTTTCAATTTGCTCATTGGTTCCTATCGGTACCGTTGACTTAATTATAACTAATATATCTTTTTTGGCATTTTCTGCGATAGTCTTCGCTGCCGACTTCAAATAATCTAGATTGGCAGAACCATCACTTCTCTCCGGTGTACCAACTGCAATAAACACAGCATCTGCATCGCCATATGCCGATTCAAAATCAGAAGTGAATTCAATTCTATTTAAATCGTTATTTTTTTTTATTAATTCTTCCAACCCATCTTCATATATTGGTGAAATACCGCTTTTCAGCATAGATATTTTTTCTGAATTGACATCCACACAAACGATGTGATGTCCACCTCTTTCTGCTAGGCAAACACCTGTCACCAAACCAACATAACCAGTACCAGCAACTACAATTTTCATTATCTACTCCTGTCTATTTCGTCTTTATCTCTAATTAATCTCTTTTTAACAGCATTGTAAGCATAAAAAACAAATACATACATTGCTTTTGGCAGGCTTAAATGCTCTACATTACGATAAGTATTCCAAGTTCTCTTTATGGCAGTAAACTTATTATCAGAAAGAGAACCACTAACCACTCTATACCAAACCAAATCATCATAGATTCCATATGCATAATCAGTTTTTTTCAATAATTGTAACCACGTAGCTGTATCTTGACCACGTCTTACATTTGCCATCCTAAAGTCGCCAATTATTTTTTTGTCGATCAGAACTGTTGAGCAACCAATAATCGTGTTTTTCAAAAGCCCATTGTAGTCGATTTTCTCGGGAGCTCTTGCAACCTTTGACATAGGACTGCCATCCTGCATAATGTATCTATAGGAAGTAAACACAAATCCGATATCTTTCTCTTTGATTAATTCCATTTGCTTTTCAAGCTTTTGGGCTTTCCAAATATCATCACTATCTAAAAAAGCAATATATCTACCTTTAGCCATAGCCAATCCAGTATTTCTCGTTACAGCGGCACCAGAGTTCTTATTAAGTTTTACATACCTTATTCTATTATCATTATCTGTAAATGATCTTATTAGCTCAGCAGACGAATCTGTAGAGCAATCATCTATCAACAACAACTCCCAATCACTATATGTCTGAGCTTGAACAGATTCAATTGTTTGTACAATAAATTCTTCAGCATTGTATACTGGAGTAATTATTGATACTAATCCGTCTTTCATAATTCTTCTCCCCGATAACTTTTTAAACGATACTCTAACTTCCCATTCCAAACACTTCAATTCAACATCATGCAATTGACCAAGTACATCGATCTATTTCCAAGATTTCTCTTATCTTTTTCTTATCTGTCTACTTTGTCAATTTCTTTACTTTTCTTCGTTTTAATATTCTATCTTCCAAAATATCCCAAATATTCAGCTTGTTCATTCTATACATTCCATATACAACCAATACCAAACTCATATTAGTCGATACTTCCAACATTATACTTTCAGCAAAGCAGTATATTAACACACTAGTCATAAACAATATTTCTGCTTTTTTATTCTCTTTACACAATATATACATTGTAAATGAATAAAACACAATCAGCATAACAAATACCACCAAACCCTGACTGTATAACGACCATATATATCCACTATCCAGAGGCATTCTCTGTGTGAAAAGAATCTCTCTAATATTTGAAACATATCCGAAAAGATTAACTCCTTTTGTAGGATGCATCAAATATGTTCTCCAATACACTGGTCTGTGAGACAGAATTTTGTTTATTAGGTAATTATTACTCATAAATAGTGTTATTATCAAACTCAAAAAAGTCATAAACAAAGGAAATACACCTATCAATATGCTAAAAACTTTCTTCTGAATATCTATGTTTTTCAATATAATATATGCAAAAATCGTTCCTACCGCTGTCAATAGACCTGTTCTAGTGACTGTTTGAGAATAGATAAGTGCAACCATCAATAACATCAAAATAAAATCAATATTCTTTTTACTGTCATATATTAAATAAAAAAATGACGACCACACCATAAACATACTGATAAACGCTGCATTTGGATTTCCAAATCCAAAATCATTTCTCCCCTCAATATACTCAGTTGGATTTATACCAATAAGATTTGTAATCAGGAAGATTGAGAAAAATATGGCATTGAAAATCACAAACCATTTGATCAGATATCTAAAATCCAATGCAAATAACCCCAAGCATAAATAATATGAATACAGCATTGTGATATTTTTCGACATAACAAACTGTATTGAAAGTATCACAAAAAATCCCAAATGTATTAAATTGTATTTCTTATAATTTATCAATATCAGAAGTGTCGATAATAGTAGTGACAGTATCATACAATATTTATTCAGATTAGTATAATCGAAAATAACCGAATAATACTTGAATGCAGCCAGAAACACCAACAACACTCCTAAAAAATTTTTCCACTTATTAATTTTCATCAATCTTTCCTCTTAACCTTATCTGTAAAATGTAAACAATCTAGCCAATCAAATCGATAATAGCGTTAAAAATCCTCTGAGAATTATTATTATCTCTTATATTGAAGCTTTCGTCTACTCTTTTTACATATTTATCTTTCATTTCAAAGCCATTATTGAAATATGACTCAATAGTATTTATCAAATTTTCTTCATCCAATATTACCTCTCCAAAACCATCCTCGATGTAATCAAAATACCCCTTGTTGTATTTATCATCAGGAACCTTCTGATAATAAACTAATGGTTTTTTCATATAGGCAAAATCAAACGCCACAGAAGAAATATCAGTTATCATCATCAAAGATTCCTTTAACAAGGTCTGAACATCATATTCCTCCCTATCTGCTATGACAATTCTATCGCTATTAATATCATATAGATGATTATATGGTTGCATTTCAAAATGTGGATAAAAAATCATATCAATCCCATTTGATTCAAGTAAATCAATTAGCGTCCTATTGTTTATTAACGAGTTCAATGCCTTAAAGTAATCAGAACTAGAAAAAACTTTATCGCTACCTTTGCCTTTTTTCTTATAGGATGGAGTTATTATATTCATTCTCCATGATGGCATCAATAAGATCTGTTTCTTCAAATTGAATTCATTCAAATTGTCATATCTAGCAAGCCCAGTTTGAACGACAACACCCTTGTCAAATCCGTAGTTTTTTTGACAAATTGACTCATACTCTGCCTTTGTAGTCGTTATGAACAAATCAATTTTGTTCGATGAATTATAATACTTGCTCAAATCTGATAAAATTACACCATGCTGAAGAAATACAAATTTTTTCTTATTATCTCTATCAAAAATAAGTTTAAATAATTTATAATTCCAAGGCTCTAAAAAACCTGTATGACTAGAAATCAGTACATCACTTAAAAAGAATGCAATCTTGTGTTCAAGACTTCCGTATTCGATAATATTACCAAGATCCTTCACTTTATCATAGTCTTTTTTATGGGATGAATCAATAAGAAACCATGCATTAATTTCTGGATGATTTTCTCTAAGGTATTTAAAAAAAACGTATCCATTGTCTTTTGCTTCAATACCTCTTTCAGAGATTAGCCACATATTCTTATACTTGTCTTTACCCCTATGTTTTTCTGCAATTTTTCTATACTTAGTCATTTCTAATGCCTGTCTTGACAATCGAGAAATTTTTTCCAAATAACCCATTTTTTACCTCTTATTTATAATTTAAATCTGAACTGCTCTTTTATTGCCTTTATTACGATGGAAGTATACTTTCCGTCATTATTTGATTTTATTTCACTTCTCTTTTTGATACAAAAAGCAATAAACAATATAAATCCAAAAAATCCACCGAAAAGTCGCTTGAACAAAGGACCTTTACCTATCATAGAATTTTCATCTATATAGTTCACTTTTTTGTACGGATGGTAAGCAACCACTATTGGAAAATAATACATTTTTCGCTTTCCATTGTTATATGCATCCATAATGAACACATTTTCTTCTCCAGAATTATACTTTGTCCCAATACCAAATCTTTCATCAAATCTATTTGTATGCGGATCGATACTGCTAGAGTTAAACCACATATCAAAGGTTATTTGCTTTAGTGTCTGCATCCTTGATATTCCAAGAATCTCATGCTTTGGATAATTGGCTGTGGATTTTTTTGTTATGGGATCAAAATTCTGAAAAATCGCTACATCAGGATTGTATTTTTCAAAGTGAGAATTGACTTCCTCCAATGCTGTATCTGTGTACCAACAATCGTCATCAGTAAACGTATAAATATCGCCAGTACAATACTCCATTGTAGCATTTCTACTCTTTGAACACCCAGTACCCTCAGCAACAATATGTCTGTGATCAAAGCTATATTTGCTCAATAATTTTTCAACTTCATCATGATTCGTTTGAGATCCTACAATAACCTCAAAATTTTTATAAGTTTGTCTTTCTATACTATCGAATAGAACCTCCATCTCTTTGATCCTAGTTCCATACGTTCCTATTAATAAACTTATTTTCATTTATCTTCTCCCTTTAATATTGTCACTTAGATAGGAAATGCTTGTATACATTGATTACTGCATAATTACTAAAATAATACAATGCCTTGAAAAAGCCTAATTTTTCCTCATTCCTAAGTATATTCCAAGTCCAGCAAGCTGCCCTAAACTTATTTCCAGAAAGCGAACCTCGTCTTGTTCTATATAATGCCAACAATTCATCCAAACCATGTGCTTTATGTCCTTGCTTTAATATATCAAGCCAAGCCACATAATCTTCATGATGAATTTTTTTCATACGAATTTCTTTTACAATATACCTATCGATAACCACCGTAAGACATGAAATAGCATTGTGCCTAAGCATTTTTTCATAAGTCAGCTCTGGTTTTGCATGAACAATTGTATTTAATTTTTGACTTTCTGAATCAATAAATCTGTATCCTGTAAATGTAAAACAATACCCATTCTTTTCCATAAAATCAATTTGCTTATCAATTTTTTCTGGAAGCCAAAGATCATCGCTATCTAAAAAGGCGATATATCTTCCTCTAGCATTTTCAATTCCTATATTTCTTGCATTTGCAACCCCTGCGTTTTCTGACAGCAAAATAGATTTTATATTGGAGTATTTTGATTCATATTCCTTTATTATCTCTCTTGATGAATCATTTGACATATCATCAACACATATTACTTCAATATTTTTATAAGTCTGTCCAATTATACTGTCAAGAGTTTCTCTAATATATCGTTCGGCATTATAAACAGGAACTATAACAGAAACAAGTCCATCAATAAAATCTTTACACATCGAAAATCCCCTTCTATCTTGCACCATCTCCAGTAAAAATTACTTTTGCTGTCATCAGCACAATTTTAATATCTAACATAACACTTCTATTTTTTATATAATACAAATCATATTCCAACTTTTCACCTGGTCCAATTTCGTATCCACCATTAACCTGAGCCCATCCAGTCAATCCTGGCTTAATAGCTAGTCTATAAACAAAATTAGGAAATGTTTCTTCAAACTCCTTCGTAAAAACAGATCTCTCTGGTCTTGGACCTATAATCCCCATATCACCTTTTAAAATGTTTATCAACTGAGGAATTTCATCAATTCTTGTTTTTCTGATAAACTTACCGACCTTTGTTATTCTTGGGTCATCCTTTTCCGCCCACTGTGCTCCAAATTTTTCAGCATCAGTTCTCATAGATCTCAACTTATAAACATAAAATTCTCTCCCATGCTTACCCAATCTTTCCTGTTTATACAGAATCGGTCCTCTATCCTCTATTTTTATCAGCATACCAAAAATCAATATTATTGGCACACCGATTAGCAATCCAACAAAAGACAGCAAGATGTCAAAAAATCTCTGATATAAATCGAATATCTTTCCTTTTCTGACGATACTATAATCTATTTTTTCAATATATTCTTTTAATATCGGATCTTCTCCCGAATACTCGCAAAAAGACATAATCTTCTCCCTTCAATTTTATCCCTAAGTATTTTCTATAATATTTTTTTATTTTCTTCATCACGACTATTGCGTGAAACTCTCACGACCATCATTATCGAAATCAAAATCAATACAACTGTTGTAGCATTTTTCATTCTTTCGATATTAAAGTAATTTCTTCTTTCTATTTTGAAACCTACTTGATTCAATATTTTGTATCCATTTTTTTCTACTATTTGGCTTTCTTGTGTTTCAAAATAATTATTTTCTATAAACAATAAAGGTGAGTCATTATCTGCAGCCAATGGAGAAATTGCAATTGCATTTATCAACTGTCCCGAACCGATATGGCGTTTGTGCAACAGCTCTCCACCTTTTGATATATAAACATTTCCATTATCGCTTTTTCCATAAATAGTCTTGATCAGCTTCTTATTGAAATCGTATCTGTCTTCACCTTTTATTTTCTGAATCTTCACATTTGCCAGCCTATCAAAATTAGAATTTAGATACCCCTCATTTCCAATTAAATATACCTTATTAATATTATTATTCCTGATAAGTTTTTTTATTTTTAAATAGTCATTTTGAGTATTTGATGTAACTAGTATAGGTATTTTGTTTTTCTGAGAATATGGTGAAAACGAAATTGCATTCGGAAGATCAAACTCATCACTAGTAACTACAGCAATCTCACTGATTTTATTGTCACTCATCATCATCTCTGCAATTTTAATTGAGAAATTTATTCCTCTAGACTCATTTATCCTCTCGAATTTATAACCATTTCTTTCAAGACTTCTCTCCACTGACTCAGATAATGAATTCACACCACCTACAAGAATCACTTTTTTTACACCAAGCTTTTCCATTTCATCATAGACAGGTTTTAACACCTTCTGTTTTTCAGTATAAAATACGGGAATTTTCTTGCTATAAGCATACGGTGCAGTGGATACAACTTGATCAATATATTCAGTATTTATTAGAATTGCAACATCTGATTTTTCAAATCTCTTATCTAGAACTTTATTTACAGTCGTAAATCTAGTATCATCTGTATAATCGTTAATTGTATACTGCCCCAGATACATCCTATCAAGAACCTTATCGATAGCCTTGTATAGACATAATGCCAGTGCTGCCAATATCATATATTTTAAATATTTTTTCATATCAATACTCCTAATTGTTATTGTAACTATTCTATTATACTATAAATCAAGATATATTTAAACTCTAATGAAATTTTTTTTCGAAAATTATTTAGGCGACTTGCCTACAGACACATTTTAAAATCAATGTTTTTAGATAAATACAAAAAGACTGGTCACGATTAGTTAACCAATTAAATTTGATTAATAATCTATGACCAGTCACATTTTTTGTTTTATTTAAAGGAAGCTATTATTCCCTTTGCAATTTGAACTCCCATCTTTTTCAATGCAGCCTGACTATTTAGCATGCTTACATCTCTTGAGCTAGACATAAATCCACCCTCAACTAGAACTGCAGGAGCAACAGTATTTGCTATTACATACAAGTGAGTTCCATCCTTGACCCCTCTATTTCTAAGATTAAATCCACTCAATATGCTATTCAAAATATTTTTGGCAACAGCATTTGCACTTTCTCCATCACCCTTAAATACCTCTACTCCATTACCACTCAATTCACCAGTGGCTTCATTAACGACACTTCCACCCTTATTATAATGTATACTACAGAATAGAACGGCACCGGAATTATTACTTATATCCGCTCGGTCTTGCAATGTCGGATATATGTCTGTTTTTCTTGTCATTACAACATTAGCTCCGGCTCTTGTCAAATAATCTGCACAAGCCAATGCTGTTGTCAAAGTCCAGTTTTTTTCATATGTGTTATATAAGCCACTTGCTCCTGAATCTTTTCCGCCATGCCCTGGATCAATAACTATTGTTTTTCCTTTGATGCTTCCACTGATAACATCATCAACTTGTGGTTTTGGCACATTTGGCGTAGTTTTATCAGTAGAACTATTTGAACCAGAATTCGCATCACTCTGTGAAGATGAGTTTGAACCAGGATTTTTTATCGTATTTGAAACACTTGGGCTTATACTACCGCCTATTTGATACACAGTTGCTACACTTACTTTACTCAAGAAGCTCTTTGTAACTGCAGGAACATAAGACTTATTCGTTATTAAAATCGGAGCATTGTATAATGCTGCAAAAGGACCTGCACAAACAGTGTCAATCAAGCCTTGATTGTCTGATTTAGTAACTACAAGAACAGGAATATTCTTGTCTTTATAGAACCTATTTATAACATTAACATTAGTATCATGTCTGTCAGAGCCGTAAATTCTATTGATTGAACCCGCATTATCAACTACTGTATTAATTTTATTAAGAAGAGTGTTTGAAATAGAGTTTACACCACCAATATAAAATACAGTTGATATATTATCTCTTAAATATGCAAAAGTATTTGTACTGACAGTATTTTTATCGACTACTATAACAGGATTCTTTGTGCTACCAGCCTTTGATGATATTGTCAATGCATCAGCCACTCCATTTGTTTCGCTGACTACATATGCAGTATCAACGCTTTTTATAGATGAAATCCTCTTCGCAACTGCTAATGAAACATCCTTTGAATTCGAACCAAAAATTCTCTCAATATTCGCTCCTGTTATCGACTTCACTCTATCAGAAACTGCTTTGGAAATCAAATTTCTATCTCCAATGATTATTACGTTACTTGGTTTAAGTCTAGCCAGCTCAGTTGCTACAGAAGAGTCAAGCGAACTAGCTCCTGTAATCAATATCGGTGCATTTAGCGATGTTGCAAGAGGTGTTGCAACAATCCCCATCATTGTACTTTTGCTATTTACTATTACAACAGTATCAGCAGCAGACCAACCATTTTGACTAACCTTTACAGCCGTTTTTATTCTATCTGCACCATACAATGAAGTCAGTTGAGCAGATGCTTTTGTGTAATTTACATTTAATCTATCAGTCGAACTATAGCTGTCACTTGAATCAGATATGTCACTATCTGATAATTTTCCAACGCCTAATTCAACTTTCATATTTTCGATTCCAATATCGTTTGTTTCACTTGAATTTTCATATGATGAAGTCTGAAGATTGGCATCACTAGTATCAGCATATGCACTTGAAAACGACATCAATACCAAAATAAAACTAAATATTACCCCTACGATTTTATTCCTAAAAGATCTCATACGATTCCCCCTTTTCATTATTATTCAACTATCCTCTTAAGAACTTAGTATATTATAACACAAGTGTAACATTTTTGTAACCTTTTTTTATTAATATTAATTTGTATTATTTTTTTTCTCATTTACGATGACCTTGCCATCTGAGTCTCTATTGATTTTGTCTTTTGGCAAAAAATCGGTATAAAATCCACTAACATATAAATTTCTCAGCGAGTTTACAACACTTTCATCATTGTAAGTAAACATATATAATCCAATTCCTCTGTCTACCAGCTTATCTGTTAGATCCTTAGAAAATTTAAACTTATTTACTGCAACTATTTTTATTCCATGTTCATATGAAAAATCGACAATCTTATTGACCTCAAGCTCTTCTATTCTATATGTAGTAAAAATAATCGACTTAAAATCGTAAATATTCATCAATGGCCTATACATCTGCTCATAATAAATCTGAGGAATTATCCTCTTTAAAACAGATTGATCTTCTTTTTTAGCAATTTCTACTATTTTTTTATAGCATTTTTCAACATCTTTTATATCATTATTTTTCAAGTCGATAACAATATATACATCCTTATGTTTTTTCATAAATGCAACTACATCTGAAAATTTCATAGGGGTATATTTTCCCAAAATTTTTCTCTCTAAGAACTCCTTTTCCGTTGGTGGCTTTACTGACCAAGATACCGGTAATCCTAACTGTTCCAACCCTTCTTTTTCAAATGAATGAATGAGAACGAGCTTATCATCAGAGGACAAGGAAATGTCCGTTTCCAAAACTCGAAGTCCTCTTTCATAGCTTTTTTCCATTGCCTCTTTGGAATTAGTATATGTATTACCATCGATACCACCCATAGCATGAGCGATGTATCTATTTTCCTTAACCCAGCTATAGTTGAATTTTTTCGGATAGTTATCCATGTATACGGTTCCATCACTAGATTGAACTACATTTACATCCAAAACTTTGTAGATAAAATCCAATGGAACGTATACAGTGTTTTCCATAAACACGACGACACCGTCCATTTTTAATATGTTATCATTTCCCAAAAATCTTACTTCATTTGAACCTCTCTGAAGTAGGTATGTTGATTTTCTGTATTTAAGCTCAATACCTCCATTAGGAGTAAATTTATAAGTCGCATCTGTGTTGAAATTTTTGCATAACTCCAAAAGTGGCATATATACGATACCATCCTTTATTTTGTATGGTTTACCCATATTTGCAACCTTATTATTTGTAATCAATTTTTCTCTGATATTTGTATTTTCAAATTCCGAAATCATTTTTCTTTGGCTAGAATAAGAGTAGAATAACTTAAAAAAGCCGATTATCAGCATTAAAGAAACAAAAAGTATAAGTGTCTGCTTCACAATTTCTTTGATCTGATCTTCATCAAATTTTCTTTCCATGTCTACCCCCTATAAATTTACCTTTACATCGTATCTATCCAGCAAATTAAAAAGCAATACCCATATCACTGTAATTAAAACCGAATAGACTGTAGATGAGAATTCAGTGCCAAATATCGGCAAAATAAAATCAGTAGTGAACCAGTTATTAAATGGTAACCACGTTCCAGTAAATATAGATTTTATTTTAATCATCGACAATAATTTGTGAACAATCTGGACTGTAAAAATAACGAGAATCGCATTCTTACCAATGTTTCCCAAATAATTTGCACCAAACCTAAGTTTGACAATATCACACACAACATATGCCACAACCAACAACATCGAAAAATAAAAGCAAGCAATCATAACGAAGCTGATACTAAATACATTTCTATTTACTGGAATCCAATATTTTGTCACAAAAAATAACATCAAATATATCAATGAGAACAGTAACAAATGAATTACTTTTTTTGCCTCATTGTTGAACCTATAATAATTGCTTAATAACGATTTTATCGATCTGTAGTTAATCCAGCTTTTGATATCCACAAGGAGATTTTCCTTGCTAAATCCATCATTTCTTATTTTCATCGGTCTTCTGTATCCAACATATTTTTTTTCAATATGTTTTTTATTGAGAATACATCCAAAAGAAATCCCAAAAAATCCCAATGAAATCGAACTAAAAATTGCCATTATACCTTCTGGATCAGCTAATGATATGCTCTTATATCCACCTATTAATGATATATCAGTTCTTACAAATATATTTGTGGCAGCTTCTCGTCCCCCATTGATAAAAATGACAGAAAACATCATTGCTATCAATAAACCGATGATAGCAAACACATATGTTATAACGTTATTTTTGATTCTAAGTTTTAAAAACATCATGTATGCCAAGATGCTTATTATGTAATTAATCGCTAATAGTTGAAATGGACCTGTAACTCTAACGTATTTATCAGACTCAAGAAATAAAACGCTAAATATCAATCCCAGCAACAATAACAATAATACTCTGATTAATGATTTTTTTATTATCGATGAGAGCTTGCTTCCATTTTCATGATATTTTTTTATATAAAATGGTATTGATGCACCCATAATAAGAATGAAAAAAGGCAACACAACACCTGCCAAAGTTACCCCATTCCATTCTGATATGATAAAACTCTTACTTACAGAATTCTCCAATCCTTGAGATATTATCATTATAACCAAAATTGTTAAAATACCTCTCAAAACATCTATTGATCTCACTCTCATATAGTGAAATTTTCTATCTATATTTTTCTTTTCTATCACAGAACTTCTCATTACTTCATACAGTCGTCGAAGCTGGTATCTAACTTTGTCATTAAAAGTAATCTTATCTTCCATTTGCACCACCCCTAAAAATATACTTTCATTATATCATAATTAGTGTCATAAATAAATCCAGCAAATACAACGATATGTAATGCTGGATTTATAAATTATACTCATATTTTCTATTCCATTCCTTCAAATGAAAAAACAAATTTTAGAGTTTCAAGCCTTATCTTTTTATTCAATGCTTTAAACATCTCATATGCTTCAATCGTATATTCTTTTACAGGGTCTTTTTGACCAACAGCGACCAAGCCTACACTCTGTCTCATCTGATCCATAAGATCTATATGATCCACCCAATATGTATCTACAACTCTCAACAGTATCTCTTTTTGTTCATGTGAGAAAAACTCTTCTCCCACCATCATTAACTTCAAGTTATACACATTGTTTACAATATCCATTGTAAATTGACCTATCTCTTCTGGAGTCATCTCACTCATACCCGGTATTAATATAGTTTCCGGTGGCATAAATGCCGAGTAAAGTGCCTTCATATACTTAAAGTAATTTCTTGGCTTTGTGTTAATATATTTATCGACATATTCATCAACAGTCTGCTTGGCCATATCCATTACTGTATTCTTTAGATCAATCCCCTTTAATACATTGTCTCTTTCAGCATATATAACCTTTCTCTGCTTATCAATCACATTATCATACTTTAGTACATCTTTTCTCTGTTCAAAATTTCTTCCTTCTATTCCCTTCTGCGCATTTGTTATAGCCTTTGTAAGCGACTTGCTCGAAATCGCTCCATGAGAATCAGGTTTCAATTTTTTACCCAATTTCTTTATTGAAGCACCACCATATAATTTTATTATTTCATCCTCTATACTTACGAAAAATCTTGAAGTTCCTGGATCTCCCTGTCTTCCAGATCTCCCTCTCAGCTGGTTATCAATTCTTCTCGACTCATGTCTTTCAGTACCTAAAACGTAAAGTCCACCCAATGAAATTACCTCCTCTTCCATCTTCGGATCTCCATTTCCAAGCTTTATATCAGTACCTCTACCTGCCATATTCGTCGCTATTGTAATATTTCCAAGAAGCCCCGCCTTTTCGACAATTTCAGCCTCTCTTTTATCATTTTTTGCATTTAATATCTCGTGTTTAAGATTTTTCTTATTCAAAAGTTCTGATAGGTATTCTGACTTTTCAACAGTAGCAGTCCCGACAAGTATCGGCTGTCCAGTCGAATGTATCTGCTTAATCTCTTCAACAACTGCATCAAATTTCTCCTTTTCAGTCATATATACCTTATCATCCAAATCTTTTCTAATTACAGGTTTATTTGTAGGTATCTGAACAACGTTCATATGATAAGTCTGTTCAAACTCATTTTCTTCAGTTTTTGCAGTACCAGTCATCCCTGAAATTTTCCCATACATCCTAAAGAAATTCTGATATGTAACTGTTGCCATTGTCTTATTGTCTAGCTGGATTTCTACCTTTTCCTTTGCTTCCAACGCTTGATGAAGTCCGTCTGAGAACCTACGTCCATCCATTATTCTTCCAGTATATTCATCTACAATGAATACCTCACCATCTTTCACAACATAATCATCATCTATACTCATCAATTTATGTGCTGTAAGTGCTTGATTTATATGATGATATATTGCCATATTATTCAAATTTGTAATTGTTCTGATTTTAAAGAAGTTCTCAGCCTTTCTAAAGCCTGATTCTGTCAAAGATACTGTATGTTCCTTTTTATCTAATTCAAAATCTTCTTCCCCTATAGTTCTAATGAAATCATCAGCCCTATAGTATAGTTCACTTATCGGATCCCCTTCACCAGAAATGATCAGCGGAGTTCTCGCTTCGTCGATTAATATCGAGTCAACTTCGTCTATAATACAAAACGAAAGCTTTCTTTGTACTTTTTCAGAGAACTTTTTAACCATATTGTCTCTAAGATAGTCAAATCCAAACTCGGAATTTGTACCATAAGAAAGATCACAATTATATTGTTCTCTTCTAGTATTCGGATCCTGTCCTGTTATAATTACACCAACAGTCAGTCCTAATAGATCAAACACTGGTCTAACCGTATCAGCATCTCTTTCAGCCAAATAATCATTTACAGTTATTACATGGACCCCCTCTTCTTTAAGGGCGTTCAAATAACATGGTGCCACAGACACCAAAGTCTTACCCTCACCAGTTTTCATCTCGGCTATTTTCCCTTGATGAAGAACTATTCCACCTATCATCTGAACTCTATACTGTCTCATACCAAGAGTTCTTCTTGTTGCCTCTCTTGCAACTGCAAAAGCCTCCTCAAGAAGATCATCGAGAGTTTCTCCATGCTTCAATCTTTCCTTAAATTCAATAGTTTTGTTTGAAAGCTCTTCATCTGTCAGCGCCTTCATTCCTTCTTCCAATGCATCTATTCTATCTACAATTTTATTTAGTTTACCTACTTCGCTATCGTCTTGCTTGCTAAGCAACGCATCTAATAATGACATTCTCACTACCTCTTTTCTCTGCAAATCTACACAATCTATATAATTATATCACAAAAATTATTCTATGTAATTGACAAAATGCAATAAAAGTAGATATTTAGAAAAATTTTATACTTTCTTTGTTTTAAATTTCGAAAAATAATAACATATGTTCTGTATATGATATTTTTTGTGCAAAAAATTACCATAGATTTTATCCATGGCAATTTAAGGGTTCTGGTCGGTCTCTTTTCATTTATAATGTTTATTTTAAGTGTACATAAATTAAACATCAAGTATACGATTATTAACGTCTAGCAATATATCTATATCTTATGATAAAAGATATAGATAGTATTACCTCTACAAGAAATTATATATGTTTCATCAAATAAACTACTATCTTTAACATAATTATTAACTTCCATCATACCAAACGCAGTATCTTTATTATTAAAATCCTTTTCGACTAATTTCAATAATTTTTTTTCACTACAATGTTCTTCTAAGATATGAATCGCTTCATCTTGGTCTATTTCCTTATATTTCAGTTTTTTATCTTTTATTTTCTCACTGATTTCATTGTTACTATATATATCATGAAACTTTTTTGTTATTGATTCATTTGTTTTTATTATGGTATATTTATAACCATCCGGCGGAAAATTCAGACTATTATAAACCTCCTCAGATTTATTAAAATCAACATCTAACTTTATAGATTTTAATATTTCCTTAGTTTCGTTTTCAGAAATATTTTTACTTACAAATACATCTTCTGAACTTTTTAATCCAGGAACAATATTTTTTAAAAAATAAATCCCCAGTATAGACAAAATAATTAATAAAAAAAACAATGCATTTTTTTTCTTTCTCATAATTATTCCTCCTAGAAAATATAATTTATATAAATAATTATTTATGCTTAAATATATATTTTTTTTGATTATATCAAATTCAATAAAAATAAGCAATATTTATATTATACATCGCTTAATAAATTTTTCAGTATTTACAATCATTGCGAGACAAAAAAGATAGAATGCCTGTATAATTGAAGTAACACTAAATCAAAAACAAGTTGGTATTATTTTTTTCTCTTTTAAAAAATTTACATCATTCACAAATATACAATTGGAATTAAATCATCGATATAGTTATTTTATCGTAAAAATCATTAGACTTTTTGTTAAACTTATTGTATAATATAGGTACTTAAAAAATTACATTTCTTTTAAGTATTTCTCACAGAAAAAGAGAGGTTGAATGGGTCAACCTCTCTTTTTGTTTCTAAAGAAACTCCAACTCATCTCTTAATAACAAATATAGTAATTATTAATATGTTTACCAATTCAAATTTATGATAAAATAAAGATATAAAGGTATTTCAAATAGTAATGCTTTTTCAAATATTAAAGGCATTATTTCATTATTTATATGTTAGTGATTATATAATAATCAGGGAGGTATCACAATGTTAATCGATTTTTCAGTTGAAAACTCTTTATCGTTAAAGGATGAAGTCACGTTTTCTATGATCTCTACAAATGTGAAAAACTCTAAAAAAGTGAAATTACATAAGCACTTTGATGATCTTTACATTTTACCGACAGCAGTAATTTATGGCTTTAATGCATCAGGAAAGAGCAATCTCATAAGGTCTATTGAAAATCTAAAGAATCAAATAGTTTATTCAAAAATCACAGATCTTTCTTTATTAGATGTGGATATATTCAAATTCAATCCATACAGACTTGATGATCATTACACTAACAAGCCGACAAAATATCAAATACGAATAGCTATAGGAAAATTCATCTATGATTATCAAGTGGTTCTTGACCATAATTCAATTATACTTGAAAAGCTTCTTTTAATTGATGAAAATTACGATTTCGTCGAGCTAATAAATAGAGATCTCGATTCAATGGAATTTGATTACGACATTGATAAAGAAATCATAATTAAAATGATGGGAAGCGACAAGGATAAAAAGCTATCAGTTGGATCTTTATCAATTTTCGATGAAAGGGTCAATATTTTTACTAGCTGGATTGAAAATGACTTAATTATTCTGAGCAACTCGAATTCAAAGGAAAATTTGAAAAAAACTATAGAATATCTATTAGAAAAAGATGAACTTTTTTATAACAAGATTTCAAGAATGTTGAGCGATATCAGCTATACAAATATAAGTAGGATCGTGGCAGAAAAAATTGACTCCACTTTGCAGAGAAATGATATTAATGAATCTATAAAGCGTCGACTTTACGATGAGTTGATAGAAAATAATTTTATCAATAAAAAGTCAAATGTAGAATCAAATTCAAAATATACTATCAATACTTATAAAATAGGTTTTGATACCGATGGAAACGAAAAGGATGTAGTTTTTAACCTATATGAAGAATCCGAGGGCACAATAAAGATATACTCACTATACGCATTTATTTTTGATGCTCTCAATAAAGGCAAAACACTTATTGTCGATGAAATGACATCTTTTATTCACCCTCTGATTTCAAAATATATTATAGAGCTATTCCAAAATCCTATTGAGAATATAAATGGACAACTTATCACCACAACTCATACTACGGATCTATTGGAAATAGACTCATTAAGAAAAGATGAAATCTATATAACTGATAAAAATTTCAATGAAACGAGATTGTACTCCCTTGCCGACATCATTGACGTTAGCCAAAACGAAAACTTTAGAAGTGCATATCTTTCAGGAAAATATGGTGGAATAAATTCTTTAAGGAGAGATGATCATGGCGAATAAGTATAAAAGCTCATTTAATAGACCAAAACCAAAAATAACTCCTAGAAAAACTGGCTTGGATTTAATTGATGACAACCTAAATCAGCCCATGCAAATGTTTCATTCAAACACGAAATACATCAGGCAACTAATAAATTCTGATACTGAGGATATCAATATATACAGATATTGTATAGTGCTGATCTGTGCAACTATGGATAAGTATATGCATGACATTGAAAAAGCCGTTATTCTGCAAATATTCAGAGGAAAAGCGCAACCAGGAAAGAACTTTGATAGCTTCTTAATACCGATAACTGTTTTGAATAGTTTTGACAAAAACAATTTTAACATGATTGAGAAAGAAAAAATACTTAGTGATGCTATTTATGAAGTTACATCAAATTACACAATACAAAAATCTACGTCCATAGACAGGAATATGAACTATATCTTGGATTTTAATATATGGAAGGCAATTCAGCCGAGAATGACCATGCGATTTAAACAGCTGAACAGTATCACTCAAACAAAAAAATATATAGATGAATTAGTAGATAGAAGAAATTCAATAGTTCATGAGCTTGATTTTAGACCAAATAGTAACAACAAAAATGATTTATCCAAGGATTTTGTGTCAAATGCTTTGGAAATAATTCAGTATTTTATCGAGTCTGTCAATTATCAAATTGTGCATTCGATAATAAGCTCGCCAGAAGATATTAGCTTCACATCTAGCAGTGAAAGCTTTGATGATATATCAAATACATAGCAAGCGACAAAAAATAAATGTAGAACAATAAATATTTTAGAACGAAAAACTCGCAACATCAGTCTTAATCATTAAGATTACAAAATGTGCGAGTTTTTCATATTTCCATTACTCTATATAATATTCAAGATTGTCTATTTTAAGACTCTATTTTAGCCATGTACCTTGCTCATCCTGTTTTATTAACCCTTTTTTCATCATCACGCCAAGAGTTCTCTTAAAGTTTTTCTTACTTGTGTTAAACACTACTCTCAACTCCTCTGGATCTGCCTTGTCATTAAACCTCATAAATCCATCGTTGCCCTCCATGTAGGACAATATTTCCTTTTCCAAACCTTGCATTTCCTCAGCTCTCTCTTTTCTAGCAGAAAGACCCAACCTTCCATCTTCGTAGATTTTTATGACTCTCAGATCAGTTAGATAATCTCCTTCTCTAAGAGAAGTATATACCTCCTCTTTTAGAATTATTCCATAAAAATTAGGTTCTATGCATACAAGAGCTGTCCCATTTGTCTGAAAGCCAAACACATAGCCGCTACACGTATCCCCTATTTTCAACAATCCATTCGCAGTTTCTAAATGAATATCTATATTTGTAGTAGCTGCCAATCTTCCTGTTTTATCCAAATATATGTAAAAAGGATAATAGCTGTCTACAAATAGCGGATATTTTTTTTCTCTAAAAGGTACAAGTATATCCCTGTCGAGACCAATATCTACAAAGCTACCTATTTCAGAGTTATCACAAACTCTCAATATTGCTATTTCACCAATGGTTGCCTTTGGTTTTTCCTGCGTGGCCACCAATCTCTTCTGAGAATCTCTATAAACAAAAACTTCAACCTCTTCTCCAAGCTTAATTTCTTGTGGGTTTGTTATCTTGCTCTTTGGAAGCAGTATATCATCTTTTGAATTTTTAGTTTTCCCATCTAGAAAATAACCATATTCTTTTTCTCTTTGCACCCTTAATTTATTGTATTTGCCAATTTCTATCAATTTTATACCTCAATTTTATTTACTTTCGTATCAACCGCAGCCCTTTTAACTGCTTCAGCCACTGCATCTGCAACTCCTGTCTCAAATGCATTTGGCAATATATATTCTCTACTCAATTTTTCATCTGGTATGAAATCTGCTATGGCTTTTGCCGCAGCAACCTTCATCGCCTCATTTATTTCACTCGCTCTACATTCCAGTGCCCCTTTAAAAACCCCTGGAAATGCAAGCACGTTGTTTACTTGATTTGGAAAATCACTTCTACCCGTTCCCAATACAAAAACTCCTGACTCTTTTGCCTCTCCAGGCATTATTTCCGGAATTGGATTTGCCATCGCAAAAACAATTGGGTCTTTTGCCATCGTTTTTATCATTTCTGATGTAAGCATCTTCGGTCTAGAAACACCGATAAACACATCCTTTCCCTTTACAGCATCAGCCAACGTTCCGCTTTCCTTATTCTTATTGGTGTATTTAAGCATCTCTTTTTGCGCCCAATTTATATCTCTACTGTTTTCTTCTAAAATACCATATTTGTCACACAACACAATATTTTTTACATTCATATCTAGCAACATTTTGCAAATTGCAATACCTGCTGCACCAGCACCATTTATCACTATTTCAAGCTCTTCAATTTTCTTATCACCCAACAATCTTATCGAATTTAGAATCCCAGCCGTAACAATAATTGCTGTACCGTGCTGATCATCGTGAAAAACAGGAATATCAAGCTCTTTTTTCAATCTTCGTTCAATCTCGAAGCATCTTGGAGCAGATATATCCTCCAAATTTATCCCACCAAAAACTGGCTCAATCAATTTAACAGCGTTGACGATTTCATCTACATCTTGAGTTTTCAAGCAGATAGGAAATGAATCCACACCTGCAAATTCCTTGAACAATATCGCCTTCCCCTCCATAACAGGTATAGAAGCCTCAGCACCGATATTCCCAAGTCCCAGAACAGCCGAACCATCACTCACTACAGCCACAAGATTTCCTTTAGAAGTATATTTGTACACATCTTCAACATTTTTATTGATTTCTATGCAAGGCTGGGCAACTCCCGGTGTATATGCTATTGAAAGATCATCCTTGCTTTCGACCTTCACCTTACTGACGACCTCGATTTTGCCCTTTTTATTCATATGCATCTTCAATGCTTCTTCTGAATAGTTTATATTATTTTCTGACATATCTAAGTTCCTTTCATTACTTTGAAAAATACGAAATAATTTTTTATTAACCTCTAGCGCTCATATAAATTGTTGCCTTCAGTATCAATACATACAGTCAAAATCATGTTTTCAACCTCTATTCTTCTTATAGCCTCAGTCCCCAAATCTTCATATGCTACAATTTCACTGCTCTTAATTGAGTTCGAAATGTATGCACCTGCGCCACCAATTGCAACTAGGTAAACCGCCCCATGCCTATTCATACCAGAAATAACTTCACCACTTCTCTTTCCTTTTCCAATCATTATTCTCAGACCTTTTTCCAAAAGTGGTATCGTCAAATCATCCATCCTATAGCTTGTGGTAGGACCTGCAGCACCAATAATCTCCCCTGGCTTTGTCGGAGATGGGCCAACGTAATATATTCCCTGAGCCTCAACATCAAACGGAAGCTCTTCATTAAGCCTGATTGATTCACACAATCTTTTATGAGCTGCGTCTCTTGCCGTATACAAAACTCCACTAATGCTTACAATATCTCCAGCTTTTAAATCTCTAATTCTTTCCTCTGAAAATGGCGACTTTAACTCAATCATTTCTTTTCTCCTCGTGTAAAACATTTATAGTATTATACTCCATTTTTCTACAACACAATTTTTTTGTGCCTTGATGAATGACAATTAATATTTACAACTACTGGCAAACCAGCAATATGAGTCGGAAAGGTCTCAATATTGACCGCCAGAGCAGTGGTATTTCCGCCTAATCCCTGTGGTCCTATCCCCAGTGAATTTATTTTTTCAAGCATTTCAATTTCCAAATTCTTAATATAATTTTCCGAATTGTGCTTTCCTATTTCTCTAAAAAGTGCTTTTTTGGCAATAACCGAGCATTTATCTACTGTTCCACCAATTCCAACACCTACAACAATCGGCGGACATGGATTTGGTCCTGCCTCACTTACCGTATCAAGAATAAATTGCTTTATTCCTTCAATGCCATCCGATGGCTTTAGCATTTTTAGCTTGCTCATATTTTCGCTTCCAAATCCTTTTGCTGCAAACTCAATTTCCAAGCAATCTCCATCAACTATATCATAATGAATTATCGCAGGAGTATTATCTCCAGTATTGATTCTATCTATAGGTGATACCACAGATTTCCTTAAATACCCTTCAGTATATCCCCTTCTAACGCCTTCATTTATAGCCGAAGAAATGTTCTTACCTTTTATATGTAAATCCTGCCCAACCTTTACGAAAAAAACTGCCATGCCAGTATCTTGGCAAAGAGGAATCTTTTTATCTTTAGCAATTTCAGCATTTTCAATCAGTATGTCTAAAATATTTATTGCCACGTCATTTTCTTCTCTTGATTTATTATACTCAATAGACTTTAAAACACTGTCATCAAGATTTATACAAGCATCTATACACATATCTCTAACAGCTTCCTCAATAAGTCTAGAATCTATCTCTCTCAAAACTACACCTTCTTTTATCATTATTAATTATTAAAATACTCTACCTTACTACAATATCAGACAAACTTGCCCCTGTTGCCATGATTAAATCCTCGACGCTCAATTCAACTTGATATCCGATCTTGCCAGCACTGACGATAATTTTATCGATATTTCTTGCACTCTCATCAATAAATGTTTTATACTGTTTTTTCATGCCAATAGGTGAGCATCCACCTCTAATATACCCAGTAACTTTGTTGATATCCTTGACATGAATCATCTCGATGTTTTTTTCACCACAAGACCTCGATGCCTTTTTCAAATCCAGATTTTCAGCAACTGGAATAACAAACACATAGAAACTTTTGCTATGACCTTGTACCACCAAAGTTTTGAAAACAACACTGCAATCCTTTCCGATATGATTTGCCACAGATATACCATCGACATGACCATCTATCACTGGATATGAATACTGATTATATTTTACTTTGATGCTATCCAATATTCTCATAACATTTGTCTTCGCTATTTTTTTAGACATTTACTTATTCCTCTCTTGATTTTGCAAAATAACTGATTTCACACCATAATACCTAGAAATCGCATAATTTATCCAATCGTCTTTATCGTATTTTGCATCCTCTAACCCATACGCTGCAACATATTTGTTTTCAGTGGTAACTGGTGGAATTTCGATATTTTCAACCTTGCCAAAAGTTTTACTATCTATTATTATCATTTCCCTTGCAGAATATTTCCCAAAATATTCTTTATTTGCAATCATTGCGCTTGGCACCGTATCGTAGAACATATATCCCAAAAACAACAACAGACACAATATAACACCGCTACCTGCTCTCACATTCACTCTTCCGATAACTGATAAGCTCATAACTATTGATATTAGCAATAAATATACTGTGCTAATTCCCGCTCTCAACGGAAATGTAGGTGACAACAACATAGAATAGTATGATACCAAAGCTCCAACAATAAATGCTTCCGATTCAAAATTTTTATACAGATAGAAAACTCTAGATATTATTGCAGCAACTATTGCTATTAATAGTAAAACAAAAAAATACTCAACGAACTTCTCATTCATCCCCACCATTCTATCTGATATTTTTTCAAAAAGAGTTCCACCCTTTTCAAAATAACTCGCTCTTATAAAATTCCCTGGAGCGGTTAACATAACGACAAAACCTGTTATCATGCTGATTAACATCATTACAATAAAAAGTATTCCATCGGTTTTATGTTTTTTCATGACGAGCAAATAGTAAAATATCAATACTAAAATTGCTGGAACAGAATTTTCATTGGTCCATCCCGAAAAGAAAGATAGAAGAATAAAAATCAGTGTCATTATAACATTATTCAACGGAACCTTGAGAATAGCAGTTCTTCTTACTACGAGCAAAATTGTCAAAATTATTACATTCGTCCAAAGATAATTGGCAGATCCGATCACCCATAAAAAATTTTGTCCGAAAACAGGTGTAAAATACCATAATGACAGGAAAATAAACAAAATATACAAGGTTTTGTATCCATTTCTCCCATATTTATTCTTTTGAATCAGTCTTTTGTAATTTTTTTGCTCAATATTAATACCGAAATAATCATGTAGTTTCGAATAATTATACATAATGTAAATAAACAAACAAAAAACTAGCGAGTTTAATACATTAATCAAGTATTTATCCATCATTAAAACTACTCCTGCAATGGTATGAGCCACTGTTCTTCCGTTCGTATTATTGTATCTATATTGCTGATTAGCAAAAACCTCCATTATAGAATGCACTCTATACGAATCTTGCGTAAACATATTGTTAAAATCATCAGCCACATATGGAGTATAAGAATTAAGCGTAAGCATAAAAAAGAATATCACTAAAAACACAAATATCATAGAAAAATTAATTTTTTCAAATGCAAAACTATTTTTTTTATACTCTCTTCTCATCTCATCTTTCCTTTTTAATATTTTAAAAGAGGGCTGACACAGCCCTCATTTGTATGTAAACTAAATTTATTCTTCTATTGAAGATTCACCTTTTTCCTTTAGAACATCACCTATATTACCGATAGTGTCATCTCCAACAGACATATACTGTGATAAATCTTCTTCTGGTTCTCTAGTTAATTCTCTGATTGAAAGCATCATTCTCTTTGTTTCTGGATTAAACTTGATTATTGCTGCCTTTATTCTGTCTCCGATATTAACTACATCTTCAACTTTATTTATTCTAGCTTCACTCAATTCACCAATTGGTAAATAAGCTTCTATTCCTGGTTTAACTTCAACGAAAGCACCCTTATCTATAATTCTTAAAACCTCAGCTTCAACTACTGAGTATAATTGCACTTCATCAGCTATCAATTTCCATGGATCCTTGTCTGGATCTTTTAATGCCAAAGCAATTCTCTTTGTTTCTGGATCAATGCTCTGAATGAACACATCTACCTGATCATCAACACTTAATACAGATTCAACAGACTCTATTCTATCCCAAGAAATATTGTTTATATGAGCAAGACCTTCAATTCCTCCAAGATCAATAAATGCACCATAAGGCATAATATTTGTAACCTTACCACTTCTCTTTTCACCAACAACAAGTGATTCAAACAATGCTTCTCTTTCTGCCTTTGCTTGTTCTCTTTCGGCTTTAATTCTAGCTCTTTCAGCTTCTCTTTCAGCTTTTATCTGCTCTCTCTTTTCTTTTCTTTCTTTATCAAGAATTTCCTGAGCAACTTCTCTATGAGATACAATTATTCTATTCTTTCTTGGATTTACTTCTTTTACATAACAGTCTAAATCTTGACCAACATATACACTTGTATCCTTTACAAATTTAGTGTCGATCTGAGAAATAGGCATAAACATTGTGTATGATTTATACTTAACATACAATCCTCTATCTAATGCCTTGAATGCATGAACATTTATTATTGTTCTGTTTTCCATTGCATCGATTAATTCTTTTAAATCTGCCTGTTGTTCTAATTTTAATTTAGAAATTTTGATAGTCGCATCCTTGTAACTAATATTAGTTATGATTCCAGTCACTTCGTCATCTATTTTATATACATCAGAAATAACTTGACCTTTCTCCAAATTAAGTTCACTTGCTGGTATTACACCATCAAAACCAACTTCAAGCTTTAAAACAAGCTCATCCTTGCTTATTTGCTCAATCTTTCCAGTGATTTCTTCACCAACATTAATTTTACTTAACTCTTTCTCCTGCATGTCAAGTAATTCTTGCATAGTAAAATTGTTTTCCATTATAATAACATCCTTTCGTCGCATAATATCCATATATACTATTATAACACATAGTTCTGCAATATACATAAAAATTCTAACATTTTTAAATAAATTTTTAATTATAGTATATAAAAGATTCTGAATTATAATTAAAAAAGGAAATTTTCAACAAAAGTTAATTTTATTTATGCAGAATTCATTCTATCCTTCGTAAAGATTTGTTGACTGGAACTCTGGTTCACAGGTAACATCTATCCCAAGCTTCCTAAACACCTGTTCATCATTTTTTGAAAGTATCACTGTAGAATGTGCCTGACATCCCTTTAATCCCTCTAATCTTCTCAATGCATATTGAGCTAAAGGATTTGTTACAGCACTTATACTCAATGCCATCAATACCTCTTCAGCATTCAAGGCGATATTTCTACTATTTAGTATATTTCGTTTTAAATTTATAATCGGCTCTAAAACAACTGGAGATATCAGGTGAATATCATCCTGAATTTCTGCCAACTCCTTGATTGCATTAAGTATTGCCGCAGCAGATCCATTCATTAATTCAGAAAATTTCCCAGTAATGACCTTCCCATTTTCCAATTCTAACGCCACTGCATTTCTTTCACAAAGAACACAATTTGGATCCTTGTCTTCACCATATTTTCTGGCAATGGTTACGACTTTTCTATCTTCAGGTTTTAGCTCCAATTCTTCCATTATCAATTTTATTCTTGAAACAGCATCCTTATCCAAAGTACCTTTTTTATATTCACATAATGTTTTAAAATATCTTCTAATAATTTCTTGATATGAAGCGTCTCTAACAACATCGTCATCAATTATTCCAAAACCAACTCTGTTGACTCCCATATCTGTAGGAGACTGGAACATACTTTCTTTATTTGTAATCTTTTCAATTATTTTCTTTAAAACTGGAAATAGCTCAATATCTCTATTGTAATTTACAGTTGTCTCACCATATTTTTCCAAATGGAATGAGTCTATCATATTTACATCTTTCAAATCCACAGTAGCAGCTTCATAAGCGATATTAACTGGATGCTTTAGCGGCAAATTCCAAACTGGAAATGTTTCATATTTAGAATATCCAGCAGTTTTCCCCAATCTACTTTCATGATAAAGCTGGCTAAGACAAGTCCCCAGCTTTCCACTATTAGGCCCCGGAGCAGTTACTACGACAATCGGCTTCTTAGTTTCTATGTATGGATTTGCACCAAATCCCTCTTCACTTACTATTGTGTCTACATCAGTTGGATATCCCTTCGTCGATCTATGTCTATATACCTTTATTCCACGTCTTTCCAACTTATTGATAAAAATAGTAGCAGCAGGCTGATCCTCATATCTCGTTATAACCACAGAATTTACATCTAAATTGTAACCCCTTAGGTCATCAATCAATCTCATAACTTCCATATCATACGTTATTCCCAAATCTCCACGAACCTTATTTCGCTCAATATCACCCGCATATACACAAATTACTACTTCGACCTTCTCCTTAATATGACTCAAAACTTTTATCTTGGCATTTTCATCAAAACCTGGTAATACTCTTTTTGCGTGCAAATCTCCAATCAATTTGCCTCCGAATTCGATATACAGTTTATCAAAGTTATTTACCCTTTCAAGTATATACTTAGATTGTTCCTCAAGATATTTGTTGTGATCAAAACCAATTTTCATAATTCTATTCTCCTATATTAATATTTTTTTCAGTATTTTTTCAAAAAAACATTGACACAATATTAATAGTGTGATATCATTGAATTCCATCATAAAATCAATATATCATATTAACATGCAGTAGAATATCTACTGTGTGTTTTTTTGTAAAAATTACTAAGTATTTATTATAATATTTTTTAAGGAAAACTTCAATAGTTTTTTTATCGTTTTTTAATTCTAAATTTTAATTTATTTGTCATTTCAAATCTCATAGCATTAAATGGAACCAAATCTATATATAATACTATCTATAATGTTAATATTTTTGCGTTAAATATTTTCCTAATCTCTTCTAAGCCAGCATTTATCTCTTCTCTAGAAAAATCATTCTTTTTCAATTCTTCATCACTCATATCCATCAGCATTGTATAAAACTCGCCTGCTATAAACATTACATTAATATCTTTATTTTTTTCTATATACGAAAACAATGTGTCTTCAGCCTTATTTATATTCCCCTCTATAACGAGTCTTTTTAAATCAATCAACAAAAATTCTTCCATTGTGTTGTAAAGAATATCAAAATTTTTTAGCTCGCTATATTTTTTCCCTAGAAGCTCCTTAAATACTCTTTCTCTATTTTCATTTCTAATCCTATCCACTAATCCCATATTATACCTCCAAATTAAAACGTAATTTTTTAATTTTAAGTCCGTTGACGTTATTTGACAAAGAACCTTAAAAAGACACCAACCACATAGATTGTAATTCATACGAGGCCAGTGTCTTTAATTATTATTTAATCTCTTTTGAATCAGACAAAACTTCCTTTATTCCTTTAAAAGTTCCTAGGAAATTTACTGCTTCAGATGGCAAAACAAGCTTTGATGATTCACTTTCGCCAAGTTTTACCAGTGCTTCCATTGACTTAAGAGCCAAGATATTGTCATCTACATCTGATTCCTTCATAGCGGCAAATACCTTTCTCAAACCATCTGCACTTGCTTCCTGAGTCTGCCTAATAACGACAGCTTCCCCCTCTGCTCTGGCTTCAAATGTCTGTCTAATTGCTTCAGCTTCACCTTCTGCCTGTAGAATCTTAGACTGTTTTTCACCTTCCGCTTCTCTTATCATAGCTTCCTTTTTGGCCTCTGCCTTCAATATTGCCGATTGCTTTTCACCCTCTGCAATAAGAATCTTTGACTGCTTTTCACCTTCTGCCTGCAAGATAGCTTCACGTCTCTCTCTTTCGGCTCTCATCTGTTTTTCCATAGCAGCCTGTATATCTCTAGGTGGCATTATATTTTTTAATTCCACTCTGTTTACCTTTATTCCCCAAATATCAGTCGCTTCATCAAGTATCGTTCTCATACGAGTATTGATAAGATCTCTAGATGTCAAAGTTTCATCCAAATCAAGATCCCCGATGATGTTTCTCAAAGTAGTCGCAGTCAAGTTTTCAATCGCTGAGATTGGATTTGCAATTTCAAACACATAGCTCTTTGGATCAGTAACCTTATAATACACAACTGTATCTATCTGCATTGTTACGTTATCCTTTGTAATAACCGGCTGTGGTGGGAAATCTACTACCATTTCTCTCAAATCGATCATATAAGACATAGCATCAATAAATGGAACTAATATATGAATCCCTGTCTTGGCTTCCTTGTGAAATTTACCAAGTCTCATTACAATACCCATTCTGGCCTGCTTCACTATTCTGATGCATCTAATAGCCACTATAACTATGAGAACTATCAGAACTGTCGTAAAAATTTTTCCAAACATCTTTAAATACCCCCTTATTATTTTTTCACTTTTTCAACTACTAATTTTACACCTTCAATAGATTTGACAACAATCTCTTCACCCTTGTCTATAGTTTCATACGGATCGGCTGCTACAGCAGTCCATTCCTCTCCCTTTACCTTCGCCAAACCACTTTCTTCAGGAGTTATCCTTCTAATAATAAATCCTTTCTTGTCGATAAAGGCCTCCGTATTTGTCTCTGTTGTAGACCAGAATTTATTGTTCTTATCTCTGTTCAATTTGATTAACTTTCGTGTAAAAACAAAAAGCATTACAACTGAAACCAAAGCAAAAACTAAAATCTGAATGAATACATTGTCCGTCAAAAATGCAGCTCCCATGGCGAAAATCGCTCCGACTGAAAACCATATCATAGTCAGACCAAGTGTCATAGCCTCTGCAATACCAAAGACGATGGCAATTATTAGCCATATAATTTTCATACTGATTCCAAACAATGTCAAAACCTCCTCACATAATTTAGGCTTACTTGTTTCTTAATTCTTATTATACAATATTTTCATAATATTTGGTATAATTTTTATCAGCTTTGTTGCATTAACAGTGTTATTTTTCTCAAAAACTACATCTCCACAAAGCCCATGCAAGTACACACCAATGCAGGCAGCAGTGAAATTATCGTAACCCTGCCCACATAATGATAAAATTATTCCAGTCAGTGCATCGCCCATTCCGCCGTTAGCCATTCCACGATTTCCCGTTGTATTAACCATCACTCTATCACCATCTGTAACAATGGTATTTTTCCCCTTTAATACCAAGACAACGTCATGCTCTTTTGCAAAATTCTTTGAAATCGCCATCCTGTCTGATTCAATCTCTTCCACGCTCAAATTTACCATTTGAGAAAATTCTCCTATATGTGGAGTAAATATCGTGTTGCTCTTTTTATGTAGCCAATTGAAATCTATCATTTTTAGACCATCCGCATCTATAACTTTGGGTTTATCATATTTGTCAATTAAAAAATCCAATAGCTTTTGTTTATGCTCTGTAATACCTACACCTGGTCCAAATGCGATTGCATCAGATTTTTCTAGCAAAGAGCTTACTTTTTCCCATTCATTTATATTACAAGTCATCTCTTCATCTAGCTTTTCTGACATAATGGCTTGAATGTTTTCGTCACATATTAGTGTTGTTAGCCCTGTTCCCGTTCTTGAACAAGCTCTAGTTGAAATAAATCCGGCACCTGTAAATCCTGTACTACCAGCAAATACACATACTTTTCCCATATCCCCTTTGTGAACATAACTCTCTATGCTTTTTAAATTATCGTGTATATATTCTCGATCTATAAATTCTGCATATTCTCCCTTATCAAACACTGCATTTTCGGGAACTCCTATTTTTTCAACAAATATCTCCCCTGTATATTTTTCTGCTCCATATCTCAAAAATCCTTTTTTAAAAAACTCAAAAGTTACTGTGAAGTCTGAAACTATTGAAGTCCCCATTATACTTCCATTTGTAGAATTTAGTCCAGATGGGCAATCAATCGATACCAATCTCAGTTTGCTGGAATACATGTCTCTGGCTTCGTTAATGCTTGATATTGCTGTTCTAAGATATCCGTCTATTTCTCTATTTAATCCAACACCGAATACACAATCTATCAACAGATCCTTATCCTTTGATAGCTCTATTATTTTATCATTGAGTTCAAAAATATTTTCTTCAGTCAAAAATTCAAGGTAAATATCCATATTAGATATTATTTCAAGATTAGTTCTTGTAGCTGGTGACATTTTTTTGATATCGCCGAACACGATAACATCAACATCTACTCCCATATTCTTAAAATGCCTTGCCATCGCAAACCCATCTCCACCATTATTCCCAGCTCCACAAAAGAACAATAACCTATCAAAACTTAGTTTTCCATCTTCTGACAACTGCTTAATTCTATCTACAGCCGATTTTGCTGCATTTTCCATAAGTATTATCTCTGGAATACCAATATTTTCAATACAGTACCTGTCAATATTTTTCGTAATTTCTCCATCACATATTAAAGTCATTACATCACCCCCAAAAGCTAATCAATTTCTTTAAACAAATGTCCTGTTGTAAACACTTCATCAAAATCATTGCTACCATAATATTTATAATCTGTTTTGTTGTCTTTATCCTTACTATTTACATTATATTCCAAATTGTTGATTTTTTTTACCATTCTTTCAAAATTCGATATTATTTTTTCTACTTCACTATTCGCTTCAAAATACAGTGCAATTTCAAATGAATCTACACCAGAATAATACAATTCATCTAAATACTCACATAAATTAACTACTGAATCAGAAAAAATTGTAGTCCTACAGTTTTTGTCTTGTGATAGTCTATATCTCGAATTATCTGATGATTCAAGATAGTATACAGCTTTTCTGCAATATGCATCTCTCTTATTTCTTTTACAATCCTTTGTCAAAACGCCCATTGGACAGTACTCACTTATCATCATTTCAGTTCTTCCATAAACCACATACTCTATATTTTGATACCTTGATAGATTCATATCTTTGATTTGCTTTAAGGACACTTCCTGAGACAAGCATATATTTCCCACTTTTTGTGAGCGGTAATAATTTATCGACTCTGAATTTATCACATTCATCCACGATGATATATCTATATCTTCATTTCTGTATCCCATATTCTTAAGCTGTAGTAATTCTCCATAATTCGATATTCTAAATCCACAAAATACGCCTCGTTTAGAATATAATTTCAATACATCATACATTTTATCTATTTTTTTGTATATATGCGTTTCTCCCGTTCTAATTATCCTTGGCAAGCATAGAGAAATTTTTTTACCATGCTTAAATGCTATTTCAAGAGCCTCCTCAAATGAATATATATCATTATAGTATATCTTATCGACATCAAAATCACATACAACCTCTAATTGCTCCAAATTACCACAACTGATGTTTAATTTTGCCCTTTGAGAATCTGTGCCGTCATCTATTGCAATTACTTCATCACGCTTTTCTATATTTCTATATGAGTATTTTCCATCTCTGTTTTTTTCCTCTAATATATATAAGTCCAGCTTATCATAGTTATGATTTCTACCTCTAACCTTTGCTCTGGCATCACATAACTCTTCGACAGCATTTCGTCTAATATTGTTGATTTCACTAACAGGCAGACTTATATTCTCTCCTAACGCAACCTGAATTTCATCAATAACAAATGGAGTATCTCCAAGCTTTGAAATCTGAGCTTCAACCTTTTCTGTAGTTAAAGCCACCTTTTGGGCTTTTTCTGCCAATTTTTTACCTCTAACGCTCACATGATTCCCATCTATATCTTGAAAAATCAACATCGCAGGCTTTCCCTCTTCGGCTGAAAAATCGGCACTTATTGGAATTTTTATCTGTTCCTTGCTTGTTTCGTATGTATTTTTTACTTTTTCCAACAATCTTCCATCGCTAGTTTTATATATATCCGTACCCTTTTCAATACTTCCTATATAATCTATTTCAATAGTTTCTCCAGACTCACCAATATCGTATATAGCTCCTCTTTTTATTATTCTGCCTATCGTTCCTCCACCTATGTTTATTCCGTCGCCTTTTCGAAGTGTTTTCTCAAGCTTAATCCCAAGCTTTTTCGACTTTTTATTGTATGACACGACTTTTCCAATATATAGACCTCTGTTATTTGGTTTTTCGGAATTCATAACATCTTTTCCAACTTCTCCCAAAATATAGCCTTTTGTAAATTTCCTGTTGAATATCGTATATAGGTCATCTATTCTTTCCTGATCAATCCTGGCATTTCCATTTTCCACATAATCTACTATTGCATCTCTATACGCTCCCACAACTGTCGCCACATATTCCGGTCGCTTCATTCTTCCCTCTATTTTGAGTGACAATACTCCTGAATCTATTATCTGGGAAATATTTTCAATAGAATTCAAATCTCTCGGACTTAATAGATATTCGCCGTCAGTTTCTACATATTCGTTGCTTTCATCATTAAACAGCCTATATTTTTGTCTACATGGCTGAGCACATCGCCCTCTATTACCAGACCTGCTTCCCAATTCTGAACTCATCAGGCATTGCCCTGAATAGCATACACATAATGCACCATGCACAAACACCTCTATATCGGCGCTTGTATTGTCGCAAATAGTCTTTATTTCATCAATGTTTAATTCTCTAGCCAACACTACTCTACTGAAGCCAGCTTTTTCTAGATATTTTACATCGCTCAAGGAATGAGCTGCCATTTGTGTACTTGCATGTAGCTCAAAATCTGGCAATAATTTCTTTATCAACATCGCCATACCTATATCTTGTAATATCAGTGCATCTACCATTATTTCATGCAAAAACCTAATATATTCAATAAAATCAACCTTTTCATCTTCCTTTATTATGGTGTTTACTGTAACAAACACCTTGCAGCCTCTAATATGAGCGTACTTTACCGCCAAGATAAGCTCTTCTCTACCAAAATTATTTGCACTCGCTCTTGCGCTAAATTCTTTTCCGCCCAAATACACTGCATTAGCACCATTTTGTACAGCAGCCCTCAATGCTTCAAAGCTTCCAACTGGAGCCAGTAATTCCAAATTACTATTCATTATTCCTCCCAAATTACATCGACTTTCGCCATATATGATAAAAAAGGACTACATATTTTGCAGTCCATTTTAATCTCTATTTAATGTTCTTTTTTAATTCCTCATAGTTCAACTGAATGTTATATGCTTTATTTTGGAACTCCGTAGCCATGCTTTCTGCCACAGCCACTTTATTTTCCATCTCTTTGATATATAATTCTAGTGACTTTATCTTCTTCTCATAGTCTTCATCCACGACAACAGGAGCATTAGCAGAATTATTTCTGATAATTTCATCCTTTCTACTCAGCTCATGTTCCAAGACGATCACTTTTTTGCCAAGTTCTTCAGCATTTTTTTCAGCTTCTTCCAATTTACTTAATACCGAATCAAACTCTTTTTCAACATCAATTGTCTTTGAAGAATAATTTTCAGTGATTTCTTCTATCTCTCTTTTCAACCTCTCAACTTCCAAGTTGCTGTCAAAAAGTTTGTCCGCAATATTCACAGATGTCAATATCGCAGCACTAATTTTACTAAGTGATGGTGCTGATTTACTAATCTGCTTTAGCTCTCCGTCAATGAACTTTGCAACCTTTACAATTTCGGCTTCATTTTTTTCTCCTGTAATCTGATACTCAATACCATCAATAGTTACACTAACCCTATTCATTAATTCAATACACCACCCTTCAATAAACATTTCCTGTACCTTATTATATCAAACATTTCTGATATAATAAAGTACAATAAGAAAAATGTTTATATTAATATTTACTGTTCTCTCAGTTTCGCACCCAATTTATTTTCAAGCTCTGCAAGAATTTTTTCATGTACTGGTGCAACATCAATATCCGTAAGTGTTTTTTCCAGACTTCTATATACTATAGAGTAGGCTATTGATTTATATCCCTTGCCTATCTGCTCACCTCTGTAAACATCGAATAACTTACAAGTTTCCACAAGACCTTGTCCGTTTGACATAATTATTTCATCTATATCACCAACTTCAACGTCAGCCTTAACTAATAGAGCTATATCTCTTGTCACTGCTGGGAATTTTGGAAGTGGCTTAAATACAATCGTATTATCAGCCAAGCTGTACACTGTATCTATATCTATCTCGGCAACATAAACTCTCTTGTTTATACCATAGTTGTTAAGAACTTCTGGATGAATTTCCCCCAACGTTGCTATCTTTTTATCGCCAAATACTATATTTGCACATCTACCTGGATGGAAAGTCGTGTTTGCAGATTCTGAAACATATTTTTGACCTTTCAATCCGTTTCTTTCAAATATCTTTTCAACGACACCCTTCAAAGTGAAGAAATCCACGTCTTTGCCATACATACCTATACAAAGTCTTGTTTCTTCAACTCCAGCCATTTCCTCAGGAGTAAATACGTGTCCGCTTTCGAATAGTCCGACCTCATCTATATTTCTAGAGGAGTTCGTATATATAACATCAAGCATATTTGGAATCAAGGTGCTTCTCATTATAGATGTATCTTCTCCCAATGGGTTTAACAGTTTTACTACATCTCTAAGCTTTGAATCCTGAGGAACTCTTATCTTGTCAAGCCCTCTTGGACTTACAAACGAATAAGTCAATGATTCGTATAGCCCACAGGATATAGCAGCATTCTTTACTCCATCTAAGAATTTTTGTCTATCTGTTCTAACACCTGCTGTAGTATTACCTTGCAACTGTACGGATGGCAGATTTTCAAATCCGTATATTCTTGCAATTTCCTCAAATATATCGGCTTCCTGTTCGATGTCCAATCTAAAAGATGGCACCTCTAAATGCAATTCATCTTCAGATTTTAAGTCACACACAAATTCCAATTTTCTAAGAATATCGCAAAATTCATCCATTGACAATTCGATTCCCAATCTGGCATTTATTCTACTTGGACTAACTGTAATAGTCTGTTTTTTAGCCTCATTCGTTCTATTGTCGATCACGCCCTTCATAACCTTACCAGCACCAAGTAACTCTATTAATTGTGCAGCTCTCTCAAGAGCCATCTCAGCAGTAGTCTGTGCAATTGGTTTTTCAAATCTTGAAGAAGCCTCTGTTCTAAGACCTAGCTTCTTTGATGTTTTTCTAATATTTTCTGGATTGAATAATGCCGATTCCAACATTATTTCAGTTGTGTCATCCTTGATTTCAGATTCTTCTCCACCCATTACACCTGCAACGCCTAGATATCTTTCACCATTTGTTATCATCAACATATCTGCATCAAGCTTTCTCTCTTGACCATCAAGTGTTACGAATGTATCGCCCTCATTGGCATTCTTCACAACTATTTTATTGTTTCCAATTTCTCTCATGTCGAATGCATGCATTGGCTGTCCCGTTTCAAGCATAACGTAATTCGTTATATCGACGATGTTGTTTATCGGTCTTACACCTGATTCCACCAATCTTCTCTGCATCCAGTATGGAGATTTTTCAATAACTACATCAGTTACTCTTCTAGCAAGATATCCACCACATAAGTCAGGACTTTCTATACTTACTTCAACGTCTATATTTTTTTCAGATTCTTCTTTGACACTTATTTCTGGATATTTTATCTTTTCATTTAAAGTGACAGCTGCCTCTCTAGCTATACCTAGCATACATTTGCAATCAGGCCTATTTGATGTCAATTCAAAATCTATTACAGCATCATTTAATCCCAATACATCCTTGATATCTTTTCCAGCTTCATAGCTATCCTCCATATCGAGAATGTATATGCCATTTTTCTTATACTCTTCGATATACTTTTCATCTATTCCAAGCTCCTTAGCCGAGCAAAGCATCCCGTTTGAATCAACACCTCTCAGCTTACCGTTTTTAATCGTTATTCCACCTGGAAGTGTGGCTCCATCCAATGCAACTGGTATGTAATCATTCTCTTTTATGTTTTTCGCCCCAGTTACAATTTGAACTAGTTCCTCAGCACCCACATCTACTTTAGTTATAACCAGCTTATCGGCATCTGGATGCTTTTCAATCTTAATTATCTTACCTACCACTACATTCGATATTTCTTCACCATAGTACTCAACAGTTTCTGTTTTTGTACCTGTCATTGTCATTTTGTCACCAAATGTTTTGGCATCCAAATCTATATCAACATATTCTTTTAACCATTTTAAAGAAACTAACATATTTTTCCTCCCAATATAAATTCATTATGAAACTAGAATTGATCCAAGAATCTAGCATCATTTTCAAACATCAATCTTATATCGTCAATTCCATATTTAAGCATTCCCAATCTTTCAACACCCATACCAGCAGCAAAGCCACTGTATTCGTCAGGATCTATACCACAATTTCTCAATACATTAGGATGAACCATACCAGCACCTAGTATTTCTATCCAACCTTCACCCTTACATACAGAACAGCCTTTACCACCACACTTAAAGCAAGAAACGTCAATTTCTGCACTCGGCTCTGTAAACGGGAAGTTGTGTGGTCTGAATTTCGTCTTTGTTTCAGGACCAAATAGCTTCCTTACAAATGTTTCCATTGTACCCTTAAATTCCGCAAATGTTATATCCTTTCCTACTACCAATACTTCAATCTGATGGAACATAGGTGAGTGTGTCGCATCTGGACTATCACTTCTGAAGCATCGTCCTGGAACTATTATCTTCAGAGGAAGGTCACCTGTCTTAACAGCCGCTTCCATAGTTCTTATCTGAACAGGTGAAGTCTGTGTTCTCAATAATATATCTTCTGTAATATAGAATGTATCAGACATATCTCTAGATGGATGATCCTTTGGTGCATTAAGTGCATCGAAGTTATTTCTAACCGTTTCGATTTCAGGTCCTTCTGCTATTGAGAATCCCATACCCATAAATATTTCTGTAACTTCATCTATCATTCTGCTTATGATATGCTTCTTACCAATTTTATACTCAGTACCTGGCATAGTAACATCAATAGTTTCAGCTTCTAACTTCTTATCTAAAATAACTTGCCTAACTGCTTCCTTTTTTTCATTTATGGCAGTAGTTATCATTTCTCTGACTTCATTTCCAAGTTTTCCTATAATCGGTCTTTCTTCGTTTGAAAGCCTACCCATGTCCTTCAATATTTTTGTAAGATCTCCTTTTTTACCAAGATACTCTACTCTCAATTTTTCAATTTCGTCTAAATTAACCGCTGACGCTATCTTTTCCTCAGCTTCTTTTTTCAATTGTTTTAATTTTTCCTGCATACCAATCTTCCTTTCTCTATACAAATAAAAAAGACCCTTTCCATCCATAGGGACGAAAAAGGTCTGAAATCGCGGTACCACCCTAATAGTCTGCACAAATAAATTGCAAACCACCTCAAAAGTTTAACGCACATCACGTCTTTATCTACTACTATTTCAATAAAGCTGCTCCAGAGTGAACTTCCCAACACACAGCAAAAAGTTTTTCACCAACCAACTTCTCTCTAAATCACACGTATTTTGGTACTTTTCTCCTTCATAGCATTTAGTATTAAATATTTATATTTTCTGAAAACTATGAATGTATTTTAACAAAAAAAAATACATAATGCAAGCAATTTATTAGATTTTCCTCAAAAATTTTTTTCAAACCAAATTTCAATAACAAATATATAATTTTTTAAAAAAATATTTTCAAATTATCACAAAAATGTTATACTGTTTGTAAAGTTATAACTTGACAATTTAAAAGGAGGCATAAACCATGTTTTCACATGATAACCTAAAGAAAATAAGGCTCGAGTACGGTTACTCTCAGACAAAAATTGCCAAATACATCGGTGTCACACGTTCCGCCTACTCAAGCTGGGAGGTTGGCACCTATCAGCCAAACAGCAAAAACCTAAAAAAGCTAGCCGAGTTTTACAATGTTGATATAGATTACTTTGAGTCTGACTACGAGATTGTACATAAATATCTAAGGTTAAATGAATTAAATAGATACAAGCTTATGAATTATGCAAATGAGCTATACTCATCACAGCTTACACTATACAGAGTTCATGCAGAGCTTTCAGCCGGCAAAGGTGAATGGTACGACGAGAATAGTGGATACGACACAGTATATTTCGATAAAAATATTTCACATGATATAGCCTCTTGGATAAAGGGTGACTCTATGGAGCCAAAATATAGAGATGGCGACGTCGCCCTAATAAAAAATACTGGATTTGATTTTGATGGACAGGTCTATGCTGTCGTGTACAGAGAAAATACCTACATCAAAAAGGTTTATCTGGAAAGCGAAAAAATAAGACTGGTTTCAATAAATAAAAAATATGACGACATTCTAGCCTCAATAGATGAAGTCAGAGTAGTAGGCTTGGTCGTGGATAGCTTCAGACCTATGGAGAAATAGTATCATGACAATTATTGACTATTCCAGAGAACCTCGTTCAGATATCGCTTTTGTAGATATGAAATCTTTTTATGCTAGTGTTGAGTGTGTTCAAAGAGGACTTCACCCTCTAAACACATCTCTGTGCGTAATGAGTAATTTCGACAACCACAATGGTCTAATATTAGCTAGCTCACCAATATTCAAAGAAGTATTCGGAAGAAGCAATGTAGGTAGAGCCAGAGATTTGCCATTTGATATAAACACACGCAAATTCAGCTTTGAAAATGCATCCAGACAAAATATTAATGTGACAAAAAAATACATCGAATTTGTAGAACAATGGGCAGAAAAAACCTTTATAGTACCACCTCGTATGTCGCTGTATATACAGGAAAACATAAAAATTCAAAAAATATTCCAAAACTTTGCCTCCCCAAGCGAAATTTGCCCATATTCAATCGACGAGGCATTCATAGACCTCACAACATCCATAAACTATTTTGTTGGAGACAGCACCATCAGTAGAAAAGACAAATTAGATATAGTATGTTCAAGGATTCAAAATGATATTTGGAGAGAAATAGGAATCTATTCTGCAATAGGAATGAGTAACGCCAATCCACTATTAGCAAAACTAGCCCTCGACAACGAGGCAAAAAAAACAAAAAGTATGAGGGCAAATTGGTCATACGAAGATATTGAGACAAAGGTTTGGGGAATCGATAATCTCGTAGATTTTTGGGGAATCGGAAGTAGGACAGCAAAAAGACTAAACAAAATCGGAATATACTCGATAAAAGAGCTTGCAAACTTTAACCCAGAATACCTTAAAAAGGAATTTGGTGTGATGGGTGTCCAGCTATGGTTTCATGCAAATGGTGTAGATGAGAGCAAGGTCACAGTCCCCTATAAGCCACAATCAAAGGGATTGGGTAATTCTCAGGTTCTTCCTAGAAATTATACAAAGCAATCCGAAATAGAAATAGTTCTAAAAGAGATTGCAGAACAAGTTGCCATACGCCTGAGAAGAATAGATAAAGATGCCTGTGTAGTATCAATCTATATCGGATTTAGCCATAACGACGATCATAAATCTATAAATGCGAGCAAAAAAATTAAGCCAACTCATCACACAGAAGATTTGATAAAACACGTTATAGATTTGTTTAGATGCAAGTTTAATGGTGGCTCTGTCAGAAGAATTGGAGTGAGGTATGAACAGCTTCAAAAAAGAGAATATCAGGTTTTTTCGCTTTTTGACGATCCAATTGAAATGCAAAAAAAAGAAAATCTGGAAAATGCAATAGACGGTATAAGAGACAAGTTTGGTTACCTAGCAATACAAAAAGGTACATCCTTGATGGAAGGATCCAGAGTCCGTCAAAGGAGCAAATTGATAGGTGGCCATTGCGGTGGAATGGATGGTACAAAATGATAGATAGATCTTACCTACCTTATAAGGTTGCAAGAGAATACGTTGATAGAGGTATGGCAAAATGGATGAGCTTCTTTATATCCGAACATACGACTGCTCTAACTAAATTGAAAAATGAATCCAGCTTTTCTGAGGAAATGGACCCAGAAGAAAAGATGATAATAATATACCAAATGTACCAGTACGGTGTAACTATTTTACTGTTCACGTCCGATAGAAAAGATCCTTACATAGGTACTATTTGTGATATAGACTGCGAAAAAATATACTTTAGGACAGATGATAAAACACGAAGTTTTTTGTTTTCTCAAATACTTAGATTAGATATTGCGGAGGAAGACAATGGATAAATTAGAAAAAAATAGTATTCAGTTTGACTACTTTAGTAGCAACTACAAAAAATTTGAGGATGATTTCTACAAATTTGCTGATTTTAACATTCCATTAACCTTTATTACAGATGATATACTCAAATTAATGGTTTCTACTAATAAAAGTTATTTTAGATTAAATGGTGGCAACTCCAAAGACGGGTTAGACCATTATTTTATATTTAAAGAACACCCACATAATGAAAATGAGTCTGTCAAAATGTATGAATATGTGGGTCATAGATATTCGATAAAAAACAATAGGGGTAATATATGATAATATTACAAAAAGCTCGCATAATCAATAAACCATCGTGATTCAAATCAGTATAGTCTAAATTAGTAATAGTCTAGAACAATATACTTCTAAATCACGATAAACAAAATAAAACGGATAATGCGAGCTTTATATCAATATTACTCACCTAACAATCTTATACATCAATATGGCAGAGGATATAGCCACATTTAGAGATTCTGCTTTTCCAAACATGGGAATCTTAACGAGAATATCCGAATTATCATACCAAAACTGATTTACACCATTTGCCTCATTACCAACTACCAATGCCACAGACTCATCATATGAAACCTCATCAAAATAGCTATTGGCATCAAGAGAACTGGACACTATCTGAACATTTGAATCTCTCAATTTTTTTAGTATATCATTTTCGTCATCTACTATTACGTCCATGTAAAATAGAGATCCCATTGTAGATCTGACAACTTTTGGGTTGAATATATCAACGCAACCTTTGGTCAGGATAACCAAATCAAATCCAGCGGCATCAGCAGTTCTGATTATTGTCCCAACATTTCCAGGATCTTGCACTCTATCCAAAAGAATTATTTTTTTATGAATTTCTCCATTAAAGATATTCACCGACATATCATCAATATCAAAAACAGCCAGTATTCCCTGTGTATTTTCAGTCGTGCAAATCGAGTCAAACAGCGAATCACTCACTATAAACACATTTGTCCTACTATCCAAAGTATCTATAAACGCCTTATTTTTGACATCCTGAAAAAAGCTCTCACTGATTATTGAAAATACGATATCTGCATTATGCTCAATCGCCAATTCTACAGACCTCAATCCCTCAGAAAAAAACTTTTTCTCCCTATTTCTGTACTTCGCCTTATGTAAAGATTTTACTAGCTTAATTTTTTCGTTGTCCTTGCTCTTGATAGTCTTCATAAAATTCTCCTTTAGAAACTACTCATATTAGACTCTTTAATCACCAATTTTTCAATGACATCCTTTTTACCTGCAACTACAACGATATCATCTTCTCCAAAAACCTGAATAGGATTTGCAGGAACATCAAAAATATCCTTGTTTTTGACACCGATTACAGTCAATGAATACTTTCCTCTCACATCCAAGTCTATCAAGGATTTTCCAATCCAACTGTGAGGAACCTTCATCTCAAATATGGAATGCTTGCTGTCCAATTCCATATAATCCACCAGATTGTTAATAGTCAGGGATTTTGCCACTTTTACTCCCATATCATGTTCTGGAAATACAACTCTATTCGCACCAATTTTTCTTAAAACTTCGGCTTGAAGATTATCTGTAGCTTTGCTGATAATCATCGGTATTCCAGATTCCTTTGCCAAAAGTGTAGCCATTATCGATGCTCTAAGATTTGTTCCAATCGCAATAATCGCAACATCAAAATTACTAAGTCCTATTTTTTTAATCGTATATTCATCTGAGGCGTCAGCAACTACGACATTGTCCAAAACCTCAGATAAATTTTGCACAACCTCTTTATTATTATCAACAACCAAGACATCTTGACCTGATTCGTACAAAGTCATCGCTAAAGACTTACCAAATCTTCCAGCCCCAATTACAATATATTGTTTCATATCTTACCTCTTAACCTAATTTAAATTTATCCAATCAATATTTTTTCTTCGGGATATCTAATTTTATTTTGAACAGTATCATTCATAAAATACGTGAATACAGTCAAAGATCCTACTCTCCCCAAAAACATCAGCAGCGATATAAAAACCTTGCCAAACAGGTTTAGGTTTGAAGATCCAGCCATCGATAATCCAACTGTAGCCAGTGATGATGATACCTCAAATGCACTTTGCATCAATCCAAATTTTTCATTCTGAGTTATAGTCAAAACGTATGTACCAACTACAAATATTGCTATAGCAATGAAAAACACTCCTAGTGCCTTTCTAAACGTCAATACATCGACCCTTCTCTTAAATACATTTATATCGTTCTCATTCCTTAAGAAAGATATCACAGATATAAATATTACAGCAAGCGTTGTAGTTTTAATCCCCCCTCCTGTAGATGCAGGAGAAGCTCCAATAAACATCAATACAATTAAAACAAAAAGAGTATTAGCTCTAAAGCTATTGAAGTCAATCGTTGCAAATCCTGCTGTTCTAGCAGTCATTGATTGAAAGAATGCAACCTTTAATTTGTCTACAATGCTCATTGTACCGATGCTACTCGCATTTGAAAACTCGCCACAAAATATGACCATTGTACCTATTATCAGCAATATAATAGTCGTAATTATTGCCAATTTAGAACTTAAATCATATTTTTTAAACTTAAGCTTGTTGTATTTTATGCAAATCAATACAGGAAAACCAATACCGCCCAAAATTACAAGTACCGATAAAGTTAAAACGACAATGGAATTATTATAAAACATCAGCATAGACGAAAACTCACCACTATGCCTTCCCATCAAGTCAAACCCAGCATTACAAAATGCCGATATAGAATGAAAAATGCTATATCCAATCCCATCTATCAATCCAAACTGCGGTATAAATACAATTGAAAGCAGTAAAGCTCCGACAAACTCAATGCTGACAGTAAATATAAGCACTCGTCTAATCAATCTAACAACACCTGAAAGTTGATTTTGATTTAAAGATTCTTGAAGCAAAATTCTTTTTCTAATATTTATTTTGGTTCCAAAAATGAATGAAATCAACGCTCCAATAGACATAAATCCCATTCCACCAATCTGTATTAGTAAAATAATAACCGTCTTGCCGAAAACACTCCAATGCAGACTGGTATCAAGAACAACCAGCCCAGTAACACACACAGAAGACGTTGCAGTAAAAAGACAGTCAAAAAAATTAGTTATCTCTCCACTATTTGAAGATATTGGAAGCATCAAAATAAGTGTTCCTGCCAAAATCACCCCTGCAAAGCCCAATACCATTATTTGTCCAGGTTTATATTTATATAAAAATGATTTTTTGCGTTTCTTAAAACTGTCCATTTTTCCTCCGAAAAATCAACCAAACAAAAAAATAAAGCAATAAATTTACTTTATTTTTTTGTTTGGTATGTACTAAAAATTATATTTAAACTTGTTGGACTCCTGAATTACGTTTCCTTCCTTATCTATCAGTCTCAGCATTATCTCCTTCTCTCCAGTGTAGAAGTTGTCATAAAGCTTGATAGTAGTTTCATTTTCGTAATCGGAATCAACCTTTTTTCCGTCTAAAAATACGGTTACCTGTCTGTTAAATCCAGAGCCTTTAAGATAAAATTCTCCACCTACATTTTCAACATTGTCTAGCTTCATTTCATCATTTCCTATTTTCATTACCGTATTTTTCGGCAATTCATCTGACTTTAAAAAATATTGTTTTCCAAATAGAATATCATATTGGACCATCTCCAATTTTTTCATATATTCTTTGTCATTTTTCAAATATTTATGAATTAGATTCATAGGACCTAGATTTTGTCCTGCCGTATCAAGTGTCAAGGTACTCAACTGATATGCTTGAAAATCACTTGGAACTGACTTTTTCGGAACACCGAAATTATTCACTATGGTGAAAATAGATGCGAATTTATCTATATTCGATTTCTTTTCAGTAATAACATTCAAGGCTGGCAAATGATCACCATACAATACAAGAACCGTCGGCTTTTTTAATTTATTTATTTCCTTTACCAAATCTCCCACAAATTTATCCATATTATATACCAAATTTGCATAGAAAAGAATTTGATTTTGATCTGATTTTGGCAAGGTTGATTTTGCTATGCTGATATCGTAATTACTATTTTGCATATCCTTGGTAGGATATCTACCATGTCCCTCAGTAGAAACGGTAAAAATAAAACTTGGCTTTCCGTCCTTATTTTCAATTTCTTGAGTAATATATTTTGTCAAGCCATTGTCTTTTGGCCATCCTACGGGTGTATATTCGATATTTGTCATCACTTCTAAAGGAATAAATTTACCAAAGCCCAAATGCTCTAATCCACCAGCTCTATTGTAAAAATTTTTTTCAAAATTGTGTATTGCCACAGTTTTGTACCCAATACTATCCAGATTACTCGCAATAGAAAGCGATGGCTTTTCAGATAGAAAAGTATGGTATGGAATCTCACCCTGCTGAAGGAAATCAAAATTACTTCCACTCAACACCTCATACTCAGTTCTTGCCGTTCCTCCACCTATAACTGGAACATTCATAAAACCAGATGTGTATTTTTTCATCAATTTCCTCATATTCGGCATAGGATCTTTGTCAAACGTAATTCCCTCTATTCTGGTCGGATCCATAAATGACTCCAACTGTACCATAATTATATTAGGAGTTACTTTTGAAGAAGACTCATTTTTTTTACTTTCTTTGGCGAGTCTTTCTGCCTCTGCTCTAATAGCTTTGATAGCTTCTTCACTGTATCCTTCTGGCTTTGTTCTTATGATGGACAATGTCTCATCTGCAAATGAATAAGCAAAACCATTGTTTTTAAATGATAATCCAACATCCCACGCAATGACATTTATTATCTTATTGGTCTTGAGCTGTGGAATGACGATGATCGACAACAGCACAACAGAAACGTATATAAATATATTCCTAACTCCAGTTATCCAAATACTCTTTTTATCCTGTCTGAATATCCAAACACAAATAAGCAAAAATAGAGCTATCAGTGCTACAGCCATAATCTCAACCTTGATATCAAAAAAGGCATTCGCTACATTTGCGGCCTCCTTGTAGCTCATAAAATCGTATGGAGAAAGAGGCATTCCTCTAATACTCATTAGAAAAGAGCTTACAACTGAAAGAGATATCAAAATAAACGAAATTATAAAATATGAAAATCTCTTTCTTTTGATGAACACAGTCACACCAAAAATACTCAGCAACACAAATATGTTGACTACAGCGTTAAGAGGACTCTCTATGACGAAATCAAGAAAATCCAAAACGCTCTTTCTCGAAATTATTTCAATAACTATGAAAAGTATAATAGATAAGCCCAATATGGAAATCAATTCATAGTTTTCAAATTTGTTATTTTTCTTCATTTTTCTTACTTGTCAATATTACTTATTCGCAGCCGCAACACATGCGTTAAGTACAGATGTACTTATGCCACCCAAAGATATCATTCTCTGTGCACCACTCAATACCGACTTATTGCTATATCCATTAACCAAAACGATTGGACTCAAAGACTTACCTGCCAAAGGACCTCCAGTCAACGCATCAACCAATTTATATCCATCACTCAAAAAATACTGCTGTGGTTTTTCAGAGTAAAAAGCATTGATAACCTGTGCGTTTGTTTCAAATCTATCGTTTCCGCTCAATCTATTTGCACCTATGCTTCTAATTAGGCTTGTTGAAATTGAGTTGGTACCACCTATTGCATAGACTTTACTAGTTGATTCCAAAATCTTAGAAGTAGTCGCATCAATTCTTGTGCCATCAGTAAGCAATACCGGCTCACCGTCTCTTGCAGCAACAGAAGAAATACTCATCGCATCTGCATCTCCTTTATATCCATTGGCCACAAATGCTTTTCCAACACTTCCCTTAATGCTCAAAATCATTTTGGCAACATTACTACTCGTTTCAAATCTATCTCTTCCACCAATTCTAGTAACAGAAAATCCCCCCTTTTCAGAGTCCTTTAGCTTCTGCTCCAATGAACTACTGATAGAGTTTTCAGAGCCTATAATATAGATGTTTTTTGCTATTTCAAGCCTTAATTGAGTTTCATTTGGTATGCTATTTTTGCTCACTAACAATATCGGAGCTTTTAAAACACCTGATAATCCACTCGCACTCAAACCATCTGACAATTTGTTGTTGTCAGCATTGACAAGAATAACTGAATCGTAGCTTCCCATTTCACCCGCAATTGAACTAGCCGTCGAATATCTATCTGAGCCTTTAATCTGCTGTATTTGTTGAATTGTTATGGCATTTGATGATACTCCAGTAAACACTATAGTCGTCAATGCCAACATCATCGCTATCGCTTTATTTTTTAATTTCATAAACTGCACCTCCAATAATAAAATATTATTTTTAAAAAAATAAACAGCCAAAAAAGGCTGTTTAAGTAAAGAATACTATCTTTCACACTCTTGGTTAGCAACTGTACAAGAAGTTTTACAAGCAGACTGACATGAAGTTTGACATTCACCACATCCACCCTTAGCTGCACTTTCCTTTAAAGTAGCCTTAGAAAGAGTTTTTACATGCTTCTTTTCCATCGTAATCCCCCTATTAAAAATAATATATGTTTCATTATACCACATATTGTAATATTTTGTAACAGTTTTGTCATATTAATTGATTTATTCTTCGATTTTTTCTTCCACTTCTACGACTTCATCCTTGGAAACTTTTTCTACAACCCTTCCTATAGCCCATTTTTCAAATGGTACCTTTGTTCTATTAGGTCCAAGCTCCAATATTATCTTGTCTTCTTCTACTCTGGTAACCTTTGCGATAATTCCTCCGATTGTTACTACAGTATCTCCTTTTTCGATTGAATCTCTCATTTCTCTAAGCTTTTGGTCTTTTTTCTTTTGAGGTCTAATCAATATGAAATAGAACGCTACAAAGATTACAATCCACAAGCCTATACTCATTATCACTTGATTCTTTGGCATGGCATTTCCTCCCTATTCAAATTTAAAAAATATTATGCTCAAAATAATTTATATTTTCACTAACATTATAAACTAATTCGAATTTTGTTGCAAATTTTATTTTTTATAATACTTTTTGAAAAACTCCTCCTTGAAGTCTAATAATCTGTCTTCATGTATGGCGATTCTAACATTTTCCATCAATTTTAATAGAAACCTTAAATTATGAATTGTCAGCAATCTAGCTCCCAATATCTCATTTGCCTTGATCAAATGTCTTATATATGCTTTTGTATAATTTCTACATGTATAGCAATCACATTCTGGATCCAAAGGCGAAAAATCTTCAGCATAAGTAGCATTTCTGACCACTACCTTACCTTGACTAGTCATCGCAGTTCCATTCCTTGCAATTCTTGTAGGAAGAACACAATCAAACATATCCACACCTCTAATTACTCCTTCCAAAAGATCATCAGGAGAACCAACCCCCATCAAATACCTCGGTTTATCTTCTGGCAAAAATTGCACAGTATGTCCCAAAATATCGTACATTATATCCTTTGGCTCGCCAACACTCAATCCTCCAATTGCATATCCCGGCAAATCAATCGCAGTAATCTCTCTTGCTGACTGTTCTCTCAAATCCTTGTACATTCCACCTTGAACAATTCCAAACAAAGCTTGGTTTTCTGTATTCTTATGTGCATCCTTGCACCTTTGTAACCATCTAGTGGTTCTCTCCAAAGATTTTTTTACGTAATCTCTGTCTGCCGGATATGGTGCACACTCATCAAATGCCATCATTATATCAGATCCCAATGCCGTTTGGATTTCAACAGCTTTTTCAGGAGTTATAGTATGTCTTGATCCGTCAAGATGTGATCTAAACTCAACACCCTCTTCTGTTATTTTTCTCAGTGGTCCCAAGCTAAATACCTGAAATCCTCCACTATCTGTTAATATCGGCTTGTCCCATTGCATAAATTCATGCAGTCCACCAGCCTTTTTTATCAATTCGTGACCTGGTCTCATATATAAATGATATGTATTGCTCAAAATTATCTGAGAACCAATTTCCTTTAATTCCTCTGGCGTCATTGACTTCACAGTCGCCTGAGTACCCACTGGCATAAAGATTGGAGTTTCAATAATCCCATGAGGAGTATGAAGCCTTCCCAATCTAGCTCCAGATTGTTTACATTCTTTTATTAATTCATATCTAACTGCGTACATATATCTCCTTCTTTAAAAAACATTATTCCAAAAACATGGCATCGCCAAAACTAAAAAATCTATATTTTTCCTTCACAGCTTCTTTATAGGCATTCAAAATAATTTTTCTAGATGACAAAGCACTCACCAGCATTATCAATGTCGATTCTGGCAAATGAAAATTTGTTATTAAATTATCCACAATTTTGAACTTATAACCTGGATAAATGAAAATATCAGTCCAACCAGATCCTGACATCACGTTTCCCTGATCGTCACAAGCCGATTCAATAGTTCTACAGCTCGTCGTTCCAACACAAATGACTCTGCCACCGCTTTTTTTAACTGAATTGATTAATTCTGCCGACTCATCCGATACCATATAAAATTCTGAATGCATCTTGTGATCATTGACATCATCAACCTTCACAGGTCTAAAAGTACCCAATCCCACATGAAGTGTCACAAAAGCTATATTTATACCTTTGCGTCTTATGTCATCCAATAATTCTTCAGTAAAGTGAAGTCCTGCTGTTGGAGCTGCTGCAGACCCAGAGGTTTTCGAATAAACGGTCTGATATCGTTCGTTGTCCTGCAATGTTTCTGTAATATAAGGTGGTAGTGGCATCTTACCAAGCTCGTAAAGCACCTCTTCAAAAATACCATCATAATCAAACTTTACTATTCTCTTTCCATCCTCGACAATATCTACAACCTCAGCTATCAATTTACCATTGCCAAAGGATATCTCACTTCCTATTCTAGCTTTTTTTCCTGGCTTGACCAATGTCTCCCAAGTATCGTCCTCATTTCTCTTCAAGAGCAAAAACTCAACCCTTCCACCAGTATCTTTTTTTTCGCCTATCAGTCTGGCTGGAATAACTCTGGTATCATTTAATACCAAACAATCCCCTTCCTTTAAGTACGAAACTATATTTTTAAATATATCATGCTTTATTTCACCAGTAGACTTATTTAGTACCAGCAATTTGGAGCTAGATCTGTCCTCTATTGGCACCTGAGCAATAAGCTCTTCCGGTAAATCATAATAAAAATCACTCGTTTTCATTTAAAATTCTTCCTTTGTTATTTTTACCCTTTTTTACTGTTTGCATCATAAGGTATGCCTAGATGCTCGTATGCCAATGGCATGGCTATTCTACCTCTCGGAGCTCTATTTATGAAACCAAGCTGTAACAAGTATGGCTCATATACATCCTCGATGGTATTTCTATCCTCTCCTATTGAGGCAGCAAGTGTGTCAAGACCAACCGGTCCACCTCTAAATTTTTCGATAATCGTTTGAAGTAGCTTTTTGTCAACAAAATCAAGCCCCAAAGAATCTACTCCAATCAACTCCAAGGCATCATTGGCGACTTCATCTGTAATATTGCCGTCAAATTTAACCTGTGCATAATCTCTTACTCTTTTTAACAGTCTGTTGGCAATTCTAGGCGTTCCACGTGAACGTCTCGCAATTTGAATTGCTCCATCATCCAAAATCTCTGCATTTAATATTTTCGATGATCTTTTTACAATCTTCGACAACTCGTCGACATTGTAATAATCCAACTTGCAAATAACGCCAAACCTGTCTCTTAATGGATTTGTCAGCATACCAGCCCTTGTCGTCGCACCTATAAGTGTAAACTTTGGCAAATCAAGCCTTATACTCCTAGCTGACGGACCCTTACCGATAATTATATCGAGAGAGAAATCCTCCATTGCTGGATATAGAACTTCCTCAACACTTCTATTTATTCTATGTATCTCGTCAATAAATAGAACATCATTTTCTTGTAAATTGGTCAAAATTGCAGCCAAGTCACCAGCTCTTTCAATTGCAGGTCCAGATGTTACTCTCAAATTAACACCCATTTCACTTGCTATAATTCCAGCCAAAGTCGTTTTTCCAAGACCAGGTGGTCCATACAGTAACACGTGATCAAGTGGTTCATTTCTATTCAATGCAGCATCAATAAAAATCCTAAGCTGCTCCTTCGATTTTTCCTGTCCCAAATATTCATCAAGAGATTTTGGTCGCAAATTATTCTCGATATCAAAATCTTCATCCTTCATAGTTGAGGTAATAATTCTTTCACTGTCGATATTTTCCAATTATAATCTACCCCCTAAAACTTTATTCCCGTTTTCATAATATATTCCAAGCCTTTTCTTATGACATCTTCAACACTCATCCCAGGTTGCTTCACAAAATTGACAGCACTTTCGGACTCAATTCTAGTATATCCTAATCCAATTAATGCTTCAATAGCCTCGCTAGCAACTACGTCACCAATTCTACTGTCAGTAATCTCAATAGAATCGGCTTCATCAACAACCAATTTGGATACCTTGTCTTTTAATTCTAGAACCATTCTCTCTGCTGTTTTTTTACCCACACCTGGTGCCTTTGACAGAGCAGCAATATCGGCATTTAAAATATATCCATTTATCACATTTGGAGAAGCAAATGAAAGAATCCCCAAACCTACCTTCGTTCCAATTTTTGAGACCGATGTCAAAAGCTCAAACATTTCCAACTCCTCTTTGGAATAAAATCCACAAAGACTAATATCATCTTCTCTCACTATCATTTTTGAATATATTTTATGCTTTTCTCCAATGGCAACTCTAGAAACTGTGTTCGTGGATACCAAAAGCTTGTATCCCATCCCATTATTCTCAATAACCAAGGAGTCTATTCCTATTTCTTCAATTGTTCCCTTAATATACGCAATCATAATTTTATCACTACCGTCCTTTATTAATAATACTTGCTTAGTTCTTTCCCAAGTCTATTCGCATGAGCATGGCAAATACCTACAGCTAAAGCATCAGCCACATCATCTGGTTTTGGTACAGATTTTAGTCCCAAAAAAGATGTGACCATTTTTTGAACTTGCGATTTATCAGCTCTACCATAACCACAAACCCCTTGCTTAATCTGCAAAGGAGTGTACTCAAACACAGGCTTGTTATTATGTTTGCATGATAATAGAATTACTCCTCTCGCCTGAGCAACTGTTATCGCAGTCTTAACATTTTTGTTGAAGAATAATTCTTCGATACCGACCTCATCAATGTCGTATATTTTGAATAGCTCATCCATACCCTTATAGATGAGTTCCAATCTATCAACGTTATCCATTTTGGCTGGAGTAGTAATTGCCCCATAATCTAAAGTTCTAAATCTATTATTTTTGTATTCAACAACCCCGTAACCAATTATTGCTAGTCCAGGATCAATTCCTAATATTATCATAAAAATTGTCAATCTACTCCTCAAATTTATTCATTTTATGAAATTCAACTGTTAAATAAAAATAGAATTTCATAAATCTAAAACACTGTTAAATAATTATACCATAATTTCCTTACTTTCAATAACAAAAATTTCATAAATTTAAGTTTGATAAATATTATTATAAAAAATAATTTAATATAGTAAAATAGTGCGTTATTGTTTTTTGTTGAAAAAACAATAATGCATTAAAATTAACTATTTAAATTTAAAAAATTTTACAATAATAGCTATCATTTATTATAAAAAAATGATATAATTGTTTTGCGATTAGTCATTTAACCTGTTATAATGCCAATTAATCGCATTGATTTCATTGTTTTGTTGTTTGGAAAAAAATTACTTTATGTTAGTAAGGGGGTTATTCGATGGATATTGAACAGATAGGAACACGCTTAACAAATTATAGAAAAATGAAAAATTTGACTATAAAAGATTTTTCGAAAGTCTCTGGCATTAGTACAGCTCTACTAAGTCAGCTAGAAAGAGGAATCGGAAACCCGAGTCTAAGCGTATTAGACTCGATAGCAAGAACTATGAATATTTCCATTTCTACATTATTTGAGGACCAAGTTAGTCTAGAAAAGCTTGTAAAACGAGTTGAAGATCAAGGGTATATCAAAGACTCAAGAAAAAGCAATATTGAATTTCAATTGCTGACAAAAAAGTCTACCAACCTTAGTGCCGACTTGTTTAGAATAACTTTATATCCTCACACAGAAACACCATTAGTACCATTCGGTGTAAATGAACTTGAGGAGTTAATTCTGGTAGAAAAGGGCACGTTAACAGTATGTACTGAAAACAAAGAATCCGTTGTCTTAAAAAAGGGTGATACAATAAGATTTATTCCAAGGATGAGTTATAAGCTTGAAAACAACTCAGCTCACAATGTTTCAGTGCTTTACTTCGCAAGTAATACAAAGGAAGTATTATGAAGAACAAACGTCTTATTCTATGTCTCTTGTGATAAAAGAATTAGACAATCATCATTATACAAAAATTAAATACGTACATTGTTTTAAGATTATTGAAAATCATTTCCGATAGACTCGAAGATTATTCTATTATTAATTAAATAGAGAATGTATTGTACACATAAGTGCATGCGTACAACACATTCTCTATTAATTTTAACATTCTCTATTAATGTTAAATATGTCACTGCCTAGTCTAGTCAAGAACGATTATTTCCAAATTTCTTCTACCAAAATTATTCATTTGTGATGCAGAATTCATAAATATATCTATCATCGTTCCCTTGATGATTCCACCAGTATCATTTGCTATAAATACTTTATCAAAATATGGAACATAAACCCTAGAACCAAGAGGAATTACCTTTGGATCAACAGCTATAGTTCCCCATCTTGGTCTCTGTCCTGAAGCAGTAGTAGTATCTCCTGTATAGGCACTCGCATTAGAAATATACTTCTTACCGGTACCTAACTTATTTCCCTTTTTGTCATAATAATAAGTCTTATTTCCTGTTGTGGCATAATTAGCACCATTTTGTGTTGTTTTCACAGACAGTACCCCCTTATAGACACCGTCATCAGCAAATAAATGTTGTTTTCCAGCGATTACCTGCACCCCTGTAACCATCTCACCTTTAGTACTAAAATAATACATAAGCCCATTTAGCTTATTCCAGCCTACAAGCTTTTTTCCTTTTGAATTAATATATACATATTTGTTATTTTCTTTTTTCCATCCTCTTGAAATAGTTGCTTGAGCATTGCTTGTAGTTTCAGCAAAAGAAATTGACCTTTCTGATATAAGCACTGCAATTCCCACTAACAATACAGTAAATAAAACACATACTTTCAATTTAATATTTTTAATCATATTAACCTCCATTTGATATCCAAAATGAAATTTGCTTAACGAAGATGACAAAAATGCCAAGAGCTTATTCATCCTCTTTTTCTGCAAGCTTCTCTTTTTTGGATAGTTTCTATTTTGTTACTTAAAATCAAATCCTTAGATTTTTATAGTAACATTTTTGACATTTTTATTTACAATACTTTTATATTCTATTATATTTTTTACAAAAATGCAACCTTTTTTTGACTCACTTTTTCATCACATCTAGAATCCACTGATTTTTCAACGTTTTTTGCACGCAAAAAAATTACATTTTTGTAACTTTTGTTTTTTTATATCTTCCCATTTTAACCTTCTCAATAAAATCAATCAGTGTACAGCTTTCAATTGACATACTAATCCATAAAGTATATCATTATATATAACAGTAATATTTAGAAAAAACAATTAATAAAATATGTTTTTTCAATACACAATCTGGTGAAAAGGAGATGCGTAGATATGATAATAAATGCAATTAAAAGAAAAAGGCAAGAAATTATACGTTCGAGAAGAAGAAGGAAAATTGCTAATATTGCAAAGTATTCCTTACCAGGTTTGGTCATTGGAGTGGGCTGCGGACTGCTTCTTGCACCAAAATCTGGAAAAGAAACCATCCAAAAAATTAAATCTGATGTAGGAAATACCAAAGAAAATTTAGAAAACAAATCAAAAAAAATAGTAAAAAGTGTCGGAAGCTCAATCGAGAATAAAAGAGCCAAAATAGCAGAATCAAAAAAGAGAATCAAAGAATACTTCGATAAAAATAATGATTTAATCGAAATTAAGGCCTCATTCGTAAAAGAACCAGATGAAATCGAAAAATCTAATTCGGAGCCTGATGAATCTGAATTGAAAGATAACAAATAGGAGTTGAAAGTTTAAGATGACAGTTACAGTAAATACCCAGACAATTTTATTTATATTGGCAATCCTAGGCTGTATTGCTCTAGTTTTTCTAATTATCGTGCTGAAAAAGTTGGCAAATCTAATTTCCAGCATTGATGATCTAATAGTAAGAAATAGTACAAATGTTGGTCTTACCATAGCAAAATTGCCTTCTATCGTATCAAGTGTTGATGATGTGGTAGACAATGCAAAAGATATTACAGATGTGGCAGTCGATGTTTCATCCGATGTACTGGTGGCAAAGGAAAAAATTAAAAGTGGAATAAAAACATCAATCGATGTCGCTGGAATAGTTAAGGATGTTATGAAGAAAAAATAAAAAGTACTACACTTATTCATATAATTTTATAAAAAATACCGTTGGCGAAATAGCTTCACCGACGGTATTTTAAAGTTAAAACAATTATTTTATCAATTTCTTTGATAATACTTACAAACAAAAAATGTAATATATAAGTCAATCTATTAACACCACAAAATGTTCGCTTTATTTTTCTATTAGCTTGGATTCAAGTATCGACCTTACATACTTCATAATTTGAGTTTTTCCTTCCTCAGGACTCATAAAGCCTTTATACACTCTAAACAAAATAGACTCATATGTGAACGATGTAAGATCATTGATGAAATCAATCGAGTTTTCTTCAATATAACCTTTTTTTGCAATGTCTTTTACCATAAGTATGTTTCTACTTTCTATGGAATAGTTTTTTAACATTGAGTTAATTACATCACCATAGTCTTTTTCTTCTCTAGGGAAAACACTATAATACTCGTCGACATATTCGGAAATACTTCTATTTAATTGATTGAAAAACAGAGTATAGAACACATCTACGTTTTTCATAGTATGTAGAAGAAAACACTCCCATACAGCAAAATAATTATACATTATCTCATCATCAGATTTCTTGATATAATTCTTTATATCATCTAAATACTCCTCAAACGAAAAAAGGCACACAAAAACTTTTAAATGTTCCAAGTTTTCAAAATAATTATACATTGTCGCACTGTTAAATCCAGATAAATCGCCAACTTTTCTGATTGTTATCGCATCTATACCTTCTTTTTCAAGAATTGTCCTAGCAGAATTTATCAGATTTTTCATACTCATAATCTTGTAAGAATTCAATTCTTTCATTCAAAACCTCCCATAAAATAACTTTAATAGAAATAGTATACAACGAAATCTCAAATAATTAAAGAAAAATATATTAGAAATCTTTCTACACAAATATCAAATGTTTAACATACATTAGAATATTCAAAAAAAATAAGGGTCGAAATAAATCACCCCTTATTTTTACAAAAGTATTTTGAAAACACTACTATTTTCTTTCTTCTCTAAACGCCTTAATAATACTAACACAAATAGCCAGCATAATAAATATAAATGGAAATGCCGCTGCAATAGATGCTGTCTGTAATGCTTTTAGGCCTCCAGATATCATCAGTGCAAATGCTATTAATGCCTGTAAAATCCCCCAAACCAACATTTTCTTTTTTGATGGGTTTAGGTCTCCATTTTGCGAAAACATACTAAGCACAAATGTAGCTGAATTTGCCGATGTAATGAAAAATGTACAAAGCAACACTATCGTAATAATAGAAAGAACTATTCCAAATGGGTACTTTGAAAACACCTCAAATAGTGCAGTTTCAGGCTGTCCTGACAATTGCGTTAGTTTTTCTATACCAAATACTGATCTTAAATTTAATCCCATACTTCCAAATATCGAAAACCAAATAAGTGAACCGATTGCGGGAGCCAAAGTAACACCCACTATAAATTCTCTCACCGTTCTACCCTTTGATATCCTTGCAATAAAAGTACCGACAAATGGAGCCCAAGCTATCCACCATGCCCAGTAAAATATTCTCCAACCTTGCATCCAAGCATTGTCACCAAAAGGGTTGATATTTAAACTATCTTTAAAGAATTGGTTTATATAGTCACCCGTAGTTCCAACGAATGTATCTGCCATCATAACCTTTGGTCCAACTAGCACCGCTATAAGCATACAAGAAAATGCGAGAATCAAATTAAGATTGGATATCAGGTTTATCCCCTTATCTATGCCTGATACCGCTGTCCAAGTATATATTACTGTAATAATAACTATGATAATAAGCCAAGATGTCACATTATTCGGAATTTTAAATAGATAATTTAATCCTGAATTTATCTGCATTGTTCCCATTCCCAATGATGTCGCAACACCCGCAATAGTTGCAATTACCGCAAATATATCAATAAGCTTACCAAATCCACCGCTTGCTCTTTCTTCTCCAATAAGAGGTATGAATAGACTACTGATAAGACCTGGCTTTCCTTTTCTGAATTGAATATAAGCCAACCCCAATCCTACTATCGAATATCCTGCCCAAGGGTGTACTCCCCAATGTACAAAAGACGCTCTCATTGCAAACCTTGCTGCTTCTTCACTTCCTGGTTGAATACCAGCCATCGGTGATACAAAATGCGATATCGGCTCTGCAATACCATAAAACACCAAGCCAATTCCCATTCCAGCTCCAAAAAGCATCCCAAACCAAGAAATAGTTTTAAACTCAGGCTTTGAATCATCTGAGCCCAGCTTGATACTTCCATATTTGCTAAATGCTATCGCCAAGGCAAATATAACAAACACAAGCATTGACAAAAGGTATAACCATCCAGTATTAACTGTTACCCATGACATAAGTGATTGCGCAACCTTGCCGAAGCTCTCACTCCCAAAAATCCCCCATAATGAAATTACCAGAGATATAACAACCGACACAATATATACAGTATTTTTATTCTTCATAATTATCGCAACCTTTCATTGGTAATTAAACGCTAAAAATTGTTGGTTCTTCAATCTTTTCTGCCAGAGCCTCTATCGCTTTCTTCGTTCTATTGTACCTCAAATTCCATTGAACTTCTCTTGGCGTAGAAGGATCTCCTAGAGGGTATGGAATTGAAATTGTCGGAACAATTTTATTTATACCTAATGAGCTTGAAACTGGAACTAAGTTACACATTTGTACAATCGGTAATCCTGCTCTTTCTATTACTTTTACCATCGCTGCACCGCAACGAGTACAAGTACCTCATGTGGAAGTCATAATCACACCATCTACTCCATCTGCAACTAGGTAATCCAGTATTTCTCTAGCCATTCTTTCAGCCTCTGCCTGAGTCGTTCCTGTACCTACAGTTGAGTAAAAGTAATTATGTAATGATCCGTATACACCATCTTCCAAAAGTTTATTTAGTGCATCAAGTGGAACTATTACATTAGGATCTGCATTTGCTGCTGCTGGATCAAATCCTGCGTGTATTGTTTTGAATACGCCACCTTCCAATCTTTCCATGTTAGAGATATCGTATCTTCCCCATCTAGTTGCTGAAGCAGACTGTATTCTATCAGGATTGTCGACTGGAACAATTCCCCCAGTAGTCAATATCGCAATTTTTGCTGTTTTTAAATCCTTAATAGGCTCTGCAATAGGAACGACATCTTTCTTTGGAACAGGCAACTCTGTTTCATAGGCTTCTCCATTTAATTTTTTGATCAGCATCTCAACACCCCTCTTGGCAGCAGGTTTAATCTCCTCTGGCCAATATTGATGTCTTATTCCTCTACCGTAATAGCCCTCTTCTTCTGCTGGAAGTAATGGCTCACCTGAAAAAACTTTATTTACATATTTTGCAATTGCTTTCACATCTGATCTCATACTAGCAGCAGATTTTCCACCTTTAAAAATAATCATCTCACTCTTATACATTTCTACACCTGGATTTTCTTCGTGCATAGATGAATATACCTTTACATTTTTAAAATTTTCTTGTACAGCCTTACAGATTCTTCCTGCTGCAAAGCCATATCTACCAGCTTGGAAGGTTGGTCCAGCAATAAAAATCTCAAAATCTTTATCTTTCAACATATCAATAATTCTACCGACAGCTTCATCTTCATGAGTTGCCATAAAATTATCTCCACATATTATTGTATGAGTGACATCTGCATCAAGTGCTTTTTCCAACGCCAATCCGGGTCCCACAACTCCTTCTCTGATTTCAGGCTCATAATCTGCAAGTTCTTCTCCACCTATTCCTGCAAAAAATTGATTTATATAATGAATACACTTAGTCATCGCTATTTACCTCCTTAAAACTCTCTCATGATTTTTGTAGCCCAACCAGCAACCTGATCGCCACAGAACATAGCGTTATTTTCCATAATTATAGATCCGTCTTCTCTAACAGAAGGTCCAAGTATTTCATCTCCTGACCATCCTCCAGATAAACCATCTCTAGCCAATGCCTGAAGTTCTCCAATTACTTTTTTCGCAGGTGGAAGCTCGATTAATTCAGAAACATTGCCAGTTGAAACCAAAGCTGTCGTACCTTCGTCCATAACAACTAGTGGCTGTGATTTTCCATCACGACCAGTACATTCATTGCTAATACCTACAACCTTAACACCGACTTCCTCCAATGCGCAAATACATCTTACATAATCGGCATCAGGGTTACCATACCCTTCTTCTACAACTATCGCCCCATCAGCACCCAAGGTTCTGGCCATATTTGAAACAAAAATTGCCGCTCTTTCTTTTTGCTCAAGAGATACATTTAAGTTTGACATTATTACACCAAGGAAGTTTAATGTTTTCCCATGCTCTTTATACAATTCCTTTATTATAGGGAAATTTTGCATATCGTATGTAGACCATTTCGAAGAGCATGGCATAAAGCTACCTCCAATAATAGAACCATCAAGAACTTCATTTGGATTCATAAAGCTAGGTAAATATTTATTCATATCCCATCCATATACAAGATCGTTATATCCCAGCTCTTCCATCTGAGACTGAGGCTGCATAACCAACACTACAGAAGGCAATTCATTAACAGAGTCACTTCGCTTCGTAACACCTTCAAACTCAAAAGTTTCAAGATCTTCAGGTTCAAGAGATTTAACAGTTTCTCCCAAATATTCAGCGAAATAATGACAAGCCCATCTAATGGCATGATTTTTCTTCTGTTGTTCATATCTTTCGAACTCTTCATCGGTATCTATTACCAAACAAATATTAATTAGATTTGAATAATATGAATATTTTGCCCCTTCTCCAGACATATCCACTAATCCATCACCAAAGCTTCCCCAATGCATTCCTACCCCCATTACAGAGCATCCCTTAAGAGCATGAATACGACCTTCGCCTGCTCTTCTTAGATTACCTGTAACACCTGGAAATAACGATTTTCCATCCAACCTAACTCTTGGCTCAACAGCTTCTTTGATTGGTACTATTCTAATATCTTCACCCGGTTTCGCAATTTCAATATCAATATCTGTTATATGCTCATCTTTTGCGATGAAATCAATTGCCTCATCTTTATTGATAAACAGTACTCCATCTTTAAATGAAGTTTTTTCTCCAAATTTGACATCCTTGACATAAAAATTTCCAATTTCTAATAACATGACGCACCTCCGTTTGTATTTTAATTGCATATTAGAAACAATAAATTAATATACATTATTGTTATTAATAGAAATCTTATCATATCGCGATTATCTTTGCAAGATTTTTAACTATAATAATCATGGTTATTATCTATACTTATTATATGTTTTTACAATATATGTTTAGAGATTTAAAAAACAAAATAATTCGTTTAGAACTTTAAAAAATAAAAAAACCTCGTAAATTTGAAACCAAATTTACAAGGTCAATAATCAAAATATCTAATTATAGGCTCTTCTTAGCTACATCTACTAACTGTGCAAACCCATTTGGATCAGCAATAGCTAATTCTGAAAGCATCTTTCTATTTACTTCTATTCCAGCTTTCTTTAGACCGTTCATGAACTTAGAATATGACATATCATTCATTCTACAAGCGGCATTGATTCTCTGAATCCAAAGCTTTCTGAAATCTCTCTTTTTCTGCTTTCTACCGATATAAGCATTCTTCAATGCCTTCATTACGAACTGGTTTGAAGTCTTGTAAAGCTTACTTCTTGATCCCTGGTATCCCTTTGCAAGCTTTAATACTTTTTTATGTCTCTTATGGGCGTTCATACCCTTCTTTACTCTTGCCATTTTAAATCCTCCGTATCCTTAATCTTACTTGTATGGTAATAACTGTGCTATTCTTCTTGCATCTCCATCACTAACTAATGTAGATTGTCTCAAGTTCATTTTAGTCTTAGCTGATTTTTTTGTAAGTATGTGACTCTTATAAGCCTTCGCTCTTTTCAACTTACCGCTTCCTGTTCTTTTTAATCTTTTTGCTGCACCTCTATGTGTCTTCATCTTTGGCATAACAAAGTCCTCCTCTCAATTATTATCTATTTCTTTGGATCTATTATTGCAACCATATTATTCCCTTCAAATTTTGGGGGCTTTCCTGGTTCTCCAAACTCATTTAACATTTCAATAAACTTATGCATGACTTCTTTACCAATATCTTTGTGACCTAATTCCCTACCTCTAAATCTCAGTTCAACCTTAACTTTGTCTCCCTTTTGTAGGAACTTAACAGCTTGGTTTGCCTTTGTCTTCAAATCATTGTCACCAATACCTGGTCTAAGTCTTACTTCTTTGATATTAATAGTCTTCTGTTTTTTCTTCGCTTCTTTTTCCTTCCTTGCCTGCTCATATTTGAACTTTCCATAGTCCATCATTTTACAAACAGGTGGTTCAGCATTTGGCGATATCATTGCAAGGTCCAAATTCTTTGAATTTGCGATATTCAAAGCTTCTTTCGTAGGCATAATCCCCAACTGTTCACCAGTTTCAGATAATACTCTTACTTCCTTTACATTGATTTCCTCATTGATTGCTAATTCCTTACTAATACAGAACACCTCTACTTTCTTGTCGTTTAAAATACACTTACTAAAATAAAAAAAGACGGATTATAAAATCCGCCATAAGTTCAAATTGAGCGACAAAAAAATATTGTACGCATAAACTTATTAACCTTACTAAGCATTGCCGTAAGGTGAGAACGGATTCTACTTGTTTTTCTCTACCAATCTACTATACAGTATATTATACATATATGTCAATAGTTTTTTTCGCTATTATGCGAATTTTTTATAAAATTCGTTAAACACAATGTTTTTTCAAAATATGATTTTAAAAATATCATATTTAAATAATTATAATTAAAATATCATATTAACTAAGCTACAATAACAAACTTACTATGATTGAATATTAATCTTATCTCTTATATCGTCAATATTACTCTTCTTTTTCGAAAAATATAACACTCCATTGATTTCCCTCATATTGACATATCCATAATTCACCAATAGCTCCACATGAGCCATTGTTTCACCTGAGGCAAAGTATTTCTGAGCTGGCGGAAAATCATCCCAGCTATTTGCCCTGATTCTCCATGTAATATTAGACGCAATATTCCTAATAGTGTATTCTTTTCCATCCTCTAGTGAATTAAACACCTCAGCCAATCTCTCAAAATGATGCTCTGTAATTTCATCAATTCTTACTTTATGGTCTGTCACCTGATCTCTATGTGTTGAAAAACAATAATCTACATCTAGTTTTTTCAATTTATGTATTGTATTTAGATACCTTTCTAGCATATTTTTGTACTCAAATCCCCAAAAAGTAATATTGGGGGTGATTGTGTTTAGAATAGTATCTGCACAAAATAATATCTTATGTTTTCTTTCATATAAGCCTATATGTCCCGGAGTGTGACCAACCAAATCCAGAACTTCAAAGCAATACTCTCCAATATCAATAGTATCACCCTCTTTTAGAGCTGTGTACTCAAACTGACTTGATAACTGATATTTGTATCCCGGATTATCTGTAACATCAAACTCTTCTTCTATCCCATATTTTGTTATCAAATCCAACGATTTGTTCCAATATTCTCCAGTGGCTGTAATTTCAAGCAATTTTCCATCTTCATCACTCGTATAAATATCGCAGCCTTCTTCGTAAAAATCAGATATCAAGCCTGAATGATCAGAGTGAAGATGTGTAACTATCAGTGAGACATCTTTAATCTGTAATCCAAGCTCCTTTAGACCAGCAATCATACTTTCTTTGGACTCTTTCATATTGTACCCTGTATCCAATACATAGCTACCATTTTCACCTGTTATCACGTAAATATGAATAGCCTTCAATGGGCTGTTTGGCAATACAACAGGAAAGGAATAAATATTTTTACACAATTGTTCCATTTTTAACCTCTCACATCTTCTCTAATAATCACTCTAAAATAAATTTATCTATATATTTCATCGTCCGTAGATTTAAACAAATACAGCAATAAGGCTTTAATCAAACACTACTATACAAATTATGGTATTGCATTAAATTGCCATTCCTAATCCAATATATATTCTTCAGGTATTGATTCTCCTGGTCTTACAATATGTTTAATCCACTCTTTTTTTATTTCCCAGATATTTGCTTGAACACCAAAAATATTCCAGCTATCCACATCGAATACTCTAACCCAACTATCCTTTATTCGTTTTTCTTCCAATGGGTACTGTCTGGCATAGCGACCTTGAATAAATTCAAAAGAATTTTTATATCCTTTTGCCTTGATTTCAGCCCTGTATTTTTCCAAATCATCATCGTTCGTCGGAACATAGTGTAAATTCAGAACATAGTCCCATTTCAATCCATCAAAATATATTATCTCCTCGTTCGGAACCTCAAGAACGTAGGCAACTTCACCTTCATATGGTCTCATACAATTCCTAGCGCTGACAGAGCACCAAATCTGATATTCCACATCATCAGGTTTTGAGACTCTCTCCTTTGCAGCATCAACAAACCAATCATAACACATCAGTATCAATGGAGAAATATCATCCATATGTTCCTTAATGTATATTTTTCTATTGATAAATCTTCCTTTTTCTTCCAGTACTTTTAACGATCTCTCATCTTGGCTAGTAAATAGCAATGTTTTACCGTTTCTCGAGTACGGATTAATTTTACTATAGTCCATATCAACACCTCCGATTCATTGATTAAATTCTCTTAATAAGAGATTATTTCATAACCATCCTCAGTTACCAATATCTGATGTTCCCACTGTGCAGAAAGACTTCCATCTTTTGTGTACGAAGTCCAACCATTTTTCTTATCAACATAAACCTGAGGCTTTCCGATATTTATCATCGGCTCAATCGTAAAAATCATTCCTGGAACCATCAGCATACCTGTGTCTTTCACTCCCACATGAGAAACAAAAGGTTCTTCGTGGAATTCATTACCAATTCCATGCCCACCAAACATAGTTACTACAGAGTACCCTCTAGATTCCGCATATTCTTGAATGGCAGCTCCAATATCACCTATATGTCCCCACGGCTTAACCTGTTCAATCCCTACTTCCAAACACTCTTTAGTAATATCAACTAATTTTTTCGCTTCATCAGATGCACCTTCCATTACAAACATTCTCGATGCATCGGAAAAATATCCATCCTTGATAGTCGAAACATCAACGTTAATAATATCGCCTTCCTTTAAAATAATGTTCTTGTCAGGAATACCGTGACAAACTTCATTATTAATCGAAGTACAACAACTCTTTGGAAATCCTTCATAATCAAGAGGTGCTGGAATAGCACCATTCTCAGTTGTAAAATCATAAACCAGCTTATCGATATCCTCAGTACTCATACCAACCTTTATATTTTTAGACACATGGTCCAATACACCTGTGTTTACTATAGCACTAGCCTTGATCATCTCTATTTCTCTAGGCGTTTTTATTATACCTCTATCAGGAACGATATGTCCTTTTAGCTCAAATTCTCTTATTTTTTCATCAATTTCCATGTGGCACTTCTTATACTTTTTTTCGCTGCCACACCAGCACTTATCATTTCTATTTTGCATAAACCTACCATGGTGCAACTTTACACCACATTCCCCTTCCTTTTCTCTAAGCTACATTTCTCTTATATATTTAATGATACCACATTTTGTGTGGTTCTATAACATTTTTTTTAAAGTTATGATTAGCCGAAAATTGTATCGATACGATATTGTTTTTTTCATTAAAAATACCATTATAATTGACTTTATTTGAAATAATATATAAAATTGTATCTGTATCATGAAGTAGTAATTGTTTTGTTTTTAAAAAAACACATCAACAATTATAGATTGATAATAAAAAATTGATAAGGAGGATTACATGAGAAACGAAAAACTTACTTTGATTACTCAAACAGCAATATTAGCTGCACTTTGTTTTGTGACTTTCACATTTTTGCAAATAAAGATTCCAGTTCCAGGTGGCGACGCAACTTCAATACATTTTGGAAATGTATTCTTGGTGTTGGCAGCATTATTAATAGGTGGCGTATACGGTGGTTTAGCGGGTGCTATCGGTATGACTATCGCCGATATACTAGATCCAGTATATATTATTGTTGCTCCAAAAACATTTATTTTAAAGCTTTGTATAGGACTTATTGTTGGAGCAATTGCTCATAAATACGCAAAAATAAATGAAAGCGACGACAAAAAATATATTATTAAATGGGCAATTATTGCTTCAATAGTAGGGATGAGCTTTAATGTTGTAGCAGATCCAATTGTTGGCTATTTTTACAAAGTCTACATAATAGGTCAACCAGCAGATGTGGCTACAATTTTGGCAAAATTGAGTGCAGGAGTTACATTCTTCAATGCAATAACAACAGTTGTAATAGCCAATTTGATATATGTATCATTAAGACCAATTCTAATTAAATCTAATTTGTTGGTTAACTATCAAAAAAGTAAAAAAGCAGCATAATACTTATAATTAATTATAAAAATAGGAATTATCATAAAATACTTAATTTGAAATAGAAGTACCATTATTATACCCCACTAAAAGGTTTTGTCATTTACTATAATATGATGCTTCTATTTTCATTTTTTGTTGAAATAAATAATATCTAGCATAATAATTTTTTACAGCTACCACGCTATAATACTCTATTATTTCACCTATTGTAGTATCCAGTAAATTATTATGATATAATATTCTCAGAGAATACTTTTGTTTTTTAACATATTTCTAACTGAATTATAGGAGGATATTTTATGAAAGATTTTGATTCACTTTTTGCTAATATTGATAAATTGTATGAGATTATTTTTTTCGCATTTATATTATTCATTTCCATTGCCATATACAATTTAGTCTTAAAAATACGATATTCAAACTATATAAAAAAATCTATAGATACAAATTGGGGAACAAAGAAAGAAGAGAAGGAACAGAATCGTAATGTTATTTTGTTGTCAAATTATATATCAAAAAACTCAGAAATCAATGATAAAACTTGGAATGATTTTAATATGGATTTATTACTTTCAGAAATAGATCACACCGAGTCATATTTGGGAACGGTTATGCTTAAATATCTTCTTAAGAATCCCAAATACAATATTGATGATATTGAAACAACATTTGATGAGATATGTGAAATAAAATCAAATATACCAACAGCAAAAAGAATCAAACAAAGTCTTGCAAGCATTGGAGAAAACTTAAAAACAGATATTTCACTATTTCTGGAAAATGGAATTGATCCAAGCGAATTTAATCCAAAAATATATATTTTATTAGGATCGCTTCCACTCCTTTCCATATTACTATTTTTTTTCGAAAAAGAATTTGCACTAATATTGCTAATAATTTCATTATTGACAAATATTGTACTAAGTGAAAAAATAAAAAAAGAAATCTACTCACATTTGAAAAACTTTAAAGAAATTGGAAAGATTATACAAGTCGCAAATAGAATAAAGACCTTGAAACCAGACATTCTTTGCAATAGAATAAATAAAATAACAAATACTATAGATAATATCAATAAATTAAATTCTAAACTATATAGATATGCTTCATTTGATGATATGACCTCTGAAATGTCTATGTTATCTACTTTGGTTTCAATGTTTTTTCTAAGTGAACCGATTAATTTCTTCCTTGTTAGAGATTTGGTTAATAACCATTTAAATGATATCAGGATATTGGTTGAGGAACTCGGAAAACTCGATGCTGTTTTGGGCATGGCAAGTTACCTTGATTATAACAAAAATCATTGCAAGGTTAAATGGGATAGCGACATAATTCACTACGAAAATACATACCATCCTCTCTTAAAATCACCGGTACCGAACAGTATCACTGTGCGTGACCCCAAAATAATATTATCTGGATCAAATGCCTCTGGGAAATCAACATTTCTAAAATTAATTGGCATCAATCAGATATTTGCCCAAACTTTTGGAATATGCTTTGCGGAATCAGCTAGATGTTGTATACATAAAATCACAAGTTCAATGAATAGTGAAGATGATATTTCAAGCGGCGATAGTTACTTTATGTCCGAAGCAAAAGCTGTAAAAAGAATCGTGGATTCTGTAAAAAATAATGATATTAAACACTTGATAATAATGGACGAGCTGTTTAGAGGAACAAATACTGTTGAAAGAATTAACTCGACATTTGCACTCCTTAATTACCTATCTAAACACGACACATCAATGTTTATTGCCACACATGACTTGGAGCTTATTTCTTCACTAAAGCATTTTGAAAACTATCACTTTAGTGAGCTGATTGAAAATGACGATATGAAGTTTGATTACAAGCTAAAAAAAGGTCCTGCTAGAAGCACAAATGCGCTTGAAATAATTAGAATTGTAGGATTCCCAAAAGAAATTTACTTGGAAGCACTAAGTGAGCCTGTTGTAAAATCACGAGACTATTAGAATTATTTAAAATAAAAATTGCTATATGATATACTAAAATATCATTTTTTTCAAAAAGGCAACATCCATAACACTTAATGTGCTATAGATGCTGCCTAATTTTTTATTTGTTCTAGATTTTAAAACTTTTGGGTTGTTCCCTCCATGTTTTTAGTCATTTTTGTTTTTTTGTAAGTTATGTAATTTCCAATTGTAAAAATTAGGAATAGAATTACACAAAATATTACATTATTTATATTATCACTTATAATAGTGTTATATAGAACTGTTATAAGCAACAATATTGTAGCAAGTATTTCTTTTTTTATAAAACTATTTAGCATAAACCCCTCTCAATCCTTTTTTAGATAAAAAACCCCTCTTTTTTTATTATATTTTAACGCAGGAGGAGAACGATTGTCAATAGATATTTATTTTCAATATGTATGTTATTGATAATTTTCTATTTAAATTTTCTTCTATACAGTAACAATGTCGATTATATATTTTCAATTTTTCAGAAAAAAATAGCGTCAATGGCTTTCGAATTCATCTTATAATAAATATCGAAAATTTTACCATCAACGCTAAATATTAATTTTTACATACTATATTCTATAATAAGTCAAAATTCACATTTTCTCTATCTTCTACCTGCTTATTGACCTTTTCCAAAAATTCAGCTATATTCATTGAACCTAACTCGCCCTCTTCTCTAGATCTAACAGATATTGAACCATTTTCACTTTCTTTTTCTCCTACAACTATCATATAAGGAATCTTTTCAAGCTGAGCCTCTCTAATTTTGAAACCAACCTTTTCTGCTCTATCGTCCAATTCAACTCTTATATTGTTGGCGAATAATTCCTCTCTAACTTTTTCTGCATAATCATTGTATTTATCAGAAACTGAAATCACCTTAACCTGACATGGAGCCAACCATACTGGGAATTTTCCAGCATAGTTTTCTATCAATATTCCTATAAATCTTTCAATAGATCCCAAGCATACTCTATGAATCATTACTGGTCTATGCTTTTCGCCATCTTTTCCAACGTAAGTAGCATCAAATCTCTGAGGAAGCTGCATATCCAACTGAATTGTTCCACACTGCCAAGTTCTACCTATACAGTCTCTTAGATGGAAGTCAATTTTTGGTCCATAGAAAGCACCATCGCCTTCATTTACTATATAGTCCATACCAAGCTCTTCCAAAGCACCTCTTAATCCATCCTCTGCTACTGCCCATTCTTCGTCAGTTCCCATTGAATCTTCAGGTCTAGTAGACAATTCAACATGGTAAGTAAATCCAAATTTTGTATATACCTTATCAATTAGCTTAACGACACCCTTGATTTCATCTCTTATTTGTTCAGGTAGCATGAATATATGAGCATCGTCCTGAGTAAATGCTCTAACCCTCATCAATCCATGTAATGCTCCAGATAACTCATGTCTATGTACACGACCTCTTTCAGCAACTCTCATAGGGAAATCTCTGTATGAATGAGGCTTGCTCTTGTAAAATATCATTGCACCCGGACAGTTCATCGGCTTGATAGCATAATCCTCTTCATCTATTTGAACAGTATACATATTTTCTTTATAATGGAACCAGTGACCAGAAGTTTCCCATAATTTTCTATTCAAGATAATTGGAGTTTCTATTTCCACATATCCGTCTTCTCTATGAATTTCTTCCCAATACTTCATTAGAGATTTTTTCAGCTCCATACCTCTTGGTAAAAATAGAGGGAAGCCAGGTCCTTCCTCTGGAATCATAAATAGATCTAATTCTTTACCTATTTTTCTGTGATCTCTTTTCTTTGCTTCTTCCAGCATCTTTAGATATTCTTCCAAGTCCTTGTTCTTCTCAAAAGAAGTACCATATACTCTTTGAAGCATTTTATTGTTTTCGTCACCTCTCCAGTATGCACCAGCAATACTTTGAAGCTTAAACGCCTTTATCTTCTTAGTACTCTGTAGATGTGGTCCTCTACATAGGTCAACGAATTCACCTTGTCTATACATAGATATCACTTCTCCATCTGGAAGCTCCTCTATCATCTCAACCTTGTAGTCTTCACCTTTTTCCTTCATCAATTTGATTGCTTCTTCTCTAGAAACTTCAAATCCTTCAATTGCTAGGTCTTCTTTTACAATTTTTTTCATTTCAGATTCTATTTTTTCCAAATCTTCTGGAACTAGTCTGTAATCCAAATCAAAATCGTAATAGAATCCATTTTCTATCGCTGGTCCTATCGCCAATTTTGCTTCTGGCCAAAGTCTTTTTACCGCCTGAGCAAATATATGTGCTGAAGTATGTCTAAATACTTCTTTACCTTCTGGATCATCGAATTTAAAAAAGTTTACCTTGCAGTCTTTTTCAACTTTTTTATTCAAGCTTTCAAGCTTACCATCAATAGAACCTACTAAAACACTTCTAGCAAATCCGTCACTAATTCCCTTTGCAATATCAAATAGTGAAGAGCCATCTTCTACTTCTACAAAATTGCCATCTCTTAATTCAATCTTTAACATAACCTTACCTCCATACTATATTTTATTTGTTCTAATACATTATATGTAGGGGATTTTTTTCAACAAAAAAATCGCCCCGAAAAAATTGGGACGATATACTCGCGGTTCCACCCAAGTTGGCATAATTAACATTATACCCTCTCGAAAGACTTTAAGGCAGTCAACCGGACACTTTCACTATAGCTACTAAGTCCTGCTCAAAGGTAGTTTTCAAATAGATCATACTAATGAACTTCCAGCCAAGGCCCATCTCTCTGTCAGCTGTATTCCATTCTACTTGTCCTTTTTCATAGCAAATTTTTATTTTTTATAATTCTATCACATATTTTTTTCGATTGCAATAGTTTTTTATTTAAGTTTTTTACTAAAAAGTTACCGAAATAATACCTTGAACAACACCAATAACAAACCCAAGTAACAAGCCTAGATTCTCAATGTGCTTTAATTCCTTACTTGCAATCACAAGAATTATTTTTTCCAATTCCACCAAATCTAACTCGTTGATTTTTTCCTCTACCATCTTTCCAACATCAATTCTTGAAATCGCCTTTTCCTTTGCAACTTCTAACAAAGAATCAATTCCGGAATCGAACTCACTTTCGATCACTTGATCGACAAATTCAGCCACCTTTGATCTAAATAAAAATGGAATAAAGCTAGCTTTTTCCTCGATTATCACTGCAATCCTCTCTTTTAGGACTCGCTTTAAATTTTTTTTGTCTTCTTCCTTCAACATACTGTTTATCAGCTCATCATAGTCGATTAATTGCTCCCCAACTGTAGTTCCGATGCTTTTTGCTATATCAGCTCTTCTCTTGGGAATCAACCCCACAATTTCAAAACCAAAAATAGGCATTTTGAACGGTTTTAATGGTCTAAAAAGCATCTTTACAGCCAAGACATTTGTCACATAACCAATAATACCTCCAACAACTGCCATTGTTAATATTTTTATAATTATTCTTGTATCCATATTATTAATAATTCCATTGCCATCTTTTTAGAGAAGTTTGTTTTTTATTTAGCTTATATTTTATCTAGCCCATATTTTATCTAGTTCATCATAATATAGTGGCACGAATTTCTGATTTAGTTTTCTAACAATTATTTATCTTGCTAGATATTATCAAATATATACATACTACCGTAATCAACCAAATTCCCTTTACCCAATGAAATTATTTTTTTCCCCCTTTCAGTTACAAATTCCTTTATTCTAGCGTGGTCTGGATGTTCGTCCAAATCTCCAAAGAAAAATACATACTCTTTGTAGGTTGCACTAGCACCTCCAATAAATCCGTAATCCATATCGAATAGAGATATACCACCACTAGATATCTTTAGAACATCAAAATTTTCTTCAACCAATTTTTTGTAGATTCCATTGTCTGCTGTAATAAATGATCTTTCGTCTACTGCAAGAATTGAACAATTCGCATATCCTTGTTTGACATTTATTACTTTCGAATCGCAATTTACCTTATTTATTCTATCAGAAATGGATTCATCTGTAAAATCAAAGTTTCCAATATGAACACCGCCCACGCTACAAACATTGTAAAAAACGTTGTTTGGATATTTCTCTGAGAGAGTTTTTCTTCCCATTAGCAGTGGTTTTTTTATGCCAAGCTCGATAAAAAAGCTATCGTAATAATCAAACGCCTCTGGAGCAGATATGAATACACTTCCATCATAATAAAGTGAAATATCTACATGTCCATTTATAGCATCATACACCTTATCATTCCTAAAGGATGGTATTATTTTGGAAATTCCACAATCAAATAAAGTCTGTTTTATTTTTTCATCCATTCTGTAATCCACAATACAAAATGTATTTCTATTAAAAATACCATTACTCATTATAACACCCAATTCTATAACAACTTTTTTTCGAACTACAACAACTTTTTTCAAACTACAACCACATTTTTTCAAACTACAACCACTTTTTTATAACAATTGATTGTCAGTTACTAAAAATAATATTTTACTACTAATTCTTCGTAATCAAGTCACTTATTATAACAATTGATCTTCAGTTATCAAAACCAATAATCTCTCGGACAAACCATCCCACGACAGATTGCTTATATCCAAAAACTTATCTCTGCTACTTTTTCTATAATCAACAGCTTTTTCCAATGCGAATTTCAATCTATTTTCAAAGCCTTCCACCTGTTCAAGAACTGGAGTTTGAATATCAAGCATTTCAGGTAATTCTACCAAGTCAAACATCCCACTGCGTTTAATATCATCACTCAACCATTCTTCCAGTCCATCAGTGTTGGTACAAATAACATAGCATCCACATGCCAATGCTTCAAGAATAACGAGAGGTAAACCTTCATAATACGATGGCAAAACAAAAATATCACTTGAGTTGAATAAATCCGCCAACTCTTGCTGGTCAATTTTTCCGACAAAATCAATTTTATGACATGACTTTTTTGCCAAATTTACTATTTCTTCTAATTCATCACAATCGCTGGCACCACCTGCAAAGACAATATCAATATAATCTTCTGAAATATCAATTTTGTTCAAAGCATTAATAAACGGAATCAACCCCTTGCTACAAGATATTTTACCAGCATAAGATATTTTGATGTTCCCAGATTTTTTTATCATTTTATTATTGAAAATAGAACTGTCATATCCACTTCCAATTATCTTTACCTTTGATTCATCAATTACAAATAGCTTCTCTATAGTTCTTTTCTGCTCATTATGAAGTGCAAATACGCCATCTAATTGCCCAATTTTTTCAATGACGTAATCTCTCATAAAATCATTACTCATTAATTGCCTGATACAGGTTCCATGGCAAATTGCATAGATTTTTTTATTCGGCAATAGCTCTCTTGTTATTGCGGAAATATAATATAAATGATGACATATAATCACATCTGGATTTTCCTTATCAACAGCATCCATCAATAGCTTGGAAAATTCCTCTCTCATTTTAGCTGCCTGATAACTTGTTATATCTCTATATCTGGTACTAGGATACGGCATATTATCGCTCATTCCAGGTACATTGAAATCAAGCACCTCACTATTATATTTTAATGGATATAGAGAAACCTCTCCATCGAATTTTTCTAATATTGCCTGCTCGCTATCAGCTATATCTATCCCCACTATCAATGCCTGATCTATATTTTTCTTTCTAAATCCATTTATTATTCCACTCATATAGATGCCACTTCCGGTTGAATCTGGCTTTTGAGCACTAATATGTAATACTTTCATATCAACCTCCATCTATTCCTTATCTATTTTAAACATCAGACACGTACAATCATCCATTTTTTTAAATCTTGGGATAAATCTCACCTTATCTTCATTATTTTCAAACTTTCTCAGTGCATCAAACAATGATACTATACCTCTATCAAAAGACAATTTCAACAAATCTTTCTCTTCAAAGATTCCATACTTGTCACAAATGGCATAATATCCATCACTAGCCATCAACACTTTCATATTCTCACTGATTTTACAAATTCCACATACAGCATTGTCAACAGCCTTTTCATCAAAACTTAGAATCCAATATCCGCCCTCTATATTATTTTTGAGTCTATTTTCAATTATTTGATCCATTACCCTCTCTTTGATTTCGGCAAAATTAATATAACCAAAGTCATTTAGATTTCTCATCGACTCAAAAACTTGACTATCAAAATTTGAAATTGTTTCATCAGCGATTTTAGGAATACAAGAGTTATCTGTGTAAATTCTGCAATCTCCAAGTACAAAATATTCCATATTGTCCTCATTTAGTCTTATTAAGGCAATCGAAGCTGACGGATAATCTAGTTTTAAAATATCCTCAAAGCCCAACCCATGGCTATCACTTAAATTTCGCTCAAACTCAGCTCTTATTTCTCGTATTCCTCTTTTTATCAACAATTCTAGAGAAATATTGTCTGTAATATTATCTCTCAAATATTTATCCCACCAGAGCGAATACCATCTGGCATCGGTCTCTGATGGCATAAAATTTTTCCCATTTAAACCAGTAGCACCATCGATTACCCAAGCAATATTCTCCTTGAATCCACACGCATCTTCATTGTGAATATTTGAGCCTGATGTGCATAATGCTACCAGATCCTTTATTTTATAATTCATTTTTACTCCAAACTATATTAATTAATCCAAGCTAAACAATCCTAACAGCTCATCCTTACTCAGGCTAGCAAATCCACCAGAAGAATTTTCTACAAATAAATCGCTTAACTCTTTTTTCGCATCTTGCATTTTCAATATCTTTTCTTCAATTGTATTCTTTGTTATAAAGTTGAAAACCTGCACATTATTTTCTTGACCAATTCTGGTTAATTTATAATATTCTTTCGTTCATTACGGCAAAAATATTGGGGATTATTTCATTCTCGTTTACATATTTGATTGCCAGATTACTGCCTTTGTATTGTAGCTATAACTATAATATCAAATTAATGTTTAATTGTAAATTACAACAAGAAAAAGAGAGATATCATAAAAAGAGCGAAATACTTTTCTATCATTAAAAGTTTTCGCTCATACACCATATTATTTTACACAAAATATAACTTTAGAAATCATATGTATGCAGAAATATATCACAACTAAATGTTAAATCAAATCTTTCTAATTGCCTGTAAAAAATAAGGACTTTTAGTCTTAAGATAACCTGTTACAATTATAAAAATCACACTTATAACACCCTGTATATACAAATATAGCACTGAACTATTTGGGTTACCAACATAAGTTACTTCAGTTCATTTTCGATTTTCTTAGTATAATATAATTTGACATAATAAATATAACAATGGAGACTAGGCAAATCAAATAATATGGAAGAAATACTTTGTCTCCTAAAGAATATATGGACAAACTATCCATATAACTTAAAACATTAACTCCATGTACAGGAAAAATCTGTATAATTTTACTTAATTTATACGAATTTAATAAAGAAGATTTAAGTATTATTGGAAAAACTGAAAAACAAATTGTCAGCATGAATGTACTTAAATCATTCTTAGTGATATAGTTAATTAAAATTCCAAATCCTCCTATTGCACATATAGACAAAAAAGCACCTAATATATACTTACTTATCATTTCGCCAATACTCCATAAATATATTGAAGAAAATAAATCTGGAATAACTTGAATTTGACTTTCTATCCCTTGAATACCTAAAGGAATAAGAACTATTGCAAAAATTGTAAGTGTACATAACAAAAATACCAGTAAAATATACCCATAAAACATTTTTAATTTATTGACAATGATCCTTTGTTTCACTTCTACGTTTCGTTGATTAATTATTTTATCCATTTTTGTATTTTTCTCAACAGAAAACAAACGACTTGCCATTATAATTGCCAAAAAAATTATAGCACCATAAGTAAATATCAAGCTTTTGATAATAATCGGCCATTGATCTACAAAGTCAAATCTTATAGGATTGTCATTTTTCTCTAAAAGCTCAAAGATTTTCACTTCTTCTTCAGAAGGTTGTAAAGACTCCCCAGATGCATACATCTTTGTTTTCACCTTATTCTTTTGAGCCTCTTTTAATGTTTCATTTGAATCTATATCTTTAATGGAAAAAGAGTTCTCTTCACCATATGATGAATAGGCATTTTGTAAAAAATAATACATGCCAGGATATTTTTGTTCTGTTTTCATATAGTCCGTATCGTTATCTGACGAAAATTTATTGGCATATTCAAGAATTTCTTGAATATTTTCTTGATCTATATAGCCAGATATTTTTCTTACTTGATTCTTCTTATACTTTAATCCCTCTAATCCAACAATATTCACTTCTTTTCCCGACGAATAACCATATGTCTCATAACCATTTATAAAGAAAAGAGGTAATACAATAGATATCAAAATACAAAACAAAGATAAAACTATTATGATTTGATTTTGATTGATTTTTTTGAACTCACTAATCATTTCTTCCTCCTCAAAGATTTAGCCTTAAACTGTAGAACTAAGAATATGGCAATCGATATAATAAGAGTATTCAATAATATCTTTGTTGTACGTAATACTGGAATATTTAACACTTGATATACATTTAGTGTCAGTATGTTGCTGTGGATATTGCCTCCAAATATAGGTAATGTCTCAATGAAACGACGTAATGTATAGCTAAGATTAGGGAATCTTAACACTATTACTGGTACAAATGTAATTACAATTGAAATCAACAATGTTTTAACAGTATTCTCATTAAAATAGTTAATTACTATAGTTAATAATCCTATAGACATCAGTGTCAAAAGACCTAATATTATTTCTAAAATAAGAGCTTCCCCAAAGGTCAAGTTATATATACTTGTAAAATATTCTATTTGTATTTGAGAGAAAAATCCAGAAAATCCAAAATTAACCCCAAAAATAGCAACAAGAATAAATGATGATATCAACCACTGGATCGAAATAAATAAAACTGTTGCTTTTATCTTATTATTTACTATTTGCCCTCTATTTCTAGCACTCGACATTAGAATCTTATCCATTGATATTTCTTTTTCATAGGAAAATACAGAAGAAATTTGTACTATGATGATAAATGTCATAATCATATATAGCAAACCAAAGCTTTTGTATAATAGATTCCATTGTTTCGCATAAGTAATGTTATAAGGAGTTTTTAAATTTTGTGCTTTATCCATGATAATTTGTTTTTCATCTGTCTTATAATTATCCTCATTAATTGATATTAAGCCTTTTATTTGATCTTTATTTTTCTCATAAAAATCTCTTCCTCTTGTTTTTTTAGCTTCAGCCATAAAACTTCCATCAGAAGTTGAATAAGCGTATGATAAAACTTTCAAAATCGCTGGTTCACTAATCGACAAATTAGAATAAGCTTGTTCATCACTCGGAAAATCATCTATCTTATCAATAAATGCACTAATCTTTTCAACCGTTAACTCTCCTTCAGAATTTTTATAACGCTCTTGTTCCAACTGAACAGCTTTTCTACCTTTGACTAAATTAGAACTATTAACATCCACTATCGTTGAAACTGTTGTAACAGGTATGACTCCAACAAAAATAACTACAATACAAAGTATAGCCCAAATTATTTTATTATATTTTCTTGTAAGAATTTTTTTAATTTCATATTTCATTTGTAAAACCTTCTTCTTTAAAATTATATAAATAAACGTCATTCAAAGTTGGTTTAACTTGTTTTGACCCCTCTATAATATCTTTACTATTAATATATCTAATAACATAGTAATCCTCTTGTTCATAACTTTCTGATATAGTAATATGTTTGAGTTTTGTATATACATCTTGTTTGTTGATTTTTACTTCCCAAACATTACCATCTACTCGAGAAATTAACTCCTCTTCTTTTCCTTCCATAACAAAAGATCCATTTTTTAACACATACAACTTTTTAGTTATAAATTCTAAATCACTCACTATATGAGTAGATAGCAAAATCGTTTTCTCTTGTGATTTTTCTACAAGATAATTTTTGAAATAATTCCTTTGAGATGGATCTAAGCCTGCTGTTGGTTCATCTAAAAGTATTAGATGTGGATCTGCTAAAAATGCCTGTGCTAAACCAACTCTTCGAACTTGACCACCAGATAGATTTTTTAATTTAACTTTTTTTTTATCCTCAAGTTCAAAAATCTTTAGTTGTTTATTTATGTCTGATAATATACCTTTAGATTCTTTACCCATTTTAACAAATCCCATATATTGCAAAAATTCTTGGACTGTCATCTCTGGATAACCTTCAAATTGCTGAGGCAAAAATCCAACTCGTGGTTTTTCTCCATTGAAAGAAATTTCACCTGACGTAGCTTTTATATATCCTGAGATGATATTAAAAAGAGTGCTTTTTCCTACCCCATTCGCTCCCAAAAATCCATAAATTCCGTTGCCTATCTCTGTAGAAATATTTTTTAAAACAAAATTTTCACCATATGACTTACTTAAGTTCTTGATATACATATTCATTTTTTTCACCTACTCAAACTCATATTTTTCTATATACTCTCTCAACAACTTTTCATCGTTTTCTAGTAACCTGTAATAATTAATAAATCCGTCTCCAATAACTCTTCAAGCGACTGGAGAAATATTTTCTTCGATCCCTTCTAAACTCCATTTTCTCCCCCTTTTTATTTTAAACAAAGTTACCTAAACATATAGACCTCACAAGGCAATAATAACAGATTTAAATAAAAAAATCTGCTAACTTTTGTGCATAATAAAAATACACGCTACACATTCATTTCCATGCAAGGAGAATGTGGGCGTGTATTTTATTTAGGGCTCTTATGAGTCAGCCCCTATTTATTCATCCTTTTACTAATTAAAAACTATCTATATATCCTAGTTCTCTAGCCTTCTTTGTCATTTCTTGATAATTTTTCACATCTAATTTTCTATAAATCCTATTTAAACTTACAGCCAAAGATCTAAGAGATATAAAACATTCTTTAGCTACATCTTCTCTGGTAAGTCCACTAGAATATAATCGAATGATATTTATTTCATTCGGACTTAATTCTTCTATCTTACTATAACTTATTGGAAATACCTTTTTATCATTATCAACAATAACCTCAAGTTTCTTTATTAATACCTGTGTGTCAACCTCCTTAGAGATGAATCCATAGCAGCCAATACTTTTTGCTAAATCTTGATAGTACTTTAAATTATAGCCTGTCAAAATAACTATTTTGATACCAGGATACTCTTTAATTAATCTTTCGCTAATTTCCAGCCCCTGTTCTTTTTTTGTAAGTCCTTTTAAGTTTATATCCATGAGAACTACATCAAACGCATCCTTTCTTAAGATATAGTCAAGCTCCCTAATATCTTTTAATACAAGGACCTCAAATCCTTTTGTTTTTGCCAAACTATCTTTCAAGCTATCTGCTAACAGTTTATGATCTTCGATTAATAAAATCTTCATAAATCACCTCTCTTTTCATTGGTATCTCTATTCCAATAGATACACTAGATTCCCCCTCCTCCAAAAAATTATTTGGATTCATTTTTATATCTATTTTTCCACCTAGTTTTTTAACTTCTAATTCTAGAATCCTTAGTCCAACATTTTTTATATTTTTATTAGCTTCTATATCCATATAGTCTCCATAATTAACTGAGGTTAAAAATATCTTATCTTCACTTTGATGAAGATTTATCTCAGAATAAAATCCTTTTGAATGCTTGAAAATATTAATAACTATTTCATGAATACACTTGTAAATAACTGAGGCATAAGGTTCAACTAAATCTAATGACTTATAACAATTAAAGTCAATTAAGATTTCATCATTTTTAAATCTATCTTTCAACTCATCAATTAAAGTAATATAAGTATCACACAAATATTCTCCTCCTTTAATTTTTGGCTTATATAGATTTATTTCCCCCCTAATTTTATTTATCGTTTCTTGCAATAAGTTAATAATATTTTTTCTATTTTCTATAATATTTTCCTCCTTTACTTGTCTTAGTGAAACAATTATATATTGTAAAATTTCATCATGTAAAAAACTAATAATTCTTTCATTGTACAGGTCTTCTTGTTTGTCGATAATCTCATTTAAATTGAAGTACGCAGTAGATAAATTTATAGAATCTTTATTATTTTCAACAACTCTTAATTTATTTGTCATTACGAATAATAGTACAATTTCTGTTGAGAAAATAAGAGTCATAAGCACATCTTTAGTTAACACAAATGATATTATATTTAATAACATAAACCAAAATATTATATACCATCGGCTACATTCATTTAAGTGTAAATGGTTTATTTTTTTTAAATAACTAAATTCTAAGAATAATTTAATTAATTCTAAGAAAAATAATGTCATGTATACATCAATATTTGTTGCACTAAAATCTACTATAGGTATAAAATATTGTGATATTATGATCGCTAAAAAAATCAAAACCATTATAAACAAACATTTATAGCTATATTTCCCAAACTTTTTTAATTTTTCCTTATTCTTTGTAATTATATAAATAGGAAAAATTCCAATAAAAAAATAGGTACCTTGATAAATAGTTATAAATATATTTAAAGAAAATAACTTTGAAACATATAAAAATAATGTATAAACTACTATTAACTTATAATATTTATTCAAGAATACCAAATTTTCTGTATATAGTTTCGTGTAAAACACTATTATTATCATAAATAAAAAACAATATACAATATTGATGTCCCAATTGCTAAGGCGACTGAGAATTAATATATTTGTAAAAATATAAAAGCACGATATTATACTAATAAAACTTCCTTGCTCAATAAATTTACTCCTTCTATTTGCCAAAAACAAATAATAATTCATCGCATTTCCTAAAGACATAATTATCAATGCAAAAACATAAAAATTTGTTTTAGATATATTTTGAGCAAAGTAAATAGTTGTCATTACTAAAACTATTTGTAGTAAAATATGAAGATATAATATTATATTATTTTTATTCTTTTTTATCATTTTTTTCATTGTCAAATCTCCAATAAACTTACTATCAGATAATTTATCTGCATCAAATCCTAATTTTTATCTTTTTCAAACCTTTCACTTAGTTTCAAATATAACTCTATTATCTATGTGTACTTTCATTAATAATATACTTTTAATTATATCAGAACTACAATTAAAATGGTTGTATAATTTTTACCATCAACGCTAAATATTATACAACCAATATTATGCAACCAAAATAGGCTGACCTAAAAGGTCAGCCCGTTTCTGTTAAATATTATATATTCAAGACTAGTAGAATGTCATATCAATACTCTATCCCATACAGGAACAAAATATTAATACATTTCAGCCATTCTCTTGTATCCTTCATATCTTTCCTTAGCGTTCTTTTCAGCTAAAGCGAATAATTCTTCACTTTCTTCTGGGAACATCTTAGCTATAGAAGCATATCTGTTCTGTGCCATGATAAACTCTCTGAATGATTCAGTTGGTTCCTTAGAATCAAGTGTAAATGGATTCTTTCCTTCTTCTTTCAAGCTTGGATTGAATCTGTATAGATGCCAGTATCCACTCTTAACAGCATCATCTTCATTTTCAACTGTCTTACCCATACCCTTCTTTAATCCGTGGTTGATACATGGAGCATAAGCTATTATTAATGATGGACCGTCATGCTTTTCAGCTTCTATCATTGCTTTTAAGAAGTGGTTCTTGTCAGCACCAATAGCAACCTGAGCAACATATACGTTACCGTAAGTAGCAGCCATCATACCAAGATCTTTCTTCTTAGATCTCTTACCAGCAGCAGCAAACTTAGCCATAGCAGCAACTGGAGTAGCCTTTGAAGACTGTCCACCTGTATTAGAGTAAACTTCTGTATCAAATACAAGTACATTCACATCTTCTCCTGATGCAAGAACATGGTCAAGTCCACCGTATCCGATATCATAAGCCCAACCGTCTCCACCAAGAATCCAGTGAGATCTCTTAACGAAGTAATCTTTTAATTCAACTAATTCTTTTACTAATTCAGCGAAGTTTCCTTCAGCAGCATATTTATCAACCAATGCTTCAAACGCAGCACTTGTTGCAACAGTAGTTTCACCATTCTTCATATTTTCAACGAACTCAGTAACAACTGCCTTGTCAGCTTCTGGAACAACTGCAGCTAATTCTACAGCTAGATCTCTAACCTTTTCTCTTAACTGCTTAACAGCCAAATACATACCATATCCGTATTCAGCATTGTCTTCAAATAATGAGTTTGCCCATGATGGACCCTTACCTTCGTGGTTCACTGTGTAAGGAGTTGATGGAGCTGAAGCACCCCAGATTGAAGAACAACCTGTAGCATTTGCTATCATCATTCTATCACCAAATAGCTGAGTAGCCAACTTGATATAAGCTGTTTCACCACAACCTGCACAAGCACCTGAGAATTCAAGAAGTGGCTGTTTGAACTGAGATCCCTTAATAGTTGTAGCTGGCATCACGCTTGGTTTAGCAGAAACCTTGCTGAAATCAGTTGCAAAATACCAATTAGCTTCTTGTTGCTCTTTCTGTTCTTCCATCGGCATCATAATTAATGCTTTATTCTTTGCTGGACAGATATCTGCACAGTTTCCACAACCTGTACAATCCATAGCAGAAACCTGAATTCTGTAATGTAAGCCTTCTAATCCCTTACCAACAGCCTTCTTAGTTGTAAATCCTTCTGGAGCATTCTTCAATTCTTCTTCAGTCAACAAGAATGGTCTGATTGCAGCATGAGGACATACTAATGAACACTGGTTACACTGAATACAGTTATCTATCTGCCATTCAGGAACGTCAACTGCTATACATCTCTTTTCGTACGCAGCTGTACCAGCTGGGAAGTGACCATCTTCTCTACCGTTGAAAGCTGATACTGGTAATCCATTACCTTCAACTGCAGTCATAGGTCTTAATATATTTTTGATGAATTCTGGTTCGTTGCTTGCTTCAACATTGCTATCAACAGCATCAGCCCAAGAAGCAGGAACATCTATTTTAACAAGAGCATCTATTCCCTTATCAACAGCAGCATAGTTCATGTTGATAATCTTGTCACCCTTCTTACCATAAGTCTTAACAATAGAATCTTTTAAGTACTTAACAGCATCTTCTGTTGGAATTATTTCAGCTAGCTTAAAGAAGGCAGCCTGACAAACCATATTTATTCTATTTCCTAATCCTATTTCCTTTGCTATGTTAACAGCATCTAAAGTATAGAATTTGATATCATTTCTTGCTATATATCTCTTCAATGAAGCTGGAAGATGAACATCAAGTTCTTCAGGAGACCATATTGTATTTAATACAAAAGTACCACCTTTTCTTAAGCCCTTGATTACATCATACTGGTATACATAGCTCTGCTTATGACATGCTATATAGTCAGCTTCGTCCAATAGGTATGTAGATCTGATTGGAGTATCACCAAATCTCAAGTGTGACATAGTTACACCACCAGATTTCTTTGAATCATAATCAAAGTAAGCCTGAACATACTTATCAGTGTGATCACCTATAATCTTGATAGCCTGCTTGTTAGCACCAACAGTACCATCTGAACCAAGTCCCCAGAATTTACATCTAACTGTACCTGGCTGAGCTATCTTAACTTCTTCTGTTATTTCTAGTGAATGATTAGTTACATCATCAACTATGCTTAATACAAATCTATTCTTTGGAGCATCAGAAACTAGGTTCTGGAATGCAGCATTTAGATCAGTTGGTATAGTATCTTTTGATCCTAATCCATATCTACCACCAATTATCATTGGAGCATTTTCCTGTCCGTAGTATATATCTCTAACGTCAAGGTATAGAGGTTCTCCATTTGCACCTGGTTCTTTTGTTCTATCAAGAACAACTATTCTTTCAACAGTGCTAGGCATTACTTTTAAGAAATGTTCAGTTGAGAAAGGTCTGTAAAGATGAACTTTAACTAAACCGTATTTTCCACCCTTTGCGTTTAATACATCTATTAATTCTTCAGCAGCTTCCGTAACAGAACCCATAGCTACCATTACATATTTTGCATCCTCTGCTCCATAGTAATCAAACAATGAGTGCTTTCTACCAGTAACTTCTGACATCTTATCCATGTATTTTTCAACAATTCCTATCATATCATTGTAGAATTTGTTTGAAGCTTCTCTTGTCTGGAAGTAGATATCAGGATTCTGAGCAGTACCTCTAGTTACAGGATGGTTAGGAGATAATGAATTATCTCTGAAAGATTTTACAGCATCAAAGTTTAATAGCTTTGCATAATCTTCATTTTCTAACAATTCAACCTTCTGAATTTCATGAGAAGTTCTAAATCCATCAAAGAAATGAATGAATGGAAGTCTTCCTTCAATTGCAGCATAATGAGCAACTGGAGCGATATCTGCAACTTCCTGTACTGAACCAGAAGCCAATAGACAACAACCAGTCATTCTTGCTGACATAACGTCCTGATGATCTCCAAATATAGAAAGTGCTTGAGATGCAAGAGCACGTGCAGAAACGTGGAATACACCTGGTAATAACTCACCAGCACACTTATACATATTTGGTAACATTAAAAGTAGACCCTGAGATGCTGTGTATGTAGAAGTAAGAGCACCAGCGGCTAATGAACCGTGGAATGCACCTGCAGCACCACCTTCAGATTGCATTTCAACAACTTTTACAACCTGACCGAAAATATTTTTTCTTTCCTGTGAAGCCCATTCGTCAACAACTTCAGCCATTGTTGAAGATGGAGTGATTGGATATATTGCCGCAACATCAGTAAACGCATAAGATACATGCGCTGCAGCAGTATTACCATCAACTGTTTTCATAAATTTAGCCATGACTTTATTCCTCCTTAAAGAATAACAAATATAAACTATAATTTTTATAAAATACTGAGCATCAAATCGAAACTTATTCAAAAATTAAAAACAAGCACACGACATCCTTGAATTCTTGGATTTTTCAATTGATAATACTCGATATTTGTATTAGTTCATGAAATTGGTGGAGTTATTCTCTCTTTTAAAATGAAAACCCATCAATTATCAAACTTAATTATACTAAAAAAAAACTAAAAAATCAACTTATACAAAACATATTTTTTTAATATTCTGTTTTCTTTGTTAAATCATTATCTTTATTGTGTATATGTAATTAATTTAACTAATTCTCGGTTTTATTTTTAAAAAACACAACCAAAATATCATCTTGCTTTTCACGATTTGAACTGTAATTCTGAATCTCATCTTTAATTTTTCTAATGACATTCTCCTTGTTTTTATTAATATTTTTTAACAAAAATCTTTCCAATCTTTCAAGACCAAATTCCTTGCCCAAATTATTTTTCATCTCCAAGATACCGTCTGTGAAGAAGCAAATACTCTCCTTATCATCCAAATTGATTTCTATCTCATTGTATGAAGAATTTTCTAGCACACCTACTGGCAATCCCTGCTTTCCATCCGATATGTCTACGCTTCTGCCTTTTTTATCAATGACTATAGGATAGTAATGTCCGGCATTTGAAATGGTCATTTTTTCATTGTATTTATCGAAAATTCCAACAAGAGCTGTAGCATACATTCCGATTTCATCAAATTCCTTATAGATATACTGGTTTAAATTTCTCAAAATTTCCTTTGGTGAATCAGAATATCTTATCAAAATGTTAAAAGCACCCTTTAAAAGTGCAACAATATAATTTGATGCAACCCCATGACCCATAACATCTGCTACAATGAATACGACCTTGTCACCCAAATCAATTGCATTATAGAAATCTCCACCAACAACCTTTGCCGACTCTTGATAGAAATACATTTCCTTATTGCCAAAATTCCCATCACTACAACAATCCATTATCAATTTTTGCTGCTTCTTCAATATTGACAATTCATTTTCAATATCCTTATGCTTTTCTTCAATCTTCATGTGCTCATAAGTCTGGATATTTAAGTAAATCTGCCTTGCTAATATAGAGATTGTCTTTCTATCGTCATTTGAGTATTCAGCACTGCCAATACATCCCACAACCAATTCCGTCTTTGAGTCTATGATGAACTTCTTGTATAGATAGCACTTGGCAACACCGCCATCTATCATAGAAAAATTCCCGTTATTATTTACCTCCACATTCTTTTTTGAATTCAGAATATGTGTTACCAGACTTGAAAATTCAGCCTTTTCGGAATTCGGTCTAACAACATCTATTACATTTTCTTCAATATTATCCTCTGAATCCTTTTTTACCATTCTAATGAAAGTAAACTCACTATTTAATGATTCCAAAAGCACAGAGGTCATTTTATTCAAATAGTAGTCCAAATTTTTCGTTGAATATATTTCCATTGAAGCTTTGTTAATATTATTCATGGAGCTTCTCAGCTTATCTACTAGCTTATTGATACCGTCATTTTTTTCGGTAATCGAAATGGACAGCGTCAATAATGATGCAACTTGCGAAATAAAATCTATGTCATCCTGCTCCAGTTTCTCACCCTTCATTATATAGCATGACATAAATCCGATAGTTCTATTTTCTAGTACAAATGGAAAAACTGCTCTACCAACATATTTTTCATTTAATGCCATCATTTCTTCGCCCTTTGCACCCTCGTATTCAAATATATTTTCAACGATAACTTGCTTTTTTTCTCTGACAGCTTCATGAATATACTTCGGATACAAATCGAAATCTATCTTTGATCCATACTCCTCGTTTTGAGGAAAAAGAGTAGGTATATAGTCAAGTGTTGCAGAACAAACCAGATGTGCATATGAATAATCATCGCCATAGAATAGATTGACACATGCTTTTGTAGGGTGAACAACACTCAACATTTTCTTGATTACTATATCTTTAATCTCATAGAAATTATCTGAGCCTGTTACTATCTTTGAAATTTCCACGAGGTCCTTCATCTTCTTTATATTTTCCAATCCAATCAACCCCCTTTTCAATAATCTATATAATGCCGCATACTTACTTTATAATAATTTTTCCAATTCTTATTTTATCTCCATCAGCATTTCTCTGATATATTTTTTTGACACTGGATGATAGTAGTATGGTTCAATTTCAAATAGAGGCTTTAAAACAAAATCTCTCAGATGCATCTCCACATGAGGTATTTTCAAATTTTCGTCATTAACCACTTCATCACCATATGAAATAATATCTACATCAAGAGTTCTTTCTCCCCATCTTCTCGTAGCTTTTCTTCCTGCTAATCTCTCCGTATTTTTACAAAAATCCAACAGCTCAAATGGCGTGAATATAGTCTCTACCTTTACAGCTCCATTTAAAAAATCTGGCTGATCTTCAACTCCATATGGAATAGTTTCGATAAAGCTAGATCTTTTTATCTCCTTAATGTAGCTACATTTTTGTATTTCGTCGAAAACCATGCTCAAAAAATTTTCTCTATCCCCCAGATTTGAACCTATTGCAAGATATGCGATAACTCGTTTTCTATGAATATTTATAGATACATTGGAAAACTTTGTAGGAATTGGTGCATGAGGCTTCTCAATGCTCAGCTTCAATTCACATATTTTATCGTATTTGCAGAGAATATATTTCGATAAATCATTGCACAGCACCTCTAGTAAATCATATCTATTATTTTCGCAAAACTCCCTTATATCAATTGCAACATCAGCATAATTCACTGTGTTTTCTATATCATCATAAATCCTAGAGGTATCCATAAAAAACTCACAATTAACAGAAAACATTTGACCAAGAGTTTTTTCACTTTCCAAAACTCCATGATAACCATAAAACTCAATTCCATCAATTTTTATCGAATCCATTGTCTCTCCTCCAAAACTGATTTGGTAACCTTTATTGCATCAACATTCTCGTCTACATCATGTACTCTAAAAAACGTAGCACCCTTCATCAGCCCTATTACAGTTGTTGCAAGAGTACCAGCCGTCCTATTTTCAGTTTCCTTTCCAGTCGATGCACCTATAAATCTTTTTTTAGATGTTGCAATCAATACTGGATATCCAAGCTTACATAACTCATCAGTCCTATTTACCGCAATTAAATTATGCTCATATTCCTTTTGAAATCCCACACCGGCATCCAATATTATTTTATCGTCACTGATACCATTTTTTTTCGCAATATCTATCGTCTCTTTCATATCAGAAATAAAATCATTCCAAAAATCAGTATAATCAAGTTTTTTCCTATTGTGCATTAGACAACATGGCAATCCAGTTTCAGATATCAGGCTCGCCATTTTAGGATCATACTTTAATCCCCAAATATCGTTGACAAGGTCAATATTTGTTTTCAATGCGTTTATCACATCACTTTTATAGCTATCTAGTGACACAGGAATATCAAAATTATTTTTTATTTTTTCAATGACCGGCAACACTCTGTCGATTTCTTCTTGATCCGATATCTGAATATGACCAGGTCTCGTAGATTCGCCACCAACGTCAATTATATCTACACCCGCTTCAATCATTTTCTCTACATGGAACAAAGCATTATCTACAGAATAAAACTTTCCACCATCTGAAAAAGAATCAGGGGTAACATTTAGTATCCCCATTATATAAGCACCATTTTTTATATCAAATTCTCTATTTCCTATCTTCATAGCTTCCCTCCTCTATACTCAACTACGAACAATACAATATAAGCACTCCATTATGCTACATAATATGAACGTACTCGACTTTCCAAAAGTTTTTATTTAATCCTAGTATTCAATCGTCTTATTCTTCTTCTCGTCTGACCAATAGCATTCCGCACTAGCCAAACATAAAAAACAGTTTCTGCTTTTTTTATCAGCATACTTCAGTAAGTTTGAAAGCTCATTATTGCATTCTTCATTACTGTTATGACTTCCAATAGCACTATTAATTATCTCTATTTCGTCTTTTGAAAATCCACACATCGAAAGAATTTTTTTTGATATTTCTAATCCTGCAATAGAATGTTCTGTTCCATTTTTGTACTGTTCGGCTCTTCCTATATCATGTAACAACGCAGATGCATAAATCAACTCTTTGTCCAGACCCAAGCCATTCTCTAGATTGTTTATATACATTATTCTTGCAACACTCGCTAAATGTTCTATACCATGCTTACAAAAAATACGATCCCGTTCCAATTCGGTTATCTCATTATTAATGTCCAAAAACAATCTATTGCTCAAAATCTTTTTTATTCTATCCATCTAATCTGACCCTTCCACTTGAAATTTATCGAAAACACTTTATTCCTTAACCATTCCAAGAACAGTGTTTCTTAGATCAGAATTATTTTCAAATTTACCTCTTGTAGCTACAGTGACGGTTTTACTTCCTATCTTCTTTACCCCTCTCATAGTCATACAAGTGTGCTCTCCTTCGACAATTACCATAACACCTTGTGGAGATAATTCTTCAACTATACTATCTGCAATCTGAACTGTCATCTGCTCTTGTAATTGTAGTCTCCTAGCAAAAACATCGACCAATCTTCCTAACTTACTCAAGCCAACAACCTTGTCACTAGGAATATATGCTATATGAACTTTTCCAAAAAACGGCAACAAATGATGCTCGCACATAGAATAAAATGTGATATCTTTTTCCAACACTAAATCGGATCTTTCTGAATTAAAAACTTTACTTAAATGAGTTTTTGCATCATCATTGTATCCCTGCAAAACCTCCTCGTACATCTTTGCGACTCTCTTTGGAGTTTCAATTAAACCCTCTCTGTCGGGATCTTCGCCAATAGCTTCTAACAATAGCCTAACAGCCTTCTCTGCCTTATCAAAATCCACCATATTTCCTCCTTGATAATAAACAAACGACCCTTATATTTCAAAGTCATATTCGCTTATTATTTCAAATTTGTTCTTATTATATTTTATTAATCCTTCTCTTTGCATCTTACTCAATTCATTTGACAATGCACTTCTATCAACACACAAATAGTCAGATAATTGCTGTCTATTGTATGGAATTTCAATTATTTTACTCTCTAGCTTACGAGATAAATACGATAAATATGACACAATCCTGCCTCTTATCGATTTAGACGATACATGGTATATTTTTCTGCTTAAATTTAGATTTTTAAGGGACATTATCTTCAATAAATTCGAAGCAAACTTGTCTTGATAATGAGCAGTATAGTCCTCTGAATCAAATATCTTCGACATTTTTAGAAAAACTATCTCACAGCTCTCATTTGCTACAACGTCTACCATCAATTCTTCATCATTGGCACATGCGTAGACCTCTGCAAAAACTTGACCAGAAACAACATTATCAAAGATACTCTTATTTCCCCAAACATCGTTGCTTTCAATATTTGCACTGCCTGTTAACACGATACCCATAGATGAAACTTTATCCCCAGCCATAAGGATTATGTCACCTTTTGAATATCGTCTAATCTCATAGCCCAGCCAATCAAACAATTTTTCCAAATCTTCAGCATCGATTCCTTTAAAAACCTTTATCTTCGTCAGAAATTCAAAATCCATAATATCCCCTCCAATAAATAGTATTAGATTTATTATAACACAATATCATTATCTAGTAATGATTATTCTTTATTTAAATAGTATCAATTTTTTACTAAAAAAGAGTATTATTAAGAAATAAATATAAAATAAAATCTGTATAGTTCAAAAATAACGATTAAATTTAGTTCTATTTAAAGTTGTTCTAAAAAATAATAAACCTGTGCTCAATTCTCGTTTTATTTTTTTTTAGCACTATAAAAAATTCCATATATTTGTTGGATTTTGCTACGTTTTTTTTATAATAAATCTTTTCAACATAGTTTCCTATTTGATATTTGCCGACTTGACTAATATATAGTATTCCATACTCAAGTGAAATTTTCCTTCTAACAACAGTCTCTTTGTTGTCCTTACTATAAACATCATACACAAGCTCCCTAATTTGAATATAGTCATCCTTATCCCCAACCTTAGAATGGTAAATCACTCCTACCAAATTATTCAAATCAACTCTTATCGTGTCCTCAATAGAATAGGCAATTTCTCTCAATTCCAGTTCATCTTTAAAATGATTATATTTAGATGTGCTCTCTTTTATCAGAACAGCAGAAATTGCTAATACAACTGCAATAACAGCTATGTAAATCAACATATTCAAAAGAATAAACCCACTTCTTTTTGACTTATTCATCATTTCCATCTCCAAAATATTTGATACCTACTTTTTCTATTTCTTACAATTATAATCTTGAAATAAGCCCATCAATAACCGCCTTTTTCTCCAAATAATCTTCTTCATATGATACTACTCGCCCACTCCCCAACATCATTGTTATCCTCTCTAATTTCTTGTTTTTTTCATCAAATACATATATGGTAAATCCCCTATCAGGCGCTCCAAATCTAGATGTAGAATTATAGTTTATGCTCCTTTCTCCAGATAAAATATAGATGTTTAGGGGAAATTTTTTTTCTCTTACCAACTTGTTTTTTTGATAAATTTCATAGCCATTTCTCATTAATAGGATACTATATTTATAGTATTCATCAGACGATTTTATCAGATATTCTCTTAAATCTGATTTTGTTTCAAAGACCGCAGTTTGGAATTCTTTGCTGTCAAAATTTATTCCAAGATAGGCAATTGAAAAAATTATTGCAATTAATGAAACTGCCACTATGATTTCCAAAGTACCAAATCCTTTTCTTTTGATATTTTCGCCTATATCTTTTTTGATATTATCATCAAGTATTTTTTTCATTTTTTCTCTGACGTCCTCCCTAATGTCACTAAAAACTTAGCTTATAAGCTACGAAACTTGTAAAATCTAAAAAAATACCCTAGTGTTTTCAAATCTAGTTGATAATCGTAAATAGTGATTTTATTCTATTTTCATCAAGATAGATTTTATCAGGACCATATTTTTCATATGGATTATATACTCTACACTTATGTATGCTCTGTCTTATTGTATCTCCTTCACTATAAGTCAACTTTAAATAAAATTCTGTATACCCTTTCTCTTTCCTAATAAAATTATATGGTGAATTGCTTTCTGGTATGGAAATCGAAATTTTTTTATCCGAATAATATTTTTCATCAATTACATCTTTTATACCTTCTGAATAAAAGTCCGTATAATTGGCTTCAAATTCACCTTTTGTCTTAGACCTACTAACAGAATTCTCTATTGAATAATAGAAATTTAATTTTAACATCTCCTTTGCAACAGAGGATTTAAAATCATTTTCGAGTCTTATATAATCACTTTTTTTCATTCTGCCAAAGCTTTTTATCATATTCATTGAAGAAATCACTATTGCGCAAATGATTGCAACCATAAAAATAATAAAAATAGAAATATTGCCTTTTTTTCTACTCAAAATCTTCATTTTTATCACTTTCCCCCAAAAATGATAGTATATTGAAGTTTCTATCCGCATACTCTGACTCTATTCTAATCTGACTGTTTATCATTTCAAATTTTTCATCGACCACTTTTCTAACTATGTAAACGTCTTTTTTCTCGATTTCATATACATCCATCTCTCGTAACATTGACACATCTGAAATGTTTGCCAAGTATTCCTTTTCGTTTTTAACTACACTTGACAGAACATAGTTGTCATAAGATCTTCCTTTCAACAATAAAGTGATATTTGTGATACCAAATGAAAAAACATATATTCCAATTGATAATATTATAAGTGAAATGACTGCATCAATCATTACGTAGCCAGTTCTTTTTCTTGCCATAAATGATCCACCCACCTCTATATTTAGTATTTTCGAGTATATAATTATGCAATTACCATTTAAATTATTATAGACATTCACAAAAAAAATAAACCAAAAAATTTTGGTTTATTTTTTAACTGTTTTATTCGCCTATTTCTTCAATTTGTTTTCTAAGCATAAAGTTCATACCGATATTGACAGGCAGCTTCATCTTCACTATTTGTCTTGGATGTGGTGCCTCCATTATAGCATCGCCATCCTCATTAAACATTTCCTCTATCTTCGTAACAATTGTTTCAGTATATGGACCAATTATTTCTATCTCATCGCCAACAACCATTTTGTTTCGCTGTTCAACAGTTACCAAGCCATTTTCATCAGCTGGCTTTACGACTATACCGACAAAATCATAATTTCTCACATATGAAGCAGATTCGTAGTTTTGCTCCTCGTGGTTCGGTTTTTCGTTGTAAAAGCCTGTCGTAAAATGTCTGTGACTTCCCTTTTTCAATTCATCTAGCCACATCGGATTAAATTTCCAAGAATCAGGGTTTTTATAATATTCATCTATTGCCATCCTATACGCTCTTACAACAGTTGCCACATAGTATGATGTTTTCATTCTTCCTTCAATTTTCAAGCTAGTAATTCCAGATCTAATCAATTCCGGTATGTATTCTATCATACATAAATCCTTCGAGTTAAAGAAAAAAGTTCCTCCCTCATCCTCATAGACTGGGAAATACTCTCCTGGTCTTTTTTCCTCAACCAAGCTGTATTTCCATCTACATGATTGAGCACAAGATCCTCTATTTGCATCTCTTCCCGTCATATAGTTGCTTATCAGACATCTTCCCGAGTACGAGATACACATTGCTCCATGGACAAATGCTTCAATGTCCATGCTATTTGGAGTCATTTTTCTTATTTCACTTATTTCGTCAAACGACATCTCTCTGGCGACTACTACTCTTTTTACCCCTTGCTTATACCAAAAATTAGCACTATGATAATTAGTCGTATTCGCTTGAGTACTCAAATGTATCTCCATTTTTGGAATTGTTTCTTTAATGACCTCTATAACACCGGGATCGGATGCTATCAAGGCATCTACACCAGCTTTTTCCAAATTGATCAAATAATCCTTAAATCCTATAAAATCCTCATTATGTGGAATAATATTTACCGTAACAAATACTTTTTTCCCACGCTCATGTGCAAAATCAGCACCCTCTTTAATATCCTCTATACTAAAATTCTTCGCTGCAGATCTCATACCAAAGCTTTCTCCGCCAAGATATACAGCATCAGCTCCGTATTCAAAAGCAATCTTTAGTCTTTCAAGATCGCCTGCTGGAGCAAGTAATTCAACTTTTTCCATAATCTCTCCTCTCACAGTAAAAAACTATCTATCAGACATCTTGTAAGAAATTGCAACACCATCTCCAATAGGAATTATCGACGTGTCAAGAAATTCTTGATGGCATATATAGTCCAAATAATCTCTCATTCTCTTTACAATCGTCTTCTTTCTTTTTACCACAAAATCATCACTGGCAATCATACCTTTATATAAAATATTGTCCGAAATGACAATTCCTCCATTTTTCACCTTATCAAATACGATATCAAAAAACAATTTATACTGCCCTTTTGCCGCATCGATAAACACCATATCGAAATCTCCATCAATGTCCTTCAGTGTTTCTTCAGCGTCTCCAACCAATATTTTAATTTTATCTGACAACCCTGCTTTTTTTATATTTTCATATGCTTTTTCTAGCATTATTGGATTTCTCTCTGTCGTAATTATCTCCACATCATTATTCAATACGTCTGCGAAAAAAATTGAAGAATATCCAATTGCACATCCAATTTCAAGTATTCTCTTTGGCTTGTGAATTTTCAATATGACCTTCAATAGCTCGGATACCTCTTTATGAATTATAGGAACTGAGTTATCCTCAGCATATATTTCCATCTCTTCTAGAAGACCGTTATTCATTTTTAAAGTCTTCCTAATGTAATCCTCTACTAGGTCATTCACAATATTACTCATACTATTTCCTCTCAAAATCAATAAAATTTTTCAACAGATAACCCAATTTTTCAACCTTATCCCAACAATATCTTATCCCAACAATACAGTTCCTAACAATAAATCATTAGGAACTGTATTCAATCTATTTATAATCAATTATTGTTCGTTATTCGAACTATTTGTGCTCGATGTACTAGAATCACTACTGCTCTTTGACGAATCCTTACCTTCTAAGGCATCTAGCTCTTTATGGTATTTCTTCGCATATACCATATGTTCTTCGTAGGTTTTGCTGTAATAGTTTTTGTTGTCTGTTCCTGTTACGAAGTATAGATAGTCGCTCTTTTCTGGACTGGCAGCAGCAATCAGCGATTTAATGCCAGGATTTGCTATCGGAGTAGGTGGCAATCCATCATGTAAATAAAGATTATATGGAGTCTCCACCTTTAAATCCTTATACAAAACTCTAGATTTTCTCTCTGGCAATCCATACTGCAACACAGCGTCAGATTGCAATCTCATCTTCTTTGCCAACCTGTTGTAAAATACTCCGGCAACCAAACCTCTATCTTCATCCTTTACAGTTTCCTTTTCAACAATGGAAGCCATAATAACTGTATCATAGAAGTTGTACTTATTTTTATCAGCTATGCTTTTCACACTTTTATTATAATTTTTCTCAAATTCTGATAACATTCTCTCAAAAATTTCTTTTTCAGTTATCCCTTTTTCAAAATGATATGTTACCGGATATAAGAAGCCTTCCAATGTTACGATTCTAGAATCCTTCAGAAATGAAAATTTACTTTGAAATGCCTTTGGATTTCTAAATAACTTTACAAATGTTGCTCTATCTCCAAGCTTATTTTTAACCAGCATATTTACAATATCTGTAGAAATACTTCCTTCCGGTATAGTAATTTTCGTACCATCTTGATATACCATACCATCAACCATTTTCTTTATTATAGCTTCATTGTCCATATTTTGAGACAACTTATATTTACCAGCCTTTATTTTTTCAGCTTTCTCAGAGTTTTTCGCATTCTGAACAAATACTCTCTTATCCCTAATTAAGTTTTTTTCCTTCAAAATATCAGCAATTTGAGGAACTGATGAACCATTCGGAATCTCAACGACTATGTTCTTTGTGCTATTCTCATCCACTGCTTTTGACGCTCTTTTGAAGTAAAAGCTCCCTGCAATACCTAGTATCGACACAAACAAGAAAAACACAATAATAATTCTGTAAACCCTGATCTTAGATCTCTTTTTTTTCATTTTAGAAACGTTACTATTCTTCTTCACTAACTCATCCCCTTCAAACTAAATTTTTTCTATCACTGCCTTGATAAGTGACGAAAAATCATTTTTTACCCTATTAGATGTTTCAACTACTTCTTCATGATTTAACGGCTGATTTAATATACCTGCCGCCATATTTGTAATACACGAAATTCCCAGAACATCAATTCCAGAATGATTTGAAATTATTACCTCTGGTACAGTAGACATACCCACTGCATCTGCTCCTAATAGCCTAGCCATTTTGACCTCTGATGGAGTTTCGTATGATGGCCCTGAAAAATACATATAAACCCCCTCTTTTATATTTATCTTCAGTTCGTCTGCACATTTTTTGGCAACTTCAATCAATTTCTTATTATAAGCATTACTCATATCTGGAAATCTAACTCCGAAATCATCTAAATTTTTACCGATAAGCGGATTTGATCCACTAAAATTGATATGGTCATTTATTATCATCAAATCTCCAGGATTCATTGACAGATTACATCCTCCTGCAGCATTGGTAACTATCAATTTTTTAATTCCAATTTTCTTAAAAACTCTAATTGGATACGTGATTTCCTGTTGTGTATAGCCTTCATAATAATGAAATCGTCCCTGCATGGCAAGAACATATCTTCCATTTAATTTTCCAATAACCAATTGATTTTTATGTCCTTCAACCTCTGAAACCATAAAATTCGGTATTGAGCTATATGGTATTACAACCTTATCTTCAATACAATCTGCAAGAGATCCCAGTCCCGAACCTAAAATCAGTGCAATCTCCGGACGATATTCAGTTGCGTTCAAAATAAATTCTGCACTTTTTTGTATCTTATTTTCCATATATCCACCTCTATAAAAATACACCCTTTAGTATATGATCTCATTTTTTATAAAATCACATATTTCCTTTGCAACAGTTGATGCTGCAATAAAGAACTCCTTGTCCTCCTCGAAACCTCTACCCATGCTTCTCACCTTTTGTCCAAAGTGTTCCAAGTCGTCTTCTGCCTTTTCATATGAATTGAAAATAATTCTATGTTTTTCATTTATACTATTGTCATTTAGCTGCTCCATTATCAAGTCAAGTTTTCCTTGCTCGTAGTTGTCATTAATAACGACCCTAGTAGATTTATTTGTAATTTCACTCAAAATAGTTATTGTATGATGAGATATGCCTCTGTGCCTTGGTCTTAAATCTGCAAAGCTAATTCTTGGAATGACAAAGGAAGTCCCATTCATCTTTTCGACAGCATCAATTATTGCTCCCTGATCAATCCCACTAAAGCCATACTTTGTACCAGTGCCTGCAATTCCAGGTCCCATCGATGCTATTACGCAGTCCGCCTTGCAAATTTCCTTTGCTGTGATTAGAGCCGTATAAATATTAACACATTCAAAATCTCCACCAAAAGCATTACCATACGTTATTGTGTTATCTATAAGACCAATTTTTTTTAAATTATCGACATTCTTGCTAAATGCAATTGGCAACGCCGCACCATCAGTCATAATGTAAACCAATTTTTTTTCTGGGTAATGTCTTTTAAAGGTTGCTGCAAACGGCTGTAGCATACTATGCAAGGCTCCGACAGCAACTGGTAGCTTTTCTAGGCAAATAAAATCATTGAACACATCATGGTATTCACTTCCCTGTTCTTCAACAGAATCCACCTTTATTTGCATAGGAGTATATCTTAGTTTCATTATGTGTCCACCAGGTGTAAACGTGGAATTCTTGTTATTCAGATTATACATGACAAAATGAAATCCACCAGTACCAAGGTTTAATTCAACAGCGGTTGTATTCAAAGCAACCTCATCACCAATTTTTGCAATTCCCGTAATCTGAATGTAATTATAGGCTCTTTCCAAGCTCCCATCGATATCTACGACAATGTCTTGTATTAAATTATTTTCACTTCTAATATCAACAATTTTCCCACATTTTTTACTTATCATGACCCTTGTTCCTTCCAAATTCATCAATGTAGTTTAAAATCTTGTTATTCCTGATAATCTTTGTAATAGAATATTTTTCAGCAACTAAATGTACAAGTATCAACAATATCAACACAAATATCTGCACATACATATTGAAGGAAATAACAATAAATATTCCCAGTGATATTCCCAACACGTTGGAGCCAGCATCACCCATCATCGCCATAGCTTTAATATCATAATAGAAATATGCTATCACTGCTGGAACTATTAACATCATCAATTCTCTTTCAAAAACTGAGCAAAAGAATAAACATAGAATAATTGCAAACAAATAAACTTTTATTGCTCTACCAGGTCTCAAATCTAGCAAATTCATAAAGTTAGTAGAAAGAGCAATCACTAGCATTCCCAAAATAATGCTCGAAATATCCTTTGAAATAGTTACCGAAATCAATAATCCTACAATTCCTCCTATCAAGGCCTTAAACGCCCCTGTCGTCAATTCCCCCTTAAATAAATTTGAAAAATGTCCTTTCAAGCCAGTAACATCACGATTGCCAATTGCGTCATCAATTATTCCAACAAAGCTCATCGAAATTATGCCAAGAGCAACAACAAGTATTTTTATCAGTCGTTCAGGAGCTACATTTGAAAACAAAAGCACTATTGTGTTTAAAAGCAATGGTGGAATAAATACAATTCCCATGCCCACAGGAATCATTTTGCCTCTATAATTCTGCCTAACCAACCCACAATTATCAAGCATCTGTCTTATGAATTGAATAGAAATCAAAGTCACACTTATACCCAGACTGAATAAAATCAACAACATTAAATAATCGTACAAGCTAATCCCCCCATTCTTTTTTCTTTTGTTTTACTATTTTTTTTATATGAAGGTATTGTTTTCCTCTGTGAATAAACCCCTTCAAATCTCTCCCTGTTTCGTTATGAGTCATATCGACTAAATATTCATTTACTCTATATCCCCATTTCAAAATATCTACTGTCATGCCTACTTCCACACCATAACCATCTGGCATAAAGTCAAATCGATCAATAACCTCTCTTTTAAAGGCTCTTTGCCCTGATATTGTAGAGTTTAGCTCTACGCCTGTCATTTCATATACAGAATCCTTTGCCAGCCTCTTTACAAATCCCATTCCGCCTTTTTTTGATGCTGGTCTAAATCTTGCAATGGCAACATCGCACTCATCATCTAGAACTGGTCTAATGATTTTGATTACTTCTGAGGAAGTTTTTCCAACATCTGCATCAAGAAATACAACGATATCAGCGTCTTTTCTCATAATTTCCAGCCCCTTTTCAAGAGCCTTTCCTTTTCCGTAATTTTTCGTTTGAATATAGAATTTTAGCTTTTCGATATCAATCGATTTTACCACCTGTGCAGTATTATCACTTGAACCGTCATCCACAACTACTATTTCATCAACCTCAGCCAAATCGTTTATTCCATTGATTGTGTCAACAATTCTTTCTGATTCGTTATATGCCGGTATAATCACACTAGTTATCATTCAATCACTCCTTAGTTTAGAAATGTTTTATTTTGAAATCGCCAACAAAGATGAGTTATCGTCAATCTTACCAAAGTTACCGATTAAATCTTTCTCATTTATCAAAGTTACCAAATTAATATATGACCACTGTTCGTCAACATTTGACAAAGTCGAAATTCTATATTTAGAAAAAATCTTTGCCATGTCTACTTCCGAGCTGCTTTTTTGAGCAACTATTGTATGCTTAAGGCTCTTTATTTTTCCAATAAATCCACCTTGAAATTCCTCGACATTTGTATTTTTGGCATCCATAGTATTATTCACAATTATGTTCGTCACATTATCAAAAGTATTTATAAATCCATTTATTTTAACATATCCCAAATCTTGAAGCACTGATAATCTACCATCAGTATTTGATACCTTTATTGAATCGACTATCAAGTTCTCCAAATCTTCCTTTTTTTCCAATTTTTTGTCAAGTTTTTCATTTATTTTCTGCAATGCATCCTCTTGATTTATTGAATTTTTAATAGTTATGTAAAAAGAAACCTCACCACCAGTTGATGTAATAACATTTGAAACAAGATTGCTTGTACTATCCTCATCAAACGATATTATCCCGATCTTCTTATTTGAAAGCCCTGATTGAATCAAGGTTTTATTGTTATTTGAAAGATAAGACTTAAAATCATCTATATTTTTCTGAGCCTGCTTGTTTTCAATGCTCAATTCATCATTAACGGCTTGAAGATCATTAACTTTTGAATCAATATCCTTTATGATTGACGCATTTTGTTTCTGTATAGACTCATTTGTTCCAAGCGAAGATCCTATTAATATACCTATTCCCAAAGCTATGAAAATCGAGCCTATCGATACTATGAAATATTTAAAATTTATGTGCATTTCCAATCCTCCTAACAATCTTTTAATTCTAGTGGAAATATTTACATCTTCATCAATAACCTCAATTTAATCTGAAGCAATTGAATTAAAGTCTGAACCTTTGGTGATAGTGATGCAACTATTAATATTGGGAACAAAGCAGTTATTATCAAGGCAAATATATATTTTATTTTCAGCCTGCTTTGGTATAAAATACTAACTCCTCTTGCATCGATCAATCTAGATCCTATTTTTAATCTGACAAGAAATGTAGAAGCCATTCCTTTTCTTCCTTTTTCCAAGAAATCTATCATATTTGAATGAGTTCCAAGTGCGACTATCAATTTTGCGTTATACTCATATGCAGCCAACATTGCGATATCTTCACTAGTACCTGGAGCAGAAAATACCACAGCCTCAAGCCCCAATTCTTCAACTCTTTTCAAACCAGGTGCTCTACCGTCAGTATAAGCGTGAACCACGATTTCATTCGCCGACTTTAGTGCATCATCACTGACACTATCCATATCTCCCACTATGACATCGGGCTTATATCCAAATTCTAATAATGCGTCAGCACCGCCATCAACACCTACCAAAATTGGTTTTACCTCTTCAATATATGATATCATAGCCTGCAGATCATCTTTATAATTATGACCTCTTACAACAACCAAAACATGCTTTCCATCATACTTGGTTTTCATTTTAGGAATCTCCAGATCTCCTAAAATCATGCCCTTTTCTTTTTTTGCATACTCAATTGTATTATCGATAAATCTATCTAGCTCAACTTCAATATTTTCATAGGCTTTCTTTATTTTTTCGTTGACGACAAACTTATCCATTACTTCACCAGAACCGATTAGCTCCCCATCTCTGAATATCCTTCCATCCTCAACAGCTATAAAGTCATCTTCATTTAACTTATCGAATACATCCATACCAACATTGTCTACAATCAATATATTATTGCTGACCAATATCGTAGGACCAATATTTGGATACCTTCCGCTTATGGATTCCGTCGCATTTATCACCAATCTTATCTTTGCTTCAACCAATGATTTTGCAGCCACTTCATCGATATCAATATGGTTTATTACCGCTATTTCACCATGCTCAATTCTTTTTGCAAGTTTTTTAGTTTTTTTGTCCTTTTTGAGTCTCGCCTCTACTCGCATAGCCTCCTCCTAGTAAACATCTAGTTATTCTTTATCCTTTTTGCACTTTCTATTATTTCATCTGCGTGCTCTATCGTCTTTTGCGAAATAACCTTTCCTGAAATCAACCTTGCAATTTCATTTTTCTTTTCTCCATCTCCTAGCTTAGAAATTCTAGTATACGTTCTATCATTTTCAACATTTTTTTCTATCTGGAAGTGATCATCTGCAAACGATGCAATCTGTGGAAGATGAGTTATACATATCACTTGTTTTTTTTCTGATATATTTGACAGCTTTTCACCAACTATTTGTGCTGCACGACCACTTATTCCACTATCTATCTCATCAAAAATCAAAGCCTCAATCCTATCTACATCTGACAGAATAGACTTAAACGCCAACATAAACCTCGACATCTCTCCACCTGAAGCCACCTTGCTCAGAGGATTAAGATCTTCTCCCAGATTGAAGGAAACGAAAAATTCAATATCATCGCATCCACTTTCATTATAATCCAAACTCTTGAAATTTACCTTAAATCTCGTATTTTTCATATTTAGACTATTTAATTCTTCCAATAGTCTAGTCTCCAATTCTGCTGAAACCTTGATTCTCATATTTGTCAATTCAGCTCCACTCTTCTCAAGCTCAATAAATTTCCTAGACAATTTTTCTTGCAAAGCACTTAAAACCTCATCTCTATTTTCTATATCGCTTAATCGTTTAGACATCTTTTCCATATATGAGAGTATTTCATCTACAGAATCTCCATACTTTCTTTTCATAGTGTTATAAACATCTATTCTCTCCTGAATCTCATCCAACTCATGAGGTTCAAACTCAATTGAATCTATATAATGTCTAATAGACGTTGATTTATCTTCCAATTCGTACATTATACTTTCTATTGCCTCATTGATTTCTAATATTTTATCATCGTATTTAGAAACTCCTGACAGCAGCGATACACTCTTTCCAATTAATTCCAATGCATTGAAATCACTGGAATTCAAATTCGAATAAACCTCATTTAATGCCTTGTATATCTTTTCACCATTGACAAATATATCTCTACGCTTCAACAGTTCGTCGTATTCGTTTTTGTCCAACCTAGCCTTTTCAATTTCATCTATCTGAAATTTCAACAAATCTTTTTCTCTTTGGACTTCCTTCTCACTCTTATTATCATTAATTTTTAAGATTTCACGTTTTATCTCGTTGTATTCTCTAAATACTCTTATATATTTATCATATACACCTGATATTTCTGCTTTCCCAAATAGGTCTACAAATTCAATGTGATTGTCCCTATTATACAAGGCTTGATTTTGATGCTGTCCATGCATATCTACAATCAAAGACATCAGCTTTTTCAAATCTCCAACTCTTATGTTTTTACCATTTATCTTCGTTGTACTTTTCCCATCTAAAAAAAGTTTTCTCGAAACGATAACACTACCATCCTCTTCCTTCTGAACATCAAGCTTGTCGAGCATATCAATAAATTTTGCATTGTTGGAGAAAAATAACGCCTCAACCTCTGCGAAATCACAACCTTTTCTAATATATGTCCTGTCAAATTTTCCTCCAAGACATAGATTTAGCGCTTCCAATATTATTGATTTCCCTGACCCAGTTTCTCCCGTCAAAATATTTAATTTTTCTCCAAAGTCAACTCTCAATTCTTCAACAAGAGCACAATTTTTCATATATAGATCATAAATCATAAAAACACCTACCTTATTCTAAAGAGTGTGATTGTTCAACAAGTTCCTCTATGTATTTATAATATTTTTCAACATCATTCCACCTTGCCAGCATTTTGTTTTCTCTAGCAAAGTCATTTATCAACTCTAGCTTTTCATCATCAAAATCAGATGCCGACTCAATTTTGCCAATATCGATCAATTTATCTATTTTTTCCAAGTATATCAGATACTCAATATTCCCTTCTGGTCCTTTTATCGGCGAAAAATCAAGTCCAAGAATTTTAAACCCATCGCTTATTGCAATATTGGAAACGTATTTTATTACCTCGATGTGAGTTGATTTTTCTCTGACTACACCTTTTTTTCCAACCTTCTCTCTTCCCGCTTCAAATTGTGGCTTAATCAAAGCTACTATATTGCCGCTATCCGCCATCACCTCATACGCCTTTGGGAGCACCAGTCTTAGAGAAATAAAAGACACATCTATTGAGACGAACTCAGGTTTTTCGTCCAATTTCTCTGCTTCCAAATGACGAATATTTTGCCTCTCCATGCACACGACTCTTTCATCTTGTCTAAGCTTCCACGCCAACTGACCGTACCCAACATCTACTGAATACACCTTTCTAGCACCATTCTGTAGCATACAGTCGGTAAATCCACCAGTAGACGCACCTATATCCATACAGACCTTGCCATCTAGATTAATATCGAAACTACCTATAGCTTTTTCAAGCTTCAAACCACCTCTGCTCACATAAGGGATTTGCTTGCCTTTCACCACTATCTCAGCATCAATCCTGACAGCAGTTCCTGCCTTATCAACTTTTTGATTATCTACATATACATTTCCTGCCATTATGTGTCTACGTGACTGTTCCCTACTTTGGAAATATCCCATATCAACCAATAGCAAATCTATCCTTTTTTTCATAAAACAACCTCTATATTTCTTCGAGAACTCTTTTGATACCATCAGGAGATATACCTAGCCTATCCATCAAAATGTCAGTATTTCCATGAACTACAAATTCGTCAGGTATTCCCATTATCTTTAATGGTTTATTTATTTCATTCTCTTTCATTATTTTTTCAATATTACTTCCCAGACCACCAATAATAGAATTATCCTCCAACGTAACTACTACGTCAGCCTGCTCCAAATACTCTATGTATCTCTCTTCGGACATAGGTTTTAAATATCTTGCATTTAACAGGCAAACATCCACTGAACATTTTTCTGTATTTGTCTCAAAATATTTTTCCAATGCGTTGATTGCATTAAATACCATATTTCCGATGCCAATAATTAATACCTTTTTGTTATTTTTTTCTGATGTATTGCTAAAATTATTAAAAATAACCTCAGGCTTTCCGACTGTGTAAATATCTATTGGCAATTCCTCAGTAACTTCACACTCCTTAAAGAACTTAAAGTGACATTTATCTATATAGTATTCATTACCTCTAGGATACCTTATTGCCAGAGGAGTTTCAAATCGCTCCGAAAACTTTATCATTCTTATCATCTCATCAGTATCCTTTGGTGCCATAACAGTCATATTTGGTATCAAGTTCAAATAGGAAAGGTCAAACTGCCCATGATGAGTTTCTCCATCATTTCCAACTAAGCCACCTCTATCAATCAGAAATGTAACTGGCTTGTTAGTAATACATACGTCGTGTATAAGCTGGTCATAGCCTCTTTGTAAAAAAGTCGAATACACTGCAAAATAAGGCTTCAATCCATTTTTGGCTATACCAGCCGCAAATGTAACTGCGTGTTGCTCAGCTATTCCAACATCAAAATATCTATCTGGATGAAATTTTTCAAAAAAATTTAATCCAGTGCCTGTTGGCATTGCAGCAGTAATTGCAACTATTTTTTCATTGTAATTTGCCATCTCAGAAAGTGTCATTCCAACTACTGAAGAAATTGACTTCTTGTCAGATGGCAATACTCCAACCTTGTAGTCAAATTTTCCTACTCCATGATAATTTTCCGGATTATTTTCTGCAAATCTATAGCCCTTACCTTTTACTGTCTTTACGTGAATAAACTTTGGTCCTTCGATATATTTCACATAATCAAAAATATCAATCATCTCCGAAATATTATGTCCATCTATCGGACCAATATATTTAATTCCCATTGCATCAATAAATCCACATTTTTCTGGTAAAATACTTGTAATCAGAGTATCTGTAAGCTTGTTAGCTTTTTTTGATATTTTACCTCCAACCTGTGTCATATTCATTATTCTATCAATATTATCTTTTAGCATGAGCGTTTCAGTATTTCTGATAATCTTTGACATGTACGAAGAAAATGCACCTGTATTCTTATCAATCGACATTTCATTATCATTAAATATCACTATCATATTTTTCTTCAAAAACCCAAGGTTATTAAGTGCCTCAATCGACATACCACCTGTAATTGCACCATCTCCAATAATTGAAATAACCTGATAGTTTTCTTTTTTTATATCTCTTGCAACTGCAATCCCCAACCCAGCCGAAATAGAGGTAGAGCTGTGTCCAGTATCAAAAATATCATGTTCACTTTCAGATTCTTTCGGAAAACCTGACAAACCATCAAATTGTCTAAGAGTTGAAAACTCGGCTTTTCTTCCAGTGATTATCTTATGAACATAGGATTGATGTCCAACATCCCAGATGAACTTATCCTTTGGGCTATCAAAAACTTTGTGTAATGCCAATGTCAGTTCAACAACTCCAAGATTGGATGCTAAATGACCTCCAGTTTTCGAAACATTCTTTACCAAGAACTTTCTAATATCCTTGGACAGTTCATTTAACTGATTTACATTCAATTGTTTTATATCCCTCGGAGAATTTACTCCGTCTAAAAATTTATACATATACTCACCTATAATCTTACATAACAACTCCAATGATTATTCCCAATATTGCACCGAAAAACACCTGTTTTGGAGTATGTCCAATCAATTCCTTCAGCTTTTCATTCTTTATCGGTAACCCTTTTTGCAAATCCTCTATTATTTGATTTAACATCGTCGCTTGTTTTCCAACAGCCTGTCTGACACCAGATGCATCATACATGACAATAGCAGAAAGAACTGCTGCCATTGCAAAATATGTGGAGTTAAATCCATGTCTTATTCCAATCATTGTCGCCATACATGTCACAAAAGAGCTGTGAGAGCTTGGCATACCACCTGATGTGAAAATTCTAGCGATATCAACTTTCTTTTCTCCAGTAAATATTTTTAAGACTTGTGCCAAAAAGCAAGCAAATACGCTTGTCCAAAATATATCGTTAGAAGATATTTCTTTAAAAAAATTCATAATTCCTCCGTTAATTACTTTTACTAATTACTTCTATTCAAAATAAACTCTGATAAGGAAATCAAAAACTCAACATCACTACTGTCAAAAATACCTATACTTTTCTTTGCTTTCACTATTAAATCGGTCGCTATTTGTTTTGATTCCTTCATTCCTAATAATGACGGATAAGTGGATTTCATATTATCAATATCACTTCCTACTTTTTTCCCAAGAGTTTTTTCATCACCTTCAATATCCAAAATATCATCAACTATCTGAAATGCCAATCCAATATTTTCGGCATATCTCGTCAATGCTTGAAGCTTTTCATCGCTGGCTTTGGCAAGAATTGCACCACATCTTACACTCGCAATTATCATCTTTGCAGTTTTATTAATATGAATAAAATCCAATTTATCTTTTTTTATTGCTTGTCCCTCGCTTTGAACATCGACAACCTGACCACCTATCATACCATAAATACCTGCACCTCTTGCAATTTCATACATAGCCCTTATATGTAGATCTGGTCTATCGGAATCCTTGGCATATGCCAACATCGTTTCAAATGCGTGATTTAGTAAAGCATCTCCAGCCAATATAGCCATATCTTCACCAAAAACCCTATGATTTGTAGGCTTCCCTCTTCTCAAATCATCGTTATCTAGTGCTGGAAGGTCATCATGAATCAACGAATACGTATGAATCATCTCAACAGCCACACTGTATGGAAGAAAATCTTCCCCCAATCCACCACATGCTCTGTATCCCTCCATTATCAAGATTGGTCTCAATCTCTTTCCTCCAGCATTCAAACTATAGTTCATTGCCTCAAAAATAGTCTTTTGATAGCCCACCTCTTCCGGAAGAAAAGCTTTCATTTTTTTCTCTATATAATTAATTCTATTCTTTAATTCGAGCGTAAACTCCACCTTTTTCACCTCTAATATTTCTTAGCTATAAATTTAATATATTGTCACGCAATGCTACAATACTATTAAAACTCAACCTCTTCTTGAACCTCATTGAACTTACTTACCTTAAGCTCTGCTTCCTCAAGAATTTTTGCACAATATTTGTACAAGTTAATCCCTTCTTCATATAGCTTCAAGGATTCATCTAAACTAATATTACCTCTTTCAAGTTTGTTTAAAATATTTTCCATCTTGTCATACGCATCTTCATAAGACATATTCAATGTATTTTCCACACTCATAACTAAATCTCTCCATAAAATCACTTCTAAACTATTTTTCGATAACCTCGCACTTTACCTTACCATCTGAAAAAACAACATCCAATTCGTCGCCAATTTCCAATTTTTCTCGAGATGACACAAGTCCATTTTTATTTTCTACTATCGAATAACCTCTTTCCAATACCGAAAATGGATTGAGGCTTCCAAAGCTACTCGCCAGCATATTCAACGAATTTTTTTTCGTGACAAATAGCCTTTCCATAGAGTTTTCCAGAGATAAATTTATTCTGTCTAAATCAATATATCTATCATTTATTACAACTTTTTCTAACTGTACATTATACTTGTTTTTGCTTAACTTTATCTTTTCTTTTTCAACAGAAATAATATTTTTTATAGATTTTGACATTCTCATCATCCTGTTTTTTTGAGTATATTCCAAATCAAATAAATTTGGTGTCGCAATTTCTGCAGCTGCAGATGGTGTTGGTGCTCTCATGTCTGCAACAAAATCACAAATCGTAAAATCTGTTTCATGACCAACAGCCGAAATCACAGGAATATTTGAGTTATAAATAGCCCTCGCAACTATTTCTTCATTGAATGACCATAGCTCTTCCAAGGAGCCACCACCTCTGCCGATAATTATCGTATCTATATCGCCGACATTATTTAAAAATCTAACACCTTCAACAAGAGTCTTTGCAGAGCTTACTCCTTGCACCTGTACTGGATATAGCTTAATATTAACCTTTGGATATCTTCTACTCACAACATTTATTATATCTCTAATCACTGCACCTGTTGGCGAAGTTATCACACCAATGTTTTTTGGAAATCTTGGAATTTGCTTTTTGTGAGCGACACTAAACAAACCTTCCTTGTCCAGCCTTTCCTTTAATTTCAAAAACTCATAAAATAGAGTTCCCATACCTTCAATTTCAATTGACTCAATATATAGCTGGTACACTCCATCTCTCAAATACGATGAAACATATCCAGTTGCAATAACTTTATTACCATCTTCTAATTTCAATTTATTGTTCACATTTTTCTTGTATATCATGCAGTTTATTTTAGATTTGTCGTCTTTTAGAGTTAAGTAGATGTTTCCAGAAGAATGCATTTTTAGGTTAGATATCTCTCCCTTTACTTTTACGTTGGAAAGTATTGGGTCGTCATTTAACACTCTATTAATATATTGATTTAATTCTGAAATCTCTAACGTCCTTATTTTCATTTTCACACCACCAAACTGCATAATATTCTACATTATATTATAACACAAATAAAGGTAGCTAAAAATATAAATATTTTCAGCTACCTAACATTGATATTATTTTATATACTTCATTTTTTATTATTTATTGATTAGTTTTATCATATGTTTTATCAAAAGAAATAAATTGATTTTTTGTATTGCAATTTTAAACGAAGGCATGATTAAAGATATGTAGATATCAAAATCCTTTTTTGGTATAATTACATAAAATTACTTTTTAATATAATCAAATTATTTATATGGAGGTACCTATGAAAAATATCATGTTTGTATGTCATGGAAATATTTGCCGTTCCCCTATGGCAGAGGCGCTTTTTAGAGATATGTTAAAGAAGAATAATCTTCAAAGCAAGGTTTTTGTTGACTCTTCAGCAACATCCTACGAGGAAATTGGAAACCCCGTTCATAACGGAACTAGAAAAAAACTTAAAGAATTTAACATATCTGTAGATGGATTATTTTCAACAAAACTAAAAAAATCTGATTTCGACAAGTTCGACTATATATTTGTGATGGATAACAATAATTTAAACAACATAAAAAGAGAATTTGGAGATTATGACTCAGAAAAAGTAATGAGGCTATTGGATATCACAAACTCCCCAAGAGATATCGCCGATCCATGGTACACTGGTGATTTTGATAAAACATACAACGATATCTATGAAGGCTGTTCGGTTCTACTAGAAAGAATAAAATCGGAGCTTTAAATAGTTGATAAAACATATTTGAATATGATAAAATAGTCGTATAATTACGTTTACAGGAGGGTTAAAAGAATGATACTATCTGGAAAAGAAATTCTAAGGAATGTTGAGTCAAAAAATATAATTATTGAGCCTTTTGATAAGAAAAAAATAAACCCTAATAGTTACAATCTATCTTTGTTCAACGAACTGCTTGTTTATGAAAACAATGTATTGGATATGAAAATTCCAAATCCGGTAAAAAAATTGGTAATACCTGAAGAAGGATTGCTCTTGGAACCGAATAAACTTTACCTTGGTAGAACAAATGAGTTCACAAAAACAGAAAAATTTGTACCCATGCTTGAAGGTCGTTCTTCGACTGGTAGGCTTGGTTTATTTATTCATGTTACAGCAGGTTTTGGTGATATCGGATTCGCTGGATATTGGACTTTGGAGATATTCTGCGTTCAACCTATAGTAATCTATCCAAATACTGAAATTTGCCAGATATATTATCATGATATCCACGGTGACTACGATTTATATAGTAGTGGAAAATATCAAAATAACGTTGGAATCCAGCCTTCTTTAATGTATAAAGACTTTGAAAAATAAAATTGAGATGACCAACATAAAGGTCGTCCCTAGCATAAGAAAACATCCCACACTTTATGATTCTAAAACGTGGGATGTTTTTAATTTTTTTAACAATTCTTAAGTCCTATATAAATCTTATATAAATACATTTTTTATTATTTAAATTGTTATCACAAATATTTGCTAAATCCCAAGTAAAAAAAATGAAAAAAAGACTATAATACTTTGAAATAATTTTCCAATAGGAGGCATTATGCAAATTTTAGATATAAAGAAACTGGCACATAACATTCTTGAAAACAAAAACATAGAAAGCAGTTTTATCGAGTATAAAAAGTCGGCAAACTTTAAAGATAAAATTTTAAAAACTGCCTGTGCCTTTGCCAATAACTATATGAATAATGAGATTGGACTGTTGTTCATTGGTATTGAAGAAGTTGATGATAAAGAAACAGGGGAAAAAGCAATTCCTAAAAGACCTATAGAGGGTATAAAGGAGTCCAAAATTGAAGGGATTGAAAATGAATTAAAATCACTCCTTTCCAATATCCATCCAAAAATAAACTATCACATTATTACAGATAGAATCGATGATGAATACTATCTTGTTATTGCAGTAGAAAGTAGCAGCAATGGACCTTTTCAAACAAGTGAAAGAGCGGAAAAGGACAAAGATATTAAATTAAAAACAGGAAGATATATCAGAGTAGGCAGAGATTCAAGGCTTCCAAATCCAACAGAAGAATTTGAACTATTAAAGAAGTTTTCAGGATTTTCTTTCAGTTCCAATCTCAATGATACGGCTACCATAGATGATTTAAGCTATGAATATATAAAAGAATATCTACTTCAGACAGGAGCAAAAAAAGATATTAGAGAAATGACGAAACTGGATATGGCAAAGAGTATGGGTCTTGTCAGTGAAAGTGAGTATGGGGGATATAGAGCAAAAAATTTTGCTGTGCTGATGTTTTCGGAAAAACCAAATAAGTTTATTTCAAATGCCCATGTTGAAATTATAAGAGAAATTGACGGAACGGATAAAATGGAATCAAAAAGATTTGATGGGCCGGTTTGGATACAGGCAAAACAAGTTAGCAAATATTTTGAAGATAATATTATGGCTTCATATACCATAAGAGAAGCTGATAAAATTGAGCATAAGATTATCTATAATTATCCCCTTACAGCATTTGAGGAACTTTCTACAAACGCTATTTTACACAAAGAATATGATACGCCTGAATATGTGGGAATATATATTTACAAAGATAGAATTTCTTTTGTAAATCATAACAGACCGCTTCCACCCGTAACAATCGAATCACTCAACAAAGACAGAAGCTTTGACAGAAGACAGTATATCAATAAGGAACTTAAAGATATGTTTTTTTCACTTAACTTAATAGAGTCTTACGGATCAGGTATAAGGCGAGCAAAAGATTCATTGTTAGAAAATGGATCACCTAAACTAAAATTCTATCCAGACAATATTGAAGATAACTACACGAATGCAGTTCTGTATATAAATAAAGAGTTTTTGAGAGATATCAGTACCAATACTACCCAAGAAACTACTCAAGAAACTACCCAAGAAATAAATATAGATAAATCTATACCAGATAAAATAATAGAATTTATGACAATTGAACCAAATATTACTGCAAAACAACTTGCAGATAATTTAGATATTTCATTCGATGGAGTTCGTTATCATATTAAGAAGCTAAGATCAGATGGTCGAATCGCAAGAGAAGGCTCTACTAAATCTGGTAGGTGGATAATTTTAAAAAAATAAAACATAATCTCAGCTGAATTTAATAGATTATAATAAAAAATTTCGACACAAATGTCGTCCCTAGCATAAGAAAACATCCCACATTTTATGATTCTAAAACGTGGGATGTTTTTTAAATTATTACATTAACGATTAAATTTTTTAATATTTATATACTTCCATCCAATTCATTTGATAATATCCATCCTGTCACACTAACATTTTTGGTAGAAAAATATGTTACTTTACACCACATTCTAGATGAATTTTCGATAAACGTATCTTCAACATAGACCATATCGCCTTTTTCTAGCGTGTCTGTTATCAAGGAATTTTTGTCGTGTTTTTCTCTGACATTTGCTTTTACAGCCGTAACATATTGTTCACTTCCTATAATAGACTTCGATAGTTGCAATAGCCTCTTGTTTTTCTTAGATTCTGCAACCATATTGGCACTGTCAGTCGCAACCTCTGATGAGCTTTGATTTCCATTTTTCTTATTCAGTATTTTTTCTCTGAGTGCAATCGCATAATCATTGTCTGGTAGTATATTTATCATTTTTTCAATCTGAAGAAATGCAGAGTCCAAATCATTTTTCAAGTATAATAACTCAATTTCGTTGATCCATTTATTTGCTGCATCCTCTATCAATTTATTAATATTCTTTATCAGTTTTTCGTCAGTTGTAGATATTGTCAGCAATCTTTCGATAGCATTTTCATAGTCCTGAGACATAACCATTGAATTAGCTTCTTTCAACAATTCCATATTTTCTAAGATAGACTCAATTTGCTTACATTTTTTATCATATTCAATATCACCAGTTTCATAATATAAAATTTTGTAAAGCTCCATCGCCCCCCTATAGTTTTCATTTGTCAAATATTTATTTGCATCTGCTTCCAAATGAGATATCCTTGCTGAGTATCTCATAAAAATCAGACCAAAAATGACTAACAAAACCAGCACCAAGAAAATTATTAGTGCCAAAATTTTATTTTTACTTCGCTTGACGACCTTTCTATGTTCTTCAAATTCATCCAAATCTCTTCTGGTATCTTGTTCCTTATATCTTCTGATTGCTTCGCTGTCCAGCTTTATTTCTTGAGTGTTTTGACTCAAATCTTTGCTATCGATAACTCTATGCTTATTTATATTTTTATTTTTCCATATCATTATCTTCCTCCAAACTGCTAGAAATCAATAAATTCCTACTCTTCATCAATTCTAGATTCAATCATATAAATTAGGGATTCCATCGGCATATCACCCATTTCTGCCAACAGCTCAAGTGTTACTTTTTCAAAATCAGAGCTTGCCGTAATGGTTTTTAATACATTGAATCTCGGATTTATCATCAACAAATAGTCTTTTACAAACGGGTATTTCTCAAACATTTCTTTAACTGATGAGCTAGATTTAAAGCCTAGCCTGCTTACATCAAATACTTCTTCATCGACTTCCTTCGGCAAGTTTTTATACATTCTCTTTATTTCATTTTCAGGAATATATTCAAGTGCAAATTCAAATCCCTGCTTTCTAATAGTATTCAAAATCTTTACCCTTGGTTCAATCACTCTAGAAAGCATATTAACAACATGACTACTAAAAGATTCTAATCTAAAGTTATCTTCTCTATTCTCATAGTAATCCCTCATTATGTCATCATATTTTTCTATAGCTTTACCGTAATCTTCTTCTCTTTTGTATTTGTTTTCGAATACTTTTAGTTCTAACTCCATTCTTGGTTTAATATCTGGATTTTCATCAGGATATCCAAATTCCAAGCCTAAAGCTGGAAAAGTATACTCTGGAAGATCTAACAAATCAATTAATTTTTGAGAATCGTTCAATATGCTTCCCAAAAAAACGCCGCCTAATCCCATACTTTCCAATGCTACCATAACATTTTGTGCGCTAAGTAATGCATCAGAAAAGCCTTGAAAAAATCTATCCATAGAATTACTATAATCTGTATAAACATCCTTACTTGCGGCAATCTTTGCATTTCTATAAGCATCCACAACGAATATCCACACTTCAGGTGCAACAGACACGTGTTTCTGCATACAAATATCAGATATTTCCTTCTTTAAATCACTATCGGTAATTCTTATTATACTATATCCCTGCATAGCAACACTGGAAGATGTCTGATTCGCAACATCCAACAATGTTTTTATAACTTTTGGTTCAACAGCCTTGTCCTTAAATCTTCTTATAGATCTGTGATTAAGCTGGTTCTTTATAGTTTCATTAACAATGTTATTATTCATTACAATTATCCCTCCATAGATTATTTATATGGATAATCTATACCCAAAAAACACACTATTGCTTCTATTCTTTGCCAAATTTTTTGTAAAAAAAGTTTCCTAGTGTATCACAGCTAATTGCCAATACTGCACCGCACAAGAATGAAATAATAACGTATAGAATCTCTCCACTCAATACATTTATTCCCATTGACGCCACACCGAAAGTCGTAAAGCAACCTATAAACGCTCCAGGTATAAACCACAACACTTCAGCCTTTGCCTGCCAACACATCGTCGCAGAAATCACCCCTGTCATAATAACTGAAAGTGCCATAGAATCTGGAACAAAACTTGAAACAAACATAGCTACCAATGCGGAAATCATTCCTGACATAGTCGAGAATATTGCCGTTTTTACGCCTTCTAACCCATGCTTACCAGAAGCGAAATAAGCTGTACAGCCAGCAAATCCAACCCAAGTTATCAATCCCAAAGCTTGAAATGAAGAAATTAATCCCCAAATTCCACAACAAATTCCCGTCCCTAATCCAAGGGCAAATAACATACTCATTTATCTCATACCTCCATCTTATATATTCTTAAATAATTAATCCAATTCTTTTTTAGATACTGCAGCTTTTACACTTACACTGTCGATTGCACCTATTTTACCTGTTAATTCGTTAATATCATCCATTGTTCCAATCACTGTGATACTTACAACAGAAATTCCTTCTTCTGGAAATGGAAGTCCCATTCTACCTCTAACAATATCCTTGTATTCTGACACAATGCTATTGAAATCACTCTGGCTTTTTACTGGATTATCCAATACAGCACTTATAACTGCAACTCTTTTTTCCATAAATCATTTACCCCCTTGAAAATATTTTCTCGTCTTCTATATTATACTACATTTGAGTTCGAATTCTCAAAAATATATATCAAAAAAATAAAGATTTATTGCTTTTTTTTGATACTAGTTATAAAATATAATAAATCAAAAAATGGAGGGAAAATATGTTCGATATAAAGATTTTTGATGGTCTATCCACTGAAGAAAAATATGCTTCAATGGTTATGGCTATAAGAGGACTTGTCGATACCGACGATTCTGTAGTAAGCAAATTAGCAAATGCATCTGCATTGATAAATGCGATTGTTGGAAGAATGAATTGGTGTGGATTTTATTTAGACAATGGAAAACAGCTTGAACTTGGACCTTTTCAAGGAATGCCAGCATGCACAAAAATAAATTATGAAAGTGGTGTTTGCGGAAGAGCTTTTAGCACAAAAAAGACCTTGAGAGTAGATGATGTTCACAATTTTGAAGGTCATATCGCCTGTGATGCTGCATCCAACTCTGAACTTGTAATTCCTATCATAAAAGATGGTGTTTGCAAGGGTGTATTAGATATGGATAGTGCGGAGTTTTCACGATTTGGTGAGCTAGAAGAAAAATATATAGGTGAATGTGTAAAAATTATTGAAACTTATGTATTTTAATACTACTAATTAATATATCCGCAAAATTAGTAACAAAATTAGTAATGATTTTATAAAAAACAGAAAGACATGGCTCACATTATAGTTCTCAACAAAAATTATAATGTGAGCTTATTTTTATTTGGTATTTAGACAATCTTTACAATATGATCGTATTTCGCTATGTTTTTCCATCTGAATACTACCCCATTTACCCATCTGAACTAACAAAGGAATAATACTTTTTCCATCCTCAGTCAGCGAATACTCAACTCTAGGAGGAACCTCATTATATTGAGTTCTAGTTATCATACCGGCATCCTCCAACTGTTGCAGTGATTGAGTTAGCATTGTATTCGTAATATTGCCCAACTTTCTTTTTATATTACTATTTCTATGAGGCTTTTCATCTGCCAATATACATAGAATTGAGCTTTTCCATTTACCACCTGCAATATCCATACAATATTTAATAGGGCAAAGTAGCTCCTCTCCTCTAAAATTTTCTTTTTTCGATTTTGACATTTCTTTTTTCGATCTATAGCCTACACTGTTTTTCATAATATCACCTCTAATATTATTATTTCAAGAAAAATATTATAAATAAATATATTGAAATTTCACAAAAGTATTGTTTTTAGTACCTAGTATTTTTTTTATGCGTACTTGTTATTTGTTGCTTATATGATATCATTATATCAAAGAGATAAATTTTTCTCAATATCATAACAGATAAAACTTTTATCTAGATTAGTATTTTAATTTTTATGGAGGTATAGCAATGAAAGTAATCGAATTTTTAAACAATGCAAAGGTATATTATTTGGCAACAGTCGACGGAGATCAACCACACGTTAGACCAATAGGTTTCGTGATGGATTACAAAGATCAATTAGTATTTTCAACTGATGCAAGAAAAAAAATGTGTAATCAAATTAAGAAAAACCCAAAGGTTGAAATAAGTGCAATCGATGAAAATATGAATATCCTTAGACTTACTGGAAAAGTTAGATTTATTACAGACACAGATTCTCAAACAGCAGCTATAAATGCATTCCCTCTTTTCGGTCAAATGTATACTGTTGGTGACAGCAATTTTGAAATATATACACTTGATGAGATAGAAATATCTTACACAACTATGACTGGAAAAAAATTGGACGGTATTGAGTTATAGTAAATAGGAATTGAACTATGGAAAACAAATATTACAAGCGAGTAAAGGAAAGCTTTGATAAACAAAATTTTCTTGGCTATATTGGTGCTAATCTGGAAGATGCAGATTATGGGTCAGTAATTATCTCATGTAATAATAAGCCTGAACTAACTCAGCAACAAGGATTTTTGCATGGTGGTTTAATCACAACATTGGCAGATGTATCATGTGGCTATGCCTCATTGACAACGATGCCAGATGATTGTGAAGTCCTTACTGTTGAATTCAAAATCAATATAATGAATGCAACAAAAACAGATAAACTTATTTCAAAAGGAAAAGTGATAAAAACAGGTAAAACTTTAGTGATTTCAGAAGCTGTCGTAACAGACTCAACTGGAGAAAAAATAATCGCAAAGATGTTATCAACGATGATAGTTGCAAAAAAATAATACATATTAGGTATCTGTATATAAGGAGAAATTAGATGACCAAAAATAATTCTAAAAATAGAATATTAATAGTAATTCTACTAACTATTGCTGGCGGATTTATCTACGCAATGAACTGTGGAATTAGAAACAACTATGGAATTATGTTAAAATCCATAGTGGAAAATTCTGGAACGACAATTGCATCAGTCAGCTTTGTTTTTGCAGTGGCTCAACTTACATTTGGTGTTGTTCAACCGTTGTTTGGAATACTTGCAAGTAAAAAAGGTAATTTCCTTACACTTGCAATCGGTGCAATATTGACAACGTCTGGTATGTTACTTGCTCCATACAGCAAATCAATTCTTACGCTGACAATATGTATCGGAATACTTCTTCCAGCGGGTACAGGCGCATTATCATATGGATTGATAATAGGTTCTGTCTCTACAAAAATACCACAAAAATATATGTCTACTGTTTCAGGAATAATAAATGCATCTAGTGGACTTGGCAATTCGTTAATGTCACCACTACTAAATACTTTAATAGTTGGAAGCGGGCTTGCATATGCGATGAAAATTTTTTCAATCCCTATGTTGGCAATAATTCCAGTATCGTATTTAATTTGTAAGAACAGCTCAAAAAAAGTAGATGATAAGGTAGATAATAAAGAAATAAATACAAATGCAGGTTTTGATACGCCAATTAGCAATAAAAAAATAATCTCAACTAAAGAATTATTTACATTAGCATTGACAGATCGCACATATATTTTATTGATGATTGGATTTTTCACTTGTGGATTCCATATGGCAATTATCACAAACCATTTGCCAACTGAATTTATGTCATTTGGATTCTCTTCACAGCAATCATCTTATGCTTTTTCTATTTATGGCATAACTACCATCATAGGTTCAGTAGCTGCTGGGATATTATGTGATAAATTCAAGATGAAAAATGTACTAGCATTTCTGTATGGTTTAAGACCGCTTACAATAATATTATTCTTTATTGTTCCGAAGACAATTTTCACAATTACTTTGATTGCCGGATTATTTGGCATATCCGGTGCATCAACAGTTTCTCCTGTTTCTGGAATAATTGGAAAAAACTTTGGAAGTAAATATTTGGCAACATTATTCGGATTTGTATTCTTGTTGCATCAAATTGGTGGGTTCATAAGCGCTTGGTTGGGTGGAATTCTATTCGAAATGATGAATTCTTACTCAGCAATATGGACTGCAGACATTTTACTATGTACACTTGCTGCTATTGTGAGTTACATGATTTATGAAAACAAAAAAACTGCATAATACAGTTCATTAAAAACAGCTAATTCAATATCCCCTTGATAATACTGAATTAGCTGTTTTTTTATATATTTTATCATGTTGGTTATATATTTTATCACGTCGCTTAATATACTATATCATGTGAAATTGATTCATAAAACATCTTCTCTACTTCTGAGAAAACTTTTGTTTTTGCTGTTATCCACATCAATTTGCACACTGTTGACTCTAATGTCATATTAAAGTTTTCAAGCAAATTGATACTTCCCTTTATCTCATTTCCAACTTGATACACCTCAATATTACTTCCCTCATGAGGAACTGAAGTTGTAAATACAATTATTTTTCCCTGCTGAGTCAGCTTTTGTATTGTCTTGAAAAGCGACTTTTCATCATCATAGGTTGGCAACCCTCCTACGCCAAAGCCTTCCACCACAATAACATCAGAAATTTCTCCAACAAATTCAAACACCTTATTGCTTATACCTGGAATCAATTTGATAATATTTACATTTGAATTTAACTCATCATAAAATTTCACAGGTTTGTCTATTTCTTCATTTATATAGTAAATAACTTTTTCATTAAAAATCATTGCAACAATCGGATAGTCAATACTATCGAAAGCATTGTAACTATGTGTTCTCGTTTTTCTAGCTCTAGTGCCTACAATTACCTTCGAATCAAAAACTATATGAACACCAGAAGATTTTTCATCACATACAAAAATAAATGAATCATACAAATTTTTTCTCGCATCTGTATCCTGTAGGTAAATTGATTTTTGTGATCCTGTCAAAACTATGGGCTTTGCTGAATTCTGTATCAAATACGACAATGCCGAACCTGTGTATGCCAATGTATCTGTTCCATGAGTTATTACAAAACCATCATACTTTTCATAGTTTTCCCTTATACAATTTGCTATTTTTATCCATCTTTCGGGACTCATGTTGCTACTATCTATGTTCATTAATTGTATTGTTGAAATTTTGCAAAGCTTCTCAATTTGGGGAACAAATTCAATAATTTCCTCGCTAGTAATGCTAGGAACTAGCCCTACATCAGTTGGCTTCGAAGCAATTGTGCCACCAGTGGCAATCAAAAGAATATTTTTCATCTATTTCTCTCCTCCACGCTGTATTAATTTTACGCCTATTAACAATACAAGCGCAAATATTATTAGGTATGTCAGTTTTATGCTTACAAGACCTATCTTGAACATGGGTCTATTATATGCAATTGTTCCAACTAGAACTACCAATATTATCACCATTCTATAAAACTGATGTTTTCTATTCTCTTCTTCAACTGACTGACTTTGCTTTGAGTTTCTCATCTTGTGCAAAATAATCAAAAATCCGATTATAGAGGCTAATAGTGTCATTATATCCCCATTTGTAATATAGGTATTCCACAACACAAAATCTTTATTTATTATTTTTATTATCGCTTCCACTCCACCCCTCAACAATAATAGATAACCTGTTAGCGATATTGTCGGCAGAATAGTATTTTTCACCATTAATTTATTCATAACTCCTCCAAAAATTTTTTCTGTAAATAATTATACAACATTTTTATAAAAAACAGTATTAATTTTCGTTTTTTTATAAATAAAAACATCGATACTAAAAATCCCAATTGAAATTTATTCAAGAATGAATCTATCAGTATCGATGTATCGTTTGAAATTTTCACAAGAAAAATTATTTGATAATGAATTTAAATTATCTGTAAATAATATTTAGAATAGACCTGAAATAATTCCATTCTCATCAACATCTATTCTCTCTGCCGCTGGAAGCTTTGGTAATCCAGGCATCTTCATAATAGCTCCAGTCAATACTACTATAAATCCAGCACCCGCAGAAACAGTCATATCTCTGACCATTATTCTAAATCCAGTTGGTCTACCAAGCTTTGTCTGGTCATCGGAAAGTGAGTATTGCGTTTTTGCAATACATATTGGAAGATTGCCAAAGCCTAGACTTTCTAATTCTTTCATCTGTTTAAGTGCATCTGCTGTAAAATCCACACCATCTGCACCATATATTTTCGTTGCTATTGCATCAAGTTTTTCTTTAATAGTTTGATTTTCATCATAGCAGTACTCAAAATTATTTTCGTTGCTTTCAATAAGCTTTATGACCTCTTTTGCAACTTCAATTCCACCATCTCCACCTTTTGCCCAAACTTCTGATAATGCGACATTTACTCCAAGCTCATTACATTTTTTTTCAACCAATTCTAGCTCTGCCACTGTATCAAGAGGGAATCTATTGATTGCAACTACTGCTGGTAGCTTATATACTTTTGTGATATTTTCAATATGCTTTAGCAGATTTGGTAATCCCTTTTCTAGAGCGTCTAAGTTTTCTTCGTTGAGATCTTCCTTTGCTACACCTCCATTGTATTTTAAGGCTCTTACAGTTGCAACAATTATTACGGCATCAGGTCTTATCCCTGCTTTTCTGCACTTGATATCCAAGAATTTTTCTGCTCCAAGATCAGCTCCAAATCCGGCTTCAGTAACAACATAGTCACTCATATGCATTGCCATCTTTGTCGCAATAATCGAATTACAACCATGTGCTATATTAGCAAAAGGTCCTCCATGAATAATTGCCGGTGTTCCTTCAAGAGTTTGAACTAGATTTGGCTTTAAAGCATCTTTTAATATTGCCGCCATCGCCCCATTTGCATTTAATTCTCTCGCAGTTACTGGATTTCCGTCATAAGAGTAACCTACAACTATATTACCAAGATTCTCCTTTAGTTCAGAAATATTGTTAGAAAGACAAAATGTAGCCATAACTTCCGAAGCCACAGTGATATCAAAACCGTCTTCTCTCGTAACACCATCGACCTTCTTGCCTAGACCATCTACAATATTTCTTAGTTGCCTATCGTTCATATCAACACATCTTCTCCAAACCACACGTTTTGGATTAATGTTAAGCTTGTTTCCTTGATAGATATGATTATCGACCATCGCCGCCAACAGATTATTAGCAGCTCCAATTGCGTGCATATCTCCTGTAAAATGAAGGTTGATATCTTCCATTGGGATTACTTGAGCATATCCACCTCCAGCTGCTCCGCCTTTTATTCCAAATACAGGTCCCATTGAAGGCTCTCTAAGAGCAGCGATAACATTTTTACCTAGCTTAGAAAGAGCATCCGCTACACCAATAGAAGTAGTGGTTTTACCCTCACCAGCAGGCGTTGGATTTATCGCCGTAGTTAAAATCAATTTACCATTTTTACTTTTTGTTCTCTGAAGAACATTATAATCTATCTTCGCTTTGTATTTTCCGTATAGTTCAATATCGTCTTCTGACAGTTCTATTTTCTTTGCTATATTTCTTATATCCTGTGGCTTTGCCTCTTGAGCAATTTCAATATCAGACTTAAAATTCATTACACATTCCTCCATCCATACATAATATATTAACAACATTTCAAGCACAAATAATTCGTATAAAGACGAACTATATTTTATTTTTCGTATTTATAGTATATATTATTTTTTTTTATTAGTCAATAATATCTCCATTACAAATGCGAATTTGAAAACCATAAAATTATGAGTGATTATTGCTCTCCGTAGGTTATCAATAAAATCCTCCAAAATCCTTGAAAATAAAGGATTTATCGCAATGTGTTCGCCTTATCTCTTTATATGATTTCACACAAGTTTACTCTTTCCCTGATTGCTCATAAGGGCAAATTCAAGGGCAAGAAAATCTGATAACAAGATATAACAGAGTGTGGCAATCGGAGAACTGTGACATATGTGCGAATATATTATAACGGAGGATTTTTAATGGAAAAGTATATTTATGATGAAAGCAACGGTCTGTGGTATGAACTACAAGGAGATTATTATATTCTTTGTCTTACATTACCAACCGAAAAAGAACACAAGCCTATCGGCTTATGGGGACAGCGACACAAACGCTATTTACAGGAACATAACAAAATATTTTACACTACGCTGCTCACAAGTGGTAAGTTAAATGAATATCTTGTCGATGTCGATAAACAGACGGAGGAACACTTTGAAAGGCTTGTGGAACAGATGAAACAGTCGCAGGGCATAACAGAACAGTTAAAGTCGGAAAACGCCTTAGAGTGGGTGCAGAGAACGAATAATATACAAGCGTGTGCAAGGGAGATTGTGAATAAGGAAATTATCTTCGGATAAGTAGATAAAGACGGCAGAGGGTAAAAGCTCTGCCGCTTATTTTTATTTTAGTTTCGTTACTAAACTTGACAAAAAGCTCTCTTTTAATTATAATTACTGTTATATAACTGTAATTATAAAATGATGAAGAGGTGAAAACAATGCCACCAAAGGCGAAAATTAAAAAAGAGATGATTATAGATGCGGCATTTGAGATAGCACGAAGTGAAGGAGCAGAAAAAATCAATGCACGAACTGTATCAAAAAAATTAGGCTGTTCCACTCAACCTGTTATGTATCATTTTAAAACAATAGAGGAATTGAAAAAAACTGTATATGTTAAGGCAGATGAATATCATTCCGAATATATAACTAATATTCAGAGTGAAAATCCGATGAAAAATATTGGACTGAATTATATACGCTTTGCTGAAACAGAGAAAAATTTGTTTCGGTTTCTCTTTCAAACAAATGAGTTTATAGGAAAAAACATTTCTGAGTTGATAAATTCTGAAGAATTACAGCCTATTATAGCTACACTCAGTAAAGAGGCAGGGATCAATACAGAACAAGCAAAAACTATTTTTCGCTCATTGTTTTTGATTGCACACGGATATGCAAGTATGTTTGCAAATAATGAAATAACCTATGACGAGCAGACGATTATATCTGATTTAGAGTTGGTATTTGATGGAATAATTTATTCATTAAAAGGAGGATTATAATGTATCGTTTATATAAGAAAAATGAATTAAATTTCTCATTAGTTTGGATTATTTCCTATGTTGTTTTGTTCAGTGTTGCTGACAGCTTTTCTGCTTCGCTTGGCACTGAAAAAATAATTACTGCACCCGTTGCTATCGTTTTTACATTGCTTCTTTTAGGCTTTGTGCATAAACACAACTTAAAAGAAAAAAACGGTCTGTGTTCTTTTAATGGAAGCCTTAGAAATTACTTATATTTTACTCCGCTACTTCTAATTATAAGTATTAACCTGTGGAATGGCGTTACGATGAAGTTATCTGTTTTAGAAACTGTGTTATATATTTTAAGTATGCTCTGCGTTGGATTCATTGAAGAAATTATTTTTCGTGGATTTCTGTTCAAAGCATTATACAAGGATAATATAAAGTTGGCGATTGTTATCTCAAGTGTTACTTTTGGAATTGGACATATTGTAAACTTACTAAACGGAAAAGATTTAATACCTACACTCTTACAAGTTTGTTATGCAATCGCAATAGGCATTCTTTTTACGATTATTTTTTACAAAGGAAAGAGCCTTTTGCCGTGTATTATTGCACATAGTTTTGTAAATTCTTCGAGTGTTTTTGCTGTTGAAAATTCTTCAATGAAGTTTCATATTATTTCAAGTGCAGTATTATGTATTGTTAGCGTAAGTTACGCACTGTGGATATTGAAAAAAACAAAACAATTTGATGAATATGAAAATAAAGATAGGCGGTGATGATATTATATGCTAACTATTATTTCAGAATGGATATATTGCCCTGTATGCGGCAATAAAACCCGTACTATGATACGGGAAGACACGGAATTAAAAAACTTTCCTCTCTACTGTCCAAAATGTAAGCAGGAAACAATTATCAATGTTCAGGATATGAAAATCACGCTTGCAGTTAGTAAATTTATGTATGCCGCCGCTATAGATAACACCATAACGGCGGTTTTTCAATGCCTATCGGCCATCTCTGTCAAAGGATTTTTTATGCTGTTTTTGCGGTGGTTTCTGCTTGTTGCGTTCCTGTATCTCACGTAAATGTTTTAGTACGCTCTGCTTTTCGGGCGGTCTGAGCTGTTCTTTAGCGGTGGCTATCGGTTTCCTGCTGGTTTGGCGTTCCCACTCGGCAAGGTCACGGTTGTACTGTTCCACAACGCTTTCCATTTCTCGGAAAGTACGCATAAAAATCTGAACATCGGGATAACCGTCCTCTTTGAGCGTGTCGGGGATTTTATCCAGTCTGTCGGCAATATCCGCTTCGGTTTTTTGGATTTTTACCTCCAACGCTTTTCGCTCTTTGCCTTTGAAAAGTCCCTTTGTATCGGCAAGCTGCTGTTTCAGCTGAGGCAGAACTTTATCCTGCAAGTTTTTAATTTCCCTTGCCTTGTCCTGTACCTTTATCATCAGATTTCGCATAAGACGGAACTCTGCCATATCAATATCAAGCGTAGGTTTGGGCGGCATATCCTTTTCTCGTATAAGGTTTTGCAAAAAATCTTTTGCCTTTGCCACAATTCCACGGAACAGATTAGGCAGCCAGCCTTTGTTCTTGATGGATTGGCTTGCTTTTTCGTGTATCTCGGTCTGCTTGACTTCTAAAATCTTTGCTTCGGAAATACCCGATAACAACGCCATATCCGCTGTCCTGTTCCATTCCTGCCTTGCGGTGTTGTCCGCTTCAATCTCTGCGGCTTTGGGATTGTTCTTGCCGATTTTTTTGGTGGGAAGATAAACGCTGTTCTTATCAAATACCTTTAACTGCTGTTCGGGATCAGAGATGTGGCGATTGATAAGGTCGGTGTAAATCTCCTTTACCTCCCGAAGAAAAGGCTCGCTTTTGAGTTTATCATCTTTCACGGTAAAGAGGTGGCATTCGTAAACCTCGCCCTTTTTTATGACGGTGCAGCCTTTTCGTATCTGCCCGTCCTCTCCTGTGATTTCTTTCTTGGTGCGTACCCTTTTGCCTGTTTCATCATAGAACACGCTGCGTGTGGCTATCTTGATGTCAGGTTCAGGGAGCAGTTTTCTTTCGCTGAAGATAAGATGGATATGATAGTTTGTTTTGCGTTTATTGTGATGGTGAGCAGACACACACTCTACGCCGTATTGCCTGCGGAACTCCTCCGTAAAATCTTCAAGGACTTCCTGCGGCTCATACCTTGTATAAATTTCGGGCAGGGCAATAATCAATTCCCTTGCTTCGATACATTTACCCTCTGTGCCGCTTCGCTTAAATTCCTGTTGGCTTTCCCTTGCAAGATTCTTCCAAAATTCATTGTCGGCGGTGCGGTAGGTGACATAGAGATTTTCCTGCCTTGCGTGGCTTGTGATATAGGATATTCTTCCCTTAACATTTGGTAGCTTCAACATCTGTAAAAATGAGTATCTTGCCATATACTCCTTCCTCCCGTGACGGGCATACTCTTTTTGCAACCGATAAATCGGTTGCCGCTGTTTCGGCGGCGTAAGCAGACGGACAGCGAAGAAAACAGCGGGCTGTTTTCTTCTGTATCATAGCGGCGGCGCATTGCCCGAAGCTGTGATACAGAGCCCCCTGCAAGGTCGAAATACCCAGAGTACAAATCGAAGATTTGTGCGAGGGGTGTATTTCGCTCTCAAACGCCGAGGGCTTGGAGAACGGTTATGCTACTTTGCGGACATCGTTTTCATTGAGTAGGTTTCTTCCCTGGTTGACGCTCATAAATCGCTCTAAAGTATCCCTGCGGATAATCGCTTTTCTGCCGACCTTGAGGACGGGAAGTTTGCCCCACTCTACCAACTTACGCATTGTATTTCTTCCGATACCCGTACATTCTGCTGCTTCTTCTATGGTTAAACCCATTTTGATATTGCTCATTTTATCTACCTCCTTTCAAAATACGCATTTTGCAACTATGTAACTGCAATTATACTTATTTCGCTATCTCTTGTCAACTTGTTTTGCAACTGATTAAGAAATATTTTTACCTATTATTAAATTTATGGTTGCAAAATAGGTTTTGCTATGCTATCAGCAATAGGAGGTGAAAACCTTGAGAAAAGAAATTACATTCACCGCAAAACAGGTCGGTGAACGAATGAAAGAACGCCGAACAGAATTAAACTTAACAATGCCCGAACTTGGTAAGCGTGTCGGAGTAAACAAGTCTACCATTCAAAGATATGAAGCGGGCGGTGTAGACCCGAAGCGCACAATGATTATCAACGGACTGGCAGAAGCACTCCTGACCACTCCCGAATGGCTGACGGGACTTTCCGAAGATAAGGAATACGACAGCCGCACTTTATGTGCAAGGGATATGGAGGAACATATCAAAAAATATCTTGATACGGTTTCTTCTGTGGTAAAGGGAGAACCGCACCAACAACTGCTCACTACATTCCTCGGAAAGATGATTGACCTTTATACGGTTATGACTTATCACTTTGCAGACGCTATGGCTGAGGTTGACCGTGTAGCGGAGGACGAGAGCTTAAAGCAGTCCTTACGCCGCTATGCGATTGAGTCAGGGGCGATTATGGAAAGAGTTTACCGTAAAGAAATGGAACTTCCTATCGAGGATATGAAGCAGTTTTTAGATGGGATTTTACATATCTACGATGAGGGACGCACCGCTGTAAAGATGGGCGACCTGTTCGGGATAGTGACAGCAGCCGAAAAAAGGGTTGCTGAAAAAGAAAAATTCCGTGGCTCTTTGACAAGTGAAAACGATGACTGACACTCATCGACATAAGTAACCTTATTACTTTACGCACACCATATGTCACAGTCCCGATTGCCACGGATAGAAAGGGGAAATTTGTCTATGGCAAAAGGTTCTGTAAGAAAAAAAGGTAAAAAGTGGTACGCACGCTTCTACATCGAAGATGAAAGCGGCAGAAAAGTACAGAAAGAGTTTGTGGGAACAGAAAGCAAGTCTGAAACAGAAGCCCTGCTCAGAAAAGCAATCGCTGACTATGAGGAAAAGAAATTCGTTGCGAAGTCTGAAAACATCACGGTTGGTATGCTGCTCGATCTGTGGGTGGAGGAAGAACTGAAACCCGGCAATCTCAGCAATGGTACGGTAATGTCCTATCAAGGAACGGTCAATCGTATCAAACAGCACCCGATAGGAAACCGAAAGCTGAAAACCGTAACCGCCGACCATTTACAGGCATATATAGATTTTCTCAGCTTTGGTGGTACAAATCCTGACGGAACAACCGCAAAAGCACTCAGCAAAGGGTATCTCCGATTGTTTTCGGCTGTTTTACAAGGGGCGTTCCATTTTGCAGTATTCCCGAAAAGGCTGATAACCTTTAACCCGATGCAGTATGTGGTATGGCGAGGAAAGAAAGAAGAATACGAACTGTTCTCGGACGAGGACGGAGAAACAACTTCCACACCAACGCCCAGCTACGAACAGTATCAGAGGTTAGAGGACTTTCTGAAAAAGAAAAACAATCCTGCACTTCTGCCTATACAGATAGCCTATTATTCAGGCTTGCGTATTGGAGAGGTATGTGGTCTGACTTGGCAGGACATCAACCTTGAAGAACAATACCTGACAGTACGCCGCAGTATGCGTTACAACGGGGCAAGGCACAGAACAGAAATAGGGGCAACAAAGCGTAAAAAAATCCGTACCGTGGACTTTTGCGATACGCTTGCCGCAATCCTGAAAGCTGCGAAAGCAGAACAGCATAAAAACCGTTTCCGATACGGGGAACTGTATAGCCTTAATTACTATTTGGAGGTTAAAGAAAAAGACCGCACCTATTATGAGGTTTACAGTCTGTCGAGGTCGGAGGAAGTCCCAGCAGGGTACAAGGAACTATCCTTTGTCTGCCTTAGACCTGACGGAGCATTTGAAGCACCGAGTACGGTGGGGATTATATGCAGGACAGCGAGAAAAAAGGTGGAGGGATTGGAGGATTTCCACTTCCATATGCTCAGACACACCTATACAAGCAATCTGCTTTCAAATGGAGCTGCCCCGAAAGATGTGCAGGAACTTCTCGGACACGCTGATGTCAGTACCACAATGAACATTTACGCTCACGCTACAAGGGAAGCGAAGCGTACTTCCGCAAGACTGCTGGATAAGGTAATCGGCGGAGAATAAAAAATTTCCCTTGTTTCGGCTCATAAGGGCAAAAACAAGGGAGAATACATAAGGTTTGAACATTTAATAGGCGATATGCCTTGAAAATACAAGGTTTATAGAGTATTGAATAGATAAATTAGAATTTGTCTATACTAAAAACTGGCAAAGCAAAAGCAATAAGATTTTCGACTTTGAACGATATATGCAAAGCTCTCAATTGCCAACCTGGTGATATACTGGAATACATTGATGATGACATAGATGAAGTATAATTGCCAAATTATTTCTAAAAAAGTGCTATCTCAAAAAAACTAAATTGCCGTAGGTTTTATCTACGGTAATTTTTTGCATAAAATTGTAATGTAAGCGACAAAACAAACAAAAAGGCATACCCTACATTCATTTCCATATATAGAGAATGTGGGTATACCTTCTATTTGGGACTCTTATAAGTCAGCCCCATTTTTATCTTATATATATTTAATACTGTGCGAACTTGCTACCAAATTCTTCGCATTTTTTTATCGCAGCGTCATCTGGAGTTTCATTAACTATTAAGCCTTCATCATCAAACAAGTCGGCACCTGCATCATTGACTCTGTCTTGCCAATTTCTCATCCATTCACCATCACCCCATCCGTATGATCCAAATAAGGCAACTTTCTTTCCTGAAATAGATTTTTCGGCTTCTTCAAAAAACGGCTCAAATTCTGCTTCCTCAAGAACTTCCATTCCCATTGAAGGGCAACCAAACATAAGCATTTCATAATCAGATATGCTTTTTGAATCACTCGAAATATTGACTAGATCAAACTCTACTCCAGCATTTCCCAAGCCTACACCTATAGCTTCTGCCATTTTCTCTGTGTTTCCTGTTCCACTCCAATAAAATACTCCAACTTTTTTCATGATTTAACCTCCACCTATGCAATCTGTAAATTATTTTTTGTTCGGATTAAAATATTTTCTATACATTCTCCACAATCAAGTCTTTTATTAATAATACTTTTCATATTATCATATGATTTGAAGATTCGCTTCGTCTTTTCAACATTTTTGTAGACTTTCCAATATCCACAGTACTTATAATTTTGTCCTTTATTATCGATAAAGCCCATCACATCATTTATTGGATATCCCAAAAAAAGCCCGATTTCATGCGGAAACGCACTGTTTATCATTCGCTTCTCTAATATTGACAAATTGTCCTCTAAAGTACGGTCAGTCGAATATCCAAACTCAACTAGCAATCTTCCAACTTCTTTATCCAAAAAATGCTTTTCTAGCAACGATTTCTTATAAACAAAAATCAGCACCCTATTCTCGCATTCACAAATATTTTTAAAATACAAATCATATCTATTAAATTGTGAATTATACTGCTCCAATACTATTGATATCTCAGGTATCTCTGATTTAATTATCGAAACCAAGTTAGATACTTTTTTCCCCAATAAAACAGGCGAACAGAAATTTGCAAGCATCTTTTCGAATTTAGAATTTAACATAGAAAATATCACCTCCACAAAGTTATTGATTTTTATTCTCAATAACTATCTAATATCATTATATTCAGTTTTTAATTTTTTGTCAACACAATTGAAAAATATTTTCAATTATTATTACAATCTTTTATAGTAAAATAAAAGCAGAAAGGTAGTAGATTGCTAGTGTTTTTTTAGAATATAGGTATTTACAATACCTAGTAAATTTATTATAATGTTCTATAACTATTCTTTTAGCAAATATTTTCCCAACTATTGAAAATTTTTCAATTCATACAGCTTTTTGCAGATATTTGTATTTTGTTTGACTTGATCATTTTTAATATTCGTGTGAAAGAATTCAGATTGAATAGATTATACTATTTTAGTGAGGTGATTTTATTGAGTATCATAGTTCAAAAATACGGTGGAAGTTCGTTAGCAGATACTGAGAAAATTATGCGAGTTGCCAACCGAATTGTTTCTACAAAAAAAGAAGGAAATCAGGTAGTAGCGATAGTATCCGCAATGGGTAAAACCACCGATAATCTAATCAAGCTGGCAAAAGAAATAAACGAAAATCCATCAAAGAGAGAAATGGATCAATTGCTGGCTACTGGGGAGCAAATTTCCATGTCCTTGCTAGCAATGGCAATTGACAACCTTGGAGAAAAAGCACTTTCTTTATCTGGTCCACAAGCTGGAATTAAAACAGATTCGACTCATAGCAAGGCAATGATTACAGAAATAGTTTCAGATAGACTTTTAGATGAATTGAAAAATGATAATATAATAATTGTCGCTGGTTTTCAAGGTGTCACAGAAAACCATGACATTGCCACTCTTGGAAGAGGTGGCTCTGACACATCAGCAGTTTCAATCGCAGCAGCTCTAAATGCAGATTTGTGCGAAATATTTACAGATGTAGATGGTGTATATGCTTGCGATCCTAGAATTGTACCAAATATAAAGAAGCTTTCAGCCGTTTCTTATGACGAAATGCTGGAATTGGCGAATTTAGGTGCCAAGGTTTTACATTCTAGATCGGTTGAGGTCGGAAAATCACATAATGTTACAATCCATGTAAGATCAAGTTTCAACCATAATATTGGTACAGTTGTTAAAAAGGAGGTATCATCAATGGAGCATAATGGAGTAATTACTGGCATTGCCCACGATTTTAATATAGCAAAGGTAGTTGTTTTTGGAGTACCAGATAAACCTGGTGTAGCTGCAAGAATATTCAAGGAATTAGCACTTGCAAATATAGGTATTCAGATGATTGTTCAAAGTGCTCAGACTGAAAATCAAAATGATATAGCTTTTACATGTTCACTTGATGATGCAAGAGAAGCAAAGGCTATTTTGGAAAAAATTTCTAATGATGTCGGTGCGAGAGATGTTGTTATTACTGAAAACTTGGCAAAAGTAAGCATTGTCGGTGCAGGTATGATGACTCATTCAAATATTGCTTCTAGAATGTTTGGAACACTTGGAAAAGCAGGTATAAATATCGATATGATAAGTACCTCTGAGATAACTATTTCGGTTATTGTAAACTCAGATCAATGCGAAAAAGCAGTAAGGGAGCTAGCCGAAGAATTTGATTTGATAGACTAATAAAAATTGGCGCCAGTGGTTTTTGAATATCAACTTTCGATGAAATCAAAAACCATCAACGCCAATTTTTTATGATAATATTTTAGGAACTAAATTTAATTAATATCCTGTATTATACTTGGATCCTCTGAAGAGCTACTACTGCTCGTCGTTTCATTTGACTTACTCTCTTCTTTTGAATTTGAAGATGTTGAGCTTACTCCCCAAATTTTCCTAATTTGATCCTTCAACTCATCAAATGACCAAGATTTATTCGTGTTGACTATACTATTCGGATCATTTATCAAGAAATCACCATTTTTGTTATATCCTTTAATAACAATAATATGACCTCTCTCTGTAAATATACCTGGATTCACACTAACTATTAAAATCTGTCCATCATCCAAAGCCTTCTTCATCTTTGCCTCAACAGGTACTATATCCTTAGATGTCAAACCATATTTGGATAGACCTTTCTCAAATAATGACCAGCTAGTGTAATTGTCATCGGATACATATCCGCTTTCCTGACTATATTTTGCCACATCATATGGGTTGACACCTGATGAGCTATCAAAATGTCTTATTACCATTGCCAATGATGTAGGTCCACAGCCAGATAGACCTATCATTTCTTTTCCATATTGTCTATAACCCCATCTTCTATCCCATTGTAGGAATAGTGGAACTGACCCATCGACATAATAGCTTGAGCTTATATTGCTTGATAGTGCCTTGTTATTATACTTATCTTTATCTTTATAACTATATACATAATCAACAGTTTCAGGATTTCTAGCCAACAAATTGATAAATTCATTAGGATAGCTATCTATATTTTCGATAATATAATCCAGCCTTTCTGCTTCATTTATACTAAGCTTTGGTCTAATGGCTTCAATCTTCTTGATTTTTTCTTCTTTGGTTTCTGAAGAAGCTGTCTTCGATTTGTCTGCTGTCTTTGTTGAATCAGAAGATGTCGTTGTCGTTTTTGTAGTTGTAGTGCTTTTTGAAATTTCATTCTTGTTAGAAAAAAACTTATCTATCGCAGCCGCAATAAATAAAATAATCAATAAAGCCACCACCAACACAAGCCCCATCTTTTTGAAGTTAATTCTAGGTTCGTTTTTTTGACTATTCTTTTTATACACATCATTTCTGAAACTAGCCCCCTTAATAAGAGATTCGTTTTTCAGAGCTTTTTCTTCAAGTTTTTTATCGTTTTCTTTTTTCGAATTCTTTAAGGCTTTTCTTGAAACTCTAGAAGTCTTGCCTGGCTTTTCTCCACTTTTCATTAATCTGATCAGCTCTTCGATTTCGCCTTCTCTCTTTTTTATTTCTTCCTCATAGGTTACTGCATGATCACTAACAGCATCAAATTTTTGAGTCTTTTTGTCATTGTCATAGTATGAGCTTCTTTCAAAATCGGAATATTCCTTATAAATCTCGACATTTGATTTATCCATTGCAGCTCTTTCTCTTGCAACCTCTCTAATAGTATTCCTATTGTTCAATAGTTGCTCTACATCAGTAATATCCCCCAGAGAATCAAATTCTATTGTATTTTGATTATCCAGATTTTCCAAATCAACACCAGAAGAACCGTCATCATCAAGCTTTGACTCTCTCTTCTCTCTTTTTAACTTTTCAATACTTTTCACCCTGTCAAAATCAGGAGTTATTTTGTTTGAAACAACCGGCGAAGACTTTCTAGTCGCAATTATTTGCTCATTCATTGATGCCTGTCTTCTTTTCAATGAATTTTCTTTGGCTTCCTCCGGCGTTACTGTTTTTATTGAAAACTTATCCTCTAAGCTCTGCTCTTCCGTTGTCTCTAAGTCTGATTTATGTATCTTTTTTAGACTATTTTCGTTGAAAACACCTTGTTTATCTATTAAATCTTGAAATATATTCGAATACTTATTTTCGGTCTTGCTACCTTTAAAAGTATACTTCGTCTTCATCTTATTCTTAGATACCATGTATTTCCTCCTTTCAAATTTTATACCTTAAAATTCTATAATATATACCTTAACTAAAAATTAGTTAGTAGTAGTACGCTATTCAATCGCCAATAACTATTTGCATATTTCCAATTGCTTTCTTTCTTTGATGCTCATTAATCTATGCTCTACATCTTCTAATGTTATTTCACCAAGAACAACGAGTACCTTATCGTTTAGTAATGAAAATAATTCTGTAACATATTCACCCATTCCACTTGCAATTATACATTCTGAGCTAATATCTCCAGAATGCCATCTAGTATCAATCAATGGTATATTAACTGCATCATATATATCTCTCAATGTAATTTCTTTCCCAGATTTTGAAATAATATAGCCTCCATTTACACCAGCCTTTGTTTTTACCAGACCAATTTTCTTGCATTTTGACATTACCTTTCTGATTCTAACAGGATTTGTGCATAAATTTGCAGACAATTCCTCACTGGATCTTGAACATCCATCATGTGCCAAACATACCAAAGCATGTAGAGCAATAATAAACTCACTCATAATTTACCTCCTAAAAAATCAAAGCAGTCCTGCAAAAATCGGCACTGTCAATACACTCAATATGGTTGTGATAAAAACACATTTTGAAGAAAATCCAACACTCGTGTTATACCTCTCAGCCATAATAGTTGTAAAAGCTGGGCTAGGAAGTACCGCTGTATAAAACATTATAGCATACGGCAAGTTGGAATTGACATCAATCTTAAATATTTTTATCAAAAAAAGTAAAAAAATTGGTATCGCAATCATTCTTACAAAAGTCAATCTATATGCTTCTCTATCTGTAAACATCTCTTTAAAATCGTATTTAGATAGGGAAAGCCCCACTATTATCATCGAAAGCGGAACAGTTAGGCTTGAAACGTAATTCAATAAATCAAATGCCGGCTTTGGAATCTTGAATTGGGTAAAATAAATAAGCAATCCAATTACCACAGCAAAGTTTTGTCTTGTGAATATCACGTTTCTAAAATTAACCTTATCCTTTAGATTATAATTTAATGTAATTAGCTTTATTCCTAATGAAAATATCAATAAGTTCTGAACAATATTAGCCATTACCATAATGAATAAACCATCATTACCATACAATGAATACATTAATGGATATCCAATAAATCCATTGTTTGAAAACACTATTGCAAAAATCCAACTACCCACTTTCTTTTTATCTACCTTAAAAATTCTTGTAAGAAAATATGCAAAATTTGCCATAACAATATGGAAAACAAATGCCAGTAGTATTACTTTTGTAGCATCTCCTATCAACTCCGAACTAAAGGGTCTAATCATTGAAACAACGATGGTACATGGAATACTCACATCAACCAACAAATTAGTGAAGTCGTTTATCGACGAATGTGCAATAACCTTCCTAGCACCCAATATGTATCCAATAAATAGTAAAATAAATAATATCAATACGTTTGTAAAAACAATTTGCAATTATACATGCCCCCTTTTCCGTAGATACATTTATTATAACACATTACAAGTATAAAATCTATCAAGCTGTTAAAACAGATAACGTCAGCTTCTCAGTTGTCAACACATATGTTACACTTAATGAAAAGTTTTTCAGAAAAAAAGATCCCCAAACCGTTAGTTTCTACTCTAACTCTTGGAGATCTACACATTACGACAAAAATTTCTCATATTTTCAAATATAATTAATAATTTTTGTGTTCATGAATTTCTACAATAACCCTCTTTTCATTTTTTCAATGGCTCTTTTTTTAATTTTTCCAACAGCTGGAACGGAGATGTTTAATTCCTCCGACAAATCTTTTTGCGTTCTATCGTCAATATAAATACCTTTGATAATATTGTATTCTTTTTTCGATAGCTTCTTCATTTCTTGGATAATCGAAATATATTCATAATAATCATCCATTTTTTCAAGATAGTCTCTATAAGTTTTCATGTTGTATTTTTCATAGGCTGAAACATCGCACTCAATTGAACCATCAATATTTATAGTGCAGATATTACTCCTGCTTTTTACTGCATTTATACTAAACTCAATTTTTTTCGCATCAACATGAATTTCTCTCGATAAATTCTCAATATCGTCTTTAGTGATATAATCTCCTATCAAACTAATTTTTTCGCTACATCTTTTATATATAGATCCGGCTTCTCTAGATATTGAGATTAGACCATATTGCCTATACATATTTCTGATACTAAACTTTACATTATTTGTTAAATATGTACTTACTTTTACATTTGTTCTAAAATCATACTTTTTAATCGTATCTAAAACCCCAATAATACCTGTCTGAAATAAATCGTCATCGTCTAATCCTCTTGATTTAAAAGCGATAATATCAGAATCACGGCTAGTCAATATTCTTACGTAATCCATCTTGTCCAAAATAAAGTATTCCTTAGCAACATCATTACCATTCTGTGCCTCCCACAATAAAATTCTGTCTTTCCTGTCATTAATATCTTCTACAAGTATGTGCTCAAACTCTTCCTTTTTATCCTTATTATAATTTTCATTACAATAATAAACGAAGTCATCTATTTCCTTTCTAATATTGCCGCTGCACATGCCATGTATTCCCTCCAACATATCATCAAAAAATACCTAAGAAAAATTACATCGCATTCAACCTTGAAAAATAATAATTCAAAAATAATATTACAACACATAAATTGTTGTAATTAAATATTTTCACCTCCAGTTAAGCCAATATTACAAAACATCATCAAACAAAAATCAATATATTAATCTCTCCAATCATATTATAGGCAGTAAGAAAAAAAAATAAACTTAAAACTGCAAAAAAATACTATTCTCGTTTTTTTTCACATATTTTTAAAGTATTTATTCTTTTTTTGAAAAATAATATGAGATATCTTTATCAAAATATCTCATACACTTTATTTTAATTAAATTATAACATTTTCATTTTTGTTTGTTAATATATTTTATAAAAATTTAATTTTTTAAAACCTCTACCTGTAATCCTCATTTAGCACACGCAAAGAATTTAAAACTGCCAATACAGCCACACCAACATCTGCGAATATAGCCAGCCACATATTTGCCAAACCAAACACACTTAAAAATAGAACGATTATTTTTATCCCCATGGCTAAGAAAATATTTTGCCACGAAATTTTACTTGTAAATTTGGCTATTCTTATGGCTATAGGCATTTTGGAAATCTCATCAGTCATAAATACGACATCCGATGCCTCAATCGCTGCATCTGATCCCATTCCACCCATAGATATTCCAACATCAGATCTAGCAATTACAGGTGCATCATTAATTCCATCACCAATAAATGCTACATTTCCTTTTCCACCATTTGATTCAATAATCTGCTCCAATAAATTAACCTTATCTACTGGAAGTAAATTGGCATGGTATTCATCAAGACCTGCAATATCTGAAACTTCTTTAGCAACTAGCCCTGTATCTCCAGTTAGCATTACAACTCTCTCTATTCCAATATTTTTCAACTTATCAATAGTTTCGGCTATTCCAGCTTTTATTTCATCTGATATTTCTATACGTCCTAGATACAATCCATCAACAGCCACATGAACTTTTGTGGAGGAGTTCTCGCTCTCAGAATACGAAATCCCAAATTTTTGCATCAATCTGTAGTTACCTGCAAGGATTTCCTTTCCCTCATACACCATCTTTACTCCATGAGAAGATATTTCTTCGTACTCCGTCATATTCTTCTCATCTACAATCTCATCAATCTCCAAAATACCTGAAGCATATTTCACTATTGAAATCGCAATAGGATGTGTAGATCTACTTTCTGCAATTCCAGCATATTCGAATATTTCTCTCTCTGTGACGCCATCACTTAACACAACATTTGAAACTTCAAATGTACCCTTTGTAATTGTTCCCGTCTTATCCAAAACCACTGTATTCACTTTTCTCAACGCCTCAAGATAATTACTTCCCTTCACTAGAATACCATTCTTTGATGATATTCCTATTCCGGAAAAATACGTAAGTGGTATTGATAAAACTAATGCACATGGACAAGATACAACCAAGAATACCAGCCCTCTATATGCCCACTTAGAGAATGGTTCTCCTAAAATCAATGTAGGAGCAATTGCCAGCAATAAAGCCAAGCTCACGACAATCGGTGTATAATATTTAGCAAAAACAGAAATAAAATTTTCTGTCTTTGATTTTTTTGAAGTAGCATTTTCAACCATATCAAGTATCCTTGACACCGTAGAATCCTTCATTAACTTTTCAACTTCAACTGTAACTACTGATTTTTTATTGATTACACCTGAAAGCACTCTTTCGCCTTTTTTTATGCTTTTTAATACAGACTCACCAGTAATCGCAGAAGTATCAAACATACTATTTCCCTTGATAACCTTTCCATCAAGAGGGACCTTTTCTCCAACTCTTACAACAATTATATCCCCTATATTCACACTTTCAGGACTAACTTGAACTATTTCACCATCAACTAGTAAATTTGCTACATCCGGCTTTATATTCATAAGTGACTCGATATCTTTTCTAGACTTCGAAACAGCCTGTGATTCAAGCAACTCGCCAATTGAATAAAAAACCATTACTCCAACTGCTTCCGGATATTCTCCAATTATCAACGCACCAATTGTCGCTACCGACATCAAGAAATTTTCATCCATCAGCTTACCTTTGAATATATTTCTAATAGCATCTCCCAAAACCTCGTACCCCGCCACAAGATATGCTACAACAAATAATGCATTCGCAACAATTTCATTTTCTAATACCGATTTAAATACATATGCCGACAAACTAAGAATAATAGCCACAGCAATAGATATTATTTTTAACTTTTCTTCATTCTCAACTCTAAATATACTACTATTACTTTTATCGGCTTCAGTAGAACATGATGAGCAAGAAGAAGAGCAAGAACATGATTCACTTTTTGATTCTCTATCAGAATTATTTTCAATACCTTGTCCTAATACCTCTATTTTTAACCCAGGCTCAGTTGTGTCGATAATATTTCTAATATATCCAATTTGCTCTGTAACATTTTCATTTTCCTTTATATTTGCTATTAATTTTTTGTTTACAAAATTTAAAGACGCACTATCGACGCCTTCCATTTTTTTTACTTTTTCCTCAATAATACCAGCGCAGTGTGCACAATTTAATCCACCCAAAACAAACTCAACCTTCATAAAAAACCTCCCTTAATAGTACATTTCATTGACATGAGATAATCCGAACTCGAATATCTTATTTACATGTTCATCATCCAGTGAATAGTACACAGTCTTTCCCTCTCTCCTATATTTTACCAGCCTTGCCTTTTTAAGCACTCTTAACTGATGAGATATGGCTGATTGACTCATTCCCAAAAACTTTGCTATATCACAAACACACATCTCATTATCTTTTATTGCATAAATTATCTTTATCCTTGTAATATCTCCGAATACCTTGAACAATTCTGATAAATCATCCAAAACCTCATTTCTCGGTATACTCCTCTTGATTTCTTCAACCAATTTATCGTTAGTTTTTTGAATATCACATACTTCAATATCTGTTTCGTTTTCCAAAACGCAAACCTCTATTTTATCTACATTTATTAAGTCGTTTACATCCTTATCATTTGAAATAATTCCATTTTTCAACTCACGAGCCATAGTATTCTCCCTTCAAAAAAATTATTTATAATAATATATGAATAACTGTTCATATGTTTATATATTTATTATAATGTCTTTTTTATTTTTTGTAAATACATAAATTTTAAGAACAAAAAATATAAGAGCTATAATCAGCAAAGTGGCTTTTTCATTTTTTTTAAGTTTTATTCTATTAATTTTCCTCTATATTAAAAAATTATCAAAAAATACAAGTAAAAAAAGAGATCACACATTTATCCTTTTTTGAATAAAATATGTATCTCTTTTTTTAATAACACTATATCAGATAATCTTTTTTATACATTTAATACACAATGCTGTTATTATTTCCTGATTTTGTATATAAACCATAATAGTATGATTTTTTATTCATCAGTTCTTCATGTGTTCCTCTCTCAAGTATTCCCTCACTGCTCATTACGATAATTAAGTCGGCATCTTGAATTGTCGTCAATCTATGTGCAATTGTAATCGTGGTTCTTCCTTTTGACAATTTTTCCAACGATTCTTGAACCACCAGCTCACTATTGTTATCCAAAGCAGAGGTCGCTTCATCTAGAATAAGAATAGGTGGGTTCTTTAAAAATACTCGAGCAATTGAAATTCTCTGTTTTTGACCACCAGATAGTTTGACGCCTCTTTCACCGACATATGTATCAAATCCATGCTCAAGCTCCATGATGAAATCATATGCACCTGCCATTTTTGCAGCTTCAACTATTTCTTCATCAGTTGCGTCCTGCTTTCCATAAGCAATATTTTCTTTTATTGTACCAGAAAACAGATACACATCCTGCTGCACTATACCTATATTATTTCTCAGAGATTTCATAGTAATGTCGGTAATATTTATGCCATCTAACAATATTTCACCACTAGTTACATCATAAAATCTTGGTATCAATGCACAAACAGTTGTTTTTCCACTTCCAGAAGGTCCTACTAATGCTATATTTTGACCTTTTTTTATTTTTAAATTAAAGTCCTTCAATACGTAATCAAGATTTTCTTTGTATCTAAATGATACACTATTGAACTCTATTTCGCCCTGTACCGAATCAAGCTCTATAGCATTTTCTGAATCTACTATTTCAGACTCTATAGACATAACCTCATTGAACCTTTCGATTCCAGTCATACCTTTTTGGAATTGCTCCGTAAACTCTATTATTCTTTTTACAGTTGCCAATAATGATGTTACATACATTACATAAGCCAACATATCACCTGGTTCAATCCTCTTTTTCATTATTAGAATTCCACCAAATACAATTACTATAAGATACATTAGCCCATCTATACTTCTATTAACGGTATTAAACCCAGCCATTGATTTATAGAATCTTTCCTTAATCGAAAGAAACTTATTGTTGTCTTTCTGAAATTTTTCAAACTCTATATCCTCATTAGCAAAGCTCTTCACTACTTTTATCCCAAGTAAGCTATCTTCAATACTCGAATTCAAATCTCCAATATGAACTCTTTGCTTTTTCTGTTCATTACGCATTTTATTTTTAAACTTGCTTGAGCTCATAAACATTATAGGTATCATGACGAAAATAGCAATCGTTAGCTCAACATTTATATTAACCAAAATGATGAATGAAACGAAAAGCTTTATTGCACCTATAAAATATTCTTCCGGACAATGATGAGAAAACTCTGTTATATCAAACAAATCGTTAGTCATCCTAGACATTATTTGACCAACCTTTGTCTCATTGTAGTAGTTATCCGACAATGTTTGAAGATGCGAGTACACGTCTTGTCTCATGTCGGTTTCTATTTTCGCTCCCATTATATGTCCTATTGAAGCCATATAGTAAACAGCAATGAGCTCAATTATCTTTATTACCACAAATAGCAATCCTAATCTGATAATTATTTGCACGCTTATTGATGAAGTATCCACCATACCTATATTTGCGATATATCTCAATATCAATGGCAAGACCATTTCTGATGCAGTTGTCAAAGCTGCACAAAACAAGTCTATTATCAATATGTTCTTATATCTCTTAAAATATGGTAATACACTCTTTATTAAACTAATGTTTGTCATTATTTTTCGCTTGGTCAGCTTCATCTCCTTTCAAATCCAATTGTAAAATTATTTCTCTGTTCAACACCTCAATATAGGCATATGAAATGAACAATCCCATAAAAAACACACATAATATTAAATGACAAAATTCAACACTCAGCACACCGTTTACAATAATCTTCAATTCGCCACTCATGATATCCCTTACTCCTGAAATCAAAGTTATACCCGAAATGGCACCCATCAAGAGCATCGTAAATCTACTTTTTTTATATATGTTAATATCTCTACTCAAAATATTCTTGGAATATACAAAAATTATTGAAAAGGATAAAATAATAATCGTTTGATATGGATATATCGCCCATGAAAAACCAAGCTTCGTCAAGACAAAATTGAGCAAAAACAATGGTATCATTATTATTGAGGTTTCCTTAATAATTTTTTTGTTCACACCTTTAACCTTCATATTATCAACGCCTATCTATATAATTCGTCAAGTAATTGCTTTGCAGATTCTTTGATAGCTTCACCAGAATTATTCACTCCAAGCTGAGTATATATCTCTCCAACCTTTGTGTTTGTAACAAACAAGGCTTCAAATATCTCATCTATCAACGGTTCTGTTTCCTCTTGCTTCTGTTCTGGACCAAAAGGATTTGCAAAATATGTCTTGCTGATTCCTTTTTCATCAGTCGTACCTAATGCCTTTCTCTTTCCTTCAACGAACACAGACTTTGCTTCTTGCACATTTGTAAAATAGTTAAGTCCAATTTTTTCGTCATAGTTATTGGCATAAAGGAACATATCGACCTTAACGCCCTTAACTATATCCTTGTATGTTGAAACTGGAATTACGACTCTGGCATTGGTAGATTCTGGATTGAAGAAAATACTTCTATCCATATCTCTATATGCAGCACCACTTTCAAGGTCATCCAATCTGACAAAGGCTCCTATCTCTGTACCCTTTGCATATACTTGTCCATCTTTCAAATAGAAACTTCCCATATCATCAAATACAATGTCCATATCTCTAATTTGATCATCTGATATCATCCTTAAGGCTTCTATTGTTTCGGATTTTCCCGCACCCGAGTCACCCAAAAATGCAATATTCTTTGTGCTTCCATCCATCAATGTAATACTTACCATTGCACCATGAATAGGAAGCTTCTTTTTTGATATCATGGATACATTATGAAGTGTCAAACAGGTCTTTTTGATATAACCAAAATACTCAGCCTTTTTATTGTAGGCAACCTGTCCAACATATATGTCATTTTCTTTGTCATGATAGAATTTGCAACCCTCTTTATCAGTGTTCATACCAAATAAGCAAATCAAATCTGGTTTTTTATATCTTATTTCATCTACTGTTGCCAATTCGAAAAGATTTGCCAAAGAAACACCACTAGGCATAAAATCTTTGTGGAAATATATAAATGCAAGACTTTCCCCTATTTTGGCTGGATAACAGAACCAGTTTTCCGGACTTTCATTATACTCGACCATAGGATGAGTGAATATTTCATCGAAAGTACCAACCCTCTTATTTGAGGCTGGATGAACTAATAAAGGCGAATGTAGCATTATCGTACTGATAAATGGAATTGCAGCCAGCTTTCTATATGTATCTCCTGACTGCCATTCGATATTATTTAATAGAATACAAGCATTTGAGCCTGGATTTAGTTGTCTATATACCTGATTTTGGTGCCCTTGTAGCTTCTCACCAATCGTTCTATAAAAATTCAAAACCATATTATTAAAGTGATTGTCTATCTCAATAAATCTTTTCGCTGTCAACACGCTGTTATTTAGCTCTATTACACCAAATTTAAGTCTACTCCTAAAATAAGTATAAATATCTTCAAAAGTTTTTAAAAATAAATTTTTATCCTTTAAATAATCATCCTCTATCTCATCTATTTCCAAAATAAGTATTTTCTTCAAACAAAGAATAAAATCGCTGGCTGCTTGATGCTTTGATTTTTCTCCTATCAAGAACCTCGCAATTTTTCCATTTCTCTTTTTTATTATTGAAACATAACTCAGCATCAATTTCTCCAATTCCTTGCTGTTGACAAGCTCAAAAATATCCTTGTAATATGTTTCCTTATAATTGATTATTACTGGCGACTGACTGCCCTCACTATAATTAACCATTTTTATCACCCTTTCTCAATAAAAATTCTGAATTTGTATTTACAATATCTACCATTTTCCTTGGCGAAATTCCCTTTATCTGGGCTATTTCATCTATCGTAATTTCTAGATAATATCTCAACTCATTTTCACTGACATCTTTATTATACAACCATTTTAATGCACATAAACCGTCAGTTTCAATCAATATTCTATCTAATGGAACCTTTTTTGCCAAAGTCCTTATATTTTTATCCTCCAACAAAGCTGGTCCAAAAGTAAAATAACACCCTAAGGAAATATACTCATCTATATAATTTTCACAACTATACCAATGAACAATAAATCGCAGACTGTATTTTCTTATTATATCATAAATTTCGCCTTCCATATTCTTTGTATGCAAAATAACAGGAAAATTATTTTTATACGCAAAATATAAACTTTTCTCAAAGTTTGATTTTTGAATACTTTTATCCACATTTGACCAGCACGAATCCATTCCTATTTCTCCAACAAATGACGAATATTTTGACAGATTATTATAAAATATTTCTGTTTTTTCACTCCATGGTGTACTGTCAAAAGGATGAACTCCAACACTAATGTAAAAATTATTATTTATCGATTCAGAATATTTTTCCCACTTGTCGCTTTTTTTTAAAATTTCCCACTCATGAAAATTACTAATATTTATAATGGGAATAATGTTTAAATCAAAATACGACTCCAACTCATCTATATTTTCAACATGAGTGTGAAAGTCGTATAATAAAGCTTTATTTCCTTTTTCTTTTAATATATTATTACTATTTTTCATCAATAAGAAATCCCCCCTCAACAAGTTTTTTCTCAATTAAATCAAGATCTTCCTCACTTTCTGCTTCAACAGTATGATAATGAACATTGTCTGTCAACTTGCATAGCGGCTTGTTCGCATTTCCATCAAGACACTCCAAAAAATTCTGCACATGATTTCTATTTGAAAGATCTAGCTTTGCACTTATTTTCCCATAAAGCTCATGAATAACATAGACATCCAGTATTTTACCACCAAAATCAACTATAATATTCAATTCTTCTTCAGTGCGCATTTCATCATGAGAAACCTTAAATACCCTAGTATGTTTTTTTCTCATGATATCATCTAAAATATAACCTCTATTCGTTGAAATAATATTATGCTCAGAAGCTCTTAGGAGGGCGATATCTCCAACAATAATCTGTCTACTCACACAAAATAATTCTGCCAAAAATGAAGCAGAAACAGGCTTTGTAGAATTCGACAAATGTTCAATTATCATTTTTCTTCTACTATTGTTATCCATATACGACCTCCAGAACTCCTCCAAATAGTTTAAAATACCTTATTAAAATAATTAATTATTTCTTTGCCAATAAGTCTCTAATCTCAGTCAATAATTCCAATTGTGGATCTACTGCTGGTACTTCTTCAACAGCTTCTTCTTCCTTTTTGAACTTACCAGCTGCAGTATTTATTATCTTTACAAAAACAAATACACTGAATGCTATTATCAAGAAATTGATTATAGCCTGTAAAAATGCTCCGTACTCAAGATTTGCACTTCCAACTTTGACAGCCAAACCTGATATATCAACACCACCTGCTATAATACCAACTAATGGCATTATCACTTTTTCAACCAAAGCAGTAACGATAGCACCAAATGCTGCACCGATTACAACTCCAACTGCCATGTCAAGTACATTACCTTTCATAGCAAATTCTTTAAATTCTTTCATAAATCCTTTCATATTTTCCTCCAATTCAATATTCTAAAATTATTTTTTTTATAAATTATGAAATCTATGTTAGTATATTATACCACATAAAACTTGTAAATAAACAGCTATATATTAAAAATTAATCTGTTGTAGAAAATATCCTATAGTCCTAGAAAATCTGTTTAAATCCTTGATGTATGCAAAGTCCTTGCCATAAATTTTCTTTTCATACTCCAGATCTTCCTCTTCTCCAGTAAATATTCCCAGAACATTTCTATTAAGCATTTTCAAATTAAATATTTCTTGCGCAGTATCCTTTATTGCGATGTCACCTTCATAATCCTGAGCGTCAACATTTGGAAAACTTCTTACACCAAGATTGATCTTATCATTTGGTTTTCCATCACTCAAAACAATTAGGATTTTATTTTCCTCTTCTCTTAAATTCATTTGATTAGAAATGTACTTGAATGCCAATCCATCCCTATTACTTCCAGATGCTCTAAATTTAAAAATATTTGTATTTTTTCCTCTTGGATCTTTATAATCTCTATATTGTGTCACAACCAAATAATTAAAAAAATTACAAAACCCTGCCACTCTGGTTGGTATATTTAAAGATGTCAGTGCTTCCGCAATAATATATGCCTGTGCAGCAACATACTCCTCTCTTTCCAATTGTGAAGCCGAAACATCCAAAAGAATGTCTACCGTTATAGACTCCATTTCAAAACAATTATTTTTCACGAAAATCTTGTCATCATTTAAAAATCTATTTCTCCAAACTCTTGATGGAATAAGTCTTCCACTATTTGAAAAGCTATCCTCATCCTCTTCATCAGAAATAAATTTCTTTCTAATTACTTCTTTTAATTCATTAATGGATCTTCTGAAAATCAGTTCATTATCCTTGTAATACTCATAGTTCACTTCTCTTTGATTATCAATTGCTTTGGCAAAATACGGGTCATATTTTCCCTTTAAGAAATTCCCCTCAGTAATATGAAGTTTGATTCCTTCATGGATACCTGTACTTATATCTTTTTCAATATTTTTAAGAATAAATTGTGGATAAATCGCCTCACCGTATCTTGATTCAACCATTTTTTCCATCTCACCTTTGGAATACTCTGTGCTATTGCTTTTGGATTGGCCATCATCTGCTCTCTCATCTCTTACAATTTTATCCTCGTCAATAGCTTTCGTAAATTCAGCAGATTCAATAGAAACCTCGCCTATTAAATCTTTTGGATTAAATTTTTCTATATGCTTTTTTTTCATTTTGAAGTTCAGTCTTTGCTTTTCTTTTTCAACATCTTCCTTCAATTCATTCTCAGATTTTGCTTCTTCAATTTTCAAAAGCTCAAATTCAGCATCATTCGAATTTGAATTTCTATAGTTTTTATAAAAATATTTTAGAAAACAGGCGTTAAGTACCTTTATAATTTCATCTGTATCTCTTTCATTATTTCTTTTTCTCATAAAGCCTATCATTTCATCAGTGACATCTCTGATTACAACATATTTGCCAATAATCCTTGATGAATAGACAAACTCTATTTCTTCCTCCACAGTCATTTTTTCAAAATCACAAGCGGCATACTTTTCTTCAATTTCACTATAAAATTTTTCTCTATACTCTTTGGCTCCAGGTCTGTTTCTCAACAGATTTTCCGAAAAGCAATCATCAAGATAAATTTCGACCAGCTTTAAAAATGCATTCTTTAGACCAGTTTTTGGAATAGTTATTGATAGATATTCTAGCAATTTTTCCATATTTACGTCTTTATACACCTGACCCAACAGCATCATTCTATAAAACTGAAGATCTTCATTATCATACTCATCAAATAAATTTAAAGCAGGAACAACCGAATAGTCCTCTGATACCGTCCAAACAATATTCTCATTTCTCAACTTACTATTCATAATTATCCTACCATTTCTCTAATAAAAATCAACTATTTTCTGATCAACATTCTTGAACACTTCTTTGTATGACACATCTTTTCCAAACAAAGTGTTGATGACATCTTCTACCACTTCTCTCTCATAGCTATCAAAGGTTTTATTTACCACACCCATATCAAGAGCCTGTCTTGCAGTTAATCCATGCTTCATAGTTTCAATGCTTGAAAGCAATCCTCTCATATCGACTGATTTTGATGAAATTTCTGCATTGAGTGATTTGGTTTGAAGATCCATAAATAATTTTGTGAACAAGCCTAAAAACTCTTCATTTAAATCAAACTCATTTTCCAAAATAAGCTTGAAGTTGTCCTCTGAAATAGTTGGAACATCGATAACCAAAAATCTTGAAACCAACGCCTCATTTAACTCCTTTGTACCTATATATCCATAGTTCATAGTTCCAATAAATCTAGTCGCCTCGTGCATATCAAGCTTGCTATAGCCTGGAACATCGATAATTCTTCTATAATCAAGCGCCGAGTAAATAACTGATAAAGAATCATTTTTCGCCATGTTGATTTCATCAAATACCGCAAAACCACCATATTCTGAGGCGCTATAGACAGGACCTTTTCTCAGAACAACCTCATTATTAACAAAAGTGTCACTTCCAAGAAGGCTTCCACTATCAGATGTTATATTCATAGATATATTCCACAATGGCCTACCAAAAAGAAATGCCAAATTCTCCGATAGAACATTTTTTCCAGTTGCCTTTGGACCTGTCAGCAAAATGTTATAGCCTGATAGCAATGCTGCAATTGATTTACTCAATACTTCTCCACCATAATACTTGTATCTTGGAGATGGAACTCTTCCAGCTACACTTTCATCTACTTTATAATATTTTTTAAACTGGTCTAACTCAATCAGTAATTTTTCAGGTACTCCTTGTTTTAATAAAAAATCTTTCATATCTATCCTCACATAATAATTATTTTATACATATCTATAATACCCTATTTTTAATAAATAGCAACAAAAAAATACCTGACTCATAAGAGTTATCCATACAATACAAATAATTTTCCTCACTATAATATAATGTGTCTGCGACGATTATTTGGAACACAACTAATTTCCCATTAATCATCGGCTTTCTATTAATTGAAATTACTTGACACGTCAAATAAAATATGTTATGATGAAATTGAAATAATCGCGATTAGTATTGGTTGTATTTTTAATATTAAGTACTTTGAAAGGAGTTCTAATTATGAATAAAAAGATCGTATTTTTATCAATTGTATTAGTATTTTCTATGTGTACAGGCGTACACTCCATTGATTCGAATTGTTTAGGAAAACGTATGCTTTATCATGCTGACATAGGTGAGGACAATTTAAATCTGACAGATGATATCAACTCTAAACTTAATCAGATTATTAGAAATAGCAGTGCAAATAGTAATATATATGTTGCACGAAATAAAATGAATGACATGCTATATGGTGAAGACGCAACTAACATAAGAAAATCTTTTATTAGCTTTGTTAGAGATAATGATTTAAGCGAACAAGAGGCAAAGAACTTTTTGGACTATATTTATGAAATAGGTGATTATTTTGAACCAAATTCGTATGATATTAAGATAGCTTTTAATGAATATGTAATGAATCGTTTTTTGAACGAAAACTTTGTTGATGGAATAGAAACGTTTGATGAAGCAAAAATGAAGTATATTATTCAACATTATGATGAGTTAAAACAGCAGTATTATTATTTAGAGGAGGAAGAGTATGTGGATTTGCTATACTCGTTAATGACCAGACTAAATGATTTTTCAAATAATGTAAACAGCGAACTGATATCTGATATATCTAGTAAATCTGAATATTTTAAAAAATACAATGTGGATTTAATTTCAACAAGATCCGTACCAGGTTATAATGCAAAAGGTGCTGTAGAATATGCAAAAGCAAATTTAAAAAGAACAGCACCTGGATACTATAATTTTCATCAAGATGGCGGAGATTGTGCGAATTTCATTTCACAGTGTTTGTATGAGGGCGGCGGAATGGAAATGAGAGAAGTAAATGGGGACAAGTATAATAATAGTAATTGGTACTATTATGGTAATGGAAACAGTTTCCCTTATAAATATTCAGCCTCATGGGCACAAGCAAGTAACTTTAAACATCATTGGGGAGCAAGAGCTGGAATTTCGGTACATGATGTACCTAAGGATACAAGTCGCATCTATTTTAGAACAGAGTATGGAACTCCTATTTCCATAATAAGAAAAAATACGGGACAGGCTAGACACACTATAATTGTAGGTGGTAAGAGGGGTACAAATGACTATTGGTACTACGACCATTCTGGCGGTAACTTTGATAATTCATTATTAAAAAGAGTGAGAGGCGAAAAAATAGTTCAAGAAACACTTACATTTTAAAGAACAGCTAATCAAATATCAATAATAAATAAGCTTTGCATTGATATTCTTACATAACAAATAAGCTTGATTGAATATTTTTCAAAAAATATAATAATAAAACTAAATATTTGGAACATAAATTTCTTGATTTCTTAGTACCGTGAATATAATATTTGTCATTTTCATTGCTACAACTCCTGTAACTGTACCAATTTCTTTGGCTTCGTTTATACCAACATATCCCTTGCTACATTTACAAAGTAAGTTACCAACTTCCTCAGCGGAAATAGCTAGCATATCTTCTAGTAAAGGATATTTTAACAATAGTTCCTTTGGAGTAACACCATATAATTTGGAAAATAGACTTGAGTACTCTGGAAAAACTTTGCCAAGCATGGCGACAAGCTTTCTTTTCCAGTATGAACATTCATCAACTAAGGCAAATACTATATCTAGTTAAATTTCTAATAACAAATATATTTTCATCAGAAAAATTAGATATAGAAAACTCTCCATAACATAAAAAAATAGAGAACAAAAAAGAAAAAAGTAGTATTAGCTACAACTATATTATACAGGGATGGTGTAGTATTATGAAAAAGATATTGATTACTTGTCTAGTAGTTGCTACAGTGGTAATAGTTGCAGCTGTATCAATGAATGTAGTAAAGAATTATAATAATAGAGAACATGGTAAATTGGTAAATGCAACAATCATAAATACTCAGAAATTATTTATGGATGAGTTTAAGAAACTTGAAGTTCCAGAAAAATATGACAAAGAAGAATTACTGAACTTCATTGATAAAATGGAAACTTTCTATTCTATGTTAGAAAGAATGAACTATTTTGACGGAGATATAGGAAAAGAGGAAGACGATTATAAAAAATTTTCTAATCTGATAATCGAAAATAATGCTCTTGATCCTAGTTTGAACAATATAAAAATTAACTACAATGAATATGTGATATATTCCGTTTTGAAAAAAAATAGTAACTTTGAGGTGAAAGATATTCAATATTTAATAGAAAATTTTCATATTGTTAGAGAAAGGTTGAGATATTTAAATATTAATGAAGTGAAAGATTTATATAATTCAATGATAGATACCCATATAGAAAATCAGCAGGAAAAGAAGTTGTTTATGGATAAAACAAACAAGATTTTTGATAATATTCTTATGGTAAAATAAAAATTCTAGTTTGTATTGATTTATTAGTATAAAATAAGTATGGCATACCCACATTCTCCACAGTATGAAAATGAATGTAGGGTATGCCTTTATATGGTTGTATAATATTTAGCGTTGATGGTAAATATTATACAACCTGTTTAAAACACATTCTGTATTAATTATTTAAAAGCATATTTGGCTCTATTTATTAGCGAATTGCCTGTACTATCTTCTTCAATATCTAAAATATCGCTCAAAACGTGTTTTGTCGCTATATTCTCCATTCTAAAGAAACCAACACACGTTGCACAATATGTATACAGAATCTCACCTTTTAACTGCTCTTTTATATCGGTTCTAAATCCTCTTGAAAGTTCGCCTTCTCTGGCAGAAGCACATCCACCAGCACCACAGCACTGTTCTCTAAGAACATTTATTTTTCCAACCTTATAAAATGACCTTACAACACCAAAAAATTCATTGCTTTCTCTATCCGGACATGGTCTAAAAAAAGAAAATACCTTATCATCATGCCCAACACCATTCACATCTTTATCAAATGCTTTGGGTTCATCTCCAAGTAATCCAATATCAGCATCAAGTTCAATTAGCTTCGAATAAATATCGACTATTTTTACGTTTAATTTTCCTTTTAGAAAATAGTAACAGTTTGGACATACCATAATCAATTCCTCTATACCATTTTCTTTAAGTCGTCTATTGAGTGATTCGATAATATTTTTTTCTTTGTCCTCAAACCCAAGCTCAGAAATTGGCTTACCACAACAATCAAAAATAGCACCTATTCCATACTTTCTCATCAAGTCAATCAATTTATCAGCAGTTTTGGGCAAATATGAAAGAAAATTACAGCCAGTGAAAATGGCACTTTTGCCTACCTTTGCACGCCTATAATTTTTGAACAAATAATTCTTTTTTTCCCAAATTATTCCGTTGTATCCCTTAAAATTTATCTTTCCCTTATTCGCTCTCAAATGCTTCTTTCTCATTGAAATCGCAATTTTTCTTCCATCTATATCTTTTGGACATACAATTTTGCACTTTCCACATAAGAAACAATTGTACGCCAAATCCTGTCTACTTTCAAAATCTGATAAATCCATCCCATATTTTGATAAAAATGTACAGTTTTTTGTGCATAACCCGCAATGAATACATTCCATTGAGTACCTTTTTCCTTCACTCGTTCTTTTATCATTAGTATCGGCACATTTTTCTGTAATCTCCCCAAAGCTACATCTATCTGTAATTTCGTCTAATATAATTCCTGAATTTTTTTCCACGACCATCCCTCCTTATTTATTATCTTTGATCATGTCTTTTGGTCGCATATTTTCCAAGCAAAACAGACACGACCATCAACATAATCAAAAGAATAATGGATACGACAAACTCTGGCGATTTCACATCTAATAATTTATCGCCGACATTGATGAACACAAAAGTTCCCGGTAATATACCTATCGCTGTTGCAAGAGAATAGTTTAAAAAGCTTATATTTGTCAACCCAGCAGCATAGTTAATTACATTATACGGCATAATAGGTATAAGCCTGCAAATAAAAATTATTATAAACCCTTGTCTGCCCTCTGATTCCATAAAAATCTTCCACCACTTTTCTGGCAATTTTTTCTCCAAATAGTTTCTAACCATATCCTTTGCAAGAACTTTGGCTATAATAAACATCAGTGAACTATTGATTATTGCACCAATCAATGTGAAAACAGTACCCTCTATCAACCCAAACGAAAGTCCACCGGCAAGAGCCAATACGGGAACTGGAAAGAAGAAAATTGGCAACAACGCCCAAACGAACATATATGCAATTGGAGCAAAAACTCCAAAGGTTGAAATCCATGCCCTAATATTTTGAGCCGTTATGTTACTCAAATATCTTTTATATATAATTACTAAAAATATCAATCCAATAACAATCGTAGCCTTTTTTATTAAATTTGAATTTTTAATTTTCTCCTCTGTATTTTCATTTTTTATACTTTTATCATTTATACTTTTATCCACAATTTCTACTGTTTTTTTACTTTCTTCCATAGTTTATCTCAAAACCTCTCTATATATACTTACCTCATTGTAATAACTATTCTACTCAATAATCACCTTTTATTCAATAATTATAATCTATTTCATACTATTTAAACCAATACTATAGCTTTTTTTGATAACTAGCTTCTATACATATAGAAAAAATAAATTAATAACTCCCTTACCCATTACATACCAAAATTTTTCTACTTTTTAAAATTTATTCATTTCAATTCACAATGCCATATACCGATATTTATTTCTGTTAAAAATCTAATAAAACTAAGATATATCACTATTAACTTTTTATATTAATAACATTTTGAATACAAATACCAGAAAACTATTAACTATATGCATTATTCAGAATATTTTGTTATATAGACTTCGTTTGAGAAAACGTTTATTCGAATTTATTTTTTGACTAAAATCACTCAAAATATATAGACATATATTTAAGCATATGATAAACTATTTATAGTAATCGTATTATATTTTAAGTTATTTTAAAATATACTTTATTTTTATTTGTAAAAAAGGAGAAAAAATATGTTTGAAGCAATGGACAAAATTGTGTTGGCAATCGTTGATGTTATCTATCAACCATGGTGTGTTCCTTTACTTCTAATTGCAGGAGGAATATACTTCACTTTCAGAACAGGTTTGATGCAGGTTCGTCACTTTGGTGAATCAATCAGAGTCGTAACTGAAAAACCAAGTCAAGATGGCGGAGTTTCGTCATTTGGAGCTCTAATGGTCTCTACCGCATCTAGAGTTGGTACTGGTAATATAATAGGTGTATGTACTGCTATTATACTTGGTGGTGCAGGAGCTATCTTTTGGATGTGGGTTACAGCATTTATAGGTGGTGCAACAGCCTTTGTTGAATCTACTCTAGCTCAAGTATATAAGAAGAAAAACCCAGATGGCTCAAGTTATGGTGGACCTGCATTTTATATGAGAGATGCTTTAAATGCAAGATGGCTAGGCGTAATATTCTCATGCTTTGTAATATTCACGTATGCAGTTGGTTACAATATGCTTGCAGCATATAACCTACAATCCACTTTTAAAGTATTCAGCTTCTATGGTGCTTCAACACCAGCTGTTATTGGAGCAATATTAACAATATTATTCGGTATTATTATTTTTGGTGGTGCAAAAAGACTTATTAATGTTACTGGACTTTTAGTTCCTATTATGGGTGTTATCTATGTTGCAGTATCAATCATAGTCTTAATTATGAATATTGGAAACATACCACATATGTTCGGAGCGATTTTCGCAAGTGCATTTGATTTTAAAGCAATATTTGGTGGTTTCGCTGGATCTTGCTTGATGTGGGGTCTAAAGAGAGGATTATACTCAAACGAAGCAGGTATGGGGTCTGCTCCTAATGCTGCTGCAATGGCTGATGTATCTCATCCAGTTAAGCAAGGACTTGTTCAGATGCTATCAGTGTTTATAGATACATTATTAATTTGTACTGCTACAGCTTTTATGTGTCTAAGCACTAATGTATCGCCTGCTAATTTCGTATCTTCTAGTGGTGCCGATGCTGCTGGATATGTTCAAGCATCAATAGGATCTACACTAGGAAGCTTTGGACCTATATTTATTGCTGTTGCGATGTCGCTATTTGCCTTTACTACTTTGATCGGTAACTATTCTTACTGTGAAGGTTGTTTAAGATTTATATTAAACAGAGACGTAACAAAGACTGAAACAATGATTTTTAGAGGAATTGCAACAATTTTAATATTTGTTGGTGCAGTTGCAGATGCTGGTTTCGTATGGGATACAGCCGATTTGGCTCAAGGTTTGATGGTAATAACAAACGTTCCATCAATCTTGATTCTTGGTGGTATTGCAGTGAGTGCATTGAAGGATTACGAAAAACAGAAAAAAGCTGGAAAAGATCCTCACTTTAAATCTGCTGATATCAACTTAAAGCAAGATACAGATTTCTGGAAGTAATAACTATAAGTTACTATAAACGACATATTTCTCTTGAAGTTTTACTAATCTTCAAGGTGTATAAAAAAAATGACTCGCGTATTTTCACTACATTAATGTAATGAAAATGTTGCGAGTTTTTTTATTTTACTATTCATATATAAGCATTTGTATTTATAAACATTTGCATTTTTTTAGAAATGTGTTGTAATTAAAATGCTACCATGCTAAACTAGTATAGTATTAAAAGAAGCAAAATGACTATTAATTTAATAAATATTTATTAAATATTTCATATTCGTTTTCAAAACCATTTACAGATAGAAGAAAGGAATAATAAGTATGAAGAAGAAATTTTTATCGATTGCACTCTCTAGTATTTTCATTGCCAATCTAGGCTCTACAGTTTTTGCATCTGAGCCAGTAAATTCAAGTAATGAAAATGTAATATTATCATCGGATAATTCAAATGTTGAAACAAATAATTCTGCATCAAATACTGTCAACTCTAATGCTAGTAATACGCAATCAGAAAAAATAACAGATAATTCAAATGGAAATGGAAAGGTTTATTCTTTTATTGAAAGTAATTCGATTACCGAAAGAATTGCTGGCATTGACCGAGTTCAAACTTCAATCGCCATCAGTCAATTTCAGAATGACAAATCCGAAAAAGTAATACTTGCTGATGCAAGAAATTTCCCAGATGCACTTGCTGCCTCTGGTATCACAAATGGAAAATATCCTGTCCTTTTAATTTCTGGAAATCTTCAACAAGACATTGTATCTGAAATAAAAAGACTAGAATCAAGTGAAGTGATAATATTGGGTGGGCTAAACTCAATCTCTTATGATGTGGAGCAACAGCTTGCCGGAATATCTACTGTAAAAAAAATAACGAGACTTGCTGGTGAAGATAGGTATGATACCTGCAAAAAAATATTTTATTTTAGCAAAAAAGAAAACATTGTGTTTGCTAACGGGTTGAATTTTCCCGACGCATTGGCAGCTTCTCCAATAACAAAAAATTCGGCATTGCTATTAACAAAGAAAGATCAATTACCTGATTCATTTGATAGCATATTAAGGTCAGCCAATACGTCATTTGTAAATATAGTTGGGGGTGAAAGCTCTGTATCAAGCAAAATAGTGAATGAGCTTACATCAAAATATAGTTTTGCAAGCTATGAAAGACTCTCTGGCATGGATAGATTTGCCACTAGCGTAAAAATATCTGAAAAAATAAATTCGAGAATAGTGATTATTGCATCGGGTGAATCTTTTCCAGACGCACTTGCCTCTTCATCTCTTGCCCAAAAAATAGGTGCTCCTATACTACTAGTATCGAAAAATAAGATTGATTCCTCAATTCAAGAATACTTTAAAACAAGAAAAATAGACAAGGCGATTATTTTAGGTGGAGAATCTACCATTTCAGAAAAGACAAGAAATAATATAGAGAGGCTAATCAAAGGCGAGGAAATTGTACAAGATATCAACTCACAGCCTGAAGATAAAAATGATGGAAATAATAGCCAAAGCAAGCCAAACACTCAAGAATCTACAATAAAAGGTAAAAATGCAGTTTCAAAAACTAACATATCCATATATTCTGATAAGAATCTTTCTTCAAAAATAGGAGCAGTGCCTACAAAAAAAATAGTAGATGTATTGGAACAAGATCAAAAAATGGGTACAAATCAAGCTATAATAAAAATTAAATACAATAATATTTCTGGTTGGGTCCTTGCAGAAAATTTTGAAAGCTACAATCAATTATCATTCGGTAAGGTTGTTAATCATGTTCCGTACGAATCACAGTTATACCCTATATATGCACCAAATGGTTGTGAACCAACTTCACTACTAATGGGATTAAAAGGTAAGGGCTACACTGATATCAGTTTGAGAAAATTCCTTGACAATATGCCAAAAACACAGAGCAATCCAGCAAAAGGTTATGTCGGATCTCCATATAATGTAGAACAAGGAAGATTCCAGACAATCGATCCAGAACCATTGGCAAAATATGGGCAAAAATACGGTAATGTTGTTAATATACAGGGAGCTTCAATAGATGAAATTATCAAGGAAATCCAAAACGGGAACACAGTAGTAGCATATGAAACGCTGTTTTGGAATAACTCATACTACAAGACTCTTCCGATTGACGGAGTAAGTACAAAAAGAATTTGGAATAACCATGTTGTACTACTGACTGGCTATGATCCAATAAAAATGTCTTTTTATGTTGCGGATCCTTACAATCATGAAAAAGCAGGAGGCAATAGACAAAAGCCTTTCTATTACTGGAAATCTAGATCTATCGTCGAAAAATGCTATAACTATGACAACAGAAGATTTGCTGTTGTTATAAGATAAAAAATATCCACCGAGAGTAAAAATTACTTTACCCTTGGTGGATTTCTTGTTTTGAATCATTTTTTAAATTTTTTTAAGTATTCAATCACTCCAACTCGACTTTTCCAGTATACAATTGATAATATGCTCCTTCAAGCTTTATCAATTCGTCATGTGAGCCTCTCTCTATGATTTTTCCGTGATCCAACACCATTATAGCGTCACTATTTCTAATTGTCGATAATCTATGAGCAATAACGAACACAGTTCTTCCCTTCATCAAATTATCCATCCCCTTTTGAACAATTGCTTCCGTTCTCGTGTCTATACTCGAAGTAGCTTCGTCAAGTATTAGCACTGGAGGGTTGGAAATTGCTGCTCTTGCTATGGATAGTAACTGTTTTTGCCCCTGTGATAATTCGTCTCCGGCACCTGTTAACACAGTATTATATCCATTTGGTAACATATTGATAAATCCATCAGCATGAGCTAGCTTGGCAGCAGTTATTACATCTTCATCAGTTGCATCTAATCTACCATACCTTATATTTTCCATGATGGTATCTGTAAATAAATGTGTATCCTGCAACACAATTCCAAGAGATCTTCTAAGAGATTCCTTCTTGATTTTTGATAAATTTATTCCGTCATATCTAATTTTTCCTTCATCTATATCATAAAACCTATTTATCAAATTCGTTATTGTGGTTTTCCCAGCACCTGTAGCACCTACAAAAGCTATCTTTTGACCAGGCTTTGCAAATAGGGAAATATTTTTTAATACTGGCTTTTCGGGAGTATATCCAAATGACATATTTTCGATTCTGACATCACCCGATAACTTTGTATAAGTCAAAGTACCGTCGGCATGTGGATGTTTCCATGCCCATAAACCAGTTTTTTCCTCAACTTCTCTTATTTTACCAGCTTCTTCTACAATATTTACCAAACTTACATATCCATCGTCTACCTCAGTTCCTTCATCCAACAACTCGAATATTCTACTAGCTCCAGCCAAGGCTAGATTTATTGAATTTAACTGTTGAGATATCTGCATAAAAGGTTGAGTAAAGTTTTTCGAAAACTGCATATACGCAACTAACACCCCAATAGTGACTCCTCCTATTTCATTTACTGACAACACTCCTCCTATAATTGCAGTTAAAACAAAGAATATATTACCAATATTAGAAACTATTGGCGCTACAATACTAGCATAAAGGCTTGCATTTTTCGCACTTTCAAACAACTCCTCGTTCAGTTTATTAAACTCTTCAATAGACTTTTCTTCATGATTGAAAATTTTAACCACTTTTTGACCTGAAAATCGCTCTTCAATAAATCCAGTTAGCGATGCTACGTTTTTTTGCTGCGTCATAAAAAATCTACCGCTATGCCTTGCTATCTTTCTTGTCACTGTAAGTAGAACAATCACAACTATAACTGCCAAAATAGTAAGGATTGGACTAAGAATCAACATCGAAATAAAAGTAGCAATAATTGTCATTCCACTTAACAATACCTGTGGAACTGATTGATTAATCATCTGTCTCAATGCATCAGTATCATTCGTAAACAAGCTCATAATAGAACCATTCGTATTATTATCAAAGTATCTAATCGGTAAAGTTTGAAGTTTTTCAAACATCTCATCTCTCACTTGTTTTAACACACCTTGACCTATTGTTACCATCAATCTATTGTAGACAAAGCTTGCGATAAGGCTGACAAGGAAAATGCAACCCAATACAATTAGAGACCTATAAAACGCAGAAAAATCAGGATCTGTTTTCCCTATCAGTGGAACAATATAGTCGTCTAACAATACTTTTAATGATAGTGAAATTGCCACAGTACCAAGAGAACTCAGTAGTATTCCTACTATAACAATCGAAAATTTCAACTTATTTTTACCGACGATGTACCCAAACAATCTACGCAATGTTTTTTTAGAAACATAATTATCCTTCAATTGCAACACCGCCCTTCTTTTGGAATTCATAATTTTCCTTATATATGTCATTTTCTCGCAATAGGTTTTCTGGAGTATCAAAACCAACTACATTTCCATTATCCAAAACTATTATCTTATCCGCATTTTCTATTGATGAAATTCTCTGCGCAATTATTATCTTAGTAGTATCCTTCATATCATTTTTCAAAGCATCTCTAATTCTTGAATCAGTTTTTGTATCAACGGCACTAGTCGAATCATCCAAAATCAATATTTTTGGTTTTTTAAGCAATGCTCTCGCAATACACAACCTTTGTTTCTGACCACCAGATACATTGTTTCCCCCTTCGACTATCAGTTCGTCATATTTATTCGGAAAACGCTGAATAAACTCATCTGCACAAGCCAATTTACACACATATTCCACTTCTTCAAGCGATGCATTTTCATCACCCCAGCGAATATTATCGGCAATAGTTCCAGTAAAAAGAGTATTCTTCTGTAATACCATCGATACAGAATCCCTTAGGTCTGATAGTGAATATGCTCTAACATTCTTGCCACCAACCAATATTTCTCCGTTTGTAACATCATACAATCTAGGAATCAAACTCACAAATGTAGATTTCGAGCTACCAGTACCACCTATTATTCCAATTGTTTCACCAGATTTTATTTCAAGATTTACACCTTTAAGAGCCAGTCTTTTTCCATCTTCACTGTAGCTAAAATCAACATCCTTAAATACTATGCTTCCGTCTTTAATATCTTTCTCTCCGTCTTCATTTATATCCATAGAAGGAACTTCATCAAAAACCTCACAAATTCTTTCAATAGATGTCTCGGCAATAATCAAAAGAATAAACGCAAATGAAGCTGCTATTACTGACATCAGTATCTGAATGGAATAAATGACCAAACTTGTCAATTCACCTGTAGTCATCACTGAGCTGGCAACATACTTTCCACCGATTAAAAATACGCCGATTATCACGGAATACACTACTAAAATTATCGATGGATTGAAAAGTGCTATCAATTTTTCAACATCTACAAATAAGCCAAAAATTTTTAACGATAATTTTTTGAATTTTTCATTTTCAAAATCTTCTCTAACGTAGGCTTTCACAACCCTTTGAGCATTAACATTTTCTGATACTGTATTGTTCAATACATCATATTCTTCAAACACTTTTACAAACATTGGATCTGCTTTTTTTATCAGGAAGTACATAATAGCTATCAGTATAGGGATTGCTACTAAAAATATCATAGATACCTTTGAATTTACAATAAAAGCCATCACAAGTGCCACAATCATCATAATGGGACTTCTTGCAACCATTATAATTCCCATCATATATGCCATCTGAACATTATTAATATCTGTGGTAAGCCTTGTGACCAAGCTTGCAGATGAAAATTTGTCGATATTTTTAAACGAAAATTTTTGAATTTTCTCGAATAAGTCTGATCTAATATTTTTGCTTAAACCTGTAGCTGCAATAGAAGCAAATCTAGCTCCCATAGCACCAAAAAACAGTGATAGCATCGCCATAACAAACAATATTATTCCCAACTTTACAATATAAGAAATATCTGAATTTTTAATACCCACATCAATAATTTTGGCCATCATATATGGAATCAATATTTCCATAAAAACTTCCAAAGTAATAAACATAGGTGCCAAAAAAGAATGTTTCTTAAATTCTCTAACTCTAGAGAGAATGCTCTTATACATCAAATCACTCCTTTTCATTTATCAATTCCATAGTAGTGATATTTTTTGTACAGAAATCTTTCCCATTATTTTCTTATCACTACCAATATAAATAGATTAATACCATAATATTACAATTTTACACCAATATTTATTATTTTAATAGCCATATTTTTAAAAAATCTTAAAAAAACGATACCAATTTTTCATGAATATTTGAGTGTCACTAGCAAAAAAATGCTTACTATAATTCTTTGTTATTATAAGCGACTATTGATGTTCTTATAGAAACAATATAAAAAATGTCAGTTATCGTAATATAATACTTAATACTACAATAACTGACATCTTAATAATTTATCATACCACTAGCCCTGATACAATTTTATAAAATAAAAATTTTTTTACATAACTCATAATAATTTAATCTAAACTATAGTCTTTTCCAACACCCGGCTTCACACCATCTAGTGAATTATAGAATACAGTTTCAGAAATATCTTTCTTTTGTGTATGCAATTTTGCCGGTCTAGAATTTTCTGCAGGATAACCAATAGGTATAATGGCTATAGGAACTAAAAATTCTGGAACATCAAATTCCTCACAAACTACATCAGTTTTAAAGTGACCGACGAATACTGCTCCCAAATCTAGTTGAGTAGCTTCAAGCAAAATGTGAGTAGCCACAATACCAGCGTCTATAGGACCGTAGTCAGTACGATTGTAAGTTTGCTTCCAACTTTCTCCTTTATCGTAAAATATGACAAAAGCAGTATTCACACCAAACATAAAGGGTGTACTTTTTTCTAATTTTTTTATACCCTCTTCACTGTCTACAACAAGTATTCTCTGAGGCTGAAGATTAACCGCAGTCGGAGCAATCCTTGCTGCTTCAATAAGCTTTTCAATTTTCTCTTTCTCAACTTTTTGGTCACTGTACCTTCTTACAGAATATCTTTCTCTAGCCAAATCTAAAAAATCCATATAGTCATCCTCCATTACAAATAAAAAACTCGATAATATTAAGCATTCATTGTGCAGATTTATCCTCGTTCCTATTCTACACAGCTAAAACACAGTATACTTACTCCCTTATTATACCATGTTTTTGAACCATATAATATTCATTTTTATCTGTAGATTCATTTTTAATAAATGCTCTAAATATATGTGGGATACTCTGTTAACGACCCTCTTATACTTCGCTTTAAGCTTGATTTAGTCCTTGGAGCTGATTCCAACAAAAATGACATTAAAGATAAAAACAAAATTTTTTTAATTTTTTCCATACAATTAACCCCTCTCTTAATTGATATTTAATAAACGTTTACCCAGATATATTCTACTATATATAATCTTTACTGTCAATTTATTTTTTAAAGCCAATTTAGAGAATAGTATATTTATAGTGTATTTTTTGTTAAAATATTAAAATTTACATACTTTTATTAACAAAAATACATTATTTAATATTTTTTTGATTTGTATTATATAAAATCATAAAAAACACTCGCAAATACCATAATTTTTAATAATTAACAGTGCGAGTGTTTATAATTCTATTAATATTAATAATATATTATTATATTATCGAAATATATTTATTTTTTAAAATTTATTGCATCTCGAATAAAGGTCTTGTTCCTTAAATCAGAAAATGCTTCTTGAATTTCTTTTTTTGTATTCATAACAATTGGACCAGCCCATGAAATTTCCTCGTTTAAAGCTTTTGAACTTATAAACAAAATCTGAGATGGATTGTCAGTGCTTTTCAAGGTTAATCTGTCACCATCGGTAAGCTTAACAGCGGTTTTCTCTTTTATCAATTGACCTGACACGTAAGCATCTCCAATAAGTGTAAACACCATTACTGAATCATCGGCTTCGGTTTCTATCACAAATTCCGTATTTTCATTTAAATGAATATCATAATAATCAAGTGGCAAGTGCTCACCCTTATGACCTTGAACACCTTTGTAGCTTCCCGACAATAGCCTTAAAAAACCACCATCAAATTCTATCTCTTTGATATCCTCTCTCTTAATCTTTGTATAAGTAGGTTGACTCATTTTATCTGCCTGAGGTAGATTTAACCACAATTGAACTCCCAAAAGCCTTTCAGATGCTGGGACTTGTTCTTCATGCTCAATACCGGAGCCAGAATTCATCCATTGAACCTCACCATCTCCAATCGAATCCACATTTCCCAAAGTATCTTTATGAATCATCTTCCCCTTGTAAAGATAACTAACTGTCTCTATACCTCTGTGTGGATGCATTGGAAAACCAGCTATATAATCACTTGGATTCGTACTATCAAAAGAATCCAGCATTAAAATCGGATCAAACATCTTTGCCGTTTCATTTCCCAAAACTCTTACCAGACTCACGCCTGCCCCATCAACAGCTCTGAAACCAGTAACCTTCGCCTTAATTTTTCTTTCCATAACAATCACCTTTAAAATCCTTTCTTTTATTGTCATATAAATAATGTTGTTCTTTATTTACTTTATTTACTTTATTTACTTTATTTACTTTATTTACTTTATTTACTTTATTTTCTGTTTTTAATAATTCTTTACGGCTAACATATTCCCATACAGTATCGCCATAATTTTACATTGCTTTTATAAATATATCTAGTTAGATGTATATTAAATATATATCCACTAAACTTATCTTCAAACATTATTTATAAATATTAACAATTTTAAAGAACTTAAAATCAATCGTATTATTCAATTACCATATTCCTAATAGATGTTGGACAGCAAGAGTAACTATTGTAATTCCTAGCCAGCAAGATAAACCTAGTAAAAGTGGCTTCCCTCCATTTTTTATCAGCTTCACAATGTTTGTGTTTAATCCAATAGCAGACATCGCCATAACAATAAAAAATTTCGATAATTTTTTCAATGGTTCAAAAAAAGAGCTATCTACACCAAAATATGAGCATATTGTGGTTATTAAACTTGCAAGTATAAAGTATAATATAAAAAATGGAAAAATCGATTTAATACTAACACTTTTTCCTGACGATCTATTTTCCTTTTTAGCTCTGATAAAAGCCAAAAATAATGTGATTGGAATAATCGCCAGAGTTCTTGTGAGCTTTACTGTCACAGCTTTATCAAGTGTTTGACTACCCAAATTGTAAAGTGTATCCCAAGTTGATGCTGCTGCAGTTACAGATGATGTATCATTGACAGCGGTTCCTGCAAATATACCGAACGCATCCCCAGAAGTTGTCGAAAAACCAAGCATTCCACCCAGTGTTGGAAATAGAATTGCGGCTAACACATTGAAAAAAAAGATAACCGAAATAGCTTGAGCAACTTCATCATCGTTGGCATCAATAACTGGTGCAGTTGCAGCAATTGCCGAACCACCACAAATTGAAGAGCCTACACCTATCAGCGTCGAAATATTCGCCGGCATATTTCCAAACTTATATAATAAAAATGCGATAATGAGTGACGTTGATATCGTCGTCAAAATAATCGGTAGTGATTGCTTACCTGTCTGCATTACTATTCCTAGATTCATTCCAAATCCCAATAGAATAACAGCATACTGAAGTATTTTTTTCGAAGTAAATTTGATTCCAGCTTCAAAAGCTGACTTATCACTAATTACCATCCCGATAATCATTCCAAAAACAATGGCGATGACAGCACCACCGACAATTGGAAACTTATGACCCAAAAAATCACTTGGAACTGCAATTGCCAGACAAAGAATCAATCCCTTGATATGTTTACCAATCCAGTTTTTTTCTGTAAATAATTCCAAAATTAAATCTCCTCCCCCAATAAAACTATGATATTTCACGCTTTTAAACATCATATTCTATTATTATTGTAATACATTTTCTCAATAAATAAAAGCAATATCAAAAAAACCTCTACTATCAATTTAAATCTATTGATAGCAGAGGTCTTCATTTTTCATTAAATTATTATTTTTAAACTAATTTTTTATTCTATCTATTTCCAATTTTTTTACTTTATTGTTTTAATAACATTTTATTATCTCAATATACTTTTATTATAATACAATCAATAATTACTGTTTTTCGATTACTATGTATGATTGAAGCTGCATAGGCTTGACTGCAACACTTCTGTCATGCCACATATAAAACCATCTTTCTAATGGGTATACATAGTATCCGTCTTGAGAGTGATCACTCGTATCGTAAGGATCTGCAAAAATAAGAGTGTCATCACCAATACTAGGAGTTCCATTATTATCATAGCCAATGATAGCTTGCCAATGACCATTCCAATCAGCCCATTCGACCATTACAGGTCTACCTTTTTTCAAATGTCCTGTCAACCATTTTACAAAGTAAGAATCCTTCGCATCATCAACCCATTTGTCGGTATCCGCCTTATTTTCACTTGAATACAAGCTTGTGCTTTCAAAGGTTCTCTTTGTATTCCCAACATCAGACTTTGGAACATTGTCCTTATCAGAGTAAAGCTGTTCCGGTTTTGGATCTTTTATGTAACTCGATTCAACAATTTTAACACCTTTTATTCCGCTGAAAAACTCATACATCTGCTTTACATCTGTTCCATATTCGCCAAAATTGTCAGCACTACCAGGTAGCGAGTTTGGCTTGTCTAAGTCTGTTGAAGATTTCATTGATTTTGCAATATCCATTTCTGTAAGCTTATCACTGTTTAATTTCATGTTTTCTAAAACCATAAGTGCTGTAACATTACCACAAGACCACTCTGTTGTCTGCTGCATAGTCTTGAAATTTTCGATGATAGTAAGGGTATCATCATTCTTTAAATTGTAAAAATCAGGATTTTTGTAGTATCTCGATTCCTTGTTATCGCCAGCATTAGCATATCCATCAGCACCTGACTCTGGATCGTAATCCTTTCCTGTCAACTGAGTGCTTGCATTTTTTGCTGAGGAATCTTCCTTTTTAGCATCCTTTGTTCCTTGATTTGTGCAACCTTGTAAAGTTAACGTAGCTGCTATTAAGCATACACCTAATAAAGTTTTTGAAAATTTTTTGTTCAATTCATGTTTACCTCCTTAAATAAATTAGATTAATGATACTATATTTCTAATTAATAGTCAATATTTTTATAATAAAGAGATATTTATTTTTATTATTAATTCTGAATACGTTTCTACACTACTTTTCCTGAAGTTTTAATAATAGCTTTCTTATCAGAGAATAAAGCTGAATACCTTCTTTTTCATCAAGTCCAATACATTCAATTAGTTTTGAAGGAATTTCAACAGCTTTTTCTCTTGTGATCCATCCTAATTCAGTTACCGAAACCTCAACTATTCTCTCATCTTCATCAGATCGTCTTTTCTCTACAAAACCCTTTTTTTCCAAGCTTTTAACTACTGGAGTTATTGTTCCAGAATCCAAAAGTAACTTTTCACCAAGCTCTTTTATTTTCATCGATTTATATTCCCACATAATCAGCATCACTAGATATTGTGTATACGTCAAATCAAGTTCTCTTAACAATGGTCTGTATTTTTTTATAATCTCCTTCGAACAAGCGTAGATTGGAAAACATATCTGATTTTCTAATTTTAATACATCAAATTTATCTTTCAAATTTCCACCTCAATTACATTTATAATATTTTATGGATCGATTCCTTTACTTTTTTCACAGATGTTGTCGGTTCGAATCTTTCAACAATATTCCCATTTCTGTCAATCAAAATCTTGGTGAAATTCCATTTTATATTTCCATTATTCTTGTAATCTTTATCAGCTTTTTTCGCCATTGCAGACATTGGTAGCTTCATAGGGCCTGAAAATCCTGCAAATTTTGTATTTTCTGTGATCCATTTAAACAGAGGATCCGCATTTTCTCCATTTACATCAACCTTTGAAAATTGTGGGAAAGTCGTACCGTAATTCAATGTACAAAAGCTATGTATTTCTTCATCTGTTCCTGGTGCTTGATCTCTAAATTGATTACAAGGAAAATCTAGGATCTCAAATCCAGACGAATTTAATTCATCATATATAGCTTGAAGATCTTTATATTGCGGGGTAAAACCACATCCAGTTGCAGTATTAACTACTAGTAATACCTTCCCTTTGTACTCACTCAAATCGACCATTTCACCGCTTTGAGATTTAACCTTAAAATCGTAAATATTCATAACATTCCTCTCCTTTCGCTTCTCCTAATAAAAAATTCTCTTCCTAAAATATTCCAAATTTTTCTTACAGATGTTAATATTTAACCTTAATATATCAATGCAACAATACGCAATTATATTGTACACAATTTAATTATATGCAATTATATATAATATGTCAACTCCTTTTCCATAAAAACACCTTGCAATTCGCACAGTATCTTCATCAATATACTTGAAAATAACTCACGCTTACAAGGTGTTAATATAAATATCTAATTTCTAATTCAGGCAATGGTTAGACCACTTTATTTCAATCTTGTTTTCAATTTGCATATAATGATATATCACTCTTACCATACATCTATAGATAAACCTAGCTTTTCGACTTAATACTTGATACCTTCTTCTCTGTCCAATTTTTTCAGTATCGCTTCATCTTTTGCATAAGCTTTATCTACTATTTCGTACAGTTTATCTAACTTATCTCTCAATTTAGCAGTCTGATCTGACGCCTTTTTTTCTAGTTTGTCATACTCATCATCTGACAAAGATGCCATTCTATCTTCACTACCAAAAATTTTCATATTTATTTCATCTATCTTCTTTGATATCTTGCTTATCTCGTTCCAAGTACTTTCTAATTCCAGCTCTGTTTTTAATAACTGTGCCTTTTCATCTTTTGTCAATCCTTTTAGAGAATTAATACTACTTTCAATACTAGAATTTTGAGGTTTCGATTCATTTTTAACCGCCGCAGAAGCTTGTGTCAAACCTGCCAATCCAGCACTTCCAAAAACCAATCCTGCCAATAACATTGCCTTAACTGTTTTCCTTTTCATAAATTTCATAATCCCTCACTCCTTTTCTTCAAGTTTTCAAAATAATCATCCAACATTCAATTTTTACCCAACTCAGTCGTAAAATGATTTAGGATGACTAAAAACACTTCACAAATCTCGTGTTTTATCATACTAAATTTATTTCATAGGTATTTTATTACCTGTAATCATTTTAACAAAATATCCGAGTTAAAATCTCCTAAAAAAAGTGGCAAAAAACCTTTATTTGTGGCAAAACTGCGGCAAAATAATTGTAAATTTATTTAATTCAGAATCAACTTCCACTGTGATACTACCATAGTGTTTTTTTAGAATATCTTTGGCTATAGACAATCCCAATCCAGTATTACCCCCATAACCCTTATAAAATCTATCAAAAATATGAGGTAAATCTCTCTCATCAATAAGCCTACCATCATTCGAAATTTGAATTACTACCTCAGAGCAAGCCGAGATACTTTTTTTAACTGTATATATTTTTACAATTACCTTTTGACAACAATGCCTAAATGCATTGGAGAACAAATTATCAAATACCTTTTCTATAGATTTTTCATCAACCTCAGCAATAATTTTTTCTTCCAAATCAAATTTTACCTCAATGTTTCTATCAACCGGTCTATTAAAATCACAGGATTGTAACAGTAATTGTGATAAATCGACTTTTGACAGATCGAGTTCACGCTCTTCAAATCTTGATATATATAGTATTTCTTCTACGAGCTTAGACATTTTTTCAGTCTGCATTCTTATGACATCGAGAGCTTCAGCTTTTGGTATAACACCCGACTCATAGCCCTCTCTATATCCCTGAATCGACATCAGCGGAGTTCTTAGCTGATGCGATGCGTTTTGAAAAAATTCTTGTTGTATTTTTTCCTTCCTCAAAAGACGATCATTTACCAAATCTGCAACCGTACAAATCTCTTCAAACTCCTCGTAACTAGATTCAGGCTTTTTCATATTCGACTTTTTGCTACCAATACTTTTTAAGTAATTTTGAGTTTCTACTAAATCCTTTGAAAATTTCTTTTGCTCAAAAAAATTAAAAAAGCCTGCTAATAATACTGTAATTCCGAAAATTCCCAAAAACCACAGGCTCAAGTCGATAAAAGGTTTTTTAGCCTCTGTTATGTTTACATAAGCAAAAACACGATATTTCTTTGAATTTTTTTCACTTTTTACATCTGAGTCACGTCTCGTCTCTACAATTTTATCAATGTCAAAAAAACCACTATAGCTTCTCATCTCAACAAAATAGCTCTCACCATTTATTTCAACAGTTTTTGTTTTTCCGTCAGAAAAATCTTCCTTAGATAATTTCTCATTTAATAGCTTAACCTTTTTGTTTTCCTTATCAAATAGACTGTTTGAGGAGTATACTATTTTTTTCCCACTTTCATCTGTGATAAAAATATTCGTGGGCAATCTTAGACTTTTATCATCTCTATTGACGGTATCATCTACTGAATCAGAATAATATGTGTTTTCTAACTCATATTCAAGAGATTTTTGGGCAATTTTATCAATATAGTTATTCATAACTATATTGATTCCCACCGAGCTTAAAATTGAAATAATAAACAGACTCGCAATCAAATTTCTAGTCATAGTTTTAATGATTGATTTTTTGTTTTTAATAGCAGACATCTTAGTTTCAAAAAACAAATCTACTCACCACCATTTCTAAATTTTGGAAAGCCTAAAACCAAATCCCCAGACAGTATCTATTTTGATACTTTTACTCTGAGAAATCTTTTTTCTAAGCCTTTTTACAGTATCATCTGTAACTCTTGTCTCGACCTCTACGCTATATCCCCAAATTGAATTCAATAATTCCTCTCTTGAAACAGCCTGCTCTTTTCTCTCCAATAAATATAATAGCAAATCCCACTCCGTCTTGGTCAATTTTACATTACTTCCCAAGATAGTACATTTTTTGCCTAAAACATCCATTTCCAAATCTTCAAATTTCAGTATACTTTCTCTACTATACTGCTCTGATTCCAGTTTTTGTCTCTTCAATATTGCTCCAACTCTCATCATCAGCTTTATTGGAGAAAATGGCTTGGTAAAATAATCATCACATCCAGAAGTGTACCCCATGATAAAATCTGCATCATTATCCTTTGCAGTCAAAAAAACTATGGGAACTAGCGAATTCTGTCGCAAGATATGACATATCTCATATCCATTTTTACCCGGCATCATCACATCCAAAATAACCAAATCCGCTGGCTGTCTTTCAAAAGCCTCAAGTAACAGTTCTCCATTCTCGAACACTGAGACTTTATGACCTGCCTCCTCCAAAAAACGCTTCAAAAGCTCTCTAATTTCTAATTCGTCATCTGCAACATAAATAAGTCCTCTATCTCTCATAACTCCCCCTTAACTCTCCCACATATTCTATAGTTCGCAATAGTAGCTTGTAATTATTCTTTTTTTAATGATTACTAACATTATATCATGTGGTCGTTTATTTTGCTCAAAAAAATACCGTAGGACCACCGCCTACGGTATAAAATTCATAAAACAAACTATATTTATGTTGCTTTAATAGCTATCATTTTTATTTGTTTGCAAATGCATTGACAATATCATTTATTCTTAATTCCAAAGGCTTTGACATCTTTTCAATGATATTTTCGGCTTTATTGCCAGTGTTTGATGAACTGTTAGCATCAGAGTTACCAGTTTTATCCACAACTGAAGATCCGGCTTCAGAATCATCCTCCAACTCTTCTTCGCCAATATCATCTATGTCATTCTCATTGTGGTACTCTTCTTCATCTTCTTCATCGCCCAAGTCATCGATATCATTTTCATTGTGATATTCTCCTTCGTCATCTGGGTTATCAGTTTCATTTTCGCCCTTATTTTCCCCACTGTTATCGCCTTGACCATTTTCCTTATTGTCCTTATTTGGGTTTTCATCAATCTTGCCACCCTTAACTTCGATATTGTAATAATCATAGTTAAAGTCCCTATCAATAGTCAATTCACCCTCTGTTCTTGGATTATCGATTTCAATATAGCAGATTCTATTCGCAAACTTGAAACTTTTTATCTTTACCTCTTTCCCCTCTGAATCAATTATCTTTACAGACTTAACTTCTGGTTTTTGATCACTTTCAAGATTCGCAACATATGAGAATTTGTCTCTTTTGCCCTCTACTTTTATTTCTTTTCCATCAGTTAGAGTCAAAATCAATTCTTTAAATTCTTTTTTGTATACATGTTTTTTCTGGGCTTGGAAAGTTGCACCTACAGATTTTCCTGAGTTTTTATGCTTAAAGACTAATGTGAAAAATCCATTTTCATCAATATCTATATTTCCTCTTTTTATCAGTTCGCCTTCTTTTATATTGATTTCAATGCCATGTTTTTCCAGATCTTCCATTTTGACCAAAATATTATCTTTTTTTGGATCCCAATGTCTAATCATTATTTCAAAATCTTTCATAGTAAAGTTTTCACCAAAATATACTGCAGCACTCGCTGGTCTCTTCGTGAAAACTAAGTCTTTAATATCTAGCTCTACTTTACCACCAGATGCTGCTATTTCAGCTTGTTTTAATGCATCCTGTATCGCATATACAACGCCTCTATTTGAATATGTGGCACCCGTATTTACATCAGTAAATTTTGCCGGCTCTTTTTTCAAAGCCTTTGTTAAGCTATCGATTAAGTCTGGTATTATGCCTACATCCTCTTTTATCTTGCCAATGTATCTCTGCTCAAACAAACTATATCCAGGTTTAAAACCTTCGTCATCGCCAAATTTTAGCAATTTGAAATCTACTATCTTGTTATTACTTATGGTGATTTCTACTTCCATTTTTCGCTCCGGTTTACTGTTGTGAAAACCACCGCCCAAGCCTTTCCATACACCATCTTTATATATTTTTTTCTTGTCCTTGTCTTTATCTGGATTTACTGTATCATCTTTTTTCTTATCCTTGTCTTTATCCGGCTTTACTGCATCATCTTTTTTCTTATCCTTGTCTTTATCCGGCTTTACTGCATCATCCTTTTTCTTATCCTTATCTTTATCTGGCTTTACTACATCATCCTTTTTCTTATCCTTGTCTTTATCTGGATTTACTGCATTATCCTTTTTCTTATCTTTGTCTTTATCTGGATTTACTGCATCATCCTTTTTCTTATCCTTATCTTTATTCGGATTTAATACATTACCACCATTCTTTTCTTTATCTGGCTTTGTTACTATAGGAGTTAAAACAGTCTTAGTTGTAGATTTTCCATTTTCCACCAACAATTCTCTTAGTTTATTAAATACAGTATTCTGTAAGGTTTTTTCTCCACCTATGACATAAATTGAGCTAATTTTATTATTACGAACAACTGATTCCAAGCTGCTATTTAATCTACCCTTCTCACTCAAAAGAACTGGTATACCTTCTTTCTTTGCAAGATTTACAGAAGAAAGTGAATCGACGTATTCCTCGCCACTAGCAACTATAGCCTTCTTTTCTTCACCAAAAAACTTCTCGGCAACTTTTTTTGATGTATCGTACCTATCTACACCACCAATTTGTTCAATATCCACCCCCGAAATATCTATAGAACGTTTTCCTCCGATTGCAAGACTGTTGCTTTTGTCGATATTCCCTAGAACAGATTTATATGAATTTGGAAGAGATTTTCCATCAGTCAAAATCACATTCATATTTTTCTTAGATGCTATCGCCGTCGAAACCAAAGCATCTGAGAAATTATTACCATTTACAAAAATATTTCCTTTACTTTTTCCAACCGATTCACTAAGCTTTGCAGCCTCAATAGAGGTTTCAAATCTATCAAGCCCACTCACTCTATCAACTTTGTAATCCTTTTTTAATTCATCAAGTAGAGAATCACTTATTGTATTTTTTCCGCCGACAATTTTTATGTCTTTTACTCCTAGCCTTTTTAGCTCATCAGACACTTTTTTTGGTATTTCATCCCTCTTAACCAACAAAAGAGGTGCATTATATTTTGCTGCAAGAGAACCACTTGACAAGGCATCTGGATAATTTTCTCCTGAAGTAATTATTGCCAAATTCGATTTATCAAATGATTTTCTACAAATTTCCACGCACGTTTCATACCTATCGCTTCCACTTACCCTAGAAATATTATCGCCGTCAGCATATGAGGCAGGAATATATGAACCCGCTCCACTGGCTACAATAGCACCTGCAACAAATAAACTCAATCCTTTTTTCATATAAAACCCCCTATTAATTTTTCTCGTAATCTATAATTACACTATTATTATATACCTTTTGATATTAATTATCAATAGCAAATAATTCTTTTTTTTGATTTAATTTTTTTAGGAGATTTTTATTGTAATTTTAACTGTTATTTACATCGCCAATTAACGCTCTAAAATCTTCATTATTTTCCATTAGCTCACAAAATGAGCCCTCAGCTGCACATATCCCGTCCTTTATATATACGATTCTATCTGCAGTTTTTATTGTGGATAGCCTATGAGCAATCATCAATGTAATCTTATTTCTCTTTAATTTTTCTAGTGATTGATTAATAATATTTTCATTGTTATAATCCAGATTTGCTGTCACTTCATCCATTACCAGAATCAAAGAATCTTTTAAAAAAGCCTGTGCTATTGATAACCTCTGCTTTTCCCCACCGGAAAGTCTCATCCCTCTCTCTCCTACAAAGGTTTCTACTCCGAATTTTAAGTTATCAACAAAATCAATCGCATTTGCGTTTTTTAAAGCTGTTATTATATCATCGTCTGAGGCATTTTTATTTGCTAGCCTTAAATTATCCTTGATGCTTCTATTAAAAAGATATACGTCTTGAGGAATAACTGTTATAAGCTTTCTCAGCTCTGACAAATCTATATCCTTGATATTGATATTATTAATATAAATACCGCCCTTTTCAACATCCCAAAATCGTTGCAAAAGTTTGCTACACGTCGTTTTACCACACCCAGAACTCCCTACGAGAACTACAGTTTCACCCTCCTTTACCTCGAATGACATACCTTTCAAAACATCATTTTTTTTACCAGAAGCTTTATCCTCATAGCTAAAAAAGACATTATCAAATAAAATCTTATTCTTAAAGGTATCTGCGACACAATTACATTTTATTTTTCCGTCATCGCTTACGATAGGCTGAGTTTGAAGAAAATCAAAAACTCTATTTGCTGCACCGAAAATTCTACCATAATTACTGCTCATTGACAAAGTTTCCTGCAATGGGGCATAGATTAATGTTGAAAGAGATATTAATGGTAATATCCACTGAGATGAATATTTTCCAATATGTGAAAAATAAATGATTATTAAAGTGGATGCTACCGACGAAATTCCGATTAAGAGATTAATAGTTGCAACTTCGCTGGAAGATCGCTTTGAATATTCATAAAATGATAAATTATAATCGTCATTACTCTCATACATTCTTCTAAAATATTCTTTTTGCCATTGAAATGTCACAATATCCTTTATTCCCTGTATTCCATCGATTATTATTGCATTCAAACTGCCTAATTTAGATTGTATCTTTATTCCCTGATTGTCAGATCTTTTCCTTGACATATATGGAATAGAAACCATTAGAAGAATGAATAAAAGTAGTAAAACAGAAATATATCCAGAAAAATAGCTCATTATCACCAGTGCCAATGTTGGCAAAATAATTGCCACAAAAATTTGAATGATGGAATGAGCATAAAACCATTCCAAAATCTCTATGTCTTCCAAAACAATAGACATTATATTCCCACTCTTTTCACCATCCAAACCCGCTGGTGATATTTGTGCCATTTTTTCATATGACAAATTTCTCAATTCAGTTAATATTTTATACGCAACATCGTGTGAGACCAAAATATCTAAATAATTTAGCAATGCCGTTGAAATAATCATACCCAAAACTATGAAAAAATGTCGTTCTGGATAGTGTAGATTTCCACTAAAGGCTGTTGAAATAATAAATGCCGTTTCAAATCCGAGACAAATTGGCATCATTTTATACAAGCTATGAATTACAATACAAAAAAACATCTTTGCCTTGTAATTATTAATATACTCAGAAAGTAAAAAAACATACTTTAATCGTCCCATACTAGTCTATACCTCCCAACAACCTCCTATATGAAGCGGAGTTAGCCAACAACTCTTTATGACTTCCCCTATTTATGATTTTTCCATTTTCTATATAACATATCTCATCAGCCATTTTTATGGTTGAAAGTCTATGAGCTATAATGAAAATAGCTCTATCTCCTTTTAAATTTTCAAATGCTTTTTGAATATACATCTCATTTTCTCTATCTATAGAAGATGTAGCTTCATCAAAAATCAAAACTGATGTATCTTTCAAAAATGCACGTGCTATGGCTATACGCTGTCTCTCTCCTGTCGAAAATTTACCACCTAGTTCACTAATGTTTGTGTCGTACTTATCCGGCAACGACATAATAATATCGTGGATCATGGCTTTTCTTGCAACATCATGAATTTCTTCCTGCGTTGCATTCCATCTCCCTATTCTTATATTATCGTAAATAGTTCCTGAGAACAGATGATTATTTTGCCAAACAGCAGATATGTTTTCGACAAAAAATTCAGCTGTATCATTTTCTAACACTTTGTTTCCAAGCCTTATTGATCCACTGCTTGGTCTATAAAAGCCTATAAGTAATCCAGCTAGTGTTGATTTTCCGGCTCCTGATGGTCCTACTATTGCCACTATCTTTCCTTTTTCAATATCAATCGATATGTTTTCTACTGCATTCTCACTTTCTCCCAAATACTTAAAGCATACATCATCAAATGAAATATGGTGCTCACTATTTCTTAAACTCTGTATTTTTTCTACATCATCATCTAAATCCATATACTTTTCAAGTTCATCCCGTTGCATTAGATTTTTAGATATAAATCTATTAACCATTATATCCTTGCTCTCTATCTTCAAAAACTCATCAATCGAATATGAACCGGATACGCCTTGAAATCCCAAATGCCATGCGTTAATTAGCGACAACATAGGTGAGAAAGTCGCACCTACAGAGAAAAAAGCCATGATTAACAACTCTTTTTCCACAAAACCATAGACACATCTCCAACCCAATATTGCTATTGTCAGTGCAGTTCCAACTCTGACAAAAAATTCCGAAAATGTGCCTTCAATAATAGTAATTCTAAGATGTTCCATAATTGACTTTCTATATTCTTCACCATATTCCTTAATATCATTTACATATTTTTTGTCAGCATTAAATGACTTTAAATTTATCATCCCTTGAATGCCATCTAAGCATTCACTATAATATTTTGCATGTCTATCCCACTCTTTTTCACCTTTTTCTTTCATAATTCCAAAAAACAGCATAGGTATAAACAGCATCATCAAGACAGATATAAATGCTGTCATCCCAACATAAAAATCAATATATGTCAAAAATACAATAAAAAATATCGAATTTATTACTGCACTTAGAACCACTGGCATGTACTTTGTATAATAGTTCATAAGCCACTCAACCCTTGTTGTAAAAATTGAAGTCAAAGCTCCTGTCCTTATATTGGATGAATAGCCCGGTCCCAACAAAAAAAGCTTCTGTATGATTTTTGTTCTAACATTGTCTTTTATACTTACTCCTGCACTTGTGACCAGCTTAATATTTATTTTACTCAACACTCTTGACATCAAAAGTACAGATATAATTACGAACAAAACAATTAATATATTTTGTGAGAGCATGTATTTATTGCCTATTGCTCTATTTATAAGAATACTCATGCACAGAGCATTCAATGAAGCCAAAAACGTTATCAATAACTGTGATAATACTGATTTCAAAATTTTATTTTCAGATCCCTTTGCAAATGAAATCAATGCTTTGTTAATGAACATTCAAACTACTCCCTTCAAAATCTAGTAAAAAACTGCCAATACTAAACTACCATTCAATCTTTAATAATATGAGCTAATATAATCAATTACTGTCGTATCACCATCCTCAACAATTCTTGCATTAACCCTAAATATGTCTCTTAAAACTGTCTCTGTAATCACATCTCTTGGCTTTCCTGTATCAATAACCTTTCCACCATCGATCAAAATTATTTCATCACAAAACTTCATTGCGAGATTTAGATCGTGTATAGCCGCAATAATAGTTAAACCCAATTTTCTCAGGATTTCCAATATCTTATACTGGTACCCAATATCTAAATGATTAGTTACCTCGTCAAGTACTATCAAATTACTTTTTTGAGCCAGTGCCCTTGCCAACAGCACTCTTTGCTTTTCACCTCCTGATAAAGTCTTAAAGAACCGATGCTCTCTGTCTTTTAAGCCGACCAAATCTAAATATTCTTTCATAATCAAATTATCTTCTTCATGCGGACAACCACTGCCAAAAATGCTATGATAAGGAAATCTCCCCATCAAAACAATATCTCCAACAGTGTAGTCAAAATCACTTTGATTCTCCTGTGGTAAAACAGCCATTATCTTTGCTAATTTTTTCGAATCAAAATCTCTGATGTTGCAGTCGTCTATGAATATTTTTCCTTGATTAGGTTCAATGACTCTATATATTTGCTTTAATAATGTACTTTTACCACTACCATTTGGACCTATGATACCCGTAAAAGAATCTCTTTTAAAATTTACAGTAATACCATCACATATAACCTTACTACCGATGGAAAATGTCAAATCATTTATTCTTACTTTATTCAATTTCACATCACCTGACCTCTTTTTTTCATAATGAAAAGGAAAAATGGAACGCCTATTAATGAAGTTAACACGCCAATTGGAAGATCTTTTGGAGCTACAATAATCCTTGACGTTGTGTCCGCCCAAACCAAAAATAGACCTCCTAATAGGGTCGATACAGGAATAAGCTCTTTATGATTAGCCCCAATAAATCTCCTTGCCAAATGAGGTATAATAAGTCCCACAAAGCCTACGCTACCACTTATCGATACCAGTGCTCCAACAATAATAGAAACCAACAATAGTAGTATTTTATTCAACCTATTTATTTTGACTCCAAGTATTATAGCTGTTTCTTTTCCCATCGAAATAATATTTAATTGTTCCGACAAAAAGAATGATATAGCAAACCCCGTCAAGCAAACTATTAGAGAAAATGGAATGTCTTCCCAATGAATACCTCCTAATCCTCCCATCATCCAAAATACAATACCTCTAACCTTGGAATTATCAGGGGCAAATGCTATTATTAATTGTGTTATCGCACTACATAGCATCGAAATCGAAATACCCACCAAGATTAAATTTGATCTTGAAAACGATTTGCTCCTTGAGGATATAGTATACACAGAAAGCATCACGAGCATTGCCCCCAAAAATGCCATAGTGTTTGTTCCAATAATTCCTATCGGCGACACAGAATCAAAAAAAGCGATAGAAAAAGCGGCAAACATACCCGCACCAGATTGTATTCCGAGAGTATAAGGTTCTGCCATAATATTCCCCGTCAATGCCTGCATTATGCAACCAGTCATCGCCAATCCACTTCCGACAATAACAGCTACAATCGTCCTCGGTAGCCTAATATTCCAAATAATACTATTTAATCCCATATCCTCCAACGAAGCGTTTGCAAATGGTAGATGATATTTGTAGACATCAATTACTTGACTAAAAGTTATATTTGCGGAACCTAGAAAAGTTGACAATGGTATTGATATTAAAATTAGTATAAACAGAACAATACATATTTTTTTATACTTTTTCAAGAAAACACCTCTTCTCAATTTGAATGATACTGGTCAAAATATCCAGTATCACTCAAATATATTTTTTCATTAATATGCAAACTTATTTTTCAAGCTGAATTATTTTCTCGTTTAATCTTTCAGCTGCATCAAAAACCTGCAATCCTGGGAAAACTTCCACTAATTTTACCACTACAAAGTTATTATTTTTTATTGCTGTAACATTCTCCAATGCAGGATTACTTTTCAATTTTTTTATCTTTTCTTCTACTGTTCCTGCTGTTTCTCCTTGGTCATAACTATGTACGAGAATAATATCAGGATTTCTCTTTGCTACCTCTTCCCAGCTTACCTCCTCAAACGAGTTTTGCAAATCAGAAAAAACATTTTTTCCTCCTGCCAAACTTATGATTTCGTTCTCAATACCTTTCCCACTTGTCATTACAGTTTTATCCCCACTATCAAAAGCCATTACTTTTATATCACTTTTTTTGATCTTATTCCTCAACGAATTTTCTCGCTCTTTTAGTTCGTCTACTATTTTTTTCGCTTCACTTTCTTTTCTGAAAATTTTCCCAAGGTCGTTTATATCCGTATAAATATCTGATATTGATGGCTCTTTGGAATATGTTCCATTAATACAATAAAAGTTGATTTTCTCACGTTGAAAATCTTCAACTGGTGCAACACCATGTTTACCGAAAGTATACACAGTTGCATATACAAAGTCAGGTTGTTTTGACAATAAAGTTTCAAAATTTGGCGTACCTTCAACTATTATATCGAGCTTAGATAGCTTTTCTTGATATTTTTGAAGGCAATCTTTATAGCTTCCCTCTGCAGTAGCAACGCCAACAATTTTATTTTCAAGTCCCAATGCGACCAAAATTTGCGCAGCATCATAACTAAGAGGAATTACTCTCTCAGGTGCCTTATCATATTTAGTAGTAATACCATAATTTTTTATTACCACTTCACCCGCATTACTATTTTCATTACTCTCGCTCTCTTTTTTTGAGCATCCTACCAAGCTTACAATCAATGCTATCATAATGACAAAAACTTTTAAAAATTTCTTACTATTCATATCTTCACTCCTACTTACAATTATTAGTGTGGATAAATTCCCATATACAAATCTTCGTACTCAACCTTTTGTTCGGAATACCCCATAGTATTTTGGAAAGAAATCGTTCTCTGACTAACTACAGTCAATGGAGATGCTAGTGTCTGTACCGGCGATGTCATCAGAACTCTCACAACTGGTATTCCTATTGATTCTCTCGTTAAATCAAAGTATACATTACATATCACCATTCCCCTATTAAATAAGTTTTAAAAAAAATAAGCACCAACAGCAATAAATCTACCGTTGGTACTTATAAACTACTGTTACATAAATACAATAATTTTTTCTTAAGTGATCACCAAATAAAAGAATTAATCATCGACACATATCAATGAACAAAACAGAATTAATTAACTCTGCTCAAGCATATTATATATCATTTGCATTTATTAATCAATAGTTATTCTCAATTATTTTTTATTATCATTTTTTATTTTATTCAACTTTCTTCCGCAATACCCTATAATCATAACATAGACTATGAATAATACTAGAAACATATAGTATAACGCATTACGTACAGCTCCACTATGATTATTAATACCTCTCACAACATTCGGTATAATAATTGTCAAAAACACTACTAATAACGGAATCATTCTGGTTTTGTATATATGACTAATCATATCAAGCCTTGATTCATTGTCTGAAAAGATCTCTTTTTCACTTTCATTTTCCACTAGCTTTTCTGGCTTTCTAAAATAATTCCATCCAAAACAAGAACCACAATACTCCCAACCATAATCATTAAAAATTCCTATATAGTCGCTAGAAGCTTTTTCATTCTTGAAGTCAAGCTGATAGTAAAAATTATCAGGTTCACATTCTTCAAATTTAAACAAGAATGGTGGAATAAATTTTACCAGCTTCCATCCTTTTTTATGTTGTTCTTCTAGCCATTTCTGTTCCTCTATATAGTCTGCTATTGTAAATATTCTAAACTTTGTGATTGTTTTCGCCATGATAATCATCTCCAATACTATTTTTGTACAATCTCTTTATTCTTCTCAGTTCTATATCCAATATTTCTCTTCCCAGATCTGTAATTTCATATATTTTTCTTTTTTCTACCTCGTTTATCAACATTATTAAGCCGTCCTTCTCCATTTTCGAAAGTGTTCCATACATTGTGCCAGGACTTATAACGACTTCGTTACTAGTCATTTCCTTTACAGCATTGCCAATACCGTAACCATGTTGAGGACTTTGCAGACAAAACAAAATATAAAACGCCGTTTCAGACATTGGAATATATATTCTTTTTAGCTTTAAATCCATAACCATTCTCCTATATCCTAATTCGATACATCGTATTTCGATATATAAAATTATATCGTAGCTCGATATATTTTGTCAAGTATTTTATGAAAATCGTAGCTATCAATTCATAGCTTTCATAGCTTTGCTTGGAACATCTCATCTAGTATTTTCTAATCTGCTTCTATAAACTAAAAAAGACAATAAATTATACGTTTATCGTCTTGATTAAAGTTTATATAGTTGTCAATATCTCCCAAAATCATAAACTGATTTCTTCATTGCATCCAAATTCTCCGGTTTGGTGTTAATTGGCAAATCACATGATGGCATCAAAGCAAATCCGCCTTCATTATATTTCATATCTCGAATGATTTCTCTTGACTGCTGGTATACCTGCTTTGCACTTCCATTTACCAATAAATTTGTAGATACATTCCCTCCATATATATGATATTTTCCCAGTGTTTCTGATACCAGCTTTAGTGAATTTGCTTCATCTGATGAAATAAAGCTTCTTTGTGGTAAATTAAGATCTTTGAAAAATTCAAGATTTTTGCTATGATTCCCACAAAGATGAATTCCAAAATTTTTAAGCCCCCTTGACCTTAGCTCCTCATGAATCTCCATCATTGATGGATATGCAAATCTCTCAAATATTTTAGGCGAAATAAGTCCATTTGATTCAAATGGATAGTTGGAAGAAACGGAACATCTCTCTATTCCAAACTCCTTGATATATAAATCAGCAGTTTCTAACAAATACCTTTTGGCAATCTCCAATAAATGATGAACTGCTTCTTTCTCTTTTATTACCCACCTCAACAGCAGGTCTGTTTTGACCATAGAGCCTACCATTGTAAATGGCGATCCTGCACAAATGGATACACCAAATTGTCCTTGCTTTTGAGCATACTTCAAAAACTCAATATTCAGTTTTGTAAATTTTCTCTCGCTCATCGGTGGCAATTGAAAATTCCAAGCATCCTCAATCGATTCTATTGCATATTTTTTTACCAGTGGCAAGGATACTCTTTCACCACTGCTAATAATCATTTCTCCTCCAAAATCTAACATTTCTCCACTTGGTAAATCAAAACATGGTAAATCATCATAACCATTCTCTTCAATTATTTCTTTCTGAGAATGATACGATTTTTTCACATCAAAATAAAACTCGCTTGATGAAAGTCCTTTTCTATAGCCAGAATACATTGTTGCACATGAAAGCATCGGAATTCTATCTATTTTTTCCCCACTATAAAAAAGCTTCATCCTTTCTCTCGAATCCAAATTTTCCATAATTATTATCTCAACCCTTTAATTCATCATTATTTTTTTAGATATTCTGTTATTATTTTTCCAAATTTTTATTTTTTCCAGATATTTTTTACTTTTTTAGATATTTTATCCTTAATTTTCTGAATAGCTTTTGCTAAAAATCTTTTTTCCTTAGAGTCTTTTTTCTTCGATAGCCTTTTACACCTAGCTTTGCAACTCCAATACTAGATTCATGATAATTATTTCCAAAATCGAGAACGACTTCAACATCGTTCTCCTTTGCTCTTAAATCTATATACTGCTTTTTATCATCTGGTTCAAATGTATTCAAAGTGTTTCTTAATCCATCCAAAATTGCATCAAGCATTTTTCCAGGAAAGGCAATTCCAACCTCACAATCTCTCCATTCTGATGCAAATCTTGTACCAGAGCATAAAAAGGATACATTTATATCCTGATTTTTATAGCTTCTTGCCATCAACTCTGAGCATACACCACCCATACCTGAGAAAATAATATTTTTTGCATAGCCAAAATAGTAGGTATAGCTCTGAATTATTCTCATAGCTGTATACGGCTTACAAAATATCATAACCACATCTGGAAGCTTCTCATATTTTTCCAATGGCTGAATAACCATACCATATACCGAATGATTCAAATATGGTGTACCCTCCGCAACGTATTGAGCGATTTTTTCCGAACAATACATATTTCTTTCATATTGTCGTCTTCCGGATTTAACGTCCTCATTTGGCATTGAAAATCCTAAAACCTCAGATGCTGCTGAACAATAAATATGTTTCTTTGTTACCTTCATTCCATGACCTATTGTCGCAGCCTTTACCATCATACAAAAAAACATCTGATGAGTTGCTTCATCCAAATCACAATCTTCGTATTCATTCCTTGTTTGAATAAAATCTACACCAACTATTTTTCTATCCTTTTCAAGCTCAATAAATGTTTGAATTTCTAATACCTTTTTCTTCATCACATTCTCCTGAATCACTCATTTATCGTTGTTTTGTATGAGTGCTTTTCAACCTTTCTCAATATCTGATCCATCATTATAGCTATCAGACAGATTGGAACGGTACCTTCAAAAATATAGACAGTGTTATATGTAGAGCACCCTGTTTGAATCAATAAACCGAGTCCGCCGGCTCCAGTACTAAACGCCAACGTTGCAGCACCTATACAAATAATCAGAGCCGTTCTTAATCCTGATATAATTACAGGAATTGCCAGTGGAAATTGTACTCTAAATAGTATTTGCATAGCATTCATTCCAAGACCCTTTCCAACCTCTAAATATGTATCAGAAACATTATTCAGCCCAGCTATAGTGGAAAAAACAATCGGCAATAACGATTGCAATAACAGAGCAAAAATCGCAGCCTTCATGCCAAGCCCAAATGCGATGATCCCAAACATAAGTACAGCCATAGTTGGTATAGTTTGACTTATCATAGATAGTTTCTCTATAACCAATCTGAAAGATTCACCATATTTTGTAAAACATATCACACCAAGCCCCACTCCAATGAAAGCAGACAATAAACAGGACACACCTGCTATTTGTATAAATTGTAAAGTAAGCTTTGGAAGACTATATTTTGCAACATTTCCAATCTCATATGGCCAAATCTCATACACCCATTCTTCAATATACTGAAAACCAAAAACAAAGGTAATTAGAGAAATGAGTAAAATTATTATAGCTATAATATGGCCATCAATTTTTTTCCTTTCCATATCTACATAACTATCCTTTCTTAAACATATTCACAATATCATACAGACCTACAGTTCCTATAATTGTACTATTTTCAACAACACCTATCTCATCAATACTATTCTCTATCATAATAGAAAGTGCATCTCTTAAGCTTTCGTCTGCACCAATTTTAAATCGAATATTTTTGTCAATTTCACTGCCTGCACTCTTTTTTACAATAGATTTAACGTTAAACCTGCTCAATAGTTTAATATATACTTCTCTTCCTAAAAAAGATTGTACAAACTTATTTTCCGACATCAGAATCGACTCAGTTTTTTCAAAGCCTTCTAGTTTCCCCTTCGACATAATCGCAATTTTATCACCCATCTTTATTGCTTCGTCTATATCGTGAGTGACAAAAATAACAGTTTTTTTGAGCTGTTTTTGTATTTTCAAAAACTCATTTTGCAAAATACTCCTATTCAAAGGGTCGACAGCACCAAAGGGCTCATCCATAAGTATTATTTCTGGATCAGCTGCAAGAGCTCTCGCAACACCAATTCTCTGTGCCTCTCCACCAGATAATTCTGATGGATACTTGTTGATATATGAATTTACATCCAAACCCACCAATGAAATTAACTCCTTTACTCTTGCCAAAGTCTTATCGTCACTCCATTTTAATAAATTAGGAACAATTGAAATATTTTCTCTAACATTCATATGTGGAAATAAGCCTGTATTCTGAACAACATATCCAATACTTCTTCTAAGTTCAACAGGATCGTAATCATAAATATTTTTTTGGTTTATTTCTATACTTCCAGCATCAATATCGATTAATCTATTTATCATCTTCAAGGTAGTAGATTTTCCACATCCTGATTCTCCCACAAAAACACATAACTCTCCGGAATTTATTTCTAGCGACAAATCATCCACCACTGTTTTATTTCCAAATTTTTTAGTAACATTTTTTAATGTAATCATGTCCTTATTCTTCCCTTAATTTTTCTATAATTATCTATTAATACAACTATCATTTTAAAAGTGAAATCAAAAAACAACACCATTCCCATTACTGGTAAAGTTCCCAACATCACAATATCGATTGCAAACCCATTTAAACCTTGAAGGATGAATTTTCCAAGACCACCAAACCCAATATAAGATCCTATTGTCACACCCAAAATTGTACCTGTCAGCGAAACTCTAATACCAGATACTATCACTGGCATTATTATCGGCAGTTCAATCTTGAAAAATGTCTGTAAATTTGTCATCCCCATGCCTTTTGCAACATCAACATATTGTTTATCAACAGTTCTCAATGCTCCATACATACTATTGACGATATAAAACAGCGAGTATAAAAATAATGCACAGAAAACTGGAGTTGCACCTACCCCTGCGATTCCATACTCTTTAAGTATTGGAAAGCTGTTGCTCAATAAGGATAAGGGCAACATCATAATACTTAATAAGGCTAGTGACGGAATTGACTCAATTGTATTTAAAATTGTAGTAATAATTTTTCTTGCCTTGCCATATTTGAAAACTATCCACCCCAAAGGTATTCCAAATATGACACCTGATAATACAACTTTAAAAGACATACCAATATGATTGATAAAATACATTTGGAACTCATTTTTGTATGTTGAAAACTCCTTCATCACCGATAATCCATCTAGCTTTCCAGAAACTATTGATACGGCTGCAATTAAAAAACCTATTGCAAAAACTATAAATCTTTTCCAAGATTCTTTTACATTCTCATTACACTTAGATTGCACTAAATACACCAAAAGCAAATACAGATAACAACCAACACTCATTGATATTCTTCCACCGGCATTCGGCATATCTATATAGTTGACGGATAGACCCGAAAACAACACCGTCAAACCAAAACAAATACTTGAGACAATACCTGCTATGAAATTAAGTTTTTCATTCGATTTCTTTACGATCACTATTGCTAATAGTAAAATTGTACACCCTAGTAAAATATAATAATTTCCACCAAGAGAATCCTTTGCCGAAAGTAATTCTTTTGCTCCGATTCTTGATACTGCCTTAAACATAAAGTTATTTATAGACAGTAGTTCTATCATAAAAATAACCAATGTGATTGCAGCAATATCATATTTCTTTTTCATCACTACCTCCAAATAATTCACAAAGTTTTATTTAATTCATATTTAATACAAATTTGACTCCGTTAATACCTTCTTTAATATAAACGGAGCCAATATAAACCAACATTATTATTTGACAAATCCTTTTTCCTTAAGGAATTTTGATGCTATATCAGCAGCATTTTCCCCATCGGCAGTCAATCTTTTATTCATATCTCTAATTGTGTTTTCATCGATTGCGTTGAATACTGGAGTCAATATCTCTTTTATTTCCGGATATTTTTTCAATATTTCATCAGTACAGACTGCTGAAGGGCTGTATATAGGCGAAACATATTTTGGATCTTTTATTACGTATAAATCCAAAGCCTCTAATGCACCACCTGTTGTATAGCAGTTACTAGCGATAATGCCATCTGTCCCCTTTGACACCATAGTTTGAGGATCACTTGTACCGACGATAACTTGATCTTCCTTCAATTTAAACCCATAAGTTTTTTCCCATCCAGGAATACAAGTAGGCGCAGTGGCTACATAGCTATTTTCCGTAGCAATGGCAATTTTCATCTCTCCACCATTGTTTATATATTTTGCAAAATCGTTGAAATCTTTTATATTATTCTTTTCTGCCCATTCTCTCTTAACACATATTCCATCTGAGTTATTGTAAGGGGAATAACACATCCATACCAAGCCGTTCTTTGCATCAGCTTCCTTTGTAGTGTTAAATGCTGTCTCCAAATCTGTTTGGTATAATTTTGGATCAACATCCTTAATAAACATCATTCCTCTTCCTGTATAATCTTGAACTATATCTACTTGCTTTTGCATCAATGATTGACGAGGTAATGTTGAGTTATTATATGTTCCAACACCACTTGCATCAACAGCATAATTGTTTGCCTCCAACACCTGTTTCATCAATTCGCCATAGATTTGACTTTCTTCATCCGTCATAGATGCTATTACTATAGGATCTCCTTCGTTTTTTATCTCCTTAGTAGAGCTTTCTTGTTTTTTTGAACCACAGCCAACCAAGGTAACCCCCATCAGTAATACACACATAGACAAAGTAATAAATTTACTCTTCACAATAATAACCTCCCACTATAATTTTAGTTACATAATCGAATTATAGCATAACAATATACTTGATACAATGTAATTAAAACAAGTAATCGCAATTATAATTTATTTCTATTATTAACTATATTGAATATAGAAATAATCTATATAAGTTACTTACTATTTGCATGATTAAATTCCATATATAATAATATAAAAGCCACGATACATGATAGTATATCGGCAATAACTGAGCTCCATAGCATCACAACCACACTTTTTGAAATTCTTGCTAATATAATTATTGCTGGAACAAAGAAAATTACATCTCTTGATAATGCCAATAACACTGATTTCGTGCTTGATCCCATAGACTGCAAAAGTATCAATTATCATATCTGGAAATAGTTCCAATATAATGAAAGCCATAAGCGAAATCAAACAATTTGTGAACAATATTTTTCTGCACGTTTCCTTTACTCTATCGACATTTCCTGCACCCATGTTATATCCGATAATTGGCTGACCTCCTAATGAAACACCTATCACAATTGAAATAACAATGCCAAAAACTTTCATACATATACCTATAATAGCAAGAGGTGTCACAACACCAAAGACCTCTCCTGTAGATGAGTATGTATTATAGCCATATTTTAATACAAGATTATTTGCCACCGTAATAATAACAACTATTGCCAATTGAGTGATTAGTGAAGCCAACCAAGATAAATTATTTTTTTTACTGTTTTCCCATTAATAAATAAACTTTCTTTTGATAATACAAAGTTTTTACCTATTTTCAAATAAACTATTGATATCAAAAATGTAAATATTTGACCAATTATTGTTGCAATTGCTGCTCCTCTGACTCCCATATCAAAAACAAATATAAATATCGGATCCAATACAATATTAATAATCGCACCAATTAAGGTTGAAAACATCGCATATTTTGGTGCCCCGTCCGACCTTATTGAAGCATTAAGCCCTTGTCCTATCATGTAAAAAGGAAGTCCAGTACAAATAATTAAATAGTATGACTGTGCATAACCCCACATTATTTTCTCTGCCTTATTTCCCCCAAACAAAACAAGTATTTTATCACATAAAACAAATCCAATAGCTGATAACAATACTGATATTATTATCAACAATACTAATCCATTACCAATACTTTTATTCGCACTATTACTTTCATTTGCACCACATGACAAACTAAAATTAGCTGCAGCCCCATCACCAATCAACAGTGAAATCGCCAGTGCGACTACTGTAAATGGATATACAACATTTGTAGCAGCATTGCCATTTGCACCGGCACTACTCCAACCAATAAATATTTGGTCAACAATATTGTACAATGCAGCCACAATCATACTTATAACGCATGGTACTGCAAATTTTTTTATTAATTTTCCTATTTTTTCTGTACCTAACTCATTCATAAATACTCCTCCATAAAAAAAGCGTAAGCCCAGATCAATTGGACTTACGCATATTGCTACTCATTGAATGTATATAAAATTTTACCACCACTACTATTTTATCAGAAAAAATATTTTTACGTAATCAGAAATTTTCAAATATAAAAAAATAAATATCTATGTAATTATACATTACTTTTTCATTATTTCTTTTTATTACTTCCAGCTATTTGTTGATTGTAAACAAAATCTAACATAGTCTTTTTAGAGAACATCGGTGCAAATGTCATCATTGGTTTTTGCCATCCTGGTAATCCAGATGTTATATTCAATGCACCATCTAACATTCCATCATAACCATCCTTTGCCACCTGATCTGGTGATACTGCATTTGCAAAAAGTTTTGTATCCGATAAACCTCCAGCATTATTGATTAGATAATCAACTTCCCATCCATTTTCCTTGCATACTTCATATATTCTGACTACCTCTTCACTATTTGATAAATCTGCCGCAATTGTTTCGACATTTACCTTAAATTTTTTCTCAACCTCTTTTTTCTGTCCATCAAGCTTGCTCTGGCTTCTTCCTACAAGAATTAAATCTCCACCCTTTGAAGCATGAATATTCACAAAGCAAGTTCCAAGACCTCCATAAGAACCTGTTATAAGCGCTGTTTTTCTTTCTTTAATTTTATTTTCCTCCATTTTACATATAATTAAGAATTATTTTTAATGCACTTTTGTGTACTTTTCGTATTCTTTTCGTGTACTTTTCTTTCCAACTGTTGTTGTATATCAAACCTTTGGCACTCCTGTGCTGTTATCTTATATACTTATTATATATCTTTAATTCCAAAAAAAGAACAACATATCACGCCAAAAACATATCAGTTTATGACATAAAAAAGGGCCTATATATTCTTCTTTAGAATATTAGACCCTCTATTACTACTTATTTATATTCAATTCACATATCGCAAACAATGCACCCTTACCTGCCATAAATACTTTATTTCCTTCCAACCTACAATACAGTGTTCCACCTCTGCTTGATGCTTGATAAGCAACAATCTCATTTTTATTAAGAACATTTGCCCAATAAGGAACAATGTGGCAATGACCAGATCCACATACAGGATCTTCCGACACCCCTAATTTGGGTGCGAAGCTTCTTGAAACAGTATCAATAGAATTACCTTTTGCAGTAGCGTGTTGTAAAAGTCCATCTAGCTTTTGTATTTTTTCCATATCGGGAACCATATTTCTTACTAAGTCCTCTTCGTCAAATACACATAATAAATCTCTTCCCAAATAAGCTGATAACGGTTTTGCACCAAAAGCGTCTACCATTTCATCGGTTACGTCTATTTCTTTCAAATCATATGCTGGAAACTCCAATTCATACAAATCATCGTGTCTAGTCACTATCAAATCTCCACTCAGAGTTGAAAATACCACTCTATTTTCATTTTCTAAGTAAAAATTAAACAAAACATATGCACAAGCAAGAGTTGCATGTCCACAGAGATCAATTTCTCCACCAGGAGTAAACCATCTTAAATGATATTTTTCTCCATCTTTAACTGCAAATGCAGTTTCCGAATAGTTATTTTCTTTTGTTATATCCATCATCAATTCTTCAGAAATCCATTTATCCATAATGCATATGGCAGCTTGGTTTCCATGAAATACCTCATCTGTAAATGCGTCAACAATATATTGTTTCATAATTATCACCTCATATCAAACTTAAATCATAATATTTTACTATATTTCATTCCTTCAATTTTCTTATTCGCTAAAATACTTTAAAATTTACCTAAATTGGTTAAATCATATTTATTAGGCATTACTTCCTTGTTATCCCAATGCTCTACAATCTTGCCATTCCTTAATCTATAAATATCAAATTGTGCATAGTCTTGTTTGCCTATATATACCTTCGAATACGACACCACATAATCACCTTGTCCCATAACCTTAAAAACAAAGTCATACGTTACATCATTTTCCAATAAATAATCTTTATAAGATTTGCCACCTTGAGCAATGTTTTGATTATGCTGTATCAAGCTATCATCCACATATTGTTCAAACATATCAAAGTCTTTATTCTGCATTATATCTACTAGAAACCTTCTAATCGTTTTTTTGTTATCCTGTGTTTTTTCTAAATCTGTGATGCTGAAATCCCCATATATCGGATCATTGGCTTTAATATTAACTGGATACTCATCAATCACATCCCAATGTTCAATGATTCTTCCCTCATCGTCCGATTTAAAAATATCCGCAGTTATCCACTGTGCCTCTCCATCATTTAAAAACTGATGTACATGGAGAAAAACAAAATTTTCATCCTCAATAGACCTCACTATATTCATTTTTCTTTTTAGGTATCTTTTATGAAAATCTTTAAAAAATATTTCAAAACCTTTTTTTTCATCTGGTACACCTGTACTATGTTGAGTATACGTATCCCCCATATAGTTTTCATGAACCTCTTTTATTTCTCCAACTTCAATACCTCTTATATACAGATTTCTTGCATTATCCAATTGTTTTGACATATACTACCTCTTTCAATCAATTAATTTTGCTTTCTTCAAATACTCTTTTGCCACTTCAGCTGCCGATTTTCCTTCAACATCAACCTTATAATTCATTTCACTCATTTCCTTTGAAGTTATTTTATTTGATAATTTTCCAAGAATCGACTCTAGCTTCGGATATTTTCTAAGAGTATCCTTCTTCATCAAAGGTGCCGCCTGATAAGGTGGAAACAATTGCTTATCATCTTCCAATAATTTTAGATTATGAGTTATTATCTTACTATCAGTGGAATAAACTTCAATAACATTCACATCATTATTGACCAATGCTTGATATTTTAGTGAAGGCTCCATAGTTTTTACATTTAAATTGACATTGTAAAGTGACTTCAATCCCAAGTTGCCATCTTCTCGATCGTTGAATTCAAGAGAAAATCCTGCTACTGCAGAGTGTTCCACTTTTTTCAGTTCTGAAATCTTGGTTAGTCCATTACTTTTAGCATAGCTTTCCGTCACTGCAATTGCATAAGTGTTTTGAAATTTACTTGGACTTAAATAGACCATGTCATCTTGCTCTAAAATTTTTTGTTTTGCAATTTTATATACAGTTTCCGGATCATTAGAAATATTTTCTATCTTATCATTCAATAATGTAGTAGTTATCGTACCAGTGTACTCTGGATAAATATCAATGCTTCCAGATTTCAAAGCCTCATAAAGGAAACTTGTTTTTCCAAAATTAGGTTTAATTTCCACCTTTATATCCATTTCATCTTCAATCAGTATTTTGTACATATTAATGATAATTTCTGGTTCGGCACCAAGTTTTCCTGCAATAACAATTTTCTTACTTGAGCTATTTTGTAGCGGAATAAAACTTGCTCCCAAAGAAAAAATAGCAACCAATAATGTAATCACTATTGTTTTCGGTCTTTTATCTTGCAAAAGTTTTATAAGCCAACTAAATACAACCGCAAGAATTGCTGATGAAGTAGCTCCAATCAAAATTAGTGATGAATTATTTCTATCAATTCCCAATAGAATAAATGACCCAAGACCTCCAGCTCCAACTAATGCAGCTAGAGTTGCCGTACCTATAATCATAATACTAGCCGTTCGTACACCAGACATCAAAATAGGCATTGATAAAGGTAACTGGTATTTTTTAAGCTTCTCCCATCTTGTCATTCCAAAAGCGGTGGCTGCTTCCTCTAGAGAAGAGTCAATCTCAGAAAGCCCTGTAATTGTTCCTTGTAAAATAGGAAATATTGCGTAAATAACAAGAGCAACTACAGCCGGAAGAGTACCAATTCCCATAAATGGAATAAACAAACCTAACAATGCTAATGACGGTATCGTTTGAAATATTCCTGTAATCTGTAGCATCCACTCTTTTGTCTTTTTATAGTTAGAAATTGCAATTCCAAAAGGTATTGCTATAATTATCGCTATAATCAAAGATAGTAATGATATTTGTAAATGCTCAAGGAGTGCCAGACTCCAATCAGATTTTCTTTCAATAAATGTACTAAACACATCCACGAGCCTACACCTCCTTCATACTAAAAAATTCTTTAACAAAATCATTTGCAGGATTATTCTTAATTTCTTGAGGTGTATCCAACTGAACTATTTTGCCATTTTTCATAATGCATATCCTATCTGCTAACTTTAATGCTTCATTCATATCATGAGTCACAAATACAGTCGTCATATTATACTCCTTATGAAGTTGTTTTATCAGGTCCTGTAGCTGAGTTCTACTAATAGGATCCAATGCAGAAAATGGTTCGTCCATTAATAAGACCTTTGGATTAGAAATTATTGCTCTCAAAATACCAATTCTTTGTTTTTCTCCTCCTGACAAATCCTTTGGAAGTCTCTTCAAATACTGTTCTGGCTCTAATCCAACCTTTTCTAGTAATGCCCTAGTCTTTTGTTCAATAAATGTCTTGTCCATTTTTTTCATTTCTGGAATGAGAGCAATATTTTCTTCAACCGTTAGATTTGGGAAAAGTGCTATTTGTTGTAAAACATACCCTGTTTCCAACCGCAATTCTCTAATATCAAAATTGTTCAACTTTTCATCTTGAAAGAAAATATCGCCATCTGTTTGTTCAATAAGTCTATTAATTAATTTTAACGTTGTCGTCTTACCGCTACCACTTGGTCCAATCAATACAAAAAACTCGCCTTCATCAATCTCGAAGTTAAGCCCATCAAGAATTTTCCCATTAACTGGACAAGTTAGTGATACATTATCATACTTTATCATAGTTAGTAACCTCATATTCCATTCTACATTTACAATTTCTTTTCAATTATTTTTATGATATTTATATTGTATCCATTATACTATGTAATATGTTTTGTTACAACGATGTTTCTATTATTTTTTATAAATTATTCCTTTTCAAGGCTCTCTCTGTCATAAAAATTATGGCACCAAAAGATATCAACTGTACCACAGTTACAAAAAACCCAATCCAGCCTATAATATCTTTTCGTTCATGTATAAAAAACGGCATAACAACGACTGACAAAAACAACGTTGGAAAAAACAAAATTAGAGAGTTTTTCGCACATTCTTTTTGTGCAAAATCCCAAGAATCTTGATTCTTCATTGAGCGTGGTGTCCTATATCCAATAGTGCCATTGATTTTCGAAATCTTAGGACATATATACCATATCAATAACAGTGCCAGTGGTATTAATAAAGTCATAATAAACATAAAAATCCAAAATCCCATGTAATTACCTCCCTTGTTTTTTCAATCTACGCTTTCACATATACCTCAAATGGCGGATAGTATATCTGAATACACTATTTATATCTGTAATGGACAAACATAACAGCACGAAGCTGTTTTCCACCAAAATTTTCTTCAATAAAATTGTCAGTTTCTAAAAAGCCATATTTTTTATAAAACTTTTTGGCAATGATATTGTCCTCCAATACCCACAAAAATATTTTATCATAACCTTGCTTATATAATTCATCCATTACTCTAGAAAACAATTTTTTACCGTACCCTTTTCCTATGTATTGTGGTAGCAAATAAATTGAAATTATCTCTCCATAGTTTTTATAATCTGAAAATCTTGATTCACAAAAGCTACTTGTCCCAACATATTTTCCATCCTCTACACATACGAGAGTTTGCCAACCAGGTAAATCTAAAACTGATGACCATTTACCTTCTTCTATTAAATTGAGATATTCTTCTGGCATTATATCCTTATATGCATATTTCCAGCACTCTTCATAAATTCCACTGATTGCCATCCTGTCGTCTAATGAATTAATATATCTTATTTCCATAGTATCTATCTCCTTAATAAGCCTGACATTTCCCTATTATTAAAAGCGCCTATCAGTTTCCAATATATTATCACATTAATTGCTATGAAGCAACTACAAAACTTTTCCAAATATCTCTTTCCATACTATTTTATAGCCTGATTTCATTTTCATTCTTTTGTGCTTATAGAAAAAAGAGGCTGACCCAAAAGTCCCATAAATTGCCGTAGGATTTACCTATGGTAATTTTTTGCATAAAAAAACATCTCCATGATATAATGTTAATAGGTAAAAACAAGAAAAAGGAGATGATTTTTTATGAATAACTCAAAGGTTATCTACATAGATTATAGCATGAATCAATTACAATTACCGTCTGATTGATTAGATTGGATACCAGAAAACCATATTTCAAGAATAGTTAATGAAGTCGTTGAAAATATGCATATGAAGAAAATAACGAAGGTGAATTGTTAGAAGAATATAGCGACTTAGCTGAAATTTCTTCTAATATTCTTAAATCATTGGAAGAAAAAGATTCTAGATATAAAAAGGCTGTTATTACATCTGAACAAATCGACACTATCGGAAATAAATTAAACAAAATCGAAGAAAAACTTACGGAAGAGAATGTAAGTAAGAAACATAAAATAAATCCAATAAGAAAATTGCGCAAGAAATTTACTGAAGATTTTTCTCCAATAATGAAGAAATATGAGAGATATAAAACTATACTTTCAGGTAGAAATAGCTTTTCTAAAACAGATACGGATGCCACTTTTATGTTCATACATAGATCTTATCCCTTTTAATACAATGAGATTTGAAATGACAAATAGATATAAAAAAGATATCAAATATTGGCAACATTGGGAATATGACGAGCAATATGATAGATTTATATGTCCTAACGGAAAAAATATAAAATTTAAAAATTATTCAACGAGAAAAGATAAATATGGCTCGATAGAGCCAAGTTAACCTATACAAAACTCATAAAGAGAGCACAAATAAAAATACACGCTACACATTCATTTCCATACATGGAGAATGTGGGCGTGTATTTTATTTAGGGCTCTTATGAGTCAGCCCCTTAACAAGAAATTATTATTTTTACGATTTTTACTACAAATATTGTATTTTTTAATCGTTAATTACAAGCCAACTATCTATTTTATCTTTTGGTTTTTCCCAACTTACAACAACATGTACTCCTTTCGTTTCCGTATCAGAAATACCCAAACTTCCGCCTTTTCCCAATAAATATAACGTATATTTCAAATCTGTTTTTGCCTCATACGATCCTTCAATAAAGCTTTCATCTGTCTTAGTTTCCCAAGAATCCAATCTAGGGATACTAATCTTTGTATCTGTCTTTTCAGCAGCTATATCTAAGGATATTTCTCCTTCTTTTATTGCCCTTATGCTTACTGCTTTATTGTCTTTTAACTCTATTTTCCCTGACTTTGCTATTGCCCCATTTTTAAATACTGTAAAAACAATAGCTTTATCTTCTTCTCCTGTGACTAAATCTTTTGGAAAATAAAATTGTTCTCCATTAGTTCTATTCAAAATACATTTATTTCCCACAGCAATACCTACTGTATCCAAATCTTCTTTTGTTTCATTTTTTACTGTAAATGCAACATCAATATCATCACTATTTCTGTTCATATAAAAGAATACACCAACAATGCACAATACTAGAACCGCTACTAATAAAGCAATCTTCCTTGTCATCTTAACACCTCCCTTATAGCTGACTTTTCAATAATATAATTCTTATTGGCTATTTTTTCAAAGTCCTTATCATGACTTACAACTATTATCGTCTTACCTTCATCATTTAATTTAATAAGTGTATCGATTACAATTTTTTTATTTTCATAATCAAGAGAGCCTGTCGGTTCATCTGCCAACATAATTTCAAACGGTTTTATCATGTTTCTTGCAAGAGCTACCCTTTGCTGTTCTCCTCCTGAAAGTTCATAAACCCTTGATTTTAATTTATCCGAAATACCCATTTTGCTCAATGCAACTTCTATAAACTTTTTCTTATTTTTTTCTTTATTGTATTTTGCAGCAAGTAACATATTTTCTTCAACTGTCATTTTTTCCACTAGCGCAAAATTTTGAAATAAATAAGCAATTTTTTCTCTGCGTAATAGTTCTCCCACTTTCGGATTTTTTACTGGATCTTGATTTGAAAAACAAGTTACACTACCACTATCATAATTTTCTAGTGTTCCAATTATATTTAAAAGTGTCGTTTTTCCACCTCCACTTTTTCCAAAGATACAAACAAAATCGCCTTTATAAATATCTAAACTAATATTTTCTAAAATACTGTTATTTCCATACTTTTTAGAAATATTTCTTAAGGTTATTTGCAATTCCTTTTCTTTTTGCATTTAACAACCCTCCTTTAGTCTAAGTACAATACTTCTTTCACTTTTCTTTAATTGTAAAATTTCTATACCAAAACATATAAAACTTCCACAAATACATAATATTAAACTAATCAAAAGTTTAGACATACTCCAACCATCTCTTGGTATAAATAGTCCAACATCATTTATTACTCCTGTTACCAGAATAACAATAAACAAAATGATAATACTTATGATATGACCAATTATATTTTCAATAATTTTCTTATGATGTATATCGAAAAATCCATATCCCAACAACCTAGAAACATCTATTCTTTGTCCATGATTATAAAAATATGTTTCTTTATCTATTTTTAATAAAGTTGCCAGAATAATAATAGATAAAACAAGACCAAGAACATATATGCTTACCTCCATCTTATATTCATCTATTCTTGCAACTACATCATCGTAAACTGAACTTATATAGAGTATGAACGACTCGGATTCTGTTTGTTCAATTATATCCTTCAAATTTTCATATGCCCTACTAGGGTCTCTAACATATGGATGTAACTGCCCATTTACTAAAGATGATAGTTTAATTCCGTGATCTGGGAGTAACTCTTTACCATTTACTGCTATCAAAACATAGTTTTTCAAATTCGCTTCATCAATCCTTTTGCTACTGTCAAAAGAAAACACACTTTGATTATCTTTCAACCTTACATATGTTTCTATGATTGTATCTTGTTTTTTTATGTTCTGAAAAATATGATCTTCGTGAATCTTATCTCTATCAAATTCGGTAATTTCAACATTTTCTGGAACAAAAATAATCCACTCGTTTTCATGTATTTTATATTGTTCTATTTTATTCATATCTTTATCTAAAATATTTGAAATATGTAAATAATTTTTATTTACATAGGCATAATTACCTTGAAATGCTTGTTGCCTTAGATACTCCACATCAGTATTCATTCCTTCTTTCCTAACATTTGGTGCATTAAATAATATTGCTCCCCTATCATCCAGACTATCCCATAAATCAATCAGACTTGGTATGACAATTTTATTGAACTTTTCATCATCTTTTTCATAACTCCAAGACCATGCACAAGCCATGTTTGCATAGTATTTCGAACTCTCCCAAATAGGTATATATTGTTTCATACTAAAGTAGTCAGCAAGTCCCAAGAGGCTTACAATTGAGAGATAAAAAACCATAACAATTGAACCTGTTTTTATAAAAAATGAACTTCTATGATAAATTCTTCTATAACCCTTCAATAAAGCAATTATATTAATTCCTTTTAATTTTAGATAAATCAATATAAACTCTATTGATATTAGAACTGCTGTTATAAGAGCTAATAAAATAAGTATTGTTTTCATTGATATAATAAATCCCAAAATATCAATGGGATCTACTAAATATCCTATAATTCCAATTGTTAACAAGAATCCTATTATTATTGGTACAACAAGAAGATTTAATATTTTATCAATAGCCAAAGTTAATTTGTTATATCCTAGTAAAATTGATATTGATAATTCCTTTGAAATCATCCCATTATAAATAATTAAACAAAAGACAATAGTTACAAATATAATAAAAATCGTTAGCGTATATAGAAAAGCCTGCTTCTGTGTGAATTCACTGGAAACAATAAAATCTGAATTAACTACAGCTTCTGTTTTCAATTTTTTGTTTTCATTTATTTCCTCAATAAACTTATTAATATTTACTTCTGTCCCTCTTATATGATAATCCCCATTCACCTTTTCCATGCTGATATTTTGAAAAGGAATTATGCTTATGTCTTTTGATGTCAATAAACTCATTGATTTTACATTCTCAAAATCATTTAATTTATTTTTACAATCAGCAATAGAGATATTTCTAAAAGATTTTTTGAACCACTCAGAATCATTTAGATGAATGTAAATCTTTATTCTTTGTCTATCAAATCTACTATTTTTAGGAATATATTCTTCCTTTATGAAGCTTATATCATTTCTATTGGCTATTTTCTGCAATTCATTTATTGTTTTATTGGATTTTTCTGGTTTTGTTACAATGTTTACAGTCGTATTAAAATCTTTTATAAATATATTTAAAAACATACTATCTGAATAGAAAAAATTTCCTATGCCAATCGTTATAATTAGTAAAATTGTTAATATACCCAGTGTTTTTTTCATTTCGCACCATCTCCAACTTTATGTATGAGAAATGCCACAATGCTAAAACAACAGTGTGGCACTGCTCAAACTCGTTTAACTATTTTTTATTTACTGCTATTTAACATCAGCCCAAGCCCTATTACCGCTTAATGCTTTTTCCCAAGAAGCCTCTGCTCTACTTCCCGCACTTATCCAACCCGAATAAGAGAACTTACCACCAGCCCCTTGTACTGTAGTTTTATGTGTTTTTTTACTGTGATCATATTTAGACCAAACATAGCGACTACCTACACCATGTCTCCATTTTCCACCTAAAAAATTTTTCCATCCACTATCATAACTGAACAATGTTGGCTGAGTATAATCTTCTTCAAAAACTTCCATCTCATAACCAAGTCCTTCAACATATGGCAAGTTTGTTTCTTCTGCTGCTGCAAATACCGGTACAGATGATGCTAACATCAAACCTGTTAATAATACTAATGACAACGCTTTTTTCATGATAAATTCTCCTCTCTCAAATATTTAAACTTTTTTGCGAAATATTTCTTTCGAATAAAATTATCCAAAACTTCGCTCAATCTCCGTTCCGATACCTATGAGGATTATTGTAATGCATAAAACTCCACCTCCATTTTATATATTATATAATCACAAATGATTATCCAAATTAGTAATTTTCTTCAAATATAAAAGAGCTATCCTTACTTATATTATAGAATAGCTCTTTGTTTTATACTTAACGGTATCTTTGAATAATTCTTGCGTTTTCTTTACGATTTAATTAGGTCTGTATGGAATGATTACTTTGGCACAAACTCTTTTATTCTCTTCTCCAATTTCAAAAGTTCCACCCAAGTGTTTTACAATATCATTTACAATTGTGAGTCCAAGTCCCGATCCATTGTTACTTATTCGTCTTGATAAATCTCCCCTATAGAATTTTGAAGTAGCCATTTTCCAATTCACATTTAAATTTTGAGAAACATCGTTTATAACGCTTATTTTTAACATACCATTTATCGTCTCAATATTTATATGGATATTCGTTCCTTTCACAGAATAATTGACCGCATTTGTAATAAGGTTCTCCATTATCCTTAGTAAAAGTTGTGGCTCTGTTTTGATTATACTATTTTCTAATTCTAAAAACTCTAAAATTAAAATATGATCACTTATAGATAAGCTTCTCTCTTCTTCCCACTGTCTGAAAAAAATATTTACATCTACATCCATTAAATTTAGTGGAATTTCATTTAGATTAAATTTTAAATATGAAAAAAAATCTTCGCTTAAACGATTTAGATATTTTGTATTCTCATATATAACATCAACAAATTTATTTTTTTGTTCTTCGGAAAGATTTTTTTCATCTTTTAATAGTGTTATATAGCCTATCATATTCGCAAGAGGAGTTTTTATATCATGAGCTAAATATGTTAGCAAATCTGTTTTTTCCTTGTATACCAGCTCGTGCTCCTTTTCAAGTTCCTTATGGTAATTATGAAGCTCTATAAATGAAGCTCGTTCCTTTGATAATGATTCATGAAATGGTATTAAATCCTTACTTTCATTTTTAAGATAATTCAGACCAGCCTCAAAATATTGATTATATACATAGAACCTTTTTTTTTGTATTATAAATATTCCTATAAATATAATAACAACGCCTAGCAAAATCATTATATATTTACCTATTTCAAAATAAAAGGAAGAAAATTTGTCTAATGGCAATTCTGGATTTACACTGTTAACAAAAAAAGAATCTATTGTTCTGTAAATAATAAAAAGCAAGATTGTACTTACAAATATCCATAGTATTTGGTAAATAACACCTTCCACAAAAAAACTTTTTCTCTTACCCATTGATTTTATACCCCACTCCCCAAACGGTTAATATAACTGATTTTAATCCAATCTTTTCAAACTTACTTCTAATTCTTCTTACATGAACCATAACAGGATTAACTTCATTTTCTAATACCTTATCACCCCATATTTTATAGTGTATGTCATCCATATTGTACACTTTACCTGGCTCTTCCATAAGTAACCATAAAATATCAAATTCTTTTGGTGTCAGTTCGATCTCTATGTTATCATAATAAACCTTATGTGTTTTAACACTAATCCTTAAGTTATTAATTTTTCTATCACAATCAGTTTTATTCACAATATTTTGTGTAAATACATAATTTCTTCTAAAATGAGAATTAATTCTCGCAATCAATTCAGATGGTTCAAACGGTTTTACAATATAGTCATCTGCACCTATATTCAATCCCTGTACTTTATGAATAGAATCTTCTAAGGCAGTAAGCATAATAATTGGCATTGTGGATGTTTCTCTTATCTTTTTGCATATTTCAAATCCATTTATATCAGGAAGTAAAATATCCAATAAAAGTAAATCATATTTATTTTTTTCAAGTTCCTCTAATGCCTCTTTTCCAGTGTGAAAAATGCTGATTTCCCAATTTTCTGATATTAAATACATCTTTATAAGCTCAGCCAAATTAGTATCGTCTTCTACAAGCATTATTCTCATTTCAGTCATTCATTTCCACTCTCCTTAAAACTAAATACATCATTTGGAGTACATTCTAAGTCATTACATATTTTCCCCAAATTTTTAAATGTAATTGGCTTATCTTTTCCTATTATTGCTAAAAATACACCTTTTTTTACTTTCAAATTTATTTCTGTTAATATTCCTATTTAACAGTTTCACCATGAAAATACCATTCATAGACTCTTTCGTTCTCGTAAAAAATATCTTCATACCCGCAAAACCGCTCAAAGCCCCCATCAACTTTACAATGATAGTGATAATCTCCTTTGACATATATTTCCGGTCCTCTAAAAGGCAATGAATCATATGTCCTATGGTTTTCCTTATATTTTTCAATAGCTACTTTTATTATATATCATAAAAATACGAAGTCCTAGTCTTATTCTGTTTTTTTATTAAATTTCAAGTATTCCTCATTTGCAACTAACAGCTTTTCGTAATAGTCATTATAGCTTTTGCTAAACTCTCTAATCAAAGGTATTGCAAATTCATAATACTTGTTTTCTATCATATAATCCTTTAATTTATCCTGTATATCTTTAAGGGGACTATTTTGGTAGGTATCACTTTTTTTATATAAATTATACTGTTCAACAATTTCAGTGTTTTCGTTCAGCCATTTCTTAAAATCGTCAATAGCCTCTATTTTAGAATTATTTACTGTTTTCATATTCTCAATATCAAAATCAGAGCTAATCTTTTCAATAAAATCCTGCTCCTCTACTGACAATTCAAACGAAGGCAAGTTATCTAAATATTCAATATATTTTGCATAAGCATATTCACCATCTTTATCAAGTGGTTCGTTTAAAAATGGTTGATATGCATAAAATATCATCTGTCCAAAATAACCTGGAAAAGCTCTCAATAACCTATCATATATTGATTCTTCCCTCTCAATCAACGCAACTTTTTCATTAATTATTTTCTCACTTGCTCCTTCAATAATCAGTTTAATAACTTCATTTTTTCTTTTATCGATTTCCGACTTATGTTCTCTATTTCTCAAAATTGATGGCAATACAAATCCATCAGAACGAATAATCGATTTAATTTCTGAAATATTAAAGCCAATTTTTCTGAACAAATTTACTTTTGACAAAATTTCGAAATCCTCTTCACTGTAATCTCTGTAGCCATTTTCAAGTTTTCTCGGATTAATCAGACCTTTTTTCTCATAATACTCGATTGCTTTTCTGGTTAAACCCGTTTTACTCTGTATTTCATTTCTCAACATTGATATCACCACCTTTACCAGAGTATACCATTGTCCCCAATGTACATGTCAAGATAGATGATAAAATATTTCATATTGATGTGCTTTTTTTCATTTATTCCCCTAGAAAATCTTAAAAAATTTCAAAAAACTATCGACGCTTTAAGACGTATATGCAATAATATGATTACAGTAAGATAATTCTTATTAGTAATCAATAGAAAAAGAGGAACAAAATGAATGAAGAAATGAATATAAGCGAACTGCTAAAAGAAGTAGTAGAAGAAAATCAAACTAGAAAAATTTTAGAAATTTTAAATCAAAGCAAAGATTTAGAAGAGGCTAAAGAAAATGTAAAATCCCTACTAAACAAATAGCAGGGCAAATAATAGGGTACTAAAAAATGTGCACACACATAAATTAGTACCCTATTGTAATAAATTTATTATCTAATTTTAGATTGAAAATAGAAACTTTCGATTAAAGTAGCGCTTTTATATCTGCATCTAATTCTTCAGCAGTGTATGTTGGAGAAAATCTTTCAACAACGTTGCCATCTCTATCAACCAAGAATTTTGTAAAGTTCCATTTAATTTCACTTCCTTCAAATACTTGACCGATTGAAGCAAGTTTTTCTAGAAGACCAGCTGAAGCATCATTTGTCTTATCAACAGGCTTCTGTTCTTTTAAATATTTGAAAAGTGGATCTGCATTTGGTCCATTCACTTCTACCTTTTCAAAGTTTTCAAATGTAACACCATAATTTACCATACAGAATTTTGCTGTACCGTTTCCGTCTTCTGGATTCTGATCAAGGAATTGTCCACATGGGAAACCAACAATTTCAAGTCCTTCACTATTGTATTTCTTATAAAGTTTTTCCAAACCTTCAAGTTGAGGTGTCAATCCACAACCAGTTGCGATATTTACTATTAGTAATACCTTTCCCTTGTAATTTGATAAAGAAATTTCACCATCTTCCAAACTTATTGCTTTAAAATCGTATACGCTCATTATTTTTTCCTCCTAAATCTATTTTGAAATATGTATCAACTTTTGGCACATATAACTTTTTTAACTATATATAAATATTTACCATTATTAGTATGACTTCAAACATATTTATTTGCAATATAGAACAAATTTTTTTATTTTTTCCAAACGTCTTGTCCCTTCCCTGATCCAATCTCAAAATGATATTTCACAATTCCTAAATCAATCTTTGTATAAAATCCCAAACCAGAAACTCTAAGTGCTACTTTTTCGCCATTTCTATCAAACCTAAATTTTTGTTGATTCACTGCAGTTGGCGCAAGAAGAGCTGCTTCAATTCCAGATTTATACCATTCAGGATCTCCATCCTTAAAATCACTCACGTCTGTAATCGATTTTAGCTTATGACCATCACCATTGCTTTCGCCGTATCCCAAAGCTACAACCAAGTACCTCTTTTCTCCATGTTTTTCAGTTCCTTGTGCCTTACCTTTTTTGTATGTTAGTGCAACCCAACATGAATTAATACCCAACTCCTGAGCCTTCAATACTATTCTCTCACCATAATATCCTGCTTCAATATCCTTTCCCTTAGGACCAACGATAACAAGATAATTTTTACACCCTTTAAACTGTCCATATGAAGGTTTATTTGCCTGAAAAGCCTCTGGTTCGTTTGTAATTAACTGGATATTCATCCCACTTTCTCTATTACAACTGTCGATTTCCTGTTGTAGCACCTTTACAGCCTCTTCATTCAACGGCTCATCAGTAAATCTCCTTACCGAATGTCTCTGTCTCATTAATTCCATCATTTTTACTGTTTCCATAAACTATTTCCTCCTCTAGTTTTTTATTTCTTTTTCAAGCATTTCTTTATGATCCTTTCGTCTAAGCGTTTAAACTATTATACAATAAAAATCTGAAAAATGTTCAATGGTAAAGAAAATCGATACGAATATTGTTTTTTTCTATTATTGTATTCTTTCTCAATTTAGATATTAATACTTTCTTGATACTAATACTAATTTACTTTTTGTATTAGTTTGATATTTTTTGTATAAAAAACACCTTAACATTTATTGTTAAAGTGTTTTTCTACAGTTCTGAAACTTATTACTAATTTATATTTTTTTCATTATATGCCAAAATTATTGATACATTCATTATTGATACATTCATTATTAGTACTTCTCCAATGCTATCATCTTCCAATTTTCCTTTGAAAGATACATACAATGTTGAATTCTTACCTCATTCAACAACGAACAAATTTTATTTTCTTCTGTATGGTGATACTTGAAACCACATTTTTCTTGACATCGTCTTGATTTGTCATTTCCATCAAAATAACAACACCACAATGCACTGCACCCCAAATCATCAAATGCATATTCTTGCAAGGCTTTTACTGCTTCAGGAATATATCCCTTCCCCCAAAAAGGAACACCTATCCAAAACCCGATTTCCATTTCATTTTCACCAATTTGAGCTGTATTAGATTTAGAAGCCGGAATCAAGCCAATACTACCTATTGCTCGATTGTCTTCTTTCAAGCAAACTGCATATGTTCCCTCTGCGGACAATACTCCACGAATTATTTCTAGACTGTTTTCAACACTCGTGTGTACAGGCCACCCTGCGATTGGACCCACAGATGGATCTTTGGCATATTCGAATAGACTTTCTACATCTGATTCTAACCATGGACGTAGAATTAATCTTTTTGTTGTAAATTGCATGTTTTTGTACTCCTTTCTGTATCACCATATCAAGTAATAACTTGTAGTTATCAACCACATCATATACAATCCAAAATAGACAGATATAAATCTAGTCTCTGATTCAAATATCTTGCAAACATATCTGCCATTGCTGATATATTATGTTTCATATGATATTCATCAAAGGCTTCATAATATTTCAATCGATCAGTAAACTTTATATCTATAGGCGGATATCCCGCTTTTATTAGTTCCAAATTAACTAGTAATCTTCCGGTTCTTCCATTTCCATCAGAGAATGTATCAATGAGACACTGCTAGAAACCTATAATTGATTTCTACTTTTTGAGTACGTTCTTTACCGATTCCCTCTGCTTGATACACGTAAATTGAATCAATCAGCTCACACAGCATAGAACGGTTTAACTCTGTAACATCTTTGTATTTACTAATAGTTTCAAGGAATCTATCCGTACCCTGTACTTTCTCCTCTTCGGATTTTATTTTTGACTTTAATTCTCTATAGCTTTGCACTACCTCTGCTTGTTCAGTTTCATAGTTCATAGACATTTTAGAGAATCTTTCATCAGTTATTTTCCCTAAAGCATTTTGCTCTATAAGTTTGGTAAAAATACTGTCTATTTCATCAATCCGTTTCTCTAAGGAAACTAATTCTTGGTTGAATTGATGAATCTTCTGACTTCCGCTCGTTTCACTTAGCTCTCGCATTTCTTTGATAAAATGGTCTCCTAGTTCTTCCATACTATTTACATGATTTTTAATATCATTTTGAACAATTTCATATAAAGCTTTGTATGAAATTGCGTGAGTAGTGCAAAGTTCGGTATTTCTTGCGTATGTTCTGCAACGGAATCTTGGTTCATTTCCGTTTGGATTGGAATACGCTAAATTTCTTCCACAATCTGGACACTTAACCAATCCCACAAAGATATTGGGTTTCCCTGTTTTGTTAGGCTGTTTCTTTACACTAATAAATTTTTGTACTATCTCAAAAGTTTCCTTATCGATAATAGCTTCATGAGTATTCTCAACCACTATCCAATCTTCTTTTGGCACAGGAACGATTTTCTTGTTCTTGAATGATTTGGTTTGTGATTTATGAGATACCATGTGTCCTAGATAAACTTGATTTTCCAAAATCATCTTAACATTCTTTCCAACCCAATCAGTAGGAAACGTAAATCCTTTGCTTTGCTCCAAAATCCCTTTTTTCTTTGCTCGATAGGCTCTAGGAACTAAAATTCCATCTTTACAAAGTATCCTTGCGATTTGATGTGTACTTGTACCTTGTTGTGATAATTCAAAAATCCGCTTCACAATCGGCGCTGTTTCAGGGTCAACAATCAATTTCTTTTTGTTCTCTGGGTCAACTAAATAACCATAAGGAGCAAATGCACCTGTAAAACCGCCAGTCAAAGCTGTTGTTCGTATTGAACTACGGATTTTCTTTGATATATCACGAGCATAATATTCGTTCAAGACAGATTTGAAGGGCATAATTTCGTTATCATCTTGTGCAGTATCAACCATATCATTGATAGCGATAAAGCGAACATCTAAATCTGGAAAAACTTCTTCCACATAGTACATGAATAGTGCATTGTTCCGTCCTAGACGTGACATATCCTTGACCAGAACTACATTAACTTTTCCTGCTTCAATATCTTCAAACATTCGATTCAATGCAGGTCTGTTAAAAGTTGTTCCGCTGAATCCATCATCAATGTACTCATCATATACATAAAACTTGTTTTCTTTCGCATATCGCTTCAACATTTCTCTTTGATTAGCAATGCTATTACTTTCTTTGTCCAACCCATCATCTCGTGAAAGGCGAGAGTATAATGCAACTTTTTCTTTATTATTTGCTTGCTGTTTTAACAATGTAAGCTCCTTTCCACAGCAAACAAACAACTCATATCCATTCCATTATACCACGCCCTCATAGGGGTTTCAGCTATTTATTTGACTGTTTTAGTGTCATTTAACGACCTGTCCTACCTCATTTTTTATCAATCTCTTTATAAGATGTTGAAGTGTTACAGCTCCTATAAATTTTGAAATCACATAAAATTTTGTATTATCAATACACATAGTTTTATTTTGACTATTCTCTTGCATAGCTTCACCTCACTTTGTTGCAAAGATAATCACGGTTATACTGCTTCTACATAAAACAGAAACAGCATGGAGTTTTACAAGCAATCGAACAGCTTTAGCAAAGCTCACGGGAATTTCACCCTTGCACGGTTCTCGTCCAACTGTACTCATTGCCTGCGACGCTTTGAACGCTCGGACTGTGACTGTACAGGAGTATCATTATCACGATAGGAATGTCTTCGCTGGCAATCCTGCTAAAGATTGCTTCTTGGATCATTGACTGAATCGCTCGCTATCTTTAGGGGATAGGTCATGGCGGTCAGCTCCGCTGGCTCTTTTCTTATCGAAATGTATTCGACTGCTATTATTCAGTTTTCAAGGAACAAAGAAATAGGGCAGTGTCACTCAATTTCAAATGACAGGATTTTTGTAATCAGTCTGGTTTCCATTCGTCCACGTAAAACTTCATCAACGACCATACTTTGATTGCCATACTCATCTTTCATCAGTCTAAGAGAGCGTTTTGTAATGTACCCTCTGTAATGATGAAGAATCTGGTTAATCGCTTCTGTATCGCCATCACAAGCCCTTACAATCATTGGAAACGGAATTCTGGAATATTCTTTTCTCATTCTTCATTTTCCTCCTCCATAAACTTCTTGATTAAGTCTAGTCCACTGGTTCTATGTCGATAGACAGTAGAGCGGTTCAATTTCAGTAAATCCGCTATTTCTGAATCACTCATGTCCATAAAATAGAACAGCAGTAGGATTTCACGCTTCTTGTCTGGCAATTCTTTTAGTGCTTCACTCAATAAATCATTTTCGATACCAACAGAAATATCATTGAGCGTAAAAATTTGAAAATCAGATGAATAGCTGTCTGTCGTTGCAAACTGATTGACGAGATAATCGCCAATATCCGAAAAGGACACTTCACGCTTTGCCAGCCTTGAAAGATAAAGGAAATAATTCTTCCGCTCGTCGTCCATAGCTCGCATACAGATAAAATCAAACTGATGTTCAATTCTCTCTTGAAAAGAAGATGGTTTCATGTTTCTCACCCCCTTTCTTTGGAAAGGAAGTGAGCTTTGCTCTTTTATCTCCTTTCACTCTTACTCCCAATGTGAAAGGGCGATTTGTTGCATTAAGAATTGAAAAAACATTAAAAAATATCCAGAGATACAAAAAAAGCACATAGACAGATTGATTTCTCTGTTTATATGCTTTAATTATTCTTGTTATATGATGTATAAAACCACATCGATAGACGTATTTGTCTATTGCTGGTGGATAACTTTTTTTGATAACAACCTAGGAATCAGACTATATGTAATATATCTCATGGCGACGTTTATCTCCATTAAACCGCCATTTGAAAGTGAGATTTATATTTTTACAGCACGAATAGCATTTCCAAACAACGGTTTTTTTATTGAAGTTGAGTAGTGCTTTTAAGAATGTAATTTAATAGGAACTGAAAAACTATTTAACACGTTTTTCTATACCTGTTTCAAATTCAACAGGAACAGTAAAATGTATAGAGGTGGTCTATTATGCGTAAGAAAGAAGATAAATTCGATTTTAGAGCCTTTGGTTTAGCAATCAAAGAAGCTCGAATGAAGCGAGGTTTAACTCGTGAACAAGTGGGAGCATTGATTGAGATTGACCCACGTTACCTAACTAATATTGAAAATAAAGGGCAACACCCAAGCATACAAGTCCTCTATGACCTTGTATCATTACTTGATGTGTCCGTTGATGAGTTTTTCTTACCTCATAATGATCTGACGAAAAGTACCCGAAGATTACAGGTAGAAAAACTACTGGATAACTTCACAGATAAAGAACTATCGTTGATTGAAGCCTTAGCTAGTGGTATCAATGAATCAAGAAACATCAAAAACTAATCATAATAACAATACATAAAACAGAAAGAGCCGATAAAATGAGAATGCTAATCTCAGATTATCGGCTCTGCGTCTTTGCGTCTGGCTCTGTAATCACAGTTAACTTGAACTGCTTTATATCAACTAAATTTTCCTGTCTACATTTAGGACAATAGAGAGGAAAGTTCTTCAATTCAGTATCTTCCCTTATTTTCAAACGTGTTTTATTTCCACAGATGGGACACAGTACCCACTCACAGTTTATAATAATTATCTTCTCCTTTACATTTAATTCAAATCTGTATTAAAGAATATTTCATCTCGTTTCGTTTAACAAGAAGCCACATTTATATAACAATATAAAATGTGCTAAGTTATTTTATTGAACATATATCGTACTTTATCTATCCGACTATTTGGACGACGGGGCTGACAAACAGATTCACCAGTAGTAACATAGTACCCTTTTAACTCTGTTAAACAAACGCTACGTCCATTTGTAAAGAAAGTTAAATCATTACGATATTCTTGAATACACCGAGCAGGAATTTCTCCACTAAGAATGACCTCATTATTTTTCAGTTGAGTATTTACGATATTTGCACAATATTTGGGAGCATCGTTATATGCTCGTGAAAGATATTCTTGTGGTGCATAAATTTTAAAACTAAGATATGGCTCTAACAATTCTGTTCCAGCTTTTTTTAAAACTTGTTCCAATACAATAGGAGCAAGCATCCGAAAATCTGCTGGGGTACTAACAGGGCTATAGTATAAGCCATACTTAAAACAGATTTTACAGTCCGTCACATTCCAACCATACAATCCTTGTTCACAGCCATATCGTATCCCTTCCATAACTGCATTTTGAAACGATTGATTTAAGTATCCAAGAGAAACCGAGCTCTCATACTGTACTCCGCTCCCTAATGGAAGCGGTGCTACAGAAAGACCAATGGAAGCCCAGAAGGGATTCGGTGGCACTTCGATGTGAATGGTATACTCTGCTTTTTTTAACGGTCTTTCCATATAAATGACTGTAGGCTTTTTTATTTTTACCTCCACATGATACTTTTCTTGCAATAGAGCACAAGTCACTTCCATTTGTACTTTCCCTAAGAAAGAAAGTATGATTTCATGTGTCGTAGAATCCACATAATATTGTAGAAGCGGGTCACTGTCGGAGATTTCTAAAAGTGCATCAAGTAACATTTCCCTTTGTTGAGGTTTGCTCGGTTCAACAGTTGTTTGCAGCAGAGGGAGCGGATTTTCAATTCTCTCTCTCTGTGGCAATAGCTTTGTATCTCCAAGAACACTATTTAGCTTCAAAAACTCATTTTGCAAAATAACAATTTCCCCGGAATAAGCCTTATCAATTTTACATAATTCACCATTTATTGAAGTATACATTTCTGTAATTTTTATTTTTTCCTTTTCCGATATTCTAACCGAATCCCGCAAATGCAGGATTCCGCCATAAAGGCGTACATATGCAAGACGTTGTCTTTCTTCCGAATATTCAATTTTGAAGACATTTCCGCAAAGTTCAGACTTCTTTCTGTATGTTGATGAATAAAATTTATTCGTTATCACTTCTATAAGCTGCTCAATCCCTATGTTGCTTTTTGCGCTTCCATGATAAACAGGGTACAAGGAGCAATTCTGAAATCTTATGCTTTCCTCTTGTTCGAGTTCCAATGCTTCTAATGATTTACCGGACATATATTTCTCTAAAAGGTCATCGTTTCCCTCTATTACCGTATCCCATTGTTCAGATTCGGTAAAGTTCGTCACACACATATTAGGATACAGTTCTACCTTCTGTTTGATTACAATTTCGGCAGAAAGTTTCTCTTTAATATCCTGATAAACCGTTGATAAATCAATTCCATTTTGGTCAATCTTATTGATAAAAAAGATTGTGGGAATCCCCATTTTCCTAAGTGCATGAAATAATATACGAGTTTGTGCTTGTACGCCATCTTTTGCAGAAATCAGTAGAATTGCCCCATCTAAAACTGATAATGAACGATATACTTCTGCTAAGAAATCCATATGTCCTGGCGTGTCTATGATGTTCACCTTCGTATTTTCCCACTGAAAAGAGGTTATTCCTGTCTGAATTGTAATTCCTCTCTGACGTTCTAAAAGCGTATTATCCGTCCTCGTTGTACCTTTGTCCACGCTTCCTAATTCTGTAATCGCTCCACTGTTATATAATAAGCTTTCTGTTAAGGTAGTTTTTCCTGCATCAACATGAGCTAAAACACCTATATTAATAATTTTCATGTGATTTTCCTCCATTCAAAAGCCAAAAATGCATAAAAAATCCCAGTGACAGATACTCTTATCACTGGGTACAAAAAACTAACCCCTCCTAAAAAGGGACATCTAATTATTTGTTCCCACTATCAAATTGACAGTTTATTTAAGAATACCTTGCCGCATATTTATTAACTCCTTTTATATACTTATATTAACATTAGCACATAAGAGTATATTTGTAAAGATATATCCGATTTTTTGTCAAAGGAGAACGTGGTTACAAAATAGCTATAACCATGTACTAAAAGTTATTTTATAATCTTCCAGTTATTTCCTACTTTTTCTAGCACCAAATCAAATTGAGATACTTGCGTTGCTTTGGTCTGCTGGTCGAGATACTTTACTGTCAGTGATACCGTGACTTGATTATCTTTACGATTGTAGATAGGATTCACGAGTTCTTGAAAAATATAATCTTTTCCGATAGATTTCAAAATACCATCATTCACATAGTAAGAAAGTTCACTCGCTGTTGCTGTAGGATAGAGCTTGAAGAATGTCGTTAGAAACTCAATGATTTCATTTGTCATAATGGAATCAACTGTACCATCACTTTCAATGACTTTTGGTTTATAGTCTGATTTCTTAGGTATGCTGGTAATGGTCGGGTTTTTAGTCAGTACCATATTTCCAGAACCATCTACATAGACTGTCACTTCATAAGCAGAATGGACGGTCTTTATATTTTCCCCCTCTGTAATCAACTGGTCTACACTATAGGTCACATCAAACTGGTTTTCGCCATCTGCTTTTACCATCCATATCTGAACCCCTCTTACAGAAGACGATACAGGAATATCCTTTCGGACTGTATCAATATTGAGAGCTTGAAGTTCCTCTGTCAGATAGGCTTTTAAGTTTTCCATACGATTATCAATGGACTGGTCGTTTAGTTCCCATGAATAGTAAACTTTCGCAAAGTTCTCTACAAAATTTTCTACATTATGAGTATCAACATATTCCTTTTCTATGATGGTTGTTTCGTGAATGGTGTGGGTATCAACGGCTGTAAAGTGCTTAAATATTGCAAAGCTGAAACTAAGCCCTAAAAGCACCCATAAGCCAATCACAACCTTTTTACGAGGATTGACTTTGTAGATACGAGGTTTCTTTTCCTTTGGTATCTGTTTTTCTTTATTCTGATTTTTTCTGAATTTCATCATTGAATCTTCCTTTCTCATTGTTTGATTCGTCCTGCTCCTACTAAATGCTGTTGCCAATAGGAGCTTGTTAAGTCGGCATAGCCGATAGGGTCTCCTGCGTGAAACATTCGATTATCGCCTAAATAAATCCCGATATGAGTAATATAAGAGCCAGCGTTATAGGTAGAATGAAAGAAAACCAAATCGCCAGCTTTTGCTTCGGATAGTGGGATATGTTGGGTCACATCATATTGTTGTTGTGCGGTTCGTGGTAATTTAATCCCAGCTTTGCCATACGTCCATTGTGTCAGTCCGCTACAATCAAATGAAGTAGTCGGGGAAGCTCCGCCATAGACATACTTCCAACCCTCATATTTCAGTGCTTCGTCCATGATGGCTTGTACCGTATTATCATTAAATTGAGTTGTGACAAGATACTGCGTAACAAGCTGAACATAAAACATATTGCCATAGTTATATCGCCAGCCCCCATTGATGGGTATGGCTATTGGATTGGGATAGGACACTTTTTCGCCGTCTGAATATTCCTTAGAGAAACTTTGAGCCAGTTCAAAGGTATATTTGTTTCCACGATTAGCCACATACCCTAAGAAGCCACCGCCATAATTGTAGGACTGAATAACCGATTCCAAATCCACACCGAGCCTATCTCTACTGGCTAATAATTCACTGAAATACTTCACACCTTGCTTGATAGATTCTTCTGTACTCAATGAATTGGGTGGTAGACCAAGGGATTCCGAGGACTGCATAACATCTTCGGCAGTACCGCCCGATTCCACCTGTATAATAGCAAGCAGTACATTAACGTATTCTTCAATGCCATATTCTCTAGCGTATTTTTCTACCATAGGCTTATGAGCCAGCACTTCTGCGGAAACATTCACACCGCCATAGTGAATGTTTGAAAAACCGCCATCTTGTTCATCTGAAAATAAAATGGCAACAAACAGAAGTAGTGAGAAGACCATCAAGAATAGCCCAGAACCACCAATCACTAAAGCTTTCAGTTTCATGGTTTCTTACTGCCTTTCTTGATAGTGGCGGATTTTATTGGTGGTCTATTTCTAAGGTTTTGGCTTTGAACTCTTTGAACAGTAGACGGACGCTCTTTTGTGACTGGACGTTGTGAAGCTCTGTCTGCTGGTGTAGTTGAAGTTGCTGGCTTTTGAACTGTTCTTTCTTGTGTAGTACGGTTTTGTCGTTCCGCTTTTAAACTTAAAGAATCGGACTTAACTGCTGGACGCTCCTGTTTGGCTTGTTGAGATTCCATGCGTGAAGTCTGAATAGAAGATTGTTTTGCGGTCTGTCCATCATGAGATTGTTCTTGCTTAGTAGCTGGTCTTTCATGAACGGAAGAAGCTGGCTGTTTTTTCTGTTTGACCTGTTCCATTTCAGAGCGACGCTCTGCAATGGTTTTGCGTCTTTGTTCCTGCTGTTCCTTGCGTCCGCTGGCTCTGTCTGCTCTGGTTTGAGAAATACTGGAAGTTAGGTCACGAACATTTTCTTTTGCTTTGGATTTTCCTTGATACACTGCATATCTTGCATTGGTCGGAATATCCTTAACCTGTTCTTTGAGATTACCAGCAGAATCAACGATTTTATCTTTGGTATCAGCAACTGCTCCGATTGTTTGTCCGATACGTTTTCCAAGTGTTGATTTTTCCTGTCCGTCTGGACGGGTGTGATCTGCTTGTGTCCTACCAGAACTACCCGACTGTCCTTGTTTTCCTGTAGCACTGGCAATGGCAGAGCCAGCACCTAAAGCTGTCATGGAGCGTCCAAGTTTACGCTGTAGGCGGTGCATATGAGCGTGCATAAGCATACGAGGTTTTCTCATCACACGACTTCCCACACTTTGAGAATCGTTGCTTTGAAGCGAAAACATACTCATTAAATCGCTCAGTTTGAAGTAGATTCCTGCAAAGGTCACAATCTGTAAAAAGGCAATCAAAAAGAACGGATAACCAGCCGATAAGGTATAGAGCATGGTTGAAATACTAAAGGCTGTCGTAATAATCAGCGTGATTCCAGCTCGTGTCAAAATGGTATTAAAGAGTTTGATAATGGCTCGTTTTGACATACCATCAAAGGACGGAATCATGCTTAAAATAAAGCTAACAGGTAGAAACATGGCATAGATGATAAAAAGTACCTGCGAGAAAATCATGATTCCTGTTAGTAGGAATACGAATATAGAAATCCCGATATTGAATACAAAGAGAAAGAAGACTGTACCCAAACGGTTAATAGTTTTTGTAATCGTCATGTTCACATTGTTTCTGTCTTCGATTTCTTCTGCTACAATTTTTTCTCTGTCTTCTCCATTATTACTGTCTGGACTGGTTGAAAGTAGACTTTCCACACGGTCAGCACCAATACTTTCAATGTCTGAACTGTTGTATTGAAGCAGTAGCCACGGTTGTTGAACCTGTATGGAAAATAGGCTGTCACGTATCAAGTCCACACTGTCATTTCCTTGACTGTCTGAATGGGGCATGACGATTTTCGTTCCTAATGATAAGCTGGCTTGACTGATGTCTGATGAAAAATCATTGATTTTTTTAATGTAGTCGGGAGCATAGGCAATAAAGGAAGCTGATAGGATAAATACCATGACAAAGTTCACAATGGCATGAATCGCTTTTGTAGTTTCTCTTTTTATCAGTCCTGTATAGACAACATAAACCCCAAGAACCAAAATCAAGAGTAAGAGGAATCCAACATAGAATCCCTCTGTTGATAGTCCGCTAGGCGTAACTCCTGCAAGGGTCTGCATATTCTTGCCAATGGAATCTGCTGTAGCAGAAATGAAGTCGAGGGAATAGGCTTCTTGAACTAAGTAGCCAGTCGCATTGGAAACATAAAGACTGATTGTCCAAATAAAATTGGTAATAGCATATAGTCCATACATGACCTGTTTTCCAATCCCGTCCGACCAGTTCCACGGTAGCCAGCCCCAGCTATTATCAACATAAAAATCCAGTTGATAGTTTTCAAGTGGGTATCGGCTGTATTCATTTGCTACATTGACCGTATCATCTACCAAGCCCGCAGCTTGAACCACTGTTCCCAACATTGCTAAAAGAAAAATGGCAATCACGAGTGATAAAACCACTGTCATTGCCACTTTATTTAGACGCTTCAGAGTCCAGTTTGATTTTAATTTCTGTACCATCATTACACCTCTTTTCTCACAGGCGGTCTGGTATCAAAAGCATGAAGTAATTCTTCAAAGACTGGGTGGAACTGTATCACACCGACACGACCATATAAATCACTGATAAGGCATTGTCCGTTCTCTAAGTCACGAAGTCGCTTCTGATTGTTTTCGTCCTCTGGGTCAACTCCAAAAAAAGCTAAGGTCTTTTTAATTTCGTTGATATCAGTGGAACGAAAGGCAAACTTCAAACCAAGATTATTTTTCAATTTTTCATCTAAAAGGTCATCTGTATTTTGAGTAACAAAATAGACACCTGCATTCATAGCACGTCCAGCTCTTACTAACTTCATAGATAAGGTTTTACCTTGTGCCACCTGTAAGAAACTCCATGCTTCGTCAAGGTCTACAATCTTGAAAAGGCTTCTGTCTGAATGGATAAAATCCAACGCAAAGGTGCTAATGACAATTAACATAGCAACGGATAATAGTTCCATTGTCGTGTATTCCTCAAAACTTGTTTCCTTATCAGGTAATACCAAATCCACCACCTGTATAATGTTGAGCTGTTTTTCAAGACTGATAGATTGTTCGACATAGCCATCACTGAATAAGAGATGTGCAAAATCATAATCCGTAAAGCTCTCGATATGGTCAGCGATACTGGTGCTTGTTGGTGTTCCCTCGACCCGCAATTCCTCAATGACTTTAAGAAGTCCACGCACTTCACTATTGGTTACTGCACGAATCGCTTTCCGTAGTACGGGAAAACGTTCAGAATCTCGTGAGGATATCCCTGTAAGGAATGTCAGAATATCAATAGCCAGTGATTCAGAATCTTTTGGATTTTTCATAATTACATAAGGGTCAAGCAGTCCTTTGCTTTTCTCATCAGAAGTGAGATTCACAATGTTAATCTCGTGAGCGATTTCTGGAAGCGTTTCTTTCCATCTGCCACGTTCCGCCTTTGGGTCAACAATCACTGCTTGTGCTCCATAAAGCACTGCATAATAGACGATAAGGTTATTCGCAAAGGATTTACCACCACCCAGCGAGCCAACAAAAGCCGACGCTAACGCATTGGTTACTGAACCCTTAACCCCTTGACTGGCAAGCGCTGGTTTGAGATACACATTGCGTCCTGTATCTAAGCTATAGCCAACATAAATCCCTTCATTTTCGCCCAGCATTTGCGTAGCACCAAAGCCAAGTCCAGCGAGGAAATCAGAAGTTACATATTGAATATAGTCATTCATATATCTTTTGCTTGCTGGCAGAAATTCTTCATGTAAGCCCAGCATATCGCCAAAAGGTCGAACCAGTTTCACAGACAAATCGTCGTAAAAGTCTTTCACTTCATTACAGCGACGTTTCAACTCGTCCAAATCATTAGCAGAAACCCGAACCACATAAGAGAGTTTGTACATAGATTCTTTGGATTGGTCTAAATTGGTTTCCAGCTCATTTACACTATCCAAGGCTTCTGCCACATTGGAGCTGGTTTCATTATCACTTTGCCATGCGTGATTATCTAAATCTTTCAACTCTTTCTTTTTATTGCGAACGGTGCTTAATGCTTTACAATTTGCCACGATTTCCACATTCATGGACGTGTCAATGGGAAAGGTAAATTGTTGTTGCTGGTAATAGAAAATTTCACTTGATGGAAAGTCCAGCTCTCCGACAATACTGTTAATGGTAAAATAAGCCACATAGACGGTTTCATCTTCCTGCTGGATTTTCAAGTATCGCTGTTTTTCTTCTATTAAACAGCGAGTAGGCTTGATGAGGTCATAGTATTTAATCAAGGTTTCATTATCCAGCTTCTTCTTTGATAGATGATACTCATAATCTTCATAAGCTGTACCTGTCTGTCCGTAAAGATGTTCAATCAGATAGCCGAAGTCGTCCTTATTCAGTCTGCGGATTTTGAAACGACGAGAGATTTTATTTTCCAAGAGCTTTTCCATCTTCTGAAAACGCAGGATTTCATCATTACTCATGCTGACAAAATCTCCCATTAACTTATGGTTCACATCATAGACAAAATCAGACAAAGCATTTTTGGCTTCAACGGTAAGACTTTTCATGGAAAACTCCTGATCGTTGAGAAGCAACTTAAAGCCGATAAAGAAACGGTAATCCACTTGATTTTCGCCAATCATGGATATTAAAGCGTCTGTCTGTTGGTCGATTTTGTCATAGGCAATCGCTTTGAGCTTGCCAGTGACTTCATTTTTAGAACGCTCTTGTGCTGAACGTATGCTGGATTCTGTACTGATTTGTAAGGCATGAATCTTGCCATCACGATTTTGTGCGATAAGCTGTCTGAAAGAATCATGCACTTGTATTTTCTGTTCTGGACTTAGAAATGAGTAATTGTAAGGAACAAGCTCATAATAGGCGTAACATTCGCCATCTTTATTCCAGACCAGATTATTTTCAATGTATTTAATTGGATATGCCATAAAATTCACTCCTAACTGCTGTAATGGCTTCTTGTGGCTGATTTCTGCCAAGGGTTACTTTTTTCCCTGCATAGGTCAGCTTTGGTCGCAGTGCATAAGCAATGACAGACTTTAAAAATCCATAAGGCTTTTTACCATCAAAGGTTTTTGTAGACATAAACCATGTGAAAGCGACAGGAATCCCAAAGTATTTGAGAAATGCTCCCTCAATCATGGAAAGAGGTGGCACGTTGCCAAGTATCATAACCGCAAACAGTGACACGACAAACCACGTCATTTGCGTAAAGGTTATGGGAAACGGAAGTCTAAAATCGTTTATGGAGTACAGCACTTTCTCAACAGACCAAATACTGGTATAGCTTCGTATTTTCTTCATAGAATCAATCCTTTCATAAAAATAGGGATAGCTGTTTAAGCTACCCCGCAAACAAGAAACTCTGCCAGTAGTAATGTACCGACAGACTTAATGAGTGATTTCAAAAATCCCATGATTGGTAGAAATGAATGTTCCCGAAAGTTCTAAATCACGACCATAGGATTCGTAATCAATATAGTTTTGAAGACTGGCTGGTACTTCGCCTAAAGCACCAGTTTCTTCAATGTAGTAACGGGCAACATCTTCCATATCATCACAATCCGAGTGAATAATAATATCCTCTTGATGTTCGCTTAGTTCCTCAATACTTGAAAAATGAGTGAGCAGAGCAGATAGCTCGGATTGTAGTTCCTCTGGCAACTCCGATACCATTTCCCATAGGCGATTGAGTTCGCCAATAGAAGTGTATTCGTCAACCGTAAAGGGTAACTCATAATCGTGAATGGCGTATTCCTCGTATTCATCATTCAAGCCGATTTTCTCTTTGACTTCTTCAAAATCAATGGGAAAGGTAAACCAAGCACCGACTAATTCTCCTTCATTGTATTTACCTAAGTTGGCAATATAGACTTGCATATCGTCCATGTGTTCACGTCCTTTCTGTGTAGAGATTCAAAAATCCCTACCGCACTTCGTTTGGTGTGCCATTCTTTTGCGGAACATAAGAAAACCACTTATATTCCACAAAATAACGGTTTAATTTAAGCACCGATAATGCGATTAAATAGCTCTAATAAAATGTCTTTTACTCCAGCAGCGTTGAACACCAAGCCCACCGCAATAATCGCAATGATGAGAAAGCCAATCAGTTTACTAAACTCACGCTTGAAGCCAAGATACAAGCCAATTACAACGATTGCTAAAAGTACCAGTGATTGAGCATTTGATAGAAACCAGTTATAAAGGTTTTGTCCAAAATTCATAAAAATGTTCTCCTTTCTGTATTCAGTAAATTTGTATTTAAGTTATTTTTTGTTCGTTATCACGTCCTGTTCTTTTACCGACTGTTGCTTTAAAATCTGCTTGTGTCGGTCTGTCAGTTTCGCATGGTCGAGAATGTCTTTCACAACCTGCGTCTGGTTAATTTCATCAAGTGTAATAGCAACCTTTAAGGTCGGGGCGACTTGATGAGATAGCCAGTTTAGTGTCCTTTGGAAAGAGTAAGGCTCTGGTTTTGTGGTTAGTTTTAATCGTTCACGATTGTTTCCAATAAACCATGCCCATTCTTCATTGAGTTTCCAATCGGAACGTGCTTTTGAATCGTCCTTATCCACAAAGCGGATATACCGATTGATAATCTTAAAAGCTGTATGCTCTGGATTATCATAGGCAAGTAAATCACGTACTGCATAATAGGCACGCTCATTTTTTAGTCGGATTTCAAAACGGTTTTTAACCTCTGCGTCTTCAATGGGAATATCATTTTTCTTGTACTGCTCATAGTCCTTTTCATAGATACAGAAATAGACTTCGCTTTGTAATGAACCGATATAAAGTGTGTTTCCCATACATTCCTTTTCATCTTTGCGTACCAGTTCGCCACTGCGATAGCTCTTGAAACTGCGGAACACCGAAATACACTCTTCCTGTCGGCATTTTTCCGTCAGTATGGGAATATTCAAAATCCCTGTTTTATCGTTGATGGCAAGGTCAAGGCGTTTCATCACGCCACTAGCCACCAAAGCGTCCATAAAGAACTCATACCAGCTTCTTTGTTGTGCTAAGAGATAGCTTTCAAATTGTCTGCACCCACGACCTTTCAATTCCACTAGAACCCCTTTATCCAGCTCATGAGAGCATAGGACGAAAATATTGCCTAAAGCATAATGTTCGGTATAGGAATAGAAGCCATAGTCTTCATGGAGCATATAGGAAAGTTTCAATCGTAAAACGTCCTCGACCACATGCTGTACGTCTGTTGTTGGAAACCGAATCCTTACATAGTCAAAGAGCATTTCAAGGGGAGCGTCGGGATTGAAGCGTTCCAGCGTTTCTAAAAGTGCCAGTTGTAATTCGTCTGATGGCTTGACCTTGCCAGTTTCAATGTCGCTAAGATATTGCCTTGTAATGCCTGTAGCAATAGCCAGTCGGTTTTGAGAAAGTCCATAAGATAAGCGTTTTTCCTTTAAATGCTGTACCCAAGTTTGTTCATTCAGTGAAATTCCTCCAATCAAAAAGGCGTATGTCAACTTTTAAAGCTCATTTGACATACACCGAAATTTTCTAAATCCCTTGTAACCAAAGGATTTTCTACTATTTTTTTGCCTGTTTCCTGTCGATTTGTACCCCCCTGTTAGATACGGGGGGTTAAGTGCTGGCGTGGCTGTCGCCACACCAGCCAGCAAGATTAGTCCACACCTGCGACTTCCGCTTCGCACGTCGCCTGCGTGTCCTGTTTGCTGTGGGATAACCTTTTTATTTCCTCTAAGAAATCATGTCCTTTAGGTACAAGGGGAGTATAAAATTCAGAGATGACACTTGTTCCAACATCAACATAACCACGTCCTTTAATCTGCTTTAGGAAAAAGTCTTTCTGTACGTCACTTCCAAACATCATGCCATAGCCCATTTCAGACATACGACCTAAAGCCACTCTAAAATTAAACTGGTCTCTGATTCCGTCGCCTAAATATTTTGCGTCGGGTCTTTGACAAGCCAGTATCAGAAAGAATCCAGCTTGACGACCTAACATAACAATCTGTTTGAGCTTGTTAAGCACTGCGGTATTTTCCTTTGTTCCCAGCATTTCCATAAAAGCCACATATTCATCAAAGATAAGAAAATGAGCTGGCAATCCTAAGTAAGCATAGTTTTCGCCTGTCTTGTAGTTTTCCATCTTTTTCATAACTTCACTGCGTTTCATCATTTCATCATAGAAACGGTCAATGCAGGAAAGCATATCGTCTTTCCTGTAGTAGACATTTCCCATCACAGAGCCTAAGTCTGCAAGATCAGCATTCTTTGGGTCAAGGATAGTCAGTTTTGAATTGGTATGAAGTAGAGCTTCAATCAGTGTCAAAATGAAGTAGGTCTTACCGCCACCAGTTCCCCCAGCAATCAGCATGTGAGGGAGTTTGTCATATTCCCACCAGACATTCGTCATTAAGCGTAACTTGCCATCTTTGGCTTGTACTTCATCAATGGAAAGTCGATTGGCTATGGTGTCATAGAGCAAGGTATATTCTACATAAGAATCCTTTAGCTCCTTGTCGGTCAGCTCACAGTACAAGCCACTTTCCAGCTTCTTTTCCAAGTGTAAGAGCTGGTCTTGATATTTCCCCAGCATGATTTCAACACGTATACTTATCAAGCCATCTTTAAGGCGATAATACATTTTGGGAAAGTAGGTTATCTTTTCCTTTGTCCGACTGGTACTATCCTTGAAGAAACCATCAGTTTTGACTTGTTCTGATTCATACCACTTGTTTTCAAGAATCATCTTCGCCAGCTTTTGACGGTGCTGTAGCTGTTTGAACATATCGTACTTGTATCTTCTGAATATAAAAGCACCTAACAAGCAAACAAGAATTGCGACACTGAAACTGATAACTAAATAGGGAATGTCAATCTTATCTACTTGTAGTAGGTCTAAATCCTGCCAGTTGATCTGCTGGATTGTCTTCACATGAAACAGTCCGACAACCAGCAGGAAAACAGGCAGAAGTGAAGCAATCGTAAAATGAAAGACTAAATCTTTATCCGATGGGCGAATCCTTTTACCACGCTGTTTCATGGGTAAAATCCTCCTTTCTCTCTAACGGAAGTGCTACTGTTTATCTATAACAGGTTCTTTCTTTGGTTGAGGTTGTGTTCTAAAGGAATTAGAATCCTTTGTTAGCACAATATCGTCAGCCTTGATATACCAGTCCACATCTGCCCCTTGAAAAGTAGCAGTAGCCACCGTATCAGCAACAGGATTGATAAGCTCCACTCGTGCGTTATAGTCAAACTCTTTCAGTGGAACACTGGCAGGAATACTCACTTGAATCATACGTCCTTGTCCTTTGGATTTAAGGTCATAGGTACGCTCTTTGATTTCATCTGATACCGACCCGTCTTCATTTTGGATTCTTACTTCACGTCGGAGTGCAGAGAACTTTAATTCCCCAAACGTAGCGTCTTTTTCTAAAACAATGCCATTGGCTAATCTCATAATGTTTTCCTCTCTTTCTTTCTATTCCTTAATCATGTCGTCAGCTTCTAAGATGTAGTTCGTAAAGCCACGAGTACCGATTTTGTAGCCCTCGGCAGTAATACGTGGATTGACGAGCTTTACTTTTTCTTCAAAACTGAAATGTTTTTCGCCAGCTTCAGCAGGAAGTACCACCACAATATCATCTGCTCTTTGAACATCTGAATAGAGGTTATAGCTTCTTGATAAGATAGTAAGCTGTCCGTTGATTCTTCGCTGTACGATTTTATCCTCGCCAGCAAATTCTAAGTTTCCGAATGTTTTTTCCATGTTGGGAATGACAAATTTAAGTTCCATATTTTTACCTATCCTTTCTGTTTAATGGTTTCATGAATCTAATTTGTTTGATGGTCTATTGGGTGGGGAACGACCTTGATTTTTTGCTTTCGTGGTATCACGTCCTTTCAAAATTGGGTAAAAAAATAGACGCTCCTATTTCCCATAATGGAATTAGTAAGCGTCTTGCTCCATATACATAACAAAAACCACTTGATATGAAAAATCAAATGGCTCTTTATATGTATTTATTCAATTTTAAATTTTGATATGAAGTTGTTTGCCTGCTGTTATGCGGTTCTTAGCAGGTGTCTTGATGGTACATTTCCATCAATAAAAGGATGTATACCTTCAAATTCGATATGAAAACGGGCAAGCTTAGTCACAATATCTTCCTTGCTGTTTTTATATTGTTCCAGTAATTCTTTCATCTTAGGAATAATCAAATATGGCTGTACAGGTTCATGTGCTGCCCCCATGATTCGAACAGGAACTCTTCTATATATGCCTCTATCCTCTTTTTTATCAGCCAAAACTAAATAGTGGATATCCTTTATTACCTTTTCAGATATTTGGGCATTTTCACTAACAAGCTGTCTTACATAATCAAAAGCTTCTTTGTGTCCAATTACCTCCAAATGCTCCTTCAATGATTTCTTGTCAATAGTAAGTCCTCTAAGAACCATGTCTGTCTCTCGTAAAGTCAATGTATTGCCTTCTATTGCATTTGAGTTATAGGTATATTCTGTTAGGAATTCTTCATTTAATCTCTCCGACTCTCCTTCTGTTAAAGGTCTTCTTTTTCCAAGAACTTCTAATTTATCTTCTATGATTGGAATAAGCGATTCCTTATTTTTATACCTTCCATCAGTTGGCTTTGTTGCATCGTATGGTATTTTCCAAGCCCTTCCTTCTTGATATGCACCAGAAATTTTCCCTTCTGAACATAAAATCCTTACTCTTCTATCAGAAATGCCCCATTTTTCAGCCGCTTGTTTCACTGTAATATACATAAATTATCCCTCCAGTCTTTAATATCATACCATATTTTCGGAATAAAACCAACTAAATAGGAATAACATATGTTATTTATCGGAATAATGTTATTTTATAGAACAAACTCTTATGTATGGAATAATTTCTATTTAGAATTCATATTTAACTTTTTTAATGCACTGTCTTCGCTATCAACAAAAAATATATCATTTCCTTCGTTACACTCATACATAAAGTTTTTTAACGCATTACTTTCGTACTTTGAAAAATCTCCAATAATTGCTAACTTCATTTTATAATTTATTACCTTTTGCAGAATACTACCTGCAATTTTATTACTTAGATTAAAGAAATCTTCTGTTAGGTTGTCTTTGCCTATTATAAATCTATTTTCCCCTGTTTCATAATAAACTGTCATAAATACATCTAAAAATGACTGTTCATCAGATATCATAACAGACTCGTCTTCTATCCGAACAACACCAGTTTTGTCATCTAAAGTTAATATTCTATATTTCAATTAATTTCCCTCCTATACTCAATAAAATCAACGTAAGCCATTAAATCCTTACTAATTCAATACAGATAACGAACGCATCACTAAATCTATATCTCTATTTTCCAATTCTTGAATAATATGAAGATATGTTTTTTGAGTTGTATTCATGCTTGAGTGTCCGAGTCTCCTCGCAACACTTGCAATAGATACGCCCGCAAACAATAAAATAGAGGCATGAGTATGTCTCAACCCATGAACCGAAATTACAGGTACATTCGCTTTTTTGCAATACCTGCTTAAAATGTCATTCACTGTTGAATTATACACTTTTCCTTTAATAAATATAGGTTCATTTTCCGGCAATCCTTTAATCAATTCAGAAAACTTAATCACCATTTGCCAATCAATTTGGACTTTTCTTACAGAGGATTTATTCTTTGTAGGTTGAAATCCACCGTCACCTTTATAGTTCCATGTCTTAGTTACCGAAATCGATTGATGAGAAAAATCAAAGTCTTTTGGTGTTAGAGCCAATGCCTCAGAAAATCTCAAACCAGTTTTAGCAACAAGTAGAATAAACCAATCCCATGAAATGTCAGAAGACAGATTTAATGTTGAGATAAGGGTATGTAGCTCAAACTGGTTCAAATACTTAATCTTTTTGTTTTCACTTGGAGTTTTCCCTTTGATAATCGCTTTTCTAGTCGGATCTCGTTCAATTAATCCCTCATCAACGGCATCTAAAATAGCCCCTTTTAGTTGATGATGAAAATCCATCGTTGTTTGTCTTTCATGAGTCGCTGCATAGTCGTTTAATAATTGCTGATACGAAATTCTATTGAGCTCCGATAGTTTCAGATTCGGAACGAGTTTTGTCAACCATTTTTGAGTCATCTTATACTTATTCAATGTAACGTCTCTTATCGCTCCTACCTTATATACTGAAATCCATTTTGCATAATACTCGCATAATAATTCTGTTTTTTCGTTATTTCTTTCCATTTTTTTCCTCCCTTTTATACAAAATGACTTACGTTGATCCAAAATAATAAAGTAAAAGAGCCAATGAAAATCCTTGACTCTTTTAGCAATTATTAATAAATATTAGCATATCTAACATATATTAAACTATTTGACGAATACTAAACTATTTAATCAATTTCAAAACCACCCTTTAAGACAAACTCACGAACAATTTTATCAATCCTAATATTTACTTTTGGGGGATTAAGTTTCACTCCTTCTTTTCTTTCAAAATACGCCTTAGCTTTCGATTTATCAATTGTGCTCTTTAATTCATCCAATCTCCCAAATTCATTAATATTCGCTTCTGTTAATTTCAAATCCATCATAGCCCTGAGTTTTTCTTCGTTTAAACCTATCAAGTCTGCAAAACGATGTATTTGATCATTCTTTGCTTTAAATTGATACTCAGTTATATACTCTCTTAAGGTTATTCCTTCATCTACAAAAATACTACCTCTTTGTAGATCATGTATAAAAATATTAGCATATTTTTGCTCTTCTTGATTCAGTGTTGCAAATGATTTATGTAATTCTTCTAAATATTTTTCCTTTAGTGATTCAGATATTTCATCTCCATAAAGTGCCTTTTTATATTTTTCAAAACGACTGTTCATATATTCAGCATCAATTATTCCTGTATCAATTTCTGTAATATATCCATCCAAAACATATGTAATGCCAACAGGACCTACTGGAGAATCGTCTTCTTCAGGAATCTCCTTATATCTCTGGACTAAAGTAAGATAAGTTCTTTCATCAAATTCAACTTCAATTTCGATGGCTTCACCTTCATCAGTAAACAAATTATATAATAGTTTATTCCACTTAAATCCCTGAATTTTTGCAGCGTCAAGATACATATTTAATTCTCTAAATAAAGATACAAATTTCGCAATAACTGTTTTATCTTCAGGTAGTTTGGAAAAATTTTCTATATTTGCATTTTTAAATAGATATTTAATATCTCTAAATTTTTCGTTCATCTTCATCAAGTTTTGGTATAGTTTATCTACAAATAAGCCAATAGGTTTATTTCCGGAATACAGACTTACAGCATTATTTATATTTCTTTCCATTGTATGAGGTCTTCTGTAATACCTAATCGTTCCAAATAGTTTATCGTGTCCAAATAATCTATTTGTTCTCGAAAACGCTTGAATAATATTTTCATACTCCATTGTTTTATCCATATACAAAGTATTTACCCATTTCGAGTCGAATCCTGTCAACATCTGATCCACAACAATTAGTAAATCAATTTGTCTTTCTGGATTTCTATCTATTGTTTTGTAATATTCTTTATGAGCCAACCTCAATGCTATATCTTTTTTAAATCCTGCATGAGTTCCTATAGAAAAATCTTGGTCATATCTTTTATTATAATCATCTATTATCTCAACCAATCCATCCTCTTTAAATCGGAAATTTCCACAGTTATCAATATTTGGATCAAATAAACATGTTGTCTTTAATGATGGCATTTTCTTTTTCAATAAGCGATAATACTCAATGGCCTCTGGAATACTACTTGTGGCAAAAATTGCATGGAATTTCGAACCATGACTCAAATCAATCCATCTGTCAGCTATATCCTCTACAACCATATTCTGATGTTCTTCGGTCTGATACTGAGAATTTGGAATATAATCTTCAATACCTTTAACATATTTACCATCGTTTCCAATATATCCAGCCATTTTTACTTTACTAGAATCCATATAATGATAATAAGCTTCAGTTTTCTTTGGATCTTTCAAAACTTCTTCAATCGTTTTTGACTTCGCTTTTTCAAGTGCAATTACTTTTCTCACGTCAATATCTTTAAAAGTCGAAATTTTATATGAATCAAATCCCAATACATTTTTATCTCTAATTCCATCGGCAATACTATATCTATGTAGTTCATTTCCAAAAACTGTGGTTGTTGTATTTAACTTCTTTTGATTCTCTTCTTGAATTGGAGTTCCTGTAAAACCAAAGAAAAGTGCATTTGGGAATGTATTTTTTATAGTCAGTAGCATATCTCCAAAAGTGGATCTATGTGCTTCATCTACAATAAACACAATTCTTTTAGAATTTATTTTTTCAATATCGTATGAATTTAATCCACCTTCTTCATCTTTAATTCTACTCATTTTTTGAATCGAAGTTACAATCAAAGTATCAAGATGAGAATCACTTTTTAATTTTGAAATAAGTGTATAAGTATTTTCCGTTGCTTTTACACTCGAAAGTTCATTACTAATGCCTTTTGACTCTCCAGCAAATCCACGATATTCTCCCAACGACTGAGTACCTAGTTCAATTCTATCCATCAAGAAAACAACTTTATCCGCATCTCTAGAGTCTGCAATTAACTGTGCAGACTTAAAACTTGTCATAGTTTTACCTGAGCCAGTTGTATGCCAGATATATCCACCTCTTTGATTTTTTTCATCCCATTTAGTTCTAGCAACAATATCTGAAATGGCGTTGGCGGCGAAATATTGATAGCTTCTCATAACTTTTAATACACCATCGGACTCGTCTGCAACAGTATAAAATCCTATCAACTGATGTGCCATAGGTATAGAAAGAAGTGAAGATGCGATATCCTTCCAGTAATTCAAAGGTTCATTATTAAAATCTGCCCATTGAAAATAATAATCTTGATTAAAACGACCATCTACCCCTGGATTTGCAAAATATCTTGTTTCTGTCGGTGTCATGGCTACAAAAACTTGAACAAGAGAAAAAAGACCAGTAAAAATACCTTCTTTAGAGTATTTTTCAATTTGATTATATGCTTGACTAACAGGAACTCCACTTCTTTTTAACTCAATATGAATGACCGGCATCCCATTAATCAAAAGCATTAAATCCCCACGACGATCATTTAATATTTTTGATTTTCTTGAAAATTTAGGCTGTTGAACAATTTGGTAGCGACTTTGTCCGGCTGCTATTTCTCGTCTATCATATATTTTTAAACTGATTTCCTTTCCAAAATGCTCTACATCATTTGGGTTATCTCTTTTTATTGAAACAGTTTTTCCATTGATAAAATTATTTAGCTTGATAGGTGTACGTAATGAGTTAATCTGCTCTATTATTTGATCCATTTCACCTTCTGTTAGAGGATAGTTGTTCAACCTATCAATTCCTCGATTGTTATCAAACAATATTTTTGCCCAGTTTTCCAATAAATCTTTTTCTGTAGGATGTTTTATTACTTCTTCTTCCCAGCCTTTGTTGGTAAGAACTTTTATAAGTGCATCCTCAAAGTCTGATTCATATTTGAAAGTCATATTTGGGTTCTCCTTTCTTCTTTTCTTTGTGTTTTTTTCTACAAAAAAGCTGTTTACCATTGCTTTTTTCATTTGTTTTAGTAATTTTAACTTCTGCTGATGAAGGGTGATAAGGTGGTCGAGGGTGGCGAAATAGTTACCTATTGACACTTGTTCCTGTTTCTCAGGCAGAAATAAGTCAATTTCCATAAGTGTTTCTGCATTCAGCTTAGCACGACTACCACCAACCAGTAATGATTCAATATCTGCTTGACTGATAGCAAATGCAAGAAACTTATTGTCTGCAATTTCATCCTTGCCTTGTAGCACATGAGCGTGATTATTCACCCAAATACGCCCTTTTACACACTTTACAGGATAATTTTTGAGATCATTCGCACCGTCCTCAGCAACAAGAATAAATTCGCCTTCGTGAGTATAACCGTCAACATAATCTTGTATTCCGTTTGCTCCATAATAAGGAGTAGAACCGGCAATACGAAGATTTGTAGCCACAGGAATGCGGAGATTGTCATATCTGTCTGTGACTTCTCGAACCTTACGCTGTTCCCAATCGGTTTTGTTTAATAGTGAGAAAAAACACTGTTTTATACGTTTTAGATAATGATACTTACACTGATGAAGGGTAATAAGGTTGTCGAGGTTGCGGAAACAGTCTGCAATTAGTTGCTGCTCAGCCTTACTTTTCGGATAGCACACCATAGTTTTCTGAACATTAGTCCTACTTAATGATAAAACTTTAATACCTTGCATAAGAGGTAAAAGCTGATGATGATAAGCGTCTGAATTTAAGTAATAACCGAGATAACCCAATGCCATTTTATTACGTGGACGACATACCATAGTGTGAAGTCCCGACACGACATCTAACCCTTGTGAATTGCCTATTTCACAGGCTTTTCCGGTTGTTTCATCTTCTGCTGTATCAGCAATAATAATATCGCCATCTTGTAATAATGCACCCTTGAAATCGTCGCTGCTTTTTCCTGTCGCAAAAGGTATTTCATCTTTTTGAACATCTGCAATGGAACCGTATTTTATGAGAATATCACCATAGTGAATATTCCTTACAGACCCACTATCATAATTCAGTTCTGAACGGGATAAGGTGTTGTTAGGTATAGTGCAATCAAACACTTCATCGAACTTACGCTGTTCCCAAGAATTTTTGAAATCTTATGATATTTTGCTATTTTTTCATAATAAAGCACTATTTTTTTGAAAAAAATCTTTCTTTTTTCATGATATTGTGAAAAATATTTATCAAAAATCACAAAATTTCTCCTTGAAAATCTTTATTTATACTCCTAATTCATTATTCACCAACATAATGTTATTTTTTTATCAATTTTAAGATATTACTTTAATTTTTCTTTAAATCCACCACTATATAATTTATACAAACATCTTTTCTAAGCAAGATTTTTTTATATTTTTCAATTTTTCCACCTCTCGCTGATGAAGGGTGATAAGGTGGTCGAGGTTGCGGAAATATGTTCCGATTTTGGTTTGTTCCTTAACTGATGTCGGCAACATAACATCAACTTTTCCAATTTCATCTTTATTAATTTTCATCGGAATTGCTGTTTTTAAGGTTCTATTTGCCAAACCGTTCTTTACATAATCAGATTGAATTGCATTACTCAAAAAATACGGATTTGTACTCTTATATTTTAATAATGCAAGGCTGACATAGTAAGCTTTTAAGCTATTATCAGTTATTACATTTGTTGTCCCCACATCACCAATCCTCGTCATTAAAATATCATTTTCTTGTGGGTAAACTTTATAATCTCGTTTAAAATCATCTTCAGAAATATATTTTGAAGATTGTAAAGTTGCAATGTTTTCTACTGATAAAAACATTATTCCACCGTCTTGATATTTTGGAGTTTGATGCACACCGTCATATATCCCAACAATCTCCCCCAACTTACGCTGTTCCCAAGTTTCTGTAAATCCAGAAAATCTTATTTCAGGTATGTTTTTTCCTTCACGAGGAAACATTTTTTCAAGCATAGATTTTTTCACATTAACTAACTTATCATACTTTCGCTGATGAAGGGTGATAAGGTAGTCGAGGTTTGCAAAGAATAAACCGATACGCTCTTGCTCTTCCTTGTCGGGCAGTGATATAGGCGTCTTTTTGCCACTTTCAATCGTATATGTTCCTACCGTCCCAATACCCGCCGACTCTGTTATAAAATCTTGAATTGACTTTCCTGCAAAAGAGTAAAACAAGAATTTTCCAAAAACCTTATCTTCGTTTTGAAACCATATTATATTCCCGTCTTTGAAGTATAGGGGGTCGGAATTATCCACTAAATACGGCACACCGATTGTACCGACACCTGTTACGAGCATATCTCCAATGCTAACTTTTCCCGATATTGAACTGTACTCATCGTACTTCTCTTTAGATATGTATAGGTAGTCGTCAGGCTCTTCATTTTTATAAGCGGATACAATATCTCTTGCTCGCAAAAAGCGTATTCCATAGTCTGTCCAATCTGATTGATGAATTCGCTTTACAGAAGTAACATTCATCATATCTCCCAACTTACGCTGTTCCCAATCTTCCGTAAACCCTTTAAAACGAATCGAAGGTTTTTTCATATCATTCATACTACTCACCCATCAAAAGTGACTTAAACTCACTCAAGCCTTTCATATCAAATTCATTTCCTTCTAGCTCATCAATCATGGATGACAACAGTCTTTCAGTCTCTCTTATTTCCTTTTGCACATCAAGATAAGTAGTTGCATACTTTGATTGAAGAGCCTGAATTTTAGAAACAAGATTATTTACTATTGTGTCCGGTAGTTTATTTATACATTCAATCAAATTTCCAATCCATTTTTTATCAAGCAACTCACATACTTTATCGTCTGATAAATTTTCAATAGTTTCTTTTGTAAGCATATGAAGATCGGCACTTTCCTTTTTTATTTCTTTTTTTAGATCCTTCTCTTCTTGTGATAATTTTTCATATCTGGATAGTTTATCAATAAATTCCTTAACTTCATCAGTTTGAGCTTCTTTTTTTAACTCTTTCAATTTCTTCGTTACTTCTTTTCCGACAAAGGCATCATTAGAATCATTTAATATGTCGCTTTCTTTCTCTTCCTCTGTTAAAGAATCAATAAGTTCTTCATATAGCGAAGGAATCTCTGCCAATCTGTTTTCTTTCTCAGTTAGTGCAAGATACTGTTCAGATAGTATTTCTTTTTGAACCAATTCAAATGGAATAATATGTCCAACCCATCCATCTTGTATCTCTTGCTCTTTTCCGTCTTTCTTCTTCACTATCAAATTTGGATCAACTTTTTTTGTTGAACCAAACCCTTCTGATTGTATCATTTCCAAATCTCCTGCAATCTTTCCCCATTCATTGTCTAAGAGTTGATATGCTTCATATTTATCTATTAAAGAAATATCTTCTAATCGAGCGAAAATATTTTCACTGACTTCATTCTCAGATTTACCAATTTCGACTTCAGACATTTTTTCAATCCACTCACTGTATAAGTAATTATGAAAATCTTCAAATGAACTTGCAAATGCGTTTTCAAAAGACACAACATTCTCATGATTTTTGATTGTTTGTTTAATATCTTCAACAGCAACTTCAACATAAGGAATATCACTATTAGTGAAAAGGGCATCCTTTAGTGTAGGGAATGCTTCCCAGTATTCTTTCAAATCCTCAAGCTCTGATAATGGAATACCACCAAACATTGAAGCATAAATATCCCAACTTTCTGCTGCTTCAGATGAATCTACATATCGTGGAATATTAAGATTATAATCATTATTTCTTATTTCTTCCCTTGTTACTACCTTTGAAAATTTTTCAATACTTTCACGCTTAATTATTGTATCCGCAATCTTCTTAATATCTGAAGCACGTAATTTATTGTTTTTGCCCTCCTTGATAAAACCTTTTGAGGCATCAATAATCAGAGTATCTGTGTTTTCTCTTTTCTGTTTTAATACCATTACAATTGTAGGAATACCTGTTCCAAAGAAGATATTTGCAGGTAATCCAATAATTGCATCAATATGATTATTCTCAATTAAATTTTTTCGTATAGTTCCTTCTTCTCCACCTCTGAACAACACACCATGAGGCAATACAATCGTCATTATTCCATCTGGTTTTATATGAAACAAATCATGCAATAAGAAAGCATAATCCGCCTTGCCCTTTGGTGCTATTCCAAAGCGAGAGTACCTAGGATCGTGTTCTTTATTTGAAGGATCCCAGGCTTGAGAATAAGGAGGGTTAGACACCACTGCATCTACATATAGAGGATTGTATGTATTGATTGGATCATTTTCATCAAAGAAAGGCCAGTCTTCCTCCAACGTATCACCATTTCGTGTTACAATATTATCCGGTTTAATGCCTCTCATAACCAAATTCATTCGAGTAAGATTATAAGTATTCTCTTTTAGCTCTTGAGCATAATACTTTATATTGTTTCCATCAGACATATATTTTGAAACACTTTTACCTATATTGATTAGCAAAGAACCGGATCCACTTGTTGGATCGTAAATCTTTATTTCACTCTTACCTTTTAAATGATCAGCAACAATTTCTGACATCAGTACTGAAACTTCATGAGGTGTATAGAATTCTCCTGCTTTTTTTCCAGCATTAGCGGCAAATTGACTAATCAAAAACTCATATATAAAGCCAAGTACATCATAGTCTTGTTTTCCGTCCATTGGAATATCTTTAATCAATTGCAACAAACTACTTATTGCTTTCGTTTGAGCATTGGAGCTATCCCCCAATTTGCTAAGTCCTGTCTGAAGCGTATCAAATACTTTGTCAAATACCTTTTTGTGAGTTGGATAAATCAATCTGTTAAATGCAGAAAGTGCGTCCCTTACATTTGACACATCAAAATCTTTACCCATTGTTATCCAAGTAGAGAATAGGTTTTCATAGGAAATAAAGTAACCAATATTCCTTTGTATATATTCAACTGTTTCTGAATCTTCCTCCACAAGTTCCATAATGTCATCATCAGAAAACTCTTTCTCTTTTAGAAATTTGACTTCTTGATCTGACAAATACTTATAAAATATAAATCCTAAAATATAATCCTTGTACTCGTTTGCTTCAATTTTAGAACGCATTTTATTTGCTGACTCCCAAATTTTATTTGCAAGTTGCTGTTTATTCATTACTTCTTCCCCCATTTATCGAATTAATTTTTCTGAGTCTACTATTTTTATAATGTCTTGAAAAAAGAATCATAACATATAGCATACTTTTGAAATATATTATTTTATTTCTTCTTTTTTACAAACTGTTCTTATTAAGAAATACTCACTTAATAACATTATTATACTATTGAAAATAAGTATCCTCAATATATTATTTGGAAAACCAAAGTTTTTAGTAATAAAAATCTCTGATTACAATGTAGCATATTCCATATCAATATCCACACTGAATATTTTTTCGAAAGATTACCTGTTAAAATGATTACTATATTCTCGATAGATGCTTTGTTATATTTCTAAAGATTCCAGTTTTCCTTTTTTTAATGAAAAACTACAACCTAAAAAGAGCTTTACAAAAAATGTATCCCGAATTCCACCCCTCAAAACTTTCATCATATATGACAGCAGGACTAAATTTATAAATTCCCATTTTATCTGCCGTTTGATGAAAAAAATCATCAACTAAAATTTTCTCTGGCATATTTTCTTCGATTTCAAAAATTGCTGGTTCATCTTCTGAGCTTTCAAAATAAAAATCCCATTGTTTACTAGGAATTGCCACAAATTCTCCAGCAAAAATAAATTCCAATAAATATGCGCCTTTAAGAATCAACTTTCCTTCATCATAAAAATCTGGCGTTAACTCAACACGCAATTTGTCAATATCAACACCAAAATTACTTATGAATTTTAACGTTTCTGAATTCAGTACTTTCTTAAACACATCATTTAATTCTTTATCTAATTTTTTTAATTCTTTATCACTTGATAAATCTTTTTTCGAGTAATATTCACTTGTTTTTTCTTTGTTCACTCGGATTTTCCAAGGAAATAAATCTAAAGTTTTCATATTTCAGTCACCTCTACATTAATCATACTTCATCAAAAAAACTAATCTGCTTTGAACAGTTCTTTTCCTCAAATAGCTTTAGATAGTTAAATATAGCTTCATTATCATGAACTATGTTATGCTGCTCACAAAATTCGTGAAATAAAGCCGTTAGAGTTTTGTTATTTTTGCTATTCGCCACATAACTGTTGCCATACTCTCTGATGTATCTTTCTTTTAAATTTGGGAATTGCTTGTCCAGTTGATAATAAAAATATTCTCTGTTTCCATCTCTAAGTGTAAGTCCCATACCAAAGCATATTATCCCAAACACATTTGCTTCCTTGCAATAGTTCAAAATTCCAAGAATATTCTCTTTTGTATCATTAATAAATGGAAGTATAGGAGTTAACCAAACTACTGTTGGTATTCCTTCATCACGCAAAATCTTTAAAACTTCGACTCTTTCTTTCGTTGTTGAAACGTTAGGCTCTATTTTTTTACAAAGTTCTTCATCGTATGTCGTCAAAGTCATTTGAATTACACATTTTGTTTTTGAATTTATCTCCTTCAACAAGTCCAGATCTCTTAGAACATTAGCCGACTTTGTTATAAGAGTTACACCGAATCCGTACCGGTTTATCAGTTCAAGAGCTTTTCTTGTATAATTTAGCTGTAACTCCTCACGAATATATGGATCGGTCATTGAGCCTAATCCAATCATACATTTTTTTCTTTTTCGTTTTAGACTCTCTTCCAAAAGGATGATACCATTCTCCTTTACCTCTATATCTTCAAATCTATGGTTCATCTGATAGCATTTACTTCTTGAATCACAATAAATACAACCATGAGTACAACCTCTGAACAAATTCATTCCATTCTTTGAAGATAGAATTCCTTTTACTTTTGTAAAATGCACTTTATTACCTCATTTCTACAATTTTGACTTGTCTTTTACTTCAAGCAATATATCCACAATATTTTTTGCACATATTCCTAATATAGCAGTGCTACCAATATGAGATATTTTTTTATACTTTTACTCGGCACTGACGATAATATCATTTCCCTTTCTTCTTTAAAAAACTCCATTTCCAGCTATATGCTCACAATATCTACTTTTAAAATCGTCCAAATACCTTATATTCTTTCCAAATACAAAGATTCTATAGGAAGTTTTTCCGTCTTGTTCAAAGCAAGGAACATCATTCCGTATAAAAGGAATAAACATTTCTTTGATAAGAATAATCTGTTAGAGTCGGCATGGCATAGTATCCATTCCTGGAAATCTTTCTGTGTATATTACATGCTTTCCCCTTTCATCAACTTCTAGTTTGTTTATCTATATTAACTAATACTATACCATTTTTCCACCTAGTTTTATAGGCCTAACTTGTTTTTCGGAAATAAAAAAGGAAGTATCAGCTATTCCTTTTACTTCCTTTTAGTGATCTTTTTTAATTGTTTTACTTCAACAAATCGGGAATTGATTAATCAAAAAATTTTAATAAATCTCTTTTGGGTTTTATCGCACACATATCCAATATTTTCATAGAATTTATGAGCCTCTACCCTTGTTTCTCTTGAGTTTAATCTAATAAATTTAACCGATTTTTTTTGGGCATTCACTTCTAAATGCTCCATCAATTTCTTTCCAATGCCTTTCCCTTGAAACTCTGGCAAAACAGCTAATCCTAGAATATTCAGACCGCAATCTGAGTAAAGGCTTTCATAAGTCTCAGCCTCTATAAAACCAACAACCCTATGTGAATCCTCATCCTCATAAACATAAATCCAATGATGATTTATATCATTCGACAGTTTATCAATTTGCCTAATCATTAACTCCGTAGAAACTGTATATCCTAAAGAAATATCGCAAATTTTTTGTATTGATTGGGCATCTTCTTTTTTTATATTTCTAATCATTTCAGCACCTCACAACTTCTGATTTGATAATTTTTCATCAATTTTATTATATCACTTTTCCCATATTTTATCATTCAATCAGGCTGAATAGATAATAAAGAAACTGTAAAATTTTTAAAAAAGTAACCGGAGAACACAATAAATAATTTGTTCACAAGTGAAATGTTCCGTGGACAAATCGTGAACAATTAGCGCCATTATTTAGTATATTTTTCCCTCACTAATAAAGGTTGGTTTAAATCACGCCTGCTTTCTCAAAATTCCTCAGATTATTTTATATATCCATATCATCCAACCTGCCACACCTTTTGTTATCATTTTGTTGTCAGCATTAATAAGACGGAAGACAATCTATGTGGATAAATATATTAATATAATTCCTCCATGATGCATAACATCTGTTAATCGCACCCATCTGATATTCCGTAAGCTTATCTCAGTCTGCTGCACTTAGATTCATAAGCCACGCCGGGATTCAGACTCTCAATAGTCATATGAGGATTATCTCCTGCAACTGATTCAGGCTTAACGATATCTCTGTATTTTTCATTGATAAGACGATAATAATCCAAAGTTGATACCGGTCCAAGTCCGCCAACAAGACCTAATTTTTTCATAGCTTTTCTACCTTCCTTTAATTACAATTTAAATGCATTCTTTCAGTATACCACTTTGATTATTTGTATTTCCTTCTATCGTTTGGAAAGAAAGCCTGTACTTAACCATAGTGTATCACCTCTGAACTTATTCAAATTATATCTCAAAAAAATTCATTTTTCAATAGCTTTAAGCTGATAGATAGTTTCAACTTACCACTGCTTACTTTTTCTCATTAAGTTCCCAATGTCCATTATTTCCACTACCTACATAATTCAGATTATCTATCTCTTTCAAAGCCCTTTGTATCGTTTTGACACTTACCCCTGCACCTTCTGCCATATCCTGCCTTGTAATTTTGTTATTTAATCTTACATGTGCTTTTATATATTCCATAAGTTCATTCCTATCGTGAGGGACATTCTCGCCACCCACCTTCTGCGTCGCTATCTTCTTTAGAGGAATAATCGTTCTGAAGATGTCTCCCTTATCTAATACTATCTTTGCGTTAGGGAACATTTCTCTTGAAATATCAGAAACAGCTAAAACAAAATATCACATCGATCATCAGAGCTTCTGCAGCAATTACCACTGATGGAATGATGATAAACTTATGGAACTTCAGCAGGAGCTTGTTAAAAGGGCCAACAACAAAGAAGCAAGCCTACGATGAGATAGCCGACCATATTTTTGCACTCAGAGAAAAGCCCCAATTGGCCTCAATGGATACGGTACAACGTGATGAACAACTGCAGCGCATCACAGAATTGCAGGATTTCGTTAAAGACCAACCTTCCGACCTTAAGGAGTTTGATGAGGCCCTTGTAAAACGCCGGCTTAAGCAAATCATAATCTGGCCTACCCACTGCACTGTGGAATTAAAATCAGGACTCAAGGTCGATATTGAAAGATAAGCATAGATGCACGAAACCCTCCCAGCCATGATGGTTGAGAGGATTGTTTTTATTTATTCTGCTATTCTTTCAGGAAGATAATAAATCTTTCCATCTTTTGAAATTAGTTGTACATCTTCTGCATATAGCTCTGATATATCCACAATATGTAACGATTCATGACCAGATGCCTGTACAGAAATCATCGTTGCGGTTTTCTTTTCTATTGAACGGAAATTGAAATCATCGTTAAACAGTCCCAGAATAAAATGAATCACGCCATCAAATCCAGCTCTTTTTCTACGAATTTCATCAGTTTCGATGCCTAGTCGTTGAGTTGTACTATCATGCCATGCTGTAAGTCGTTCTTGCGTATCGCTTACTTGCTTTGTGTAGGTTGGTAATAACGCAACGCACTGTTCTCTTGATACAGCACCCACGTGCAATGTGTATCTCAAATCAGATATCTTGTAAAGTACATCTAATAATGACTTCTGATACATAAACCAGTTCTGTGCATTACCTAATACCTTCTCATAAGTTTCATAATCCAGATCCGTTTTCTTTGCGAAGCCTGCGAGTGTAAGATTGGCTTGTCCAAGAAGCTACGTACATTCTTCTTCCAAACTATCAAGCTGAGCAATCTTCGAAATACGCAACTCATCATTTTCTAAAATCTCGGTTTGAAAATCAGCAATCTTCTTTACATGAGCCACGAGTGAAAATATTCTACTGCGATACTCATTATCCTGAAAATCCTGTATCTGAGAAATACCATCACTAATTTCACCTAGCTCAGCATTTATCTGTGATATGTAATACTGGCCAACAACCATTGATGCAACACCCATCGCCACTGCTACAGTATTGACAAATACCGCAGTTCCTTTTTGTGCTTCTACAGCCACAAGATTAGCATGACCATTGATGCCATCAACACCATGATAGATACCGCGTACAGCACCTTCCATTGCTTTAGAATTTGTCAGTTTGGCACCTGCAGGAATAACCGCACGATACAACACTTCGCCATTTGCTGCATTACCATCCTGAGCTAATTCCGGAACATGAGCCAGAACTTTGCTATCTGTAATTTCTACTAGCTTAGTCTCATCATCAATAGCTTCAGCTGGGAGCTTCTCCATCTGAATAACAAGTTCATTTGCCTGATGAACATTGGCAAGCTCATCTTTTCCACTTATAACTGTTGATGGCACCGACACCAAATCGTTTGATGGAATAGTTTCTCTCTTCTTTAATTTTTTATAGATGATAATGTCTGCCGCTATTGCTACAGCTATGACAATACCTATTCCTATGTATTCCATTTATTTTGAACCTCCTATTGTCTCTATAATAGGCTTTGTAATTTTCGAGAATATCAAAGATTCTAATAACAATCTATATTTGCCATCATTTCGGATTCGTATTCTGCCTTCATCTCACTTTCATAATCTGCAATTGCATCAAGCATAGAATCACACCCTTCAAGAAAGTTTATTATTGCTTTTAGATACGTATACACATTACTCAAATCCATTTTTTTGTTATCAATTCTATACTCTAAACTGTAAGATGTAGGATATCGGAAATTATCTCCGTTTTTATCTAATGAATTTATTTCATCGAGTAGCTTTTCAACGATATCTACAATTGCTAAATCTTCATCGGAATCATTCGCATATTTAACAATTACCGGTTTTACATTTTTCCATAAATCTTTTTTTATATAATGGCTTTTTCGTTTCGAGTTGAATACTTTTAACGGTACACCATTATCGACCCTACTATAAAATAATCTCTTCAAACATAACTCTATAGTATTTCGGAACATAAAAATAAGTGGATATAATTTAACTTTGTTTGATATCTGATGATTTTTATAGATATAATCAATCACTTCGGTATATCCAGTGACCTTGACATGGAAGCCTTCATCTGAGATTCTTTGCCACAAATAGCAATTTCCAAATCCATGTGAAGCAAAAACAAAGAATTCAGGTTTTAAGTTATGGTCAAATTCATCCTCTTCAGAAACAATTCCTTTCTCAATGCATTTCTTTACTAACGCAAATGCTTGTAACAAATTATTGGCAACAACCACATTGTCCAAAAACTTATCTCTGTATTTTGAAAGAAAGTCGTCTTCAAATTGAAATCTGAACATATCCGATTTTTTATCGACTTCCTCTAACGAATCTAAATAGGCTGTCAACCATTCTGTCTCTTCATTAGTCGTTAGTGTAAAATAAGTATGGAGTTTTTGGAATAAAAAAATAGAGATTACATCCTAATATGTTAAAATACAGTTAACCCAAAAAACTAAACAAAGGAGTAATCTCTATGGAAACTATTATACAACAATATTGCTTAGAATTGGTAAAAAATATAGAAAAAATATTAATATTTGATGAAGAACAGGATTTGTCATCGGTTTGTCCTAAAATTCTGGAAGAGTGCAAGAAGACATCTAAAGAATTGGTAGAAAAGCATATAGAATATATGAATGAAAAAATACGAAAAGACAAATATACTCGAAAGAGTAAAGGATTATCATTAAAAGAAAAAAATATAAGTCGTAGTATTTTGACTTGCTTAGGTCAAATAGAGTACAAAAGAGATAACTACTATGATTCAACAAATAAAAAATATATTAAGCCAATGGACGAAATTTTAGGGATAAAAGCATATGAAAGAATAAGTATTGATATAAAAGCTGCATTAGTTGATAAAGCGACAGAATATTCATATGAGAAAAGTAAAGCTCTAGTTGGAGTCGATTGTATTAGTAGACAAAGCGTAAGAAATGCGATATTAAAAAGCAAAATAGAGAATATATCAATTTGCAAAAATAGGGAACGAAAGGCTGTTAAAGAGCTACATATATTTGCAGATGAAGATCATGTGCACACTCAGAAGCCTAATAAAGAAATAGGAAGGAAAAATCAAATTGTGCCAATGGTGAGCGTGTCAGAGGGAATAAAAGCAATATCAAAATCAAGAAGGAAAACAATCAATATCCAGCATTTTGTAGATAAGGAATTTAACACAAAGGATTTATGGAGGATTGTAGATAAATACATTCAAAAAAACTATGATGTAGGGGAGTTAGAAAAATTGTATATTCATGCAGATGGGGGAATGTGGATAAAAAATGGGCTAGAAGATTATAGCCAGAGAGTCTATGTTTGCGATGGATTTCATGTAAAAAAATACTTGAATACAATAAGAAAAATTGGAGATGATAAAAAAATAGTAAAAAATCTAGAGAAATTGATAAAAGAAAACAAGAAAGAAGAAGCAAAAGTGCTATTGGAAGAATTAGTTAAGTCGTGTGAAGATGAAAGGTCAAATAAAAGATGTGAAAATGTATGTAAATACATAATAAACAACTGGGAAGGAATAGTGAATAGATATACGTTAGAAGTGCCAGGAAGCTGTACAGAGGGTCAAATAAGTCATGTATTATCAGAACGATTTAGTAGGCATCCGATGGGATGGGGAAAAGAAACACTTGGAAAATTAAGTTATTTAAGAGTATATAAGAAGAATGGGAAAAAAATAGATAAAAGAATTTTTGAGGGAGAAAAAAATAAAGAACTAGAAAATATCGTAGAGAGAAGAGAAAAAATAAATTGGGAGATCTTCGATAATCCAAAGTTCATCTTCGATGAATCTAGTCCATCACAAAAAGTAGTTAAATCAATGGGAAGAATGAAAATTAACTGTTTTGGAAATTAGGATGAAAAAACTCCATAAAAAGTTGACACTATCTCATTAGTCAAAAAGCTTTCTCTACCTGTATCTATGTATTTTTTTAACAACATAGATACATCATGACAGCAGTCTTCGAAAGAATCTTGAATATCTCTCTTCCGAGGTAATACTCGACATAGTAAAGATTTCAAGCCAAGTTCAAGACTATGACGTAACAAAAATATACCTGTTAGAAACCACATATCCGATTTAATGTTATCGTGCCCACTTTCAATCACATCTGTAAATGTTTTATAACCACACTCATAGAAATGATATGAGAGCGCTTTATAATCTTCAAAACAATTTCTACTCCACTTAATAATTACGGATGTTTCTTCATTATTTATTTTCCAAAAATCCATATCCGCTGAAGGCCAAATCCATACAGAATCCCCCATTGGTGTACCTCCTTCCATAACATCTAATCCACTGCCTGCTGTATTGCCAACAGTCGAGTTGCTGGATTAGACAACATCTAAATCACTCACTCAAATTGAGTTTGCCCCCTAGATAACATCTATCCCCGTGCCACAACAACCCACAACATCTAATCCACAACCTAACCTCTCTGACCGTTTTTACAGTAGATATGTTTCAATATAAGAAATACGGACTTTCATGAGCTACCTACTAATCTCAAAAAAGCCCGTAAATACATTACTTTTCGCTATTTATTTGTCTTTCATAGACATCAATACTACGCACTCAACTTGCTCATCATTGTCCAAACTTATCCTACAATAATACATAAAAACTGTTAAAATTCAATTTAATTATCAATCTTTCTTTTTAGGATACTTTAAGCAAAATTCTTCGTTTATCTTTATAACTATAAGAATCATAATTCGGAGAAAAATAAAATAATCCTGTTTATTTTTGTTTTCATCTACTATTTGCGTACCATGTGTATATCTATTACGAATATCTAATCCATTGTCAAATTCGGACTTATTAAATAGATAATTATAATAATCCTGTTCTGGTCTCGAAAATAATGATGAAGAAAACTCCACCAATCCCATTTTATTTAATTCCAGAATAACAGATTGATACTTTTTCATATAGCTAAAACATACTACATCATGTTGGTATAACTCATTTAGTATCAATATCTTTCCCAAATCTGGTATTATTCTTTTTTTGTCATCAATTTTTATAATATTATGTTCAATTAACCAGTCAATGCTAGGTATTTGATAATCTTCAAACATATCATAATAGACATTTTCTTTTCCTAATAAACAATAAAATGAATCATAATTATTTGGTAATTTAGGGAGGTAATGAATTATTGATTGATCCGAAAATAATAAATTACTTATCGTTTGATAATCATTTCCATATGGATAAATATATTTATTACTTACCATACTTGGTATATCTTTAATAAATATATGCTCTGTTGATATATGTAATAATTCATCATCAATTTCTACGTCTTCGCAATAAATTTTAAATCTCTTTAAAAGATTATCAAATTCAGCAGCAATATTCCTACATTTTTCAAGATATGATACAGAACGTGAAGATTTATTAAAACTAAAGCCTTTTACACTAAATTCTTCTTCTAAATAATCACAAAAAAACCATTCGATAATGTCTTCCAAATATATATTATACTTTTCTAATTCATTACAATATCCAATCGTTTGAAGTTCTGCTAACATCTGAATTTGTTGAAATACAATTCCAGTAGTATATTCTTTTCTTCCTTTAATCCCTAAATTTTTTTCTATAACACTCATTTGAGATTTCCTAGAAACATGAAGAGATCTACATTGCATATCTGTATATCCAAATAAATAAATAAAATTATTTAATAATGTTGGATAATCCAAATTTTCTTTTATCCATTTTGCACTGTACAAAACCGATAGAATTCTCTTATTATCTGTTTCAAATTTAAATTCTTCATCTATCTTATTAGAGAAAGAAACCTGTACACCATATTCAAATCCAGTTCTTTCTTTGAATAAAGTCTCAATCTCTTCATCATATTTTCTTTTTGCTTTTAGCTTTAATCTATCTGTCAAACACAGGTTATTTGTACTATTTGATTCAAAAACTAGTTTTAGATAATTAGTGTTAGGTGAGTTACTTGTTATGTACTTATCTAATATTAATGTTTTCTTTTCGTTTGATAGTTCAACTGGAAAATATAAAGATTCTATATTTCTGTCATGCTTTTCCAAGTAGTAACTCAACATAATTTCAGCGCAAAATGGATTTTTTTCCATATATGTAACTATTTCACCTGAAAACTTTTTAACTAGATTTTTACACTTCAAAACATCCTTTAAGAGAAAATGTTTATTCAAAGTTATATTTCTAAATTGCTCGACTGAAATTTTTTCATAAACCTTATACTTTTCTATAAGTTTCCAAAAGTCATCTCTATAATCATAATAGATAGCATCAAACATACTTTCTATTTTATCTATATTAATTTTCGAAAAAAATATACCTATTGCTTTTGAAAAGTTACTTACAATTTCACTATAATCTTTCAACTGTTGTTTTGTCCAATGTATAGAATAGATTCTATTTTGAAAAAACTGTTGTATATTATATAATTCAATAATTTCGTTAATATCGACTCTTTTTTTCTCAATCACAGAATCACAAACAACATCTTCAATTCTCTTCAAATAAAATCCGCAGCTTAAATCATTTGTAGAATAGTATTTTACTCTTAAACCATCCTTTGTATCCATAACTATATCAACCTTTCTCAAATCATCTGAAAATACCTAAATGCATCTTTTATTGCTTCTTCTTTTTCTATTGGGCAAATCGGTTGCTTCGAGTCATTATTTTTACGTTTGTTATAATTTTCTCTTTCTTTAATTCCATACTTTTCTTTTACTTGTGCTATATACAAATTAGATACCTTAAATCCATATTTTTCTAAAACATAATTTTGAATTTGCTTATAGGTAGCCTTACTCTCAGCACTTGTTAAGTCCATATCATCCATCGGAAGTTCCAGACTAATATATTTCTTTAAATCTAGTTTGGAAAGCAACACAATTGTCTCAACATGGCACGAGCTGATACCATAGCTTACATTGGCACATTCTGTTGATTTAATAGTTCTTGGGAACATATCACATTTATTAGTATAACAACCCATATTATCCTAAAGCAGAACTGCACTTAACTGTTTTTTTAAAAGTGCTTTTCTATCCTCTATAAACTTTGGATAATTTTCATATGAATACTCCATATCTGGCAGATAATTCACAGTCCTATACTGAATCTTATCTGTATCTGTAGGATGTTGTTCGTTAAACCACTCATCAAAATCAGTAGCAAGCTTCTCTTCATTAAGCTGTGCAGCAAGAAGCTGAAGGTTACTTATATCATTAACCGTTGCAATGTACCAATCTAATTGTTCCTCAGGAACACCCTGCTTTCGGAGATAAGTTTTTGTAAATTTGCTCTTCGGATACATATGATCTTCATGGAATTTATTACTGAAATCTAGTGATGGATATAGCAACATGAGAGTTGAAAGTGTGTCACTCTTTCCATATTTAAGTTTCAAAAGGAACTCCTCAATATCTTCATCCGTAAACTGTATGGATTTATTTGTACCTTTAAACTTGTCGATGATACTGTCTAATGGAAACTCATTTGTTCCGTTTGCTTTTAAAATCTCACGAATTGGTCTAATCACATTATCTGGTTGTCCACTGAATGTCTTCTTTAACAGAGAACGTATAAGCCACTTCTTTATTTTATCTTTATTATTCTTGTTTGCCCCTGAATCAACAAAGTTATCCGGCATACCATTAATAAAAAGGTAATATGCAATTGGAATCAGCGCATTATTTGATGTTAGTGTTTCACCTGAATAACCAAATGATGAAACCAAAAGAACCGCCTGTTTAATAGCTTTCTTTATATTATCCCAATTGTTTTCAATTTTAATCATGTTTTGTTTGTTAAAATTGTCCACCTTAAAAGCAATATCCGTAAAATCACTAAGAACCAACGCCGTCTTCAGCACAAAATCTTTATTGATTTTAAATCCTGCTCCTACTGCATTTACATCATCAACAAACTCAATAATTTCTTCTCTCGCATCATGGTTTTCCCACTGTGCAGAAGCTATGGATAGAAGCAAGTCAGAGTAACTTAGAGGTGTCCCTCCACTGTTGACTCTAATAAATATATTTAGAACTTTATCGAGTTCTACCGTCTTCTCTCTATAATAACTAATCGTGCCAACCTTATTAATAATGTTATATAGCTTAGACAGAGCATTAATAGCGAATATTGTCTGTTCTTCAGTATACTTAAACTCCTTTGAAAAACCTATATTTTTAGTAACAAACATCGCAACGTCACCATCTTGTTTCATATTAAGGATTTCACCGACTTCGAACCAGTATGTATTTTCATCATTTTGCACTTCTTTATTTGTAAGAAATTTGAACTCATACTCGTTACTACTGTCCGTAGAATTTGATAGTAAGTTTAAGTATAATTTCCTAGTTGGGTATGCCTCCTGATTTTTCTTTGCCATATATTTAAGTTTATAGGCATAGGTTCCCTTAAGCCCTATATAAATTGAGGTGAGACGTTGCTGTCCATCAAGAACAGCTGTCACGCCATCCAAACCTTTTAAATCGACTTTCTTATTATGTACACCTTTATACTCATGATAATTTCTAATAAATCCATAAAAGTCATAGTCGTTTACATATTCCTTATTAATCTCCCAGAAAAGGAATGTCCCTATCGGATAGTCCCTCATAAGAGAATCAAACAAAGCTTCAATCTGCTCGGTATCCCAAACATATTCACGCTGAATAGAAGGTAAAATATATTTATTTGCAGTAATGTCCTTCATTACCTCAGCTATTGTTAATGGTGTCTCATATGCCATAATATTATCCTCCTTAGCATTCCTTTCTCTTCACATAGGTTAGCTCAATATCATAACCTAGCTTTTCCATCATCTGTACAAAGGTTTTATTAACAACCCCATCTTTTTTCTTAATGATCCGGTTAACATACTGGCTAGTAGTGCCAATCTCTTCTGCAAGCTGCACCTGCGTCTTTCCGGCTTCAATGCATTTCACTTTTACATCCACTTCAATATTATTCTTTACCATAGAATTCACCTTCCAATAGGATGTACAAAATTATCCTTAATAGATACATTATAACAGCTAAGTCAATATCTCTACAACAACAAAAACACCTCGCCGTCTTAGTTGTAAACACATATGTTACACTAATAAGAAAGTTTTTCCAAATTTACATCTTCAATCTAAAAATTAAAGGATTCGAAGTCAAGGAGAAGAGCTGTGCGTACCTTGACTTTGATTCATTTTAATTTTTATACTAGCAAGATGTATTTTGGAAATACTCTTTTACAACTTCATTTGGACTTTTAAATTTTAAACTTGTTTTTGCTGTACTATTATATCTTTTCTCATGCTTTTCCACCTGTTTTATCAATTCTTTTTCGCTAGTAAATATTTTTCGCTTATATAGAATTTTTCCATCTTCTCTATGACTTCTTTCAACTTTTCCGTTTTGCCATGGTGAATATGGTCTTGTTCTTTTTATTGTAATACCAAGTTCATATGCAGCCTTCTCAAATGCACTTTCTTTACTTGTTTTATCAACGTCATTAACAAATTCGCAGCCGTTATCTACCTGAACAATATGGATTGGAAAGCCCATTAATCTTTCTAAATCATTTAGATATTTTTTTGTTTCATGAGTGCTTTTTTCTTTTACAATCTTCAAAACTCTTTTTCTACTGTATTCATCTATACCTGTGATTTGATAGTATTTATATCCATATGCAGGAAATTTTATACAATCGTCAGGAACATATTTTATGTCTACTTGAACTTTATCTCCTGGATACTTCCCATCTATTTTATCGTATCTTGTATAGCTTTTTCGACGTATTTCTGCTTCTTTATACCCTCTTGTTCTAATTTGCCTACACATACTTGAGAAGCTTCTAGTATATCCTTTTTTACAGCATCTAACGTAAACTTCAGCTAGACCATATACTCCATTACGTTTTAACATTTTTTTTATTAGTGTCAGTTCTTCCTCTGTATGTGCTTTGGGGCTGTTTTTTGGTCTTCTTGACCTCAAAGCTAGACTTCTTACAGTTCCATCATATTTTTTAAGTTGCCTGTACACAAATTGACGATTTGTATGATAGCGCCTTGCGGCTTTTGTAACTCCATATTTTTTAGCATATTCACATAATTTTTGACGGTAACGCATTTCTTCTGTTATAATAGACATGAGAGGACTCCTTTACATTTTGGTTTTGTACTTATTACCATTGTATCAGAGTTCCTCTCTTTTTTTATTCATTTGTGTAACATATGTTATAGCACATTACATTTCTACTGTCTTCTGCATCTGATGCAATTTGAAGTAAAGCCATCGCTTTCAACTCAGGATTTTTTATTTCCATAGCTTGGATTAATTTCTGCTGGCAACTATATGCCATTGCCAACCTATCATATTCTTGTCCCTGACGCACTTCTTCGATTGCCAATTGAACCACTTGAATTTGCTCAGCGATTTGTGCCATTTGCATCTGGGATGCATAGCTCGTCATTGCCTGTGATAGTGCTGGTGAAAGATTAACATTTTGAAGAGATATTGTTGATACAATCTTGTTGGTTTCAGGATTCACAAGATTTACCATCAATGAACCATCTTTCTTTGTCATCAATTTTAATGCACCACTTGCAATTTTTGCCTTCTGATCGTCAGTAAGAATAGCCTGAAAATCTTGTTCTGGAACACTTGCCTTCACAAGATTAATAAATGCTGGAGCAGAATAAAGCATCTGTTCTATCTTTGAAAATGCCTCTTTCGCTCCTTTCACGAGTGGTCGAGCCACCTCCGGCATATCATTAAAGTATTCTGTTAAATCCTCACTGTACTCAGAAGCATCAATAATCTCTATATCTTCTGGTGGAATATGTATTACATTATCGTCCATATTTAAAGCCTCCTCTGTAATAGGTCTTGTAATTTATGCGAATTATTAAATTCTATAGTCCTCTATATCACCATCTGGACAAGCAATTGTTTTATCAAATAACACAATATTCTTTCCAACTTTAGAGACCGTACTACCATAAACAATGCCTGAGTATCCCAAAGAAATATAGTACTGAGCCATTGTCTGAAAAGGAGCGTACATTAAGGTTTTATCATCTGTGTCACTTATAGGTACAAATATCTGCTCTGAGAGTAATTTTGTGTATGTATAAACTCCCCATTGCGTAAAGAGTTTTTTAAACTCATCTTCGCTTACATTATGTTTTGGAATAAAACCGAGGGCCTTTGCAGCTTTTATCCCTTTTTTAACTTGCTTTTGTCCATATTCCTCCAAACGAAAATTCAGCTCTTTATATGAAATATCATCAGCAATTGTCAAATCAACCAGTTTTAAATCCAAAGAACTATTCTCAAAAGAAAAATGGCAAAATCCAAATCTGTTTCCATCTTCTGCTCTACATTCTGCCTAAGAGCATTCATGTATATCAGTTTCATTTCCCAGTGCTAAATAAAGCCATTCTACTCCCGCAGGACTAAATCTGCTATCCTTTTTGATAAACATCTTTTTAGGAATAAAACGTTCATAATCCAGAACTTCATGTTCATCCAAGATAGTTCCTCTACCAATAAGCAACCCATTCAAATCTCTTATCGTTATCGTTTTGTGGTCAATTCCTGAATGTTGATGAAACAAATCATCATAAACCTTCAAAAAAGTATAGCCCTTTGCTTTTTCCACTTCATCAAAAGAAAACATTCTCTTTGCTAAAGCATCTCGAAATTCTGACCACGTTTTTTTAATTGCCGTTTCACTTTTTTCAATTTCACTAAAATCAAATATTTGTCCCACGCAAGTTCTGCCTCCCTTAACATCTATTCCACTGCCCGAAAATGCCTTTACTATCGAGTTGCCGGATTTGTTGTCAGCTTTTTCGGTTTTCAAAAATCTGCCCAAAATGCCTGACATCTAATCCACCGCCTCAATTTGCGTTATCTAATCCGAGGTCACAACCTGACACACATTTTCACAGTAGATATGTTTCCGCAGAATACAACCGAGCCATTTCGAAGGTCAGGCTTCTAATCCCAACTTCCGAAAAAGCCCGAAAATACGCCACTTTCTGGCATTTATTTATCTTTTCTTGACATCAATACCACCGTCTCACAATGGCACGAGTTGACTTTATGAATGTCAAATACCACTTTTTAGCCTTTCCCTGTTCGACCAAACATATCAAAGGCATTTTTCTCGTTTGTGGGAATATATCAATCATCACTATCCTGTTGTGCGACAGACTCTTTTTCGATAGTTTTTAACCATTCTTGCGTGTGAAGAAAAGGTCGTTCTTCTGGTTTTCTCAAAAACTGTGTCTGGAAATGTAGTCCGCTATCGAATTCGATAATTCTACGTATCAAGTCTTTCTCTATACCCATATGAGATAGGAAAATAGAAATAATGATTGCTTTCAAGACTCGTATTGAATCATTCATTTGTGAAAAATCCAATATGCCAGTTTTGTCCTTCTTATAATGAGAATAATAATTTCTGGTATCACCAAGTTTCCTGTAGAACAATTCAACAATCTGTTCATTCGTCATATCCTTGCGTTTCTCTGTATTACTCGCCAAACGTTCAATGTCTCCTGCGTTACTCCTAATAATACCAAAGTACAGATTATCCAACTCTTTTAAGCGATGAGATAAAGATTTTCTTTCCAAATAACCGGCTGCTATCCAACCAGAAATATCACCCATATTTGAAGAATTATACTTCCAATCTGGCAACACACTTTGAAACGCTTCTTCAAAAATTGGGCGGTTATCTTCTTCAAAAATCTGAGTTTTAATAACTTTTGATGCAGCCTTTAATGCTTTCTTTAATTTCTCTTCTGTTTCTGCATCACCAGATATTCTTGTATGATATCCATCTAATATTCTCATGTATTCGACGAATATTTCCTCTGCAAATATCTCTTTTCTATCATTTACAGAAAAATATATTCTCCTTAACAACGTGAACTGGTCATCAAGACAGAATTTACGCCAATTAGAAAAATACAGAATCAAATTATCTCCAAGCACATAATGGTACGTCCTTGGCCTATCCATAACATCTCGATTCATTAGATTATAGGAATAATCATGGTTAATATACAACCAGCTCTTAAGTTTCTGTCCTTCAATAGATAGCCGGATATTATCTGCTGTGGATACTTTACCAATCAACAATCCAAAGAATTGCATAATACACTCTATATCATTCTGTATTCTCTGAATATTTGCTGGCTGATTATATGTTACGCGAATTCGAGGTTCTTTTTTTATTTTAATTGCTATGTCTTCTTCAAGTGATGATATACTCTCATATGTTTCCGATTCAAAATACAGTTCAATTTGCGGGTCTGTTTCATGAATAACAATAGGCTCCAAATGCACCTCACCAGCAGCTGGTTCATCTTGGTCTGTACAACAATAAAAAACTGTTTGAATACCAAGCCATTCTGTCAATTCTCGAATAGCAAATGAAAACTCTTCTACCTTGGAAATATCTGCTCCTTTTGAAAAATCAAAATTCTGCATCAGGACATAAAACACTCTATGAGATGAAGTATAGTCTAGAATTCTGTTTTGTCCTGGTTTTGCGTATCCATTTACAAATACTTTATATCGAAATTGACCATCCTCTCCAATAAAGGTTTCTGGAAAAACAAGGCCATGAAATCGGCTATAAAACTCCAAATGATTCCCATCAATCAAAAGTTCTCCTACTTCTGATTTAGTTGAATCATTTTCTTTACACCATGTACCAATATGTCGCTCCATGCATCACCATTCCTTCCCGTTATTTATGTTCTAATATTATTTACCTGTTCCACAATGTATTGGTATTTATCCAACCCTATATTTGATGCCAAGCGGTCGTGAAATGCTTTACCAATATTAAAACTCATATCCATAGCATTTGCCTCGTCAAATCCGAACTTATCCCTCTCTTTTTACATAAATCAGTTCAACATCATACCCCAAAGCCTCAAGCATCTGTACAAAAGTCTTATTTACAACACCGTCTTGCTTTTTGATGATGCGATTGACGTACTGACCTGTTGTTCCGATTGTTTCCGCAAGCTGTGCCTGCGTAATTCCATTCTCTATGCACTTTACTTTTACATCTACTTCTATATTGTTTTTAATCATATATGTCGCTCCTATTCCTAACTCTTGTTAGTTCTAACACAAATAAGATAATTTATTATAACATACAATTTGCAAAAATACAAGACTGGCACGTGACGTACAGATGAACTTTCTACAACGAAAAAACACCCTGCAATGCTGCAAGGTACCCTAGTACTCTGTTATCTTCTAATATCTACACTAACCCCAGATTTAAATTTCATCGTGAAATAGCTATCATAAATCGTTACTTTCTCAAGTATTCTTCTAACCAGGCTTTCATCGTATTCTTCAATTTTTCCAATCTGCTCGTTTAGGAACTCCTTCATTTCTGCCACCCTCTGTTTCAAGACTTCTCGCTCAGCACTCTTTGTCATTAAATTCTGTTTTTGTTCCCTAAGCCTGTCAATTTCATCTGCAAGGTCACTGTAATCCTTATGGGCATTGGCGATCTTTAAGAGTTCTTTTTGCAGCTCTTCCATTCGCTCGTTGATACTTTCTAAAGAATTATCATCCCCAAGTGCCAGAACCGTTCTTATATTTTCTTCTAAGGTTTCGAGCATCTCATCCTTGCCACCTAAAACTTGATTGATGGCTCGAACCACTGCTGCTTTAAGTTCCTCTTCCTCGACTGTCGGTGCATCACATATATCCGGTCCTCTTTCAATTCTATTGACGCATCTCCATACATTATGCTTTTTCCCACGATTGTTCCAAGCCGTCCTTCTGTAGATATCTCCACATTTTGAGCAATAGCAAATGCTTGATAGTGCATATTTAGAACTGTAAACTCTTTTCTTTCTGTCTTTTCCACTATGAAGATTGGCTCGTCTTAATAGTTCTTCCTGAACCTGAGCATATAACTCCCTTGGAATAATTGCCTCATGGCTGTTTTCTACATAATACTGTGGCACAAGTCCGTTATTCTTTACTCGTTTTTTGGTAAGAACGTCTATGGTATAGGTCTTTTGAAGAAGTGCATCACCGATATATTTTTCATTGGTGAGTATCTTTTTAACACTTTCGGGACACCACCTTGGTTTACCTGCTGCCGTTAAAATGCCATCCCTTTCAAGTCCATCCCCGATTTGCTTAAGACTTGCCCCTTGTAGATATTCGAGATATATTCGCTTTACGATTTCTGCTTCCCTTGGCTCAATGACTAAATTTCCACCATCGTCTTTGGTATATCCCATAAAGCGATTATGGTTTACTTGTACTTCTCCATTCTGATATCGAAACTGAAGTCCAAGCTTTACATTCTTGCTTAAGGATTCTGATTCCTGTTGTGCAAGCGATGCCATAATCGTGAGCAACACCTCGCCCTTTGCATCCATTGTATTAATGTTCTCTTTCTCAAAGAAAACGGGAATGTTCTTATCCTTTAATTTTCGAATATAATTAAGACAATCCATGGTGTTTCTGGCAAATCGACTGATGGATTTTGTGATAATCATATCAATATGACCAGCCATACACTCTTCAATCATTCTGTTAAACTCGCTTCTTTTCTTTGTATTGGTACCGCTGATCCCGTCGTCTGCAAATATTCCCGCAAATTGCCATTCTTCGTTTTTTTGTATAAATGCCTTATAATGCTCTACCTGCATTTCATAGCTTGATGCTTGCTCCTCGCTATCTGTACTAACACGACAATATGCCGCAACCTTCAGCTTTGGCTTTTCTTCCTTTGCGATGGTATTTCCAACCCTTCGTTTAGGTGGAATTACTGTAACACTTCTATTCATCTGAATTCACCACACTTTCAATTTGACTATAAACATATTCAGCCTGCAAAAATTGATCTTTGTATTTCCTTTCAATCCTTGGAACCGTAAATTGGGTAGCTATAACTATTTTTTCATCTTCCTTTAGTTCTCTTACTCTGCCAAGGCTTGCTGCCTTTTTTCTTCTCATCTCCTCAGCTTTGTCAAAGGTCACCTTATCAATAATCTGTGGATAGTAATCATCACCAAGATAGTGCGTATTTCTAAGAATTCTTCCAACACTTCCATGATACATTTTAAGCCCTGCTCTTTTGACAGATTCGATAAGTCCAAGGCCCTTTGTGTATTCTTCAAATAGAGTTTTAACGCATTTTGCTTTTTCTTCATCCACCGCAGCCTTTCCATCTACAATCAAGTACCCATATGGTATATGCTTCATTTTGCCACCAACCTTTCTTTTAGTTTCAGACCGCATTTTAATTCAAGCTGAATCTCTTCTCTTGAAAGTACTAAGATTTTGTCTACAAACTATGAGAAAAAATCATCGGCAGTCATTTCTTGTGGCAGATGTTTCATCAGTTTTTCCAGCTCTCGAATTTTATCTCTGTCTCCAAGAACAGAATTCATAATGCTGTCTTTTTCAGCATTGAGCTGTCTTTCCCTTGCATTCAGCTTATTGTTTTCGCTACTTGCCATGCCTGGTTCTAATAATCCACTTGATATAAGGCTTGCCAGCACTTGACGTTCCTCTGTAACTTTCTCCAGTTGATTTTCTATCGCCTCAATATTCAGAAGTCTGTCTTTGTCATCAAATCCTTGTAAGCTGTAAAGAAGTGGTTTTAGAAGAATATCTTCTGCAAAAATCAGCTTATTTTTCATGGTAAGAATGGCAGCCTTGATAGCGTCATCAGTAATATACTTCATGGAACAAGGCTTTGTATGATTGATGTGATTATTACAGCACCAGGCAATATAATCACCGCTTGGCTTGTAGTGTTTTCTTCTTTTAAATACACCACCACATTCTGCACATATTACTTTGCTGGAAAGTGCATATCTATTTTGATATCGTTCTGTATTAATTCCATTGCCCTTTTCCTTTGCTCTTTGCAAAAGCATCGTATTTGCTTTGGAGAAGGTGTCACGGTCTATGATTGGTTAATGATGATTTTCCCATAAGTACTGCGTAAGATTCCCATCATTCCTATGTCTGTTAAATTCGCTATCCGTATAAGTCTTTTGGCATATTACATCACCAACATATTTCTCATTCTTAATAATTGCATTTACCGTTCCTGCTGACCACTTGCTCCCTTTTTTGGTTTTCACCCCTTTATCATTTAAGGCACTCGCTATGGAATGAGTGCTTTCTCCTTTAAGGATATCCTCAAAAATTTGCTTTACGATGATTGCCTGTTCTGGAATCACAGTCATCTCACCACCAACATTTTTATATCCATATGGTGGATAGGATATAACAAATGTCCCATTTTGAAATTTCTTCTGAATTGACCATTTGTTATTTTCTGAAATGGATCTTGATTCACTTTCAGCTAACCCACTTAGAATTGATAGCATGAGTTCACTTTCCATTTTGCTTGTGTCTATATTTCCCTTTTCAAAAACCACTGTAACACCTAGAGCAAGAAGTTTTCTTACAAATTCCAAACAATCGGTTGTACTTCTTGAAAGTCTGCTGATGGACTTTGTAATTATCCTGTCAATTTTTCCATCTTCACAAGCTTTTATCAATGCCATCAGTCCGTTTCTGCATTCTTTCTTGGTGCCGGTGATTCCTTCGTCATAAAATATGCCCGCATACTCCCAATCTTCATTGGATGTGATATATCTTTCATAATGTGCCTTTTGTGTATCAAGGCTAATAATCTGATCATCACTTGCAGTCGAAACTCTGCAGTAGGCTGCGACTCTAATCTTCTGCTTTTGGATAATATCTTCTTCGATCTTCGTTATCCTTTTCATCAACTCGACCTCCTTTTGCATGACCATATTCCCGTACAAATCAATATATATCAAGTTATTTAAGGCATAATCTCAGCAAGATATGGGGAGAATTTTCGCTTGTTTTTCTCAGCTAATTTGTTGAATTCGTCCGCAGTAATAAGACCTTTTTCAAGCATATCTTTTGATAATTTTTGTGCTAAGAAATAGTAATAATCCCTTTTAAGCTGCTCATCACGAATTTCTCCCTCGATCGTGCTTACCACACATATCGGTTCTTCCACTCTTGTTATTGTTTTTGCTGACATAAAAAACACCTCCTACATGGTAGCCACGGCAGGAGGTGAAATTGGACACATATTTAATCTTTTTTATAAAAATTACATTCGTAACCATCAGCACGAAGTAAAATACCATCAATCCAAGGTGTAGTTCTTCCCATCTGTTCACAGATAGCGGCAAGGCTCACTCGCTTGTCACATTCAATGATTAGTTCATCGTGAACATGACCACATATAAAGCAATGGGATAAAGTCCTCATAGCATACATCAAAATATCCTTGCTGATTGCCTGGACGATATTCTCCACGAACTTAGGACCATAGCTTTCGATTCGTTCCCACTTCTTTGTATCACCAACTCCCTCATAGGTCACTGACTCTGACCCAAACTGATTCACACCCATCTTAGGTTTTACATATGAGAGATTACGGCCACTTGGAAGTCCAATAAACAACATTCCGCTCTTATATGAAAAGCTGACAGAGCCGACCTTTGATGGCATTCTTTCCTTGACGGCTTTCTTCACAGCACGGTCAACTTCCCACCAGAACTTCACGATATTCGGATTAGCCTCTCGCCACATATCCACAAGTGGCTGAAGTTCTTCTTCTGCAAGACCCATCTCCAATGCTCCCATAGATTTCAAAGCACCAACCGAACCACCATAACCAAGTGCCAATTCCGCAATCTTGCCTTTTTGTCTAAGGTGAGCATTCTGCCCGTGCTTTTCCACAGGCACATGAAACATCTGACTTGCTGATGCACAATAGATGTCTCCACCACTTGCAAATACATCCGCTCTCCATTTTTCTCCTGCAAGATGTGAAAGAACCCTTGCTTCAATGGCAGAGAAGTCAGATACAATAAATTTCTTACCTTTTCTTGGCACAAATGCAGTTCTGATTAACTGCGACAGTGTATCCGGAATATCATCGTAAAGCATATTCATTGCATCATAGTTGCCTTGCTCCACCAGGGAACGAGCCTCTGCTAAATCAGTAATATGGTTTTGTGGAAGGTTTTGCAGTTGTATAAGTCTGCCTGCCCATCTGCCACTTCTGTTGGCCCCGTAAAATTGGAACATTCCCCTTGCTCTTCCGTACTTACACACAGCATTCTCCATTGCCTGGTACTTCTTTACCGATGATTTTGCGAGCTGCTGCCTAAGAGAAAGAACGGTTTGAAGTGGCTCCGGTGCAGTCTTTAATACTTCTGCCACTTCCTTTTTGCCAAGACTGCCCATTTTCAGCCCATTGTCAGCAAGCCACTGCTTCATCTGCTGCACAGAGTTTGGATTATCAAGTCCCGTTAATTCCTGCATTTTATCAGAGAGTACAGCCTTTGACTTTGAATCAAATAAAATGGCATTCTTTACTACAGCCATATCAAGTGCAATGCCCCTGTCATTAATTTCCTGGTCAAGATGGTATTCTTCCCATACAAATTCAGGAACAGGGAACTTTGAAAGTTTCTCCTGGATGGACATTTCCACCTCTACATCTCGCTTGTTATATTTTTTGAACATCTCCCACTTTTCTGTATCATGTAGTGGAAGATTTCTTGTTCTTCCGCCATTGACCTTCGTAGGCTTACACGGAACACAGAAATATCTGATGAGGTCTTTTCCCTCTGTTAGTTTCTGTTCAGAAAGACCTAACACAGCACCTGCTCCTGCAAGAGATAACGGCAGACCCATATAGGCTGACCATATCATGGAGCATTTCCACGATGACGGGTCAAGATAATCACCAACTGTATCTTCATTTATGCTATATGATCTAAAGTCCTTCTCGTAATATCTTCTCAGATATTCAGACAGACACACCCTCTCAAATGCTGCATTAAATGCCCACTTGATTGCACTCTCATCTGTGAGTGCCTTTACAATCTCGTTCGGAATATTTTCTCCCTGTGCAAGGTCTACTACAATAACTTCTCCACTGTCCACAGAATATCCGAATAATAATATTTCAAAGTTGTCCGACTGAGCATATTTATATACTCCACATTTCTGCAAATCCACATCACTGTATGTTTCCAAATCTATACTAATTGCTTTCATCATAATCACGCTCCTACCAAAAAGTGACAGTGCAACGAATCACACTGCCACCACCACTACTGTCACTATTGTCTTTATTTGTCTTAGCTTAAGAAGTCATCATCCACATCTGTTGCAAAATCGTCCTCTGCTCTTGACTTGCCACCAAGAAGTTCTCCGTCCTTAATCTTCTGAAGATTGTTAAGACCACAGGCAATACCCTTATTACCATTAGAGTTAAATGCATAGAGATTGATAGATGCTCTGCCATACACACCACTATAGACCTCGCTACGATCAATGATGGTATTTCTGTCTACATCTACAATGCCAGGTGCTGTTGCATAATTTGCATTGATGAAGTAGCTGTTTGCATATGCCTCATCATCCGGACGCTCCAAATCTCCGTCACGAAGAGGTGTTTTAAGTACAGAGAGTGCAGGTACTGTCTTGCCATTACCCTTAAGCTTTCCCTGACCTTCTTCGTATGCAGCCTGAATTGCCTTCTTGATTTTCTCCACTGTTACCTTATCTGACTTTGGAATGATAAGGCTGACACTGTACTTAGGTGCGCCACCGTTGATTGATTTAGGCTCCCATACATTTGCGTAGCTCCATCTTGTGTTTGGACCTGTGATTACCTTCATCGGATTACTAAAATTTGCCATAATAAATTCCTCCTAATTTTCATTAAAATCATCTTTTGCTGTATTCATTGCCGGACGCTTATCACTCTCCGGCACGAGTGTTGGTTTGCCAGGTGGCTTATATACCAAGCTGCCGAGCAGCTCTTCAAACTTCTTCTTACCGAGGAGTGCGGTCATAGCTGTAATACCTAGCAGCTTTTGTTCATATGGATTCTGTCCTGCCTTTGTAACAGTTTCTGCCACTTTCTCCTCATCGGTATATTTACGATTAGAACGACCCTCGATAACCTTAAACCCATCGTAGTGTGTTCCGCTGATAGCCTGCTGCAATGCAAATTCTTTGATGTCAGTTGCCCATGAAATAAATTCATCCACTCTTGTTAAAAGAACTGCAATTTCAGCATCTTCAAGAGTTGCAGGCATTTCAAAGTCATACTTTGCAAGTTCCATGTTGTATTCCATTCGCTTTCTGCAAGTAGCTTTTACTTTACAAAACTGGCAATGTTCTCCTTCCTTAAAATCACCCTCGCCATCAAATGCAAGTCTGGCCGTTGGTGCAAGTACAGTCTCTGCCCAGGAATAAAGTGCATCCTTTTCCATAACAAATGTACTGATATTTTCCTTGCGAGGCTGGAAGATTGTCATAGATACTTCGTTGATGTCATAAATACCGTCAAACAGATTCAAGGCTCCGAGTGCGTAACACATCATCTGAGGATTATTCTCTGCTGACACTTCCACACCTTTACCGTGCTTGTAATCAATGACATAAAGAGTTCCATCTCCGATAATCACGCAGTCCCCAGTACCAAATCCCTCTGGAACATACTTCGAAAAATCAAGTTTCTGTTCAATCAGCACAATTGGGTCTTTACAGTTTTTCTTTACTTTCTCTACAACAGAAGAACAAAATCCTGCATATTCCTCTGCACATTCTTCCATCTCGGCATCGTAGTAACTAAGACTGTTTGTGAGATTTCTGCTCTTCATCCCGATTGCCTTTTTGAGTTTATGTTCACAAAGGGTATGTGCATCTGTACCTTGAAGGGCATACTCACTTGCTTTATCTTCTTTGTCTGCACAAAGCCTGGCAGAGGGTGGACAATTTAGCCATCTGTGACTTGCCGAGGCTGACAAAATTGCGTGTGCCACCATCAAATCACCTCCACCTTCTGCAAGAGTTCCTCATACTGTGAAGGGTCAATATCAGACAGCTTTTCTACACCGAATGAAGAAATAACTGCTTTGACTTCATCTGTATGTCCATCTCTTGACTTAGCTGCAAGAACCGCTTCTTCTTTTCTTTTTCCGATAAATGCACTAAATATTTTGAATTTATCAGTTCAGGCATTTTCAAATGGTCTTTTGCTTTCATGGAAATTGTAATATCGGATATTTTTTCATATATGGCTTTCTCTGCTCCTGGCATTGGCTTATAGCTGTAAACGATAGGTCCATTCATTTTATCCGGCTTGAAATATGCCATTCTGTACTGACCGATAAATCTTCCAAGCCTTGCACCCATATCTAAGATTTTGAACTCTGCAAATAAATCCATAAGTCCGTTACTTGAAGGTGTACCCGTAAGACCTACGATTCTTTTAACTTTCGGTCTTACTTTCATCAGTGACTTAAACCTCTTAGCTTGATGATTCTTGAAAGAACTAAGTTCATCAATAACCACCATATCAAAATCAAATGGAACTCCACTTTTCTCAATCAGCCTCTGAAGATTTTCTCGGTTAATGATATAGATATCTGCTTTTTACTTTAGAGCCGACAGCCTTTCAGTTTCTGTGCCAACTGCGATAGAAAACTGTAAGTCTTTTAAGTGATCCCATTTTTCAATTTCATCTGACCAGGTATTTCTTGCTACCCTTAAAGGTGCTACTACCAGAATACGATGTGCATCAAAATAATCAAAAAGCAGGTCATTAAGTGCAGTCAGCGTGATACTTGTTTTTCCTAAACCCATATCAAGCAGGACTGCTGCAATCGGATGTGTTTCAATATAACGGGTGGCATACTTTTGATAATCATGTGGTTCGTATTTCATCAATCACACCTCCAATCTTTTCTGCATCATCAATAACATAGACTCGAAACCCCAGCCCCATCAAAATTTTATGCCTCGCTACTTGCAAAGGCCTCGGTTTCTGCCCCGATGCTTTTAATTCTGCAAAAGCAAACTTACCTCTTGGAAGAAGGATAATTCTATCAGGCATTCCGCTCATTCCAGGAGATACAAACTTCGGACAAATACCACCTCGCTTTTTGACTTCTCGCACAAGTCTTTGTTCTATTTCTTTTTCACGCATAATGTCCTCCAATCTCTTAATGGTGGAGGTCTATAAAGGTCATTTCTAAAACTTTATATAGAGTGATTTTTTACCAAAAATTCTGCCCTAAAGGGGTTTTATATAATGACTTCCTATGACCTCCACCCTTGAATGCATTAATTATCTAAAAAGTCTGATTTTAAGCGTATTCCACGGACTATCACACCCGCTTTCGTTTTCTTTCTCTCAAAACCTTCATTCTCAAGTGCCGTATAAAAATCTGTGGTACTTCTCGTATATTCTCCCGTCCTTGCACAGTAAGAACGATACTCCTGGTAGAACTCTCCCGACTTCTGTTGGAATGTCATATCCACCTCACAGCACTCGTCCACAAATGCAGAAAACCAGTCATTGTTCTCACGATACTTATTGATGGCTGCCTCGACCACCATTGGAACCTTTAATTTGTACTTGTTTTTAATAGCTTTCTCTGCTCCTTCAATAATCCAAGAAAGCACAGCACCACCAGCATTTTCATAAAGGAAATCAGCATAATTTTTTCTATCACTATTTCCTGTAATCTTTGCATTAAAAGATATAACAATAAGCCTTCGCCAGATACCATCATCATTAGCTCCCACCCTTGGGAGATGATTGGTATATAAGACGAGGGTGTGTGTCGGCACATATTTAAACGGATCCTTATATTTCTTTTCAGCAGTAACTTCATCGGTGGAACACAGCTGTTTTACAATGGAAGTATTAAGGCGCATTCCTTCTTCAAGTTCTGCGGCAATAACTAATCTCTTACCCTTGAGTTCTGCCATCTCAGGCTTTACATTACGCTTGTAACCAACTGTCAGAGCATCGGCTGAGATAGTTCCGCTGTATGTTCCAAGCACCCTTGCGATAGTATTCCAAAAGGTACTCTTACCATTGCTGCCCTCACCATATGCAATGACAAGTGCCTCAACATACACCTTGCCGATTGCTGAAAGTCCTACAATCTGCTGAACATAATCCATTAGTTCTGCATCTCCACAGAAAAAGCTATCCAAGGCAGAAAGCCACAAATCCATACCTTCATCGTCTAGCGATACAGCAGTAATCTTTGTAATTAGATCCTCTGCTGAATGTTCCTTACTGTTTCCATTTTGTAAATCAAAGGTAGCTGTCGGAGTATTCAGTAAAAACTCCTGGTTATCGAAATCTGTGATTTTCTTAAGTAACATAGGTTTTGCCGCCTGCAGTGCAGAGGTTACATACTTCATATCCCTGCGTTTCATAACGAAGGCATAATATTTTGATGCCATCACAAATTTCTTAAATGCCTTCTCACTGTTTTTATCGATGGCTTTTTCCAGTGCTTTACCTCCTGCCATAACTGCATCCTTATCAACGCCTGCATCAAGAAGTGACTTCTTTGCTTTCTCCACAGCTGCCGTAGCCTCCTTTAACTGTTCATCCAAAAATTCCTCGCAGGCACCAACGGCTAACTGCTTTGATTCCGACCAATGCGTACCGTCATAACGCATATAATCTGTGGAGTCTGTAAAGGCAAGTTCTCCTTCGTACTCTCTTGCCAGAACCTTTGCTTGGCCAATATCAGAATAATCGTCCGGTTTCAAGCTGTATCCCTTATTAAATTCTTCGGGCGATACATAGCCGACCTGCGACTGCACCTTCTTACCAAACTTAATGGCACTGCTCCAAATAAGAGCAAGTTCACTATCCTCAAGCGGTGGATTGCAAAGAGCTGCCTTTTCAAGAAAAATATCATGCGCCTTGTCTGTATTTCCGTATCTTTTTATAAGTTTCCCTGCAATATGGCTCATGGTACTGTTACGAGAACCTTCAACAATGCTCTGCGAATTATTGTCATATTCAGCAAAGTCCAGTTCATCCAAACAATCCACAATTGTTCTGCTGCCTTCGTGCCATACAATATCTGCAGGTGTATGTCCAAAGATAAATCTTGCAGCATCTAAAGCATTGTCATCAAAAAATGGGGCAATCTCCTGGAGTCTTGTTTTGATACCTGCGACCTCATCAGCTACAGTAATCGGTTCATGTGGGAAATAAATATGATGTCTTGGTCTTGCAGATTTATTTCCTTTGACCTTACCATCGTTACGGCTTGGAACAATGATGTAAGATACATCTGGGAACAGCTCCTCATACTTTTCAGGAGTAATCCAGTCTTTCGGATTGTCACTGTGGTCATTATCACAATCCATAACTTCAACATCAGAAGAAATAAAATCATCAATACTGCGATGTGCTTTCTTAAATTCTGCACATACATGATCCCTGGCAATAACCGAAATCATATCGTCTTTATTCGTGATTACTGCTTTATTGGGATAGATGGTATTTGCAGCGTTGCCCACACAGCTTGCACTAAATATAGTCAATCTCATTACTGAACCTCCTCCATTTCATTTGTAAAATAACGAATTTTCATCTTTCTCTTTTCTGCCAAAGCAATCTCTCGCTCCATACCTTTTGAGATAAAATCGCCGAACACCCACACCTCCGAGCATTTACCCATTAAAACATAATTGATAGTATGAGTTGCAAGGTATCTCTCTTCCGAATTTTCATCGTCCATAAACTGTGGATATAAAAGATGTGGAGCAAGTGGTATCGCCCCTATATCAAGTGCAAAGCGACAGAACTTACGGGCTCTTTTTACATTCTTTGTAATCGTTCCGCTGTATGGACTGCAAATATACACAAGAGGTCTATACTTTTCAGACAAGCAGAAATTGGCAGCTTTTTTGGCTGCCTTATCCTGCTTGTCGATATTCGTAAGTGCCTCATAGGTTGTTGGGTCGTTGTAACCCTCTGAGTTGTACTTATTAACCGACATATTAATCCTCCTGTTCCATCGTTGGTAAAATACCGTCAGATTTCAAAAGTTCATAGATGAACAAGCGTCCCTGCTGAGTCCAATAAGTATGAACTGCCGTATGCATTGTTCCGTCATTTCCTGGGTAGCTGTGTGTCTTGGTGTTGGTGTAACCCATCTCGGCATACTTCTGATACAAGAGCCAGATTTTATTGCCCTGCTTGTACTGCACACCCTTTTGATGAAGATACTGATTCATACGATTAGCCGACCAACCATAGTCCTTTGCAATCACAGAAATCGCAACCAGATCTTTGCAGTTAAGCACTACATCGTAGTAGCTTGCCTTCGGTTTCATCTCCACAATCTGCTGATTCTGCACTGCTACAGTTTCTTTAAGTGCCTGGTTAATCTCACGCTCTGCCTTAAGCTGTAAAAGTGCCTCAATCAGCATATCTGGATTAGCAAGAACCTCGTCTACTGCATATACTCCGTGTCTTCTGATAGTTGGAAGAACCTCAGATGTAACCCAACGCTTGAACCTGCGAGCGGTAGGTAACTTGCTTGAAAGGATTAGGCTGTAAAGTCCAGACTCATTAATTACCGTCATTTCCTGTGTTCCGCCAAGAGTGTCACATTTCGTTACTCCCTTATCTTCCTCATCAACATGGTCTGCAAGTGCCTTTCTTGAATTGCTGTAACCAAGAATTTCTGCAACATCACGTCCGACAAAATATGGCTCACCATTAATCTGTAATGTGCGGATAGAGCCAAACTCCGCATTTTTGAAAATTTGTAATTCACTCATAAGAATTACCTCCATAAAATTTATTAGAGGAACACCCTCTACTTGGTAGCCACGGCAGAGGGTGATATTGGACAGCTTTTTATAAAAACTTCAAATATTTTTTCTTAGCTCTCTGTAAACGCTTATATACCGTATCTCTTTTAAGGTCATGCATATCGGCATACTCTTCGGGAGTTACATCATCAAGTGCTGTTGCAATAAGCACATCAGCATATTCCGGGGTCAGCACCTCACGAATTTTCTGACAAAGTGCCTCGTACTCAAACTTGTAATCTCTCTTTTCTTCATCTGTGTTATCAGCAACATAATCGAGACCGTCAATTTCTTCATCGCTCTCATCGTCTGTAAAAGGTGCCCTAATCTCAGTTCTATGACGATTCTCTGTATGCCAACTGTTGTACTCACGCTTATTCATAAGGTCGAATACCTCTTGAACAGTTTCACACTTTTTCACTTGGTACTTTTTATCTTCGGGTGCCTCCGCCAAACGCTGCTGATAATCGATTTCGATCATCAAGCTGTAATCACCGTCTGGAATTTCAATTGTTGTGTACTTCTTATGCCCGTTTTTCATGTTCTCTTCGTATAAAATATTGATTTTCATGTTTGCCTCCTAACTCGAAGGGCAACCATGACAGGGTATAAAAATAGGTCTGTGTCAGAGATACACAGGCCCACAAAACGGAAAAAGAGCGCAACGAGGAAAGGGTATCTCTTCACGGCTCAATCACTGTCTTTATCACAGTGAATTGAAACCTATGAGATATCCTGCCAAGATTGCGCACTCCGGCATGATTTACTATTTTTGACTTCTGAGGGATTAGTCTTTACTTTAGTTAAAATCCATATAAGAACACATTCGAAACTGTATAGTTCTACAAAATTTCTGCGTTCGCTGATTTTTCAGACTTGAAAGTGTAGATTTTTTCTTGAATTTCCGATATAATATATACAGTTTTTATTTCATGGCCTTTTATGACGTATTTGGAAATAAAGCTATCCCTTATCACCTTTAATTATAAATGGTAGGGTCGGTAGAACTGGGTAGCCGTGGGTAGCGTTGGGTAGGCTTTGATAGGAGGGATTTGTTTTGACATTCCAAGAATTTGCTCACAAGCTAAAATCCGTCATAGGTGGATCAAGTAATACAAAGCAATTTACCAAGACACTATTTGAAACAATGCTACAAGAGGAAGATTTACCAATTATTGAAGGAATCTCGATAGAAACATATAAATCGTATTACAACGGTCATACAAGTATTAGTAACATAGCTTCAACCATACTCAGCCACATAGAACCTGAGCAATTTGTTTCCTACTTAGAGTCATTTAATGATGGCGTAGCAGAAAACTTATGTAAGGCATTTGCTGAAAATATATCGGACATTGACCTAGCAAACTTTTCTGTAAAAATCAAAGAATTATTTGTTAATATTCTTAATGAGGCGGCAAATAAGACAAGAAAAACACCGGCATCCCAAAAAGATACCGGTGCAGAATCACTTGAAATCCCAGAAGAAAATGTGACAGATGAATCACCATATTCATCTGAAGATACACAGCTACTTCATGATTTTACTTTTGATTACGATGAGATAATGGTTACGATGATTGGTGAAAATTACGGTGCTTCACTAGTTGACATGACACTTCCTATAAAAATTGATAACCTATATCAAACGAAGTGGGAGCAGAAGGCAAATAACTTCTCTGACCCTGGTCTTAAATCAAGTGTATTTGCTTTACTTTATGAACTGAATGAGCTAAGTAAGAGTTTTTCTTCAAATAGCAATGAGCCATTTTTTATGAGCCAAACAAGAGTAAAAATGCGAAACCTATATGTAAAACTCCACCCTGAACATTTTGCAGGAGCATTTCCATATGATGTATTTATTGACGATTGGAATGACGGTGAATATTAGCAATAACAGAAAGGATAATAAAGATGCCATCAGTTGATGAAACAATACGCAAAATCGATAATGCTATTTGTAGACATTTAGATAATCTCGATGGTTCAACCCGTGGTGCTATTTCTCAAGATATACTAGAACAGCTATCAAAGTTCATAAACCACGTTATGTTTAAGTTCTATTCCAATGGTAGAGATATTCCTTTTAACGAAGAAAATCTTGCTGAAGCATTGGAATACTCACAGGTGACCAGCAGATTATATACGCTATATAAATTTCATAATTTTCTTGAGGTTGTAACAACACAATACACACTTGATGAGGACGGTTCTGAAAGATTGATGCTTAAATACTATAAGTATCTCCTTGAAACCAAGAACCTTATGTGGCAACATTATGGAATTTTAGTACTGCATAATTTAGAAAAATTTCCATTACACCTAGATGATACTCTGCAGGAGTACTATGCGAAAATTTCTGAAAAACTTGAAAAGTATCCTGTGATGCTAAATGCTGTTGAAAACAACAGATACTATATTCAGAAATTAAAGCCACTATTTGTAAATGGGCGTATCTATCATGAGGTAACATTTGCACCCGTAGATGATAGAAAAAATAAAACCAAATCAAACCGTGTTATTGCATTCACAAGGTTGCCGATTATGGGTAACTATGCGTCAAAGTTTCATCTGGTTCAAGAAAGTATAGAGATACTTGGAAAAACAATGCCGATTATGATTATCGATAATTGGGAAGTATCCATACGTGACTGCGAGTTTAAGAATTTTGCTGCAATAATAAGGGGAGATAAAATAAAAGTACCATATGGTGAGCAACGTCTTATCTGTGAATTCATAACAAGAAATGGTTATCCATTAAACGCTCTTATGGACTTTTCAGATAGAGCATACAAAAAATTAACTGATGCTTGGAAGGAAAATCTGAAGTCTTCTAACTTTATCTCGGTTTTAGATCGTTGTAGAGAAATCATTCAGGGTAAGCGTTCAGGACAAAATGTGCTTCGTTATCTTCTTTACAATATGAATAATGTTATTATAAAGAATCAGTATTCGTCTGGTTTCTACAGTACCTACTATGAGGAATGGCGGAATGTTGGTAATAGCTCTCTTTCCTATTTATACTTATCAAGCAAATGCAGACCATTTGACAAGATGCCGTTTAACCAATCTCCGTGCGGCCATAATCCAAAGTTAAGTGCATTGTTCAATTGTATCCCTTGCAGAGATAAGAAACCAGAGTTGTTTGCGAGATATATCCGAAACAACACTGAAGATAAGGGACAGTTATTTACAGATGTTAATGACATCACCACCTATAAGAACATCGAAGATCTAATTGAAAAATACAACAATAGACTCTGGGAGGGTCATCGACCAAAAAGTGATTTAATGCTTGAAAATGGGCAGGTTTTTATCAACGAATACAAGATTGATACGTGTGAAATAGTTAAGAAACTGCAAGAACTATCTTCTTCAGGAATTGATAATTATTATAATGATGTTGAAACCTGGTATATGCTTGATGATTATATAATCGACTGCCCTGAGAAAAGACAAATCATAAGCAAAATTTTTTTCGAATCAAGGGTAGCTGCCATATATGGTTCCGCCGGTGTAGGAAAATCGACACTCATCAATCACGTATCACATTTTCTTAACGATGAACCTAAGCTGTATTTAACGCAAACCAACCCTGCTAAGGATAATCTGATGCGTAAAATTGACGCTGATAACACAAGTTTTTCAACCATAACAAGTTTCTTAAATCAGGGTCGTGATTTTACAAAGTATGAGCTATTAGTTATCGATGAATGCAGTACTGTCAGCAACAGTGATATGGTTGCCACACTTAATAATGCTAGTTTTAACAGGCTGCTACTTGTAGGAGACACTTATCAAATCGATGCGATTCAATTTGGCAATTGGTTCTCTGTACTAAAATCATTTTTGCCAGAAAGTGCTGTATTTGAACTTACAAGACCACATCGAACTAAAGATAAATACCTACTTGAATTATGGGATAAAGTAAGGAATATGGACGAAGCTGCAAAGGAGTACTTAGAAAAAGAAAGTTACTCTTTGAAGGTTGATTCCTCTCTTCTGTCCTCTCTTAAGGAAGGTGAGGCTATTCTCTGTTTAAATTATGATGGTTTGTATGGCATCAACAACATCAATCGATTTCTGCAGGAAAGCAATTCTAATCCGCCTGTTAGATGGGATGTACAATATTACAAAGTTGGTGATCCAATTCTTTTCTTGGAATCCGACAGATTCAGACCTGTCATATACAACAATATGAAAGGCATAATCAGAGGTATTGACATTTTAGATAGCGGCACATATGAAGAACGCATTCAATTTGATGTTGAAGTTCCAAAACAAATAGACGAATCTGAAACTGGAGGATGTGATTTTGAGCTTCTGGAAAGTAATGAAGATAAGTCTGTTATACGATTTTGTGTTCATAAAAAAGATAGTGACGATGAAGACAGAGAAGACCAAGGTCCTATGACCATTGTTCCGTTTCAGGTTGCTTATGCTGTATCTATTCATAAGGCACAAGGTCTTGAATATGAATCTGTTAAAATAGTAATCACCGATGAGGTTGAGGAGCTTGTAACTCATAGTGTCTTCTACACGGCTATTACAAGGGCTAGAAAAAGTCTGAAAATATACTGGACACCGGAAGTTGAGGAAAAGGTTTTAACAAGAATTAAGCCACGAGATATAAGCAAGGATGTAGAAATCCTGAATTACTACTTAGTGGGAAACACCCAGCAAGCAAGCAAGCGAGGAAGTATACCATGAAAATCAGTTATAACAAACTTTGGAAAATGTTAATTGATAAAGAAATGAATAAAAATGACCTTAAAGAAGCTACCGGTCTTAGTGCTGCATCCGTAGCAAAACTTGGTAAGGGTGCAAACATCACAACTGATGTACTCCTAAAAATATGCGAAACTATGGATTGCGAGCTTGAAGATATTATGGAAATAAAAAGAGATTAAGGAGATGCTATGGAACGCAAGCAAACAGCAGAATTAACCAACCTTGTCATGGTCTACGATGATAATGGCAACGTTCTCGTTGAAGAAAAGGTTGGTTCTAATTATCGTGGTCTTATATTCCCAGGAGGTCATGTTGAACCTGGGGAGGCATTCGTTGATTCTGCCATTCGTGAAATACAAGAAGAAACGGGGCTTAATATTAAAAATGTAAAACTTTGTGGAGTAAAAAACTGGGTAGAATTCGATGGTTCAAGATACATCGTATTTTTATATAAGACAAACAAATTTAGTGGTGAACTGACGTCTTCAGATGAAGGAAGAGTCTTCTGGATGCCACTCGAGAAACTAAGAAAAGCAGAGAATAAATTATGGCACATGGATCAGATGTTGGAACTCTCTTGTGGTAATACCTACTCAGAACTTTATTTCAACAGGAATGATTCTGCCATCAAACCAATTTTGAAATAACAGGAGGAAAATGCTATGAAAACACAATTATTAAATTCTCTATATGAAAGATATAATATTAACTCTTATGGTTTTGGGGCTATACATGACAAACTTGGAGATGTTTACGAGGATTATTGTAAAACTATACTGAAATCCACCACTTTCTTAAATGACATACAAAATGGAAATGTAAACACACTTGAAACACAAGTGTTATCGAACATATTAACAACCAATGGTATTACAAACTTTACTGCAATACACACTATAGAAGCCACTACACAAATTCCCCATAGAAGTACTGGTGGTAACTCAAAAACCGATATTATTGCAACTGTACATATGATAAACGGTAATTCTATAGTTTTGCCTATTAGTTGTAAGCAATCAACCGTGCCAAAAGTTGCCCTTGCCGAGTTTGATGTTGATACAATTTGTCGTGAAATGCGAATTACTAATCCTCGCTTAAAAACTCTCTTGCTTAAACATCAAGTAGATTGCTCAGCTAAAAATTTTTCAGCAACTGAAAAAAATGAACTTGTAATGCTAATGCAACCTATCGCAAGAGATTTTGTGCGATGGGTATTGACAGGTTCTCCTTCAATAAATTCTCACGATGTATGTATTCCAACATCAATCATCAAATTCAAATTAAAAAAGCCTTCAGATAGATATAACATAAATATTAATAATGGAGATTTTGATTATCTCTCTTTTGAAACGTTAACAATTGAGGAATGTATTAATAATATTATGTATAAAAGTAATGGTTCTATAAAACCAGGTGGATTTGGAACTGGATTATCATGGACTTATGCTACAGGCTCTAAAGGTCAAAAGATGCAATTTAAAGGTTAAAAGGGGGGTATTAATTTGCGTGCAAAAACAATGTATAAGGACAACTCTTCAAGAATATATCTTGCAGATACACTAACAACTACTGTTATTCCAGATGATTACATTGATTTGATTGTAACATCCCCTCCTTATAACCTGGATATTGATTATAAATCGTGTGCAGATAATCAACCATATGATGAATATTTAAAATTTACAAATAAATGGTTAAAAAAATGCTATAGATGGTTAAAACAAGATGGACGTATGTGTCTAAATATTCCACTAGATAAAAATAAAGGTGGTCATCAAAGCGTTGGTGCTGATATTACTACAATAGCAAAGGAAGTTGGTTTTAAATACCACTCCACGGTAGTGTGGAACGAGGGCAATATTTCCAAATCTTCAGCATGGGGATCCTGGATGAGTGCATCATCTCCATATGTAATTGCACCTGTTGAGCTTATTCTTTTGCTATATAAGGATTCTTGGAAAAAAACGAGCGGGTCAAGAAAATCTGATATTTTACGTGAAGAATTCATTTCTTGGACCAATGGTGTGTGGACATTTAACGGAGAAAGTAAAAGAAAAATCGGTCATCCCGCTCCATTTCCTGTTGAATTACCAAAAAGATGCATTAAATTATTTAGCTTTATAGATGATATTGTATTAGATCCATTTATGGGAAGTGGTTCAACTCTCGTAGCTGCAAGACAGCTAAGCAGAAGAGGGATTGGAATAGATTTTGAAGAGGACTATTGTAATATAGCAATAAATAGAATAAAAAACGAAACTTAAAGCAAAAAGCTGCATTCAAAGGATAACTCTTTGAACGCAGCCTTTTGTTATTTAAGTACTTTCACAAACTCTTTAGCTATTGCAAAAGCCAACAACGGTGGTATTGCATCACCTATTTGTTCATACTTATCTTGTTCTTTTGCACTATGAAATGCAACATATGGTCCCGCAAACTGATACCAATCAGGAAAACTTTGTAATCTTGCAGCCTCTCGTGGGGTAATTGCACGATTAATATATGGATGAAGAATCTCATCTAAACAGTGAGATGTAACTGTAAAACTTGGCTCATCATCCAGCAACCTTCTGTTTCTACTACCATATATAGTGTTCGGAAATAAATGCCTGTACTCATCGATTCTTCCTTCGTCACAAAGACGATTGTATGTCGATTTCATACTTTCTCTTACTTTAATAAGTGCAAGTAACTCTTGTTTTTTCTTTGTATGTCCTGGTCCTTTATGTGCACTAACACTATCATCCGAAAATAAACCCTTAGCTAATAAATATTTCGGCACATCAGCGTTTATATCTTCGCTATGGTAATTTCCCCTCATAATAGATACAAACCATTTCTGATTATCATTCGTATATTTTTCACTTTTTGTATATTTTGATGATTCTACTCCCATTCCAACTTGATCCAAGTCTAAGATAGCATCTCCAACGGTAACATATGGATTCTCACATCCGGGACCATGAGTTTTTTGAGGATAGTGAAAATCGATTTTATCTAGGTCTCTTCTTATTGCTACCAAAAACAGACGCTCTCTCGCCTGTGGTACACCGAAGTCGCATGCTTTTAACAATACTTCATTTGGATTTCTCGAAACTAATCTATAACTAGGAGTTACAGTCTCGTCTTCAAATGTATCACATATGTATTTAAAAATCGCACCTTTCACTCCATCTTTAGCTTTAGAAAACATGCCTTTTACATTTTCAAAAAGAATAGACTTTGTGTTAACAGTTCTAGCAATTCTTATAATATTGCTAAATAAATCATCTCTTTCATCTCCAGCTGTTCTTGTGCCTGCAATACTGAAACTCTCACACGGAGCACCACCCGAAACGACATCAACAGTTTCGTTTACAGAGTCAATTCCATATCTTGCATTAAGAAACTGTTTCACCATTTGACTACTCACTTGATTAATATCTCCATGAATGACAATAGATTGTGCACTTTCCTTCATGAAAGAATTTAAATAATCCTCATTCTTTCCTTTATCAGTTATATATTTAGATAATTCAAACACTTCTGCATTATGACTAGTTGAATATGTCTCAACTGTTGTATCAGTCCACTCTACAGCAATTAAAGGTAAAATACCTGCCCACTTAAATCCTGTACATAAACCTCCTGGTCCCGAAAAAAGGTCAATACTAACCAATTTGAAATTTTCGGTCTTCATTCTTTCTTGTAAACTTTTATTCATTATCAGCAATCTCTCCTTGATTAGAATTAATATTTTCTGCAATATCACAAATGTCGCACTGTAAAGCATCACATATCTTCCCTAGAATCTCTGTGTTGATATTCTGGTCTTTTGCAATCTTAGATAAAGAAGTAGTACTAATATCAGCCATTTCGCACAAGTCCTTCTTTTTCATACCTCTGTCAATCAATAATTTGAATAACTTTTTATAACATAACGCCACTACCATACCTCCTCGTTTCGCTTTGATATCTTTTGATAAGTATAACAGAAAAATCGGGCTTTGTCAATATTTATCGAGCGTTTGCGTACCTTTTTATTTGTTCGCCCGATTAATCGTAGTAACAATACAATTATTCATTTCCAATGGAAATCTCTCATCAACGTCAAAAAAAATAAGACCCCAAACAGGTCTATTCTTCACATCAATCCTATCAACTCAACTATCCCATTTTCATTCCGTCAACTCAACCCTATGAAAATTTAAACGTTGATATGTTTCCTAACACTCAAAGAAGTGGAATTTTGAGGCTCCGTTAATTTATCCCGAAGCACTCAAAATCCCTTTATTTCAAGCCTTTTCTCGCTATTTACTTCTGTACTTTTGTAAGTAAACAGACCGTCTCCACATGCACGCTATGTGGGAACATATCCACAGGCTGCACTTCTTCGCACTCATACCCTCTCTCAACCATATACTTCAAATCTCTCGCCAATGTAGCAGGATTACAGCTCACATACACGACCCTATCCGGCTGCATATTCACTATAGTATCCAACACTTTTTCATCGCATCCCTTTCTCGGAGGATCAACGACCACAACATTGGCTCTCTTCCCCTCTTTATACAATCTCGGAACAACTTCTTCTGCTTTTCCAACGTAAAATTCTGCATTTTCGATATTGTTTCTCTTCGCATTTTTCCTTGCATCTAAAATTGCCTCTTCTACTATCTCAACTCCATAAACCTGGCTTGCTTTTTTTGCCAAAAACAGTGAAATTGTACCAATCCCACAATATATATCAAAGACCACGTCGCCTTCTTCTAGCATTGCGTATTCCAATGCTTTTCCATATAAGACCTCTGTTTGTGTCGGGTTGACTTGAAAGAATGAAAGTGGTGATATCTCAAATTCCAACTCCCCTATATTGTCTATGATTTTGCCCTCACCAAAAACATTTATATTATTTCTGCCGAGTATCACATTTGTTTTTTCTTTATTTACGTTCAATACCAACGTTTTAAATCCATCTATTTTTGATTTTAGCTCTTCTACCAAAAATTCCATATTAGGTAATTTTGTATCTGTAACGACAAGTACGACCATAACGTCGCCTGTTGTATATCCAATCTTTGTCAAAATATGTCTTATCGTTCCTTTATGTGTTTTCTCATCATACGCACTTATATTGTTATCTTCCATATACTGTCTAACTATACCAACTATTTCATCGTTTTTTTCATGCTGGATAACGCATTTGTCCATATCGATGACTTCATGTGATTTCTTTTTATAAAAACCTATCTTTAGCTTTCCATCTGATTTTTGAACTGGAAATTGTGCTTTATTTCTATATCTGAATGGATTCACCATTCCCAAAGCTGGATGCACTGTAATATTTTCCAGACCTCCAATTCTTTTTAAGTCTTCTTTTACACTGTTTGTCTTTATTTCTAGCTGCTTTTTATAATCCAATTCCTGTATCTGGCATCCTCCACAGCTTCTATATTTCATTGAACATACACGGTCAACTCTATATTTTGAGGGTTCTATTATCCTTGATATCACACCTTCTGCATAATTTTTCTTGGATTTGGTTATTTTTACATCCACAACCTCTCCCAATAAAGCACCATCGACAAAAACCGTAAAGCCTTCATATTTCCCTATTCCAACTCCATTTTGTCCTATATCAACAATCTCACATCTATACTTTTTGTTTTTTTCTAGCATTACTCCTCCGTATTTTTTCAAATCATAAATATTTTCCAACTTGTAATTTATCATGAATACCTTGTCATGTCAATATGAAGGCAACACTATATTTTACACACTTCTTGGTTGTCAACACATAGGTTAGGATATTTTAGTTGTCAATCTTTGTTTTCAAAACATATATTACACCAACCATCACTACTCAAAATTTTTACCATCAACGCTAAATATTATACAACCAATATTATACAACAAAAAAAACATAGCTGTAAATCACTTAGGGTATTGCCTCAGTATTTAAAGCTATGCTTTTAAGTTTCATTATTTTATTATAACAAATAGTTATGTTGAATGTATATTAACTATGTATATTAACTATGTATATTAATTATTAATATTTTCTTCTCTAGTTACTCCTCCATATGAAGGTTCAACTATTATTTTATCGCCTGTTTTAACCTTTTTAGTCACATCTGGAACTGATACAATTACCGGTATTCCAAGATTTATTCCGACGATTGCGGCGTGTGAAGTCATGCCGCCAGTTTCAGTTACTATCGCTGCTGATTTTTCCATATAAGGTAGCATTTCTCTATCTGTTCCAACAGTTACCAAGATATCTCCCTGATTAAACTCTTCACATTTTTCGCCAGGAAGAACGACTCTAGCAGTACCTTCGACAAATGCCTTACCTATACCTACGCCTCTTCCGATAAATTCTGAAATCACACTTACTCTTATCATATTTGTTTTTCCAGTTTTTCCAACAGGTACTCCTGCTGTTACGACAACGATGTCGCTAGGCTGTACAAACCCTGCTTTTTTTGTAGCTTCTATTGATGCTTCAACTAATTCGTCAGTGCTTTCTGCCAATTCACTCTTAACTGGATATGTCCCCCAAACCAATGATAATTTTCTCATTACTTTATCGCTTTGTGTCGCTGCGATTATCGGTGCCTGAGGTCTGAATTTCGATACCATTCTAGTCGTATATCCAGAGGAAGTGCACGTTATTATCGCTTTAGCATTCAAATCCATAGCTGTCGTACAAGTTGCGTGACTTATTGCATCTGTAACCTTGATTCCACTACAAAGTGAATTTTTTTGATTTCCAACGCTATAGTCAAGTGTTTCTTCTGTTCTAATAGCTATTCTATTCATAGTTTTTACGGCTTCTATCGGATATTTTCCAGCCGCAGTTTCACCAGATAGCATTATCGCATCAGTTCCGTCATAAATCGCATTAGCTACATCTGTTACCTCTGCTCTGGTAGGTCTTGGATTTCTGATCATTGAATCCATCATCTGAGTTGCTGTAATAACAGGCTTTGCCAATTCATTACACTTCTTTATTATCATCTTCTGTACAATCGGAACCTCTTCACCAGGAATTTCAACGCCCATATCACCTCTTGCAATCATTATTCCATCAGAAACCTGAAGTATTGAGTCAATATTATCAACACCCTCTTGACTCTCTATTTTCGATATTATTTGAATATCTGAAGCATCGTTATCTTCAAGTACCTTTCTGATTTCCAAAACATCAGAGGCCTTTCTTACAAATGACGCCGCTATAAAATCTATACCTTGCTCAATACCAAACTCAATATCTGAAATATCCTTGTCAGTAATAGCCGGTAGATTGATTACAACACCTGGCAGATTTACACCCTTCTTTGATGATACCTTTCCAGAATTTTTTACAACAGTTAGAATGTCATTACCTTTTATTTCCTTGATCAGCAACTCTACCAAGCCGTCATCAATCAATATTTTATCACCAACTTTTACGTCATTGACCATATTCTTATATGAAACAGTACACCTTTCACTGTTACCGACACATTCATCCATAGTAACTGTGAATTCAGCACCTTCTTCCAAAATTACAGGTTCTTCAAAATCACCTGTTCTAATCTCAGGTCCTTTTGTATCCAACAGGATGGCAATCGGCATCTCCAATTCTTCTCTAATTCTCTTCGTTCTATCCATTCTCTCCTTATGTTCCTCATGTGAGCCATGAGAAAAATTGAATCTACATACGTTTAATCCATTCAAAGCCAACTCTCTCAATACATCATCAGAATCGGTTGCTGGTCCCATTGTACACACTATTTTCGTTTTCTTTAAACTAACCATTTTGTTCACTCCCATTAAAATAAAAAACATATACAACTATATTGATAGCACTTTGGCCATTTCGTAGCTTTCTTCGTCGAATTTCTTTTCTACAGCAAGTGCTTCATCTATATCCATATCAATAATCTCATTATTTTTGATTCCTACTACTCTACCACTTTTTCCTTCTATCAATAATTCAACAGCTTTATTCCCAAGCTTGCTGGCAAGTATTCTATCAAACGCAGATGGTGCACCACCTCTCTGAACATGTCCAAGAACTGTTATTCTAACATCTGCCTTGTCCTCATCTGTCAACGCAGCCTTTAATCCAATCGCCCCATTTTCAATGCTTGTTGCACCTTCTGCCAAAACAATTATGCTGTGCTTCTTTCCTCTTTTTTGAGTCGTCTTTAATCTCTTTACAATTTCCTCAGTCTTTATATCAATTTCAGGTACAACTATTGATTCTGCTCCACCTGCCAAGCCTGCATAAAGAGCCAAATCTCCACAATGTCTACCCATCACTTCGACAATATTCACTCTATCATGTGAAGAAGAAGTGTCCCTTATTTTCGAAATAGCATCTATTATAGTATTCATGGCAGTGTCAAATCCAATTGTATAATCAGTATATGCCAAATCGTTATCTATTGTTCCCGGAATACCTATTGTTGAAACTCCCAATTCGCATAGTTTTTTTGCTCCGTTAAAAGTTCCATCTCCACCGATTACTACCAGACTCTCAATTCCAATCTTTTCCAAAATCTTTACAGCCTTCGCTCTTCCCTCTTCCGTTCTAAATTCATCACTTCTAGAAGATTTTAGTATCGTTCCACCTCTCTGGATAATATCACCTACAGATGACAAGTCCATTTCGACAAACTCCTCATTTAACAATCCCTTGTATCCTTTTTCGATTCCATATACTTTGTAACCATAGTATATTGCTGTTCTGACAACGGCTCTAATGGCCGCATTCATTCCTGGAGCGTCTCCACCACTTGTCAAAATACCTATTGCCTTCATAATAATGCCTCCTTCTTACCATATTCACTTCACTTATTTTTTTGCATTTTATTTATACACTTATTTTTTGCATTCTATTTCTATGTGTGTCATTTTTATGTACATTGTTTTTTATTTTACCGTTTTTATTATATTATTTTATTTTCATGTGCTACTTTTCTATTTTTATATGCTTTATATATTATTTATCCCATTTATTATGCGTTAATATTCTATTTATTGATTTTTCTACAATTTATTCATTTTCTTACATTAGCACAAAATTCTCAAATTTATAAAGCTTACTTTTTTAAAATAAAGGGACTAATTTTGTCCATCACAGATATTATTATCCCATTATGGTTAAAAAATTTTGATGAAAAACATTCATCAACTGTTATTATAGCATATTGACACATTCTTGTACAATACTAAATACCAAAATATACTTCAACTAAATATTTTCACAAGAAATAGTTTTAAAACGGTTCATTACATAATCAAAAAGGCCCGTAGCATTCACTTTCAACAAAATTGAATACACGAGCCAATTGTCTAATTTCGCTAATATATGGTGTGTAGCAACTCATCAATATATTAAAAAATCACTACATTTTTCTTCAATTTATTACCATATTATTACTATTTTATTACTATGTCATTTTTTTCCAGTATTTTCTGAAGTTCCTCTTCAAATCCTTCGTCAGCATATACTCCCATACCTTTTAATTTGTACGTAATTTTACTGCCATTTGCATTTTCATCCACTGGGAATATGACTACCTCATCCGTTCCTCGATTCGTGTTTATTATTGAATAAATCTTGTTAATCAATTCCTTATTTGACATAGAATCTATTCTCAAAAACACTTTTTTTCCAGTTCCAATATTTTGAGTTATAGCAGATCGATTTGTATTATACTTCTTTTGAGTAGAAAACTCGCTTTCGTCATCAATAGCTTTTATCTCTGTAATATTCAATGACACCATATCGTCACCTCTAACACTTATTCTACCTTTTACTAGAACAAATTTATCTTCTCGCAACAAATCAGTGTATTTTTCTAGCTCATTTGGAAAAGCGACCAAATCAATCTTTCCATATAAGTCTTCCAACTCTAAAAAAGCCATCAATTGGTTTTTCTTGGTAGAAAGCACCTTCTTGGCAACAATTATCCCGCCTATTATCTGTTCAGAATTGTTAAGCTCCAATAATTTTTCCGGTTCCTCCTTTAGGGAATTAATCATCAGTGTATTTATTGAGGCTCTTTTTGTCAATATCTCCTTATATTCTGACAGAGGATGCCCAGAAACATATATTCCCAAAACTTCCTTTTCCATATCTAGTTTAATCTTGTCCTTGAGTTCTTCTCTAAAAGTCAAATTAGAACTAGTTGACATCATGCTGTCATCAACAGTATCTCCTGCAAACAAATCAAACATCGATATCTGACCTTCAATATTATTCTTTCTGGATTTCGACACACTCTCCAATACAGACTCAAAGTTATACAAAAGAGTTGCTCTGTTTTGACCGGTAGTGTCAAATGCTCCACCCTTTATCAGACTCTCGATGACTCTCTTATTTGTATATTTTGCATCAAGTCTTTTTATCATATCTGATAAATCAGTAAACTCACCATTTTTATTTCTTTCAGAAACAATGTTGTCTATTACCGATGCTCCAACATTTTTCACAGCTGCCAAACCGAATCTTATATTATCTCCATCAACAGAAAACTTTGAAAATGACTTGTTGATGTCAGGTGGCAAAACCTTAATTCCTATAGCTTCACATTCTCCTATGTATTCTACAACCTTATCTGTATTTCCCATAACAGAGGTCATCAAAGCCGCCATAAATTCCACTGGATAATGTACCTTCAAATATGCCGTTTCATAAGCCAAAACGCCATAAGCAGCTGCATGAGATTTGTTGAATGCGTATTTTGCAAAATCGATCATCTCGTCAAATATTTGATTTGCTACATCTTCAGGCACACCATTTCTAACGCATCCCGCAATTTCTATATCATCATTTTCGTCTAGCTTTCCATGAATAAAATACTGTCTTTCTTCTTCCATGACATCCATTTTCTTTTTACTCATGGCTCTTCTAACTAAGTCACTTCTACCAAAGCTATACCCACCTAGCTCTCGAACAACCTGCATAACCTGCTCCTGATACACTAAGCAACCGTATGTTACATCCAAAATAGGTTTTAGCTTTTCATGCAGATATGTAACTTCGCTCGGATTATGCTTGCAATTAACATATTTGGGAATTGATTCCATTGGACCCGGTCTATACAAAGATATTCCGGCAACAATGTCTTCAAAGCTGCTTGGCTTCAGCTGCTTCATAAAGCTTCTCATACCAGCACTTTCAAGCTGGAACACACCCATAGTATTCCCAAGCGACAGTTGCTCATACACCTTCGGATCATCGTATTCCATCCTTGAAAAATCAATTTTTTCTGTATACCCCTTAGATTCTCTATTCAGCTCTATCAAATCTAATGTATCTCTAATAACTGTAAGTGTTCTCAGACCAAGAAAGTCCATTTTTAAAAGGCCCAATTCTTCAAGTGTTGTCATAGTAAATTGAGTCGTGATTGAATCTTGATTTCTATAAAGTGGAACATACTCGTAAACAGGATTTTTAGAAATAACAACACCTGCTGCATGAGTGGACGCATGTCTTAGCATTCCCTCTAACTTCTTTGATATATCTATGATTCGCTTCACATCTCCATCATTATCGTATAATTTTTCTAGATTAGGATTTTCATCAAACGCCTTGTCTATTGTCATACCCAGTGAAAATGGTATCTCTTTTGCTATCGAGTCGACTTTATTATATGGGATATCCAAAACTCTACCTACATCTCTAATGGCAAGCTTTGCACCCATTGTACCGAAAGTGATTATCTGAGCTACGTGATCGGAGCCATATTTGTCCTTCACATACTCAATTACTTCCTCTCTTCTCTCGTAACAGAAGTCAATATCTATATCGGGCATAGTTACTCTTTCTGGATTTAAAAATCTCTCAAACAACAAATTGTACTTTATCGGATCGATATCCGTTATTTTCAATGTATAAGCAACTATTGATCCAGCCGCAGATCCTCTTCCAGGACCTACAATTATATTATTGCTCTTTGCAAAGTTTATAAAGTCCCAAACTATCAGAAAATACTCAATATAACCCATGTTTGCAATAACATCAATCTCATAGTCAAGTCTTTCCTTGATTTCATCATCCACATTGGTTCCATATCTATCCTCAAGACCAAGATAGCAAAGCTTTCTCATATAGTCCAAAGCTGTCATTCCATCTGGAACTTCAAATGAAGGTATATGATATGTATTAAAATCGAATTCCACGTTACACCTTTCAGCAATTTTTAGTGTATTGTCGATTGATTCAGGTGCAAATGAAAATAGCTCCTCCATCTCTGCTCTAGATTTTAGGTAAAACTCATCATTTGGAAATTTCATTCTCGTAGGATCATCAACTATCTTTTGCATCTGAATACATAGTAGTATATCGTGATTCTCTGAGTCCTCTCTTCTGACATAATGTGAATCATTTGTTGCAACCAATGGAATATCAAGCTCTTTTGACAGTTTCAACAAGCCAGCATTTACCTCTTTGTCCTCAAACAAATTATGATCCTGTAGCTCTAAAAAGAAATTATCCTTGCCAAAAATTCCCCTGTATTCAATTGAAAGTTTTTTTGCCAGTTCATAATCCCTAGCCATCAAAGCCTTTGGAATTTCTCCATTTAGGCATGCAGATAGACATATTATCCCATCTGAGTATTTTCTCAGTTGCTCTTTGTCAGTTCTAGGTTTGTAGTAAAAGCCTTCCGTATAAGAATCAGATACTATTTTTATCAAATTTTTGTATCCATCGTTATTTTCAGCAAGTAATATCAGGTGTGATGAGTATTTATCTATCATTGGGTCTTTTTCTGACATAGATCTTGGCGCCACATACACTTCGCAACCTATTATCGGCTTTATTCCGTTTTTCTTGCATTTTTTATAAAAATCTACAACGCCGAACATCGATCCATGATCTGTAATTGCACATGAACTCATTCCCAATTCCTTTATTCTTGGAATCAGCCAATCTAGTCTGGAAAATCCATCTAAAAGACTATATTCTGTATGCACATGAAGATGACAAAAATCTTTTTTTTCATTATTATCTATATCATCATGATGTATTTCATTGTTGTCTATATCTTGATGTATCTCATTGTATTTTTCATCGGTGTCTATATCTTGATATATTTCATTGCCCTTTTCTACATTCATACCATCACCTCCATTATTTTAAAATAGCTGATGCAAAGGCACCAGCTTAAAATAAATCTTCCAAAGATACTTCATCTCTATGTCTATTGGCAATTTCCTCTATTTTTTTGAACCTGTGATTTACACCAGATTTTCCAAGAGGGGGATGTAGCATTTCTCCCAATTCTTTCAAGCTCATATCTTCATACTCTAATCTGAGCATCGCCAACTCTTGAAGATTTTCTGGAAGTCCCCTTATGCCGATAGTTTTTTGTATAATCAATATATTTTCAACTTGCCTAACAGCCGCATCAACAGTTTTAGACAAATTGGCTGTTTCACAATTTACTATTCTATTTACATTATTTCTCATTTCTTTCATTATTTTTATGTTTTGTAATGCAAACATTGCATTTGTAGCTCCAATTATTGCCAGTAAATCTGAAATCTGCTCACTTTCCTTCAAATATACCACAAAATTATTCTTCCTAGCTACAATTTTGCTATTAAATCCCATAGAATTTATAAGCTCACTTAATTCATAAGCATAGTCTTCATTGTTTGCGACAAATTCCATGTGATAATTTTTTTCTGGATCGTTAATTGATCCACCACCCAAAAATGCACCTCTAATATAAGCGTGTGCGTCCTCTGGCTCTTTTACTATTTTGTTGGAAATATCATTTCTTGTGATAAACGTATTTTCATTATCTAATATTCCCAAGTCTACCAATAGCTTTGATGCTCCCATTTCAGGAGTAATAGTCAACACGTAACTATTATTTTTCTTTAGCATTTGATTTTTATTAACAGTGATACTAGTGTTGATTTCAAATTCTTTCTTCAATATTTTAAAAACTCTTCTAGCTATAGAATTTAACTCAGTCGTAATTTTTAGCCCTATTTGCATATTGCCCATAAAATGCAAACTTCCTGAAAGTCTTATTATAGCTGATAATTCAGCTATATCCAAAGCTCTGTTGCCAATATCCATTCTTGAAAGCTCATTTTTTGTCTCAGTTGAAAATGACATAATCTCTCTATTTTTCCTTTTCAAGCTCTTTCAAGGCGACCTTTATTATTTCTTTTTCATCAGTATATCTAGCCATATCAGCAACTCTATTTACATGAATGAATTTGGCTTCTACAAAACCTTCTTCTTTTTGTGGAACAGTATCCATATTTTTGGCACACATCAAATACCAATAAACTATCTTGTGAACGTCCTTACTATCGTCCCAATTTTCTTTATATGTATAATGTATTTCCCCCAAATACTTTCCTATTTTGGCTTTTACTCCAGTTTCTTCTCTAACTTCCCTAAGAGCAGCTTGCTTATGAGTTTCTCCCAATTCTACCTTACCCTTGGGGAGAACCCAATCACCATTGTACTTTCTCAGCAACAGTATAGAATTACCAAGAACAACAACTCCACCTGCACTTACCTCTTCTCTCATAGTATCACTCCTTAAAAAAAGAATTAATTATAATTCTTACAAATCAGTATTATAACTGTGCTTTATTGCAATCTTCATCACGACATTTGATAATAAATCAGCATCGTGCCTAATATAACCACTTCTAATCTCTATTAATTTCTGCTCCAGACAGGCAATTCCAGACAGCCCTAGACATTCCCTCTGTTTTTCATCCAATAAAATCAATTTTGCTCCGTCCTTTGCGTATCTCTCAAAAACGCCAACTGGCAACTCTTCGTTATTTACAATTACATAATCAATAAAATTCACTCCTGCATGATCAAGCAATACTTTTACATGATCTACAACATCCTTGCCATCAGTTTCTCCTGGCTGTGTCATTATATTGCAAATATAAATTTTGGGAGCAGTTGAACTAGACAAAGCATCTACCACACCATCCACCAAAATATTTGGAAGAATACTCGTATACAAACTGCCAGGACCTATTACTATCGCATCAGCTTCCTTTATAGACGTAATAACTTCATCCAAAGGCTTTGCATTTTCCTTATCTAAGGACATTTTTTTTATCTTGCTTTTTGCCCTTCTAGCAGCGCTTGGTATATTTGATTCACCTACTATTTTTTCTCCATTTTCCAACTCAGCAACTAGATTGATATCCTCCATAGTAACCGGCAATACCTTTCCTGTAATGGCAAAAATTTGACTCATCTTGTAAACAGCCGTTTCAAAATTATCGTATAATCCAGTCATCGCAGCGATAAATAAATTCCCAAAACTTTGACCTTTAAGCGCTCCATCAGAAAACCTATACTGCATTACTTCATTCATCGTAGGTTCGATGTTCGCAAGTGCCAACAGACAATTTCTAATATCTCCAGGTGGCAACATTCCAAGATCCTCTCTCAACGCACCTGATCCACCACCATCATCTGCAACAGTAACTATGGCAGTAATATTCTTTGTTGTATGCTTAAGCCCTCTCAAAAAAACAGATTGGCCTGTACCACCTCCGATTACGACTATTTTGGGTTCAAATTTATTTTTCTGAATAGTTTCAATCGTAATCTGATTCTGATCTACTGTCTTTTTGTATAATAAAATAAATCTATAGATAACATAAAATGCAATTATAAAAGAAATCACACCCAAAAATGCAAGCAATGCAAGTATCATCTCAAGTCCTGATAAGTTTATCTGCATAATATCCTCCAATTAATCCAACTTTGCATCTCTATGCTTCTTCACTACTCTATAGCCCTTGTCATTCAGATAATCAAAAGAATAGTTTGCTATTGTAACAGACCTATGTCTTCCACCTGTACAACCTATCCCAATCACTAGATGCTGCTTTCCTTCATTGATATACTGAGGTATTAGAAAATCATACAGATCAAATAGCTTTTCAACAAATGCCTTGCTCACTTCTGAGTTCATCACAAATGCCCTTACATCTTCGCTATCTCCAGTTTTTGGTCTTAAATCCAGATCATAGTATGGATTTGGCAAAAATCTTACATCAAATACCAAATCTGCATCTATTGGAAGTCCGTATTTAAATCCAAACGAAACCACAGAAATTGTGATATTTGGACTGTTTAGACCATCATCCTCATCATATATACTAGCAATTTCCTGTTTCAAATCCTTTGGCTTCATATTGCTAGTATCGATTATCATCCTTGAATATTTTTTTAGAGGCTCCATTATCACTCTTTCTTTTTTTATTCCATCAGAAATCTGAGAATTTGCCGCCAATGGATGATTTCTCCTCGTCATCTTATATCTCTTTACCAATACATCATCATCACAATCCAAATATATCATATCAAACTTAAAATTAGCAGAATCCAAATGCTCCAAGGCAGAGTTTAATTCTTGAAAGAACTCTCTTCCTCTGATGTCAATTCCCAACGCCACTTTATCTATATTTGAATTTGAATGAAAAAACAATTCTGCAAAATTCACTATTAAGGCAGGAGGTAGATTGTCGACACAGTAATACCCCATATCTTCTAATGCTCGCATTGCTTCACTTTTTCCAGAACCAGATAATCCCGTTACTATGACAAATTTCATATCAAAACCTCCTTTTTTACGCCACACTTAAATTTCAATATTTTCTATTCTACTGACGTCCAAACCGGCTTCCTCTACAATTTTAAACGCCTTTTCAAAATTCGCAACATTCTCTGGAGAATGTGCATCAGAACCGATATAGAACTTTATATTTCTATCTCCAATTTTCTTGATCATCTCCGGACTAAGCTTCCTATGATGACCGTTTATTTCAAGCCCTGTACCTGTCTTTTCAGCCATGTCAGCAACCCTCTCAATATCCACTTTCCCTTTATCTCCAGGGTGCGTTATATATAGGATATTATATTTTTGCATGGCATTTACAACGGCTCTAGTGTTATATTCCTTTGAGAATATTCCACCAAATAAAAGATTGTCTATGTTATGCAATAGAGATCTCAATGAAGTCGGCTTTGCACCATAATGATATCCTGCTAGAATATAGTCGAACTTGTCTATCAAATCCTCTTCCATGTCGATTTTTCCACTGTCATCTAGTATATTGCATTCCATCCCCATCAAAATTTCAATATCGCTGTATTTCTCGTTTAATCTATCTATTTCTTCTCTTTCTTTTAGAGCATTTTTTCTCGATAATCCGTAAAAATTATGAGAAAATCCATGCTCCGAAATTCCTATTTTCTTCAGACCCTTATCAATCGCAACCAAGACGTTTTCTTCAATCGTCCCCTTTGCGTGCCTTCTCTTTTCATTGTTTCCACAACTGAAAATCGTATGTGTATGAAAGTCTCCAATAATTTTCATAATTAATCTTCACCTAAAATCTTTACTTCCTCTTCAAGCCTTACGCCTTGTTGATCATATACAGTGCTTTTGATATGCTCAATCAAATTGATAATGTCAGTGGCTGTTGCATTGTTATAGTTTATGACAAAACCAGAGTGCTTTTCAGAAACCATCGCTCCACCCACACTCGCACCTTTTAAGTTTGAATCTTGAATCAGCTTACCAGCAAAATATCCGTCTGGTCTTTTGAATGTACTACCTGCACTCGGATATTCAAGTGGTTGCTTCGTTCTTCTCTGATATGCAAGATCCTCCATCTTTTCCTTTATCTCATCAAATTTTCCGTTTTTCAAAGATATAACTGCCGAAATTGCTATCATTTTTCTGTCTGACAGTATGCTGTGTCTGTATCCAAACTCCATTTCTTCATTTGTAAACTCGACTATTTTTCCTTTTTCATCCATCAATCTCACAGATTTAACGATATTTTTCATCTCTCCACCGTATGCGCCCGCATTCATAGCCAATGCACCACCAAGCGTTCCCGGAATCCCAGAAGCAAACTCAAACCCAGTCAAATTATTTTCCATCGCAGCCCTGCCGATTGAAGATAACAATGCACCAGTCTGAATTATCATATCGTCACCAACAATTTCAAACGAACTGAAATTATCAGCAATTTCAATCACTACACCTCTAAATCCACCGTCTTTAATCAATATATTTGAACCATTTCCTTTTACAAGGAAAGGTATATTATTATCATTTAAAAAGCTAAAAATGTCTTTTATTTCGTCTTCCGTCTTTGGTCTGACCAAAACATCTGCCGGACCTCCTACTTTGAAGGAAATATGTTTTTTCATTGACTCATCTATAAAAATTGAATTTTCATCTATAATGTCTTTAAGCATTCCATACAATTCATTCTTAGTCATTTCTTCCTCCTATTTTCAATTACATAAAACTATACCACCTTATATAATAACCAAAATATAAAAAAATAACAATACTTTGTAAAAAAATAATTAAATAATGTATGGTTTCAATCATAGCAAAATCAATTTATTTTTTTGTTACAGTTTTTTCACTTATTATTTGCTCCAATTTACTGGTAAACTCGATTGCCGAATCCATACCCAATTGTCTTTGTCTATAGTTCATAGCAGCAACCTCTAAAACCATGGCAACATTTCTTCCCGGCTTGACAGGTATTACTATTTTTTCGATTTTTTCACCCAAAATATATTCATAATCTCTATCCAATCCAAGTCTATCGTAATATTTGCCTTCTTTCCAGTTTTCCAGATATGCCACCATATCTATTTTCTTGCTGATGTTAATGCTCTTTGCACCATATAGGTTTTTGATATCTACAATACCTATCCCTCTTATTTCAAGATAATTTCTAAGGATCTCCGGCGCCTGTCCAACCAATACACCCTCGTCTATTTTTTTAATCTCCACAGCATCATCGGCAACCAATCTATTTCCATTTTGGACAAGCTCAAGTGCAGTTTCCGATTTTCCGATACTGCTCTCTCCTTTTATCAAAACCCCAACACCATTGATATCCACCAACACTCCATGTATGGTTTCCTGTGGTGCCATCTTATCATCTAGATAGGACGACATCTTATTGATAAATTTTGTAGTCTCCTTATCAGTCGTGCATACAATTTTATCGAATTTTTTTGCCCAGTAATAAAAATCTTCTCTTAGATTTAAACCTCTTGTGATTATTATTACAGGAATATCATATGAAAATAGCTTTTTTAAGGTATCTTCTCTATGCTTCATATCAAAATTCCCAAAAAAAGTATATTCTGTTTTACCAATTATCTGTATTCTCTCGGCAGTAAAGTAATCAAAATATCCTGCCAGCTGTATCCCTGGTCTATTTATTTCTTGCTCAGTAATTACCGTCAATTCCGCCTTACCCTTTGGCGATATTACTTCGGTCAATTTCAAATCATCTATTAAATTTCTAACTGTAACTTCACTCATTTTTTATCTCACTTTCTTTAAATGCTTCAAAATAGATTTTGCCAGCTCTTCATTAATCCCTTTTATGGAAACTAAATCTTCAACCTTCGAATTTTTGATAGAATCTATATCTCCAAATTTTTCCATCAGTGCTTTTTTCTTCTTTGGTCCTACACCAGAAATGTCATCTAATGCCGATTTTGTCATCTTCTTGTCTCTCAAGCTTCTATGGTATGAAACAGAATAATTATGCACCTCCTCTTGAATACTAGCGACAAACCTATATATTCCAGAGGTATTATCTAGTTCAATCTCCATCTCAGAATTTACCAAGCCCTTAGTTCTATGTCTGTTATCTTTATACATACCCCAAAGTGGTATATCTTCACCGTTTTCATCTAAAACTTTTTTTACGGCACTAACCTGACCCTTTCCACCATCTAGTAAAATCAAATCTGGTAAATTCCCATGCTTCAATCGTCTATCAAGTATTTCAGCCATAGAAGCATAATCATCAGCACCTTCAACTGTTTTTATCTTAAACCTTCTGTATTCTTTTTTATCTTTTAGCCCATTGGTGTACACTACCATTGTTCCGATAGAATCTACTCCCTGAATATTAGAAATATCATATGCCTCTATCCTATTTAGCATGGAATCCAGCCCCAACAGCTCCTTCAATTCTTCCAACGCACCCAGACTCTTTTCATACTTACGCTTCTTCAAATCACCAAATTTTGTCAAATACTCATCTGCATTTTTTCTAACCATCAATATGAGTGCTCTTTTTTCTCCTTTTTGTGGTACTCTAATGCTGACATTTGTACCTCTCTTGGAAGAAAGCATCTCTGTAACAATCTCCAAATCCATAAAGCTTTCTTCGACTATCAGCTCTTTCGGTATATATTCCTGAGACATATAAAACTGCTTGATAAATGATCCCAATATGACCTCTCTGTCACTACCTTGTACACCTTCTAGCATAAAATTTTCTCTGCCTGAAATTTTACCATTTCTAATGAAAAACACCTGAACACACGCCTCATCTTCAGTATTTGCCATAGCAATCACGTCTTGATCAGAATTATTTTGTACATTTGAAATCTTTTGTTTTTCAATTACATCATTCAGGCTCGATATCTTATCTCTAAATTTTGCGGCTTCTTCAAACATCAGATTATCAGAATAGTATTTCATCCTCTGAGTCATCGTATCAATAAGATTTTCCTGCTTACCAGATAAAAACAGTGTTATTTCATTTACCATATCCATGTATTCAGCTCTATCAACTCTTCCTGTACAAGGACCTGTACACCTTTTTATGTGATAATTTAGACATGGTCTGTTCCCTTGTCTAATCGCCTTGTCTATATCGATATTACAGGTTCTAAGCTGATATATGTTTCTTATAGCTTCCAAAGTATCATTTACAGCAGAAACATTCGAGTATGGTCCAAAATATTTTGCTCCATCCTTTAATATCCTTCTAGTTTTAATCACTCTTGGATAAGATTCGTTAACGGTAACCTTTATGTATGGGTAGGTTTTGTCATCCCTCAACAATACATTATACTTCGGCTTGTATTTTTTTATTAAATTACACTCCAGTATCAATGCTTCTAATTCAGAGTCAGTCATTATATACTCAAAGCTACTAATATTTTTTACCATCGACTTCACCTTATCAGCGTGATTTTTCGATGACTGAAAATACTGTCTTACTCTATTTTTTAGAGATACTGCTTTTCCAACGTAAATTACATTATCATATTTGTCTTTCATTATGTAGACACCCGGACTATCCGGCAAAATCTTCAAATGAGCCTTAATATCAAACAAACTACTTTCCTCCTATTACAATGTATGAGTTAAACCTTCGACCATAGTCATCTTTTTCGATAATATCTATTTTTTTATGTTTTATTAATTTAAAATCCTTATCGTATATAGAGATACTGTTCTTGGATACTAGTATCAGATTATTTTCATTATCTACGCTTATTGATTGAGGATATTCGTCTACTATAATATTTTTTGTTTGCTTTGAAACTCTATCTAAATATACTATTTCCTTTTTATTTTTAAAAAGTACCATAGTAATATCTTCCTGCAAAATAATATTATTGTTAAACAGTATCAAATCAGAAAACATATATCTATAGGAATCATTTTTAATAATTGTCTTTGATATTGCTTTCGTCTTCAGATTATACTCTATTAAATCATATTTGCCTATTTGTCCTTTTTCATCATCTTCAATAAATTTTCCTAAAACATATATCGTATCACCATCAAGATGTGTATATAGAACCTCATTAATACCTTCAAGTGTCAATTTAGATTTTTTCTTCGTATGGTTATAAAGAGTTACTTTATTTTTATCATTCATATAGTAATATAAATCCGAATTATACTCGAACATTGAAGGAGATAATGTATGATTTATTTTCTCATCAGCTATTGAAGTATTTTTTTCTTTATCATATATATTCAAATTAGCTTTACCCACTAATATTTCAATTGTATAGATATTATTTTTACCAACGAAAAAATAACTAGGGTAGCAATTCATTTTTATATCACTTTGCTTAAAATCTTTTTTATTTACTTTTTATTATAAACTAATTCATCATACAATCAACCCTTTTTATAAAAAATAGCAGCACCCAGAATACCAAGTATCCAAGATGCTGCCACATATGTTTCAGTTTTTATTCATGATCTAATTGATAACTTACTATCGAAAATCGAAATATTATCCAAGATAATATCTCATAAATATTCCGATTTTTCAATACTTATAAATCAATTTCAGTGTAGTTATATTATTATATTATTATATTATTATATTATTATTTTCAATATTTCCTTTTATGTCGACACATTTCCTCAGTCGACTTTTTCTAATAATTAATTATTTTCTACGGCTTTTGCATCGGCGATTATTGATGCATAATCTACCTTTCTGCCAGCCTTTCTTCTCTCAGCCAATTCTGCTGTTGCTGTAAATAGAACGTCTGAAGAAGAGTTAAGTCCAGTTTCACAAGAGTCCTGAATAACCCCTATTATGAAACCAACTCCAACAACCTGCATTGCTATATCGTTTGGTACACCAAATAGTGAACACGCAAGTGGTATCAATAGCAACGATCCTCCTGCAACACCTGACGCTCCACAAGCAGATACAGCAGATAATACAGAAAGAATAATTGCAGTTGGTAAATCGACCTTGATTCCCAAAGTATTAGCAGCTGCCAACGCCAACACTGCAATTGTGACAGATGCACCAGCCATGTTTATAGTTGCTCCCAAAGGAATCGAAACTGAATATGTATCCTTATCCAACCCAAGATCCTTACAAAGCTTCATATTAACAGGAATATTTGCAGCAGAACTTCTAGTAAAGAATGCATATAATCCACTATCTTTAAGCGTTCTAAAAACAAGTGGATAAGGGTTTGTTCTCGTCTGTGTCCACACTATTATAGGATTTACTACTAGTGCAACAAAGAACATACAACCAACAAGAACTAGCAGCAGTTTTCCGTAATCAGCGAAAACTCCAAGCCCATTTGTAGATACTGTACTATATACCAAGCCCAAAATACCAAACGGTGCAAAACTTATTACCCATCTAACAGCCTGTGATACTGCTTCAGAAATGTTAACCAAAAGTGACTTTGTTCCTTCAGAGGAATTTCTCAAAGCGAAACCAAAAATAATTGCCCATGTTAAAATACCGATATAATTAGCCGAAACTAATGCATTGACTGGATTGTCAACTATATTCATTAGTAACGTTTTTAATACTTCTGCGATTCCACCTGGAGCCGTCACGTCGGTTGCTCCTTCTGCCAATACCAATTCAATTGGGAAAATGAAACTAGCCAAAACTGCTACAAGTGCAGCTGAAAATGTTCCTATCAAATACAACACAATAATGTTTTTCATATTAGTTTTATGTCCTGATTTATGCTGTGAAATCGCAGCTATAACTAGGAAGAAAACCAACAATGGTGCCACTGCCTTCAATGCACCTACAAATAGAGAACCCAAAATCCCTATTCCTTCCCATTTCGGGACAACAATTCCAAGAATAGCACCGATAAACATACCAACAATAATACGCTTTACGAGACTTATGCTATTCCACTTGCTGAGTAAATCTCTCATAGTAAATACCTCCTATAAAAATTATATTAAAAATAATAACTCTACACTTAATAGAAAACACTGTGCCGCAAATTCAGAGCACAGTGTCTCATATTTATAGATATTATATAATATTTTGCAATTATTATCTATACAATATTCATTTTTTTAATAATTCTTTATATACTAAATCATAGTTCAAAATATATTAATATTAATATATGATAAATGTTTATTGTATTGATTTTTTTGCGTTATTTCATAATTTTACTTAAGTATCTACCTGTATAACTTTCCTTAAAATCACATATTTCTCTTGGTGTACCTGTGAAAATCACATTACCTCCAAGATTGCCACCCTCTTGACCAAGATCAATTATATGGTCTGCTGTTTTAATCACATCCAAATTGTGCTCAATAACAATTACCGTATTTCCTGTATCAGCAATTCTCTGCAACACTTCAATCAATTTTCTGACATCTTCTGAGTGTAAACCTGTTGTCGGCTCATCCAATATATAAACTGTTTTTCCAGTTGGTCTTTTACTCAACTCAGTTGCAAGCTTAATTCTCTGAGCCTCTCCACCTGAAAGCTGTGTAGAAGGTTGCCCCAATTTTATATATGATAAGCCTACATCCATCAAGGTTTCTAGTTTTCTTTTAATAGTAGGTATATTTTCAAAAAAGCTCAATGCTTCTTCTACATTCATATCAAGAACATCAGAAATACTTTTATCCTTGTATTTTACCTGCAAGGTTTCTCTATTATATCTCTCGCCCTTGCATACCTCACATGGAACATATACATCAGGTAAGAAGAACATCTCTATCTTCAATATTCCATCACCCTTACAGGCTTCACACCTTCCACCTTTTACGTTGAAACTAAATCTTCCTTTTTTATATCCTCTCGCCTTTGCTTCATTAGTTGATGCGAAGAGATCTCTAATCATATCAAAAACACCGGTGTATGTAGCTGGATTTGACCTAGGAGTTCTCCCAATAGGACTCTGATCGATATTTATTATTTTATCAATGTTTTCAATTCCAAGTATTTCTTTATGCTTTCCTGGCCTAGACTTCGATTTATTTATCTTTTGCGCAAGACCCTTATACAATATTTCATTTACGAGTGTCGACTTACCAGATCCCGATACCCCAGTAACACTAATAAACTTACCCAATGGAAAATCAACATTGATATTCTTAAGATTATTTTCCTCTGCTCCAATTACACGAATAAAGTTACCATTACCTTCTCTTGTAGCCTCAGGAATTGGAATACCTATCTCGCCACTCAAATATTTCCCTGTAATAGAGTTTGGATTTTTTATTATCTCCTCCACCGTACCCTGTGCCACGATTTCTCCACCATGAATACCTGCCGCCGGACCTATATCCACAATATGATCTGAGGCTCTCATCGTGTCCTCATCATGCTCAACAACGATAAGTGTATTTCCTAAGTCAGTCAGCTTTCTCAATGTCGAAATCAGCTTATCATTGTCTCTTTGATGAAGCCCAATACTAGGCTCGTCCAATACGTACAAAACACCAGTTAGGGCTGAACCTATCTGAGTCGCAAGCCTTATTCTCTGCGATTCTCCTCCAGAAAGCGTGCCTGCCTTTCTCGATAGGTTGAGATATCCCAATCCGACATTGTTCAAAAAGCTCGACCTCTCTATGATCTCTTTTAGTATATCCTTTGCTATAAATGAATTTTTTTCACTCAGCTGCAAATTTTTCATAAAGTCCACCAAATCCTCAACAGACAGTTCTGTGACTTGAATAATATCCTTGCCTCCGACTGTTACTGCCAATACTTCTGGCTTTAGCCTTTTTCCCTTACATTTTGGACACGGCTTTTCCGACATAAACTCTTCGATTCTATCTCTCATTGCATCCGAGTACGTTTCTTTATATCTTCTCTCAAGATTGACGATGACACCCTCATAATAATTTTTGTATTCCTTATAGCCACCAAATTTCGACTCAAATTCAAACGACACAATCACATTTTCATCACCGTATAGCAGTTCCTGTACAAAATCTTCTGGTAAATCTTTGAACGGCGTATCAATCGAAACATTGAACTTATCGCACAGTGCCAAAATCATCTTCGTGTAATAGGTATTGTCGTTAAGTCCATTGCTCGACCAAGCTGCAATTGCTCCTTGCTTTAAACTAAGATCTTTATTCGGAACGACTAAATCGACATCTACCTCTTTACTTTCCCCAAGTCCATTACAAACCTCGCACGCACCAAATGGTGCATTAAAAGAAAACATTCTTGGAGATAGCTCTTCAATTCCCACACCGTGATCAGGGCAGGCAAACTTTGTGGAGAAAAGTGTTTCGTCTCCGTTTAAATCCTGAATCGCAACTAATCCATCAGATAATTTTACTGCTGCTTCGATGGAATCAGCCAATCTGGCCTCAATGCCACCCTTTACAACTATTCTATCGACAACCACCTCAATAGAGTGTTTCTTGTTCTTTTCAAGCTCGATATCGTCAGTAATTTCATAGTTTTCACCATCTACTCTGACTCTTACATATCCCTCTTTTTGGATAAAATCCAAAGTCTTTTTATGAGTTCCTTTTTGACCTCTAACCATTGGAGACAAAATTTGGATTCTCGATCTTTCGTCGTATGCCATAACCTTGTCCACAATCTCTTGGATCGTCATTTGACTGATTACATTTCCACATATCGGACAATGAACTTCTCCAACTCTTGCAAACAATAGTCTAAGATAGTCATATATCTCTGTAACTGTACCAACAGTCGAACGTGGATTTTTCGAAGTAGTTTTCTGATCTATTGATATTGCTGGGGAAAGTCCCTCAATATAGTCCACGCTCGGCTTATCCATTTGCCCCAAAAACTGTCTGGCATAGGAGGACAGGCTCTCAACATACCTTCTCTGCCCCTCTGCATATATCGTGTCAAATGCCAAAGAAGACTTTCCAGAACCCGAAAGCCCTGTAAACACTATAAACTTATTTCTTGGAATTACTAGGTCTACATTTTTTAAATTGTTTTCTCTAGCTCCTTTTATTGTAATAAAATCTTTCATCAATTCTCTCTTTCATTAACTATGTTCCTATTTTACAATCAAGTCTTCAAGGACTATCTTTGGAACATGATGTACTTGCTTTTCATCTCTATAATATTTGATATCATCACCTGGCTTGATATCATCAACAACAACTTCCTCAACTGGATATCCAATCGACATAACCAAAATAACCTTGTATCTTTCTTTCTCCAAGCCTAATATGTCGATAATTGGCTCTCCCTTAAAACTCTTAAAAATACAAGCCGCCATTCCCTCAGCTCTTGCACCCAATGATATTGTCTGTGAACATATTCCAACATCCTCAGCCATTGGTTTTCCATATTCTTCGTCTGTCAAGAATACAATATATCCTGTAGGTCTTTCAGATTCTATTGGACCCGGCCATTCCTTCAAATATCCAGCCCAACCCAGATTATCATATACCTTTGCATTTGTTTCATCATCACAAACCACTGCAAATCTCAACCCTTGCTTATTAATTCCACTTGGAGTGAATCTGGCAAGCTCCACTAAATCAATCATTTCTTCTCTACTTATCTTCTTTGAAGAATCATATCTTCTGCAAGTTCTATTTGATATCACCAATTCTTTAAAATTCATAGCAACCTCCATTTTTTTATATTATTTTATAATACATTAAATAATTTTATATTATACTATATTGCTTTATATTACATTATATTGTTTTATATTGCATTACATCAAATTACATTACATTACTTTAAATTACTTCAAATTCTTTTCCAAATCTATTATCTTATCTCTAAGCTGAGCCGCTTTTTCAAATTCCAAATTCTCGGCTGCCAGCATCATCTCTGATTTCAATACTATTATTAAATCTGAAATATCGGATTGATTTTTAATCTTTGAAACATCCATATTGCTGTATACTTCAACCTCTTCAGCAACCTTTGTCGCCTCTATACTATCCCTGACATCTTTTTTGATAGTCTTCGGAACAATACCATATTTTTCATTGTATGCCATCTGAATACTTCTACGTCTTTCAGTTTCATCAATTGCTCTCTTCATAGAATCCGTTATCTTGTCAGCATACATTATTACCCTACCATTCGAATTTCTCGCAGCTCTACCGATGGTCTGGATCATCGATGTTTCAGATCTCAAAAAACCTTCCTTATCAGCATCAAGAATTGCAACTAAGGATACCTCAGGAATATCAAGTCCCTCTCTAAGCAAATTTATTCCAACCAAAACATCGAATTTTCCCAACCTCAAATCTCTGATTATCTCTGTTCTCTCCAAAGTCACGATATCTGAATGAAGGTATTTTACCTTAATTCCTAACTCTAAGAGATAGTTCGTCAAATCTTCACTCATCTTCTTGGTAAGTGTCGTTATCAGAACCCTTTCCCCTCTTTCAATATTTCTATTTATCTCAACTACTAAATCGTCAATCTGATTTTCAACGGGCCTAACACTAATTAGTGGATCCAATAGTCCAGTAGGTCGTATAATCTGTTCAGCAAAAACTTCTGAATTCTGCATTTCATACGGTCCTGGTGTAGCCGTTGTAAATAGTATTTGATTTATATTTTCCTCAAATTCTTCAAAGTTCAGCGGCCTATTGTCATATGCAGATGGAAGTCTGAATCCGTTATCTATCAACGACGTCTTCCTCGATCTATCGCCTGCATACATCCCTCTAACCTGTGGAATTGTAACATGAGATTCATCTACTATGATTAAAAAATCATCTGGGAAAAAGTCCATCAAGGTATATGGTTTCTCGCCAACTGCTCTTCCAGTAATATGTCTCGAGTAATTCTCTATTCCTTGACAGAATCCAATTTCTCTAAGCATCTCGATATCATAATTTGTTCTCTGCTCAATTCTCTGTGCCTCTAGTAGCTTATCATTGTCCTTGAAGAATTTAATCCTTTCTTCCAATTCAATTTCTATCGACTTTATAGCCGTTTCAATTCTCTCAGGAGTCGTTACATAATGGGATGCGGGAAAAATAACAACATGGTGTCTTTCACCAGATACCTTATTTGTCAAATAGTCAATTTCCGTAATTCTATCTATTTCGTCTCCAAAGAACTCAATTCTAATGGCTCTCTCGTCATTTCCAGCCGGAAAAATCTCCAACACATCTCCTCTGACCCTAAACGTACCTCTGACAAAATTCACATCATTTCTCTCATACTGTATTTCAACAAGCCTCTTGATTATATCATCTCTATCTCTTATCATACCTGGTCTGAGTGATAACATCAGTTCTTTATAGTCCTTTGGATCCCCCAAACCGTAAATACAAGAAACAGATGAAATGATTATTGTGTCTCTTCTCTCCAATATTGATGCAGTGGCTGAATGCCTCAGCTTATCTATTTCATCGTTGATACTTGCATCTTTTTCTATATATGTATCACTGTGAGCGACATATGCCTCCGGTTGATAATAGTCGTAATATGAAACGAAGTATTCTACTGCATTGTTTGGAAAAAACTCCTTAAATTCGCTGTACAGCTGTGCTGCAAGAGTTTTGTTGTGAGCCAGCACCAATGTTGGTTTATTAACTTTTTGAATTATATTTGCCATTGTAAAAGTTTTACCCGAACCGGTAACACCAATCAAAGTCTGAAATTTCTCGCCGTTTTTAATCGACTCTGAAATTTTTCCAATAGCTTCAGGTTGATCGCCGGTCGGCTTAAAATCAGAAACAAGATTAAACTCCATTTTTCCTCCTATCCACATCAAAATATATTCGACATATACTAATCCTTTTTAAAATAATCGATAAACTTCGACACTATTCCTATTTTCTCTACAGAATCTATTACGAAATAGTATTCCTTACCCCAATCAGATTTTATATATAAATATTTATCCATTTCCTTGTCAACCAAATCAATTTCTTTTATATCTTCATTAGGTATGTTTAGTTTTGTTATTTTCTTAGGCTTAACACCATGCAAACTGCTCTTGCTATATTCTGCATAAAAAGTTTTTTCAGTAAGAATCAAAGTATATAAATCAGGAACCATACCTGATGTCCTATTTTGCCCCAACAGACAATTTGCAACCATATTCGTCCCTTGACTTTTTAAATCCAGCTTTCTTTTTGTCTCCAAACTGGCGATAACTTTTTCATCATTATAAAACTCTAACATATAAATTCCTCCTTTGAAGCTTTTAGAATTGCTACCACATAACTATATTATAATTTCTTATTAATATTCTATCATATATTTTAAATATTGTATTTAGTTTTTATATAAGGTAGAATATATAGTAATCAGTGTAAGGAAACACTGAAAATAAAGTGGAACACATTCTAGAAATATTTGAGTTTTGTATTTTGTAAAGGAAGAAATAATGATTAAAAAAATTGATAAAAACATCTATAAATTAGTGATATTTATTGGAGTTATACTGGCAATCGTAATGAAGCTTGATAGTATCACAAAGCTATTATCTAAAGTATTGTCCGTATTCAGTCCTGTGATATTAGGCATAATACTCGCTTTTATTATAAGTATACTTGTTGACTTTTTAGAAAAAAAGGTACTTACCGATAGAAAAATAAAAATTAAACCACAAATTAAAAGAGGTCTAAGCATATTATTGGCACTTTTATTGATAATTCTATTTGCAATTTTAGTTTCGAGATTGATAGTACCTCAACTAAAAAACTCAATTGTAATATTTTCTAAATCATTTCCTGATTTCGTAAATACAATAAAGAAGAGCTTGGAAAGTAATTTCAGCGAATTCACATCAGTAAGCAAGGAATTATCCAAATTAAATCTTGATGCAAAGGATATAGTTCAAAAACTACTAAAAATAATCACATCATGGACTGGTGGTTTTGTATGGTTTTTGGGATCTATTTTCAACATTGCTACCAATCTCGTAATGGGCACAATTATTGCCCTATACATAGTTTCCAGCAAGGAAAAATTAAAAGGTCAATTTGATAAATTATTCAAGAAGGTTTTACCAATGTCCATAATAGACAAAGCTTACTATGTCCTTGACATAGCAAATGATACTTTCAGAGCATTCATAATAGGCCAATTTACAGAGGCAATAATACTTGGTACTCTTTGTACTGTAGGACTGGTTGTTCTTGGATTCCCATATCCTACAATGATCGGTTCAGTTGTAGGATTAACTTCATTACTTCCAATCGTTGGTGCATATATTGGAGGTGCTTTTGGATTTGTTATGATGCTGACAGTAAATCCTGTAAGAGCAGCTTTCTTTATACTGTTCTTAATAGTACTTCAACAGATTGAAGGAAATGTGATTTATCCTAAGGTTGTTGGGAATTCAGTGGGATTACCAGGACTTTGGGTAATGGTCGCAATTGTCGTTGGTGGTGGCCTTTTAGGAATAAACGGAATACTATTTGGACTACCTTTGGCAGCCACTGCTTATAAAATTTTAAAAAATTATGTAAATAAATAGTCTATGTAAATAAATGATATAAACAAACTATGTAAATAGATGACACAAACAAGCCATGTAAATAAATGATGCTTAAAATACAAATGTCTTTATGCTTACTAAAAAACAAACACCATAGGATAATCTCACTTTCCTATGGTGTTTGTTAGTGAGCTACAAGATAGCCCCCTAGTTATAAATTAATTTTTTTGATTTTCGAATTGATTTTGTTTTTTGTTGTTTTAAAATAATTTTTATCTTTTTGTATTACAATATTTTGTGTTCTTAACACTATTTTTTTTTATATTTTCTATATAATTAATCTCAAGATTTTTGCCATATACTATTGTTGTTCCTTACTTGATTGCACTTTGACATTTTTTGTCATCTACTATGCACATTTCTAAACAATATACCTGTAAAAATCTGCTATTAATCGCATGTAATTTTTCTTATTTAAAACCTAATTTACTTGTACTCTGCCATCAACTTTTCAAATACTGCAAGTGATTTTTCACACTTTTCAGTTTCAACACAATATGATAATCTCATATGTGCTTTTGATCCAAATCCTGTTCCTGGAACAACTAGCATATCATAAGCTTTTGCCTTTTCAGAGAATTTTTCTGAATCACCATCTGGAGCTTCTATGAATAGATAGAATGCACCTGCTGGCTTAGCAACTCTATATCCTAGTTTAGTAAGACCATCATACAATAAATCTCTGTTCTTTTTATAAACTGTCAAGTCAGGATCAACATCTACACATCTTTCAATTACCATCTGTAATAATGTTGGAGCACAAACGTATCCCAATACTCTCGCAGCACCAGCAACGGCTGCCATAACCATTTTATCTTCCACCTTGTTTGGAACAAGAACATATCCAATACGTTCACCTGGAAGTGACAAAGATTTTGACCATGAATAACAAACTACTGTGTTGTCATACATGTTTGGTATAAATGGAACTTCTAGACCATCTATCAATACTAATTCTCTATATGGTTCGTCAGTGATTAGGTAGATAGGATGTCCGTATTCCTTAGATTTTTCAACTAGCAATGCACAAAGCTGTTCAACCTCTTCCTTAGTGTATATAACGCCTGATGGGTTATTAGGTGAGTTTACTATAATAGCCTTTGTATTTGGAGTTAGTGCTTCTCTAATTCCTTCAACATTCAACTGCATATCATCTTTACAAGGAACTAAAACTTGCTTTGCTCCGTGACCTTCTATCCATACTGTATATTCAGGGAAGAAAGGTGCTAATACCATTATTTCATCATCATTTGAAGCTATTAAAGCCTTGAAAACGATGTTTAGTGAAGCAGCTGCACCACAAGTCATCAACAGATTATCTTTTGTGTAATCTGTTCCAAATCTCTTGTTTAAATTATTTGCAATTGCAGTTCTACAAGCATCGTGTCCAGCACCTGAACTATAGCTGTGATAAACTTTTGGTTCATTATTTTTAATTATGTCTACTATTGCATCCTGAACTTCCTTCGGAGCTGGAACACTTGGATTACCCAAACTGAAATCCAATACATTTTCAGCACCAACTACTGCAGATCTGGCTGCACCAAAAGCAGCTAATTCTCTGATAACAGACTTAGCTGTACCCAATTTAATCATGTCTTGTGAAACCATTTTTACTACCTCCCATACCGTAAAACGTTTTTTTATGACGCCCTAACGATCCCCATTCTAGGGATGGGGACGTTAAGTCGTTATCACTTTTATTTACTACCTAAAAAGGTAATCATTTCCATATTGTATATATTTATTTCCTTTGTAATCTCAAATTGTAGCCTCAAATCTCTTATAAAACACAATCTGCCCATTACAAATATTATTCAATTTATTTATATCTAATATTTTATCGAATTGCCTTATAATATTATTCTAGTGGATCGTTTATTGTTTTTCCAACTTTTCCAACCATACTTATCAATGTTAGAACTACTGAGCATACCACTGCTGGTAATAACCATTCAAAACCAAACTGTCCTAGTGGAAGTGCTCTTAAAGAATCCGCAGCACCTTGTAACATTGTGCCTCCTCTCATTACTGAAGCAAGGTTGATACTTTCAACTAATGCAACAGCAAATGCACCTATAACAGCACCTGTGTAAGTCCAGTTGTACTTAATCTTTTCATCAAATATAGACATGATGATAAGCACTATGTAAACAGGATATATTGCTGATAATATTGGAACAGCTATCGCTATCAATCCACTAACACCTATCAATGATAATGCCAATGCTATAGCAACACAAACATACACAACATTCTTATACTTTAGTTTACCATTTGAAATTGTTTCAAAATAGTTACCACAAGTAGATGAAAAACCTGAAGATGTAGTTAAACAAGCTAATGCAACAGCAACACCCATAAATACCTTACCAACATTACCAAGCATCAATTCAACCATTCCTATTAGGATTGCAGTTCTTTCGCTATCAGCATTAAAGTGACCACCTACAGTCGCACCTGCATAAGTCAATCCACCATAAACAAGGGCCAATAGTATGAAAGAAACTATACCAATTTGAACACTCGCTTTAAACTGAACTTCTTTATCCGTATATCCACGTCTAATCAAATCTGTTATAACAATACCTGCCATCAATGGAGATCCCAATGCATCCATAGTCTGGTATCCTTCAGAGAAACCTCTTGTAAACAATCCAGTTGCTTCTGTAGTTACCTTTGCATCTGGAGGATTAACTATTGCTATAATTACTATCAAAGTAAGTATTACAATCAATGCAGGAGTAAGATATTTACCTATAACATCTATAACCTTACCAGGATTCAAAGTTATATATAGTGTGATTGCAAAGAATATTATACAAGTTACCCAGTTAGGAACACTTGGGAACAATGGAGCTACAAATATTTCATGTGTTGTTGCCCCAGTTCTAGGAACCGCAAAGAAAGGTCCTATTGTCAAAATTGCTATCGTACCAATAAACTTAGAAAACTTTGGACTAACTCTTTTTCCTAGATCATCAGCTCTACCACCCAACTTGGCAGTTACAATAACACCAAGGATTGGAAGAACAGGATCTGAAAGCAAGAAAGCAAACATAGCAACATACCATCTATCCCCAGCTACTATACCAAGATATGGAGGGAATATTAGGTTACCTGCACCAAAGAAAATTGCAAATAATGCAAAACCACAAATGATTACGTCTTTTCTCTTAATTTCCATACTAATTCACCTTTTTCTTTAAAATATTCAGCTTGAAGCTGTGTGATTTTACAGACCATTAACTACATTGTTTGGTCTTTCGCCGTTCATTACCTTAACCATGTCAGAATAAGACCATTCAGACATTCTAATAAAAGCATCATCAGTTGTTCCAGCTATATGAGGAGTTATAGAAAGTCTAGCCTTACCAGCGTCAGTTAGGTTGAATAATGGATGATCTGCTGTTGGTGGTTCAGGAGCGATAACGTCAAGTCCTGCAAAAATTCTGCCATTGTTTAGTGCTTCAGCCAAATCTTCGTTATTTACGATTTCACCTCTTGCTACATTAATAATAATTGCATCCTTCTTCATCATTTCTATAGTTTCTTTGCGTACCATATCTCTTGTAGAATCAAGAACAGGAACATGGTATGAAATGATGTCACAATGTTTAAGAATTTCTTCATATGTACAGAATGTCAAATCGTTTTCCAATTCATATTCTTCTGTAGCTCTAAAAACATCATAGTACATTATTTTGCATCCAAAAGCCCTTAGCATTCTAACTGCAGCCTTACCAATTGCGCCCAAACCAACAAGTCCAATAACTCTTGAACCTAATTCATTTTGACCTTTTACCTGGTATTCTCTGAAACTTTCATTAAATCCATCAACACCTCTAGCTTTGATTTTAGCATCTGCCTCAGGCATTCTTCTCAAGCAACTGATCATATGCCCCACAGCAAGTTCTGCAACTGGAGCAGCATTTACAGCTCTGTTGTTACAAACATAGATACCTTTTTCTTTGGCAGCCTCCAAATCAATCTTATCAAAACCAACTCCTAATGAATGAATTAATTTGCAGTTGTCAAGTTGTTCGATAACTTCTCTTCTGAAATAGTCAACTGGTCCACAGAAAACTATATCAGCATCTTTACACTGCTCAACTAGTTCTTCATCAGAGCAAGGATAGTTGATGTATTTGAAATCCCAGCCTGCTGGTTTCTCAACACCAAATCTTTCAATAATGTTCTTATTGCATGTAACTCTAACCTTTACCATTTTTCCTTCCTCCTTAGATATACTTGTTATTTAATTAACTCTTTTTTTTAAAAAAATAGTAGAGAATAATTTTTTAAATTATCAGTCAATTAATTTTCAAACCGAGTCTCATAAATAACTATTAAAATACTATAATTCCTTAAAATGTAGTTATATATCTAGGAGTATCAACAGTCATCCTAGATATATTATACTACATTATTTCAGTCTTTTCTATGAATTATTAAAATAAAATGAATGTTTTTATTAATTTAAACAATTCAATAATAAATTAATACAAACTATACTTTTTGTTGAGATATTACTGTATTAATAAGTCAACAAACGGTAATTAATTCATATTATATATCTTTTTTTGACTCGTTTATTGCTTTAACCTTTTCAATAACAAGCGGTATTATCTTATGAACGTCACCAACTATTCCAAGATCTGCCACACCAAATATCGGAGCATGAGTATCTTTGTTGATCGCAATGATAAATTCAGAATCTTCCATACCAGCTAAGTGCTGAATAGCTCCTGATATACCACAAGCCATATACAAGTCAGGTCTAACTGTCTTACCAGTCTGTCCTACCTGTCTTTCTCTTCCTATCCAACCTGCATCAACGTTTGCTCTTGAAGAAGTAACCAATCCTCCCAACTCATCAGCAAGCTCTTTTAGCACGTCAAAATATTCTGCACTACCAATACCTCTACCACCAGATACCAATACCTTTGATTCAGTTATATCAACTTTTGCGTGAGTAGATTTTACAACCTCTCTTATCGTAATATTCATATCCTCTGGTGCAAAATCAACTTTGAATTCTTCAACTTCACCAGTTCTTGAAGAATCCTTTGGTAAAGCTTGCATAACTCCAGGTCTAACTGTTGCCATCTGTGGCTTATGCTCTTTACAAATGATGGTAGCCATTATGTTACCACCAAATGCCGGTCTAGTCATCAATAACAATTTAGTTTCTGGATCTATTTCTAGCTTTGTACAGTCAGCAGTAAGACCAGTATGTACTCTTGCTGAAACTCTTGGAGCCAAATCTCTACCGATTGAAGTAGCTCCATAAAGAACTATCTCAGGATTTTTTGCTTCAATTATTGCATTTAATGCCTTTGTATATGGTTCAGTTGCATATACTCCCAACATTGGATCTTCAACGTATATCACTTTTTCAGCTCCATGTTGAATTAATGTATCTGCTAACCCCTTAACTTTATCTCCTAGTAATACTGCAACTACTTTCTGTTCTAAATCTGCAGCTAGCTTTGTTGCAATACCAATTAGCTCGATGCCTACTTTTTGTACGACACCGTCTACCTGTTCAACTACTACATATATATCTCTGTTCATTAGGTAATCTTCCTTTCAATTATTCTATATTAATTTCTAAAATTCACAGTAATTTATATAAAGAACTTTTCTTGAAGTTTTGCAACTATTGCATCAGCAGCTTCTTCTGGAGTAAGTCCTTCCATTTTTATACCCTGGCCTTTAGCTTGCTTAGTGAATGATCTCTTAACGTTTGTAGGAGAACCTTTTAAACCTATGTTAGATATATCCAACTTATCTTCTATATCCTTTAATCCCCAAACCTTGATATCTTTCTTGTAAGCATTGAATATTCCACCTATAGACATATATCTAGGAGTTATTTCTTCACTTAATGTTGTAATTAGGCAAGGAGGCTTGATTTCGATTATATGATATCTGTCTTCAAACTGTCTCTTAACTATAAACTTACCATCTTCTACACGTAATTCTTCACAGTAAGAAATCTGAGGTATCTGAAGATGTTCAGCTATCTGTGGTCCAACCTGTGCAGTATCACCATCTATTGCCTGTCTACCTGCTATGATTATGTCATAATCAAGTTTTCTCAAAGCCCCAGCTATTGTTGAAGAAGTAGCCCATGTATCAGCTCCACCGAATGCTCTATCAGAAATTAGTATTCCATCGTCACAACCCATTGCCAAAGCTTCTCTTAGTGCAACTTCTGCCTGAGGTGGTCCCATTGACACAACTGTCAATGTACTTCCCGGAACTGATTCTTTTATCTGAAGTGCCAATTCTATACCAGCCTTGTCATCAGGGTTTATGATACTTGGCACACCATCACGGATAAGTGTATTTTTAACAGGGTCAAGTTTTACCTCTGTTGTATCTGGTACTTGCTTAATGCAAACTACAATTTTCATCTATTTTTACCTCCCCTTATTTCAATACGCTTGATGCTATAACCATCTTCTGAACTTCTGAAGTTCCTTCATATAATGAAGTTACTCTTATATCTCTATACATTCTTTCAACTGGATATTCTCTTATGTATCCATATCCACCATGTATCTGTAGAGCCCTGTCTATTATCCACTTAGCTTCTTCTGTAGCAAATAATTTTGCCATTGAAGCTTCCTTGTCTGCTGGTAATCCTTGATCCATCTTGAAAGCTGCATCGTAAACCAAATGACGCATTGCATTTAGTTTAGTTTCCATTTCAGCCAATACAAACTGAGTATTCTGGAACTTAGAAAGTGGTTTACCAAACTGATGTCTTGCCTTTGCATATTTAACAGCTTCATCCATTGCACCCTGTGCCAATCCTAGAGCCTGGCAAGCTATACCAAGTCTACCAACACTTAGAGTTTTCATTGCATTTATGAAACCTTTTCCTTCTTTTCCTAGCATATCAGATGCTGGAACTCTAACATTTTCAAGTACTACGTCACTTGTTGGGCAACCTATCATACCCATTTTATGCTCAGCTTTACCAAAAGACACACCTTCTGCCTTAGAATCTACAACGAATGTAGATATTCCTTTTGCACCTTCGTCGCTTGTCTTAGCAAATACGATTATATAGTCAGATACTGGAGCTCCTGTAATGAATGTTTTTCTTCCGTTTAAGATATAGTCATCTCCATCCTTAACTGCTGTAGTTAAGATAGAGGCTGCATCAGAACCAGCGCCTGGTTCAGTAAGACCGAAACAGAATAATTTTTCACCAGTTACCATTGGTCTAAGATATTTTTCTTTTTGTTCTTCTGTACCATCTCTCAATATTGGAGTTGATTGTAGTGAGTTCGGTGATGAAATCCAAATAGTAGATACACCAGATGCTTTTGATAATTCTTCCATTACTATCGCATACGATACGTGATCTCCACCAGATCCACCATATTCCTGTGGTATTTTAATTCCTAAAAACCCAGCGTCAGCCATTTTTTTGTAAATTTCCATCGGGAATTCACTTGTTTCGTCAACTTCTTCAGCAGTTGGCTTAATTTCTTTTTCAGCGAATTCTCTTGCTAGCTGACGAACTAACTCATGTTCTTTCTTGAAAATCATAGATTGCCTCCTTAAAATTATCTTTAATTAAATCATATCTGCAAATGTCTGCAATGCAGTATTTGCTTGTTCAAAGTTAGTCATTTGTTGATCCACTTCAACTAAGATGTGCATTATACCCTCTTGATTAAGTTCTTTTCTAATAATTGGATAATCAAATTCATCTGAATCACTGAATTTTGTCAACAAGTATACAACTCCATCTGCACCATGTTTTCTTACCTTATCAATTATTATTTTTCCTCTTAGCTTTTCTGGATCATACAATAATGTACTACCTTCTATATCTGAAATCCATTTAGCCAAAGCTCTTACTGGATTATCAGTACCTTCATCAACTAAATAATCAAACTGTCCAGATTCTTGATTAATATTGTCATCAACTATCGCTAGCTTATGAGTTTCAAATATCTTTAAAATCTCTGGGCTGTTTGCCAATAGGCCTGTTGTAACAACTTTCTTCCCATCAAATTTTTCTTCAGGCATATTCTTTAGTTCTTCGTTTAATGCGCCTACTATTTCCAAATGTTCGGCTTTGTCCATAAAGAATGCACTAGACATAACTCTAGATCTTAGAGCTGGAGTTATAGTATTTAGATGCTTTGAAGCAAGCTCATTGAACTCCTGTAATGCTTTTCTGTGGTTATTGTACAGAACTATAGCTTCTTCTACCTTAGAGCTTTCAATTTTTGATCCTGATATTTCTTCTAGCTGTGCTATCAATTTTATATATTGCTTTTCATTATAGTCTAGACCAGCTTTTATTTTTCTGTTCTGTCCATATCCAATATATAGTGCAGGAACATTCTTTATAGCTTTTTTCCAGTTTTGACTTAACCCCTTTAAACCATCACTTAAACCAGGGATTATCATACCAGATAGTTTATCAAGCTTACCTTCAAGACCCAAGTCCAAAAGTCTTAGAATTGGTGCGGCATAAAAAGCAGGGAAATATTCCTTTGATAGAGTAACTTCGCCCTCTGCTCCCCAAATTCCCATTGGTATCATGCCTAAAGCATATACCAACTCTTCTGGTGTATAAACGGGCGCACAACCTATCACTTTTTTTCCACCTTCAACATATTTGTCTATTTGCTCAAATGGACATACATCAAGTTTTTCCAACAATAATTCTATATTACTCATTAGTCTGCCTCCTTCATTTTAGCCGCTTTATTAGCTTCCATTACTTCTATTAGACCTTGAACTCTTGTGTCATACTGTGCTTCAGAGAAGTTTCTAGGGTCCGCTTGGTCACCATCAAATGTCGCTGTAGGAATACCAGTTCTCTCTCTTATCTCTCTTTCCATTTCGTACATTATACCACTCCACTGCTTGCAGCTTCTGTTAATATGAATCAACATACCATCAATGTTGTTTTCTTTTATAACTTTAAGTCTCATATCCAAAGCTCTTTCATATGAAATGGCATTTGGAGTTCCACAATATGCTTGCATTAATTCATTAGTATTATTGTAAATATATCCAAAGGCATCTGCGTAAACTGTTCCACAAACGTTTACCCCACTACCTTGAAGTTCTTTATATGTATGTCTTAGGTGAGGCCAGCAAGCTATACCTTCAAATAGGATTCTGTATTTTTCTTCTCCCTTAAAAGTAGATTTACCAGTCTTAACATTTTCTTCAAACTCTTCAATTAGCTTTTCAAATGCTATGGCTGATTCTTCCTTACCTCTTGCGCAAACTGCTACTGCCATGTGATTAAACACATCAAATCCACTGAATGGAGATGGAGTGTACTTGGCATAACCAGTTGCTGCCAACCATGCTCTACCAGTTCTCTGAGATGTTTCCATAACTTTTTCAAATTTCTTTTCATCCCATTTCTTGCCTGATAACTCTTCCAATTGTTTTATAGCGTGATCGAATTGTCCTTTTAGATATTCGACCCTATCTTCTCCTGCTTCGTAGTCGTTATTGTAAGGAACATCTATTAATATCAACGGAATATTGCGTTCCTTAGCAATATTTTCATACCATTTGATCATACAGTTACAAATATTGTTACAACATGCCACGAAATCTGGCTGAGGCATATTCAATTCTGGAGCATCCTGAACATCTAGATATGCCAAACTTATTCTCGCATAAGCACATATATCATTTGAATATCCTTCATTTTCAGCGACTTCACACATTCTTTGACCTCCACCTTTCGCAGAGATTGCCGCCGCCTGATTTTCTGGATAAACAACCTTGATGTCCATCGTTTCAAATATTTCCTGTGGGAAATTGGATGCACACCATCCTACTACCTCACCGTTATTCTTGGCTTCCCAAGCATCCTTATAATGCTTTGCTACTATTTCACCTAACAATACTTTTGCCGGTTTTTCTTCCACAACTACTGTATTACTCATGATAAGCTCCTTTCTAACCCTTCAGATATTCGTCATAAGCATATAACGCCGCCCCAATGGCACCAGCCATTTGAGAGTCGTCAGATATTTTAATTTCAGTTTCCAATTCCTCGCTCAACGCTCTAACTATACCAGCATTTTTAGTAACTCCACCTGTCATTGCTACTGGCTCTGAAAGACCACCTCTTTTGGCAAGCCCTGCCACTCTCGTAGCAACAGATGCATGAATTCCATTTACTATATTTGGAATCGGAATTTTTTTAGCCATACATGAAATAACCTCTGATTCAGCGAAAACTGTACAAGTTGAACTTATAGGAGTCTTTTCTGTAGCTTGAGTGTCAAGCTCTCCCAAATCAGTCAGCTTAACGTCAAGAACTCCAGCCATAACTTCTAAAAATCTTCCAGTACCTGCTGCACACTTGTCATTCATCAAGAAATTCGTAAGCTGACCTCTTTCATTAAGCTTTAGTACCTTTATATCTTGTCCACCGATGTCTATTATTGTTCTAACATCGCCGAAAATAAAAACTCCACCTCTTGCATGACAGCTCAACTCACTCATTGTTTTCTTTGCACCTTCGTAACTGTTTCTACCATATCCGGTAGAAACAATCACGTCAATGTCTTCAAATGCTAAATTTATGTTGTTTGTAACTTCTTCTATTACTCTTTCGGCACCCTTCGTACCAGCACCAAGGTTTACTACACCTTTACTAACTACTTCTTTTCCATTTTTGAGTATCACACATTTAGATGATGTTGATCCTATGTCAATACCCATTGTATATATATCACTCATCTTTTTATCCTCATATTTATATCAATTCACAAACATAATAAATAGTCAGATAGCAATACTCAACTATCTACATTTTCTAACTAAATATTACTATAATTCAATATTCAAGCCTATCCAATAACAGACCTGACTTTATTATTTTTCTTTATCTTCCCAGATATACAATGTACCTGATTCTATCATTGCCTTTATTTCGTCATCTGAGTATCCGATTTCTTTAAGAACTTCTGCACCATGTTCACCTATGAATGGTCCTCTGTTGTATGGAGTAGGTCCCATTTCATGATACTTAACAGGTTGCTTAACCAATACTCTTTCACCTTTTGGATATTTCATCTTGTAGAAGCAATCATTTGCCCAAGCCTGCTTATCTTCAAGAATTTCTTCCCAAGACTGTGCTTTTGAGAACGGGATATCAGCATCTACTAATACTTTTGCCCATTCATCATAATTTCTTTCACCAAATCTAGCCATTATTCTATCGTAAATTGTAACACCTAATCCATTTTCAGCTAACTTCTGAACAGGATACAAGTTTTCATCAGCAGCCATTTCTTCCAATCCTAAAGCTGTAGTGAATCTCTTAAAATAAGTATTGTAGTCTGGCATACAAGTCTGAACAAATCTTTCATCCTTTGTCTTCCATGCTGCATTTAGTGGGTTGTTAGCTTCTCTAATGTTTATTGGATACTTAACACCATAATCAGGATATTGAGCTGCCTGAACCATCATACCCATATTGAATATAGCACTTTCAAACAAACTAGTCTCAACCTTTTCACCTTCACCAGTTAATTTTGCATGATATAATGCAGCAAGAATACCAGCCGCCAAGTTGATACCAACATTATGATCACCTATACCAGGAACCATGTTCATAGGCACATCAGTTTTTTGTCTTAGTGATTCAAGATAACCTGCTCTTGCAAAGAATGCAGTAAAGTCAAACCCTGGAAGGTCCTTATCAGGTCCATATTCACCATATCCTGTACATATACCGTAAACTAGGCTTGGAAATCTTTCTTTTAGTGTTTCATAATCCAAACCAGCTCTCTGTAAAGCCTGAACTCTCCAGTTAGTTATCATTACATCAGCACCTTCTAAAAGTTTGAAAAATGCCTCTTTACCTGCAGGATCTTTCATGTTAATTGAAATACATCTCTTGTTTGCATTTTCCAATTCCCATGTTGTATTTTCATACATATCCAGAGGTCTACCTTCTGTAGGGGCAGTATATCTCAATGGATCTCCCTTTGAACTTTCAACCTTTATTACATCAGCTCCTAAATCTGCTAGGAATCTTCCAGTAGTTGCCGCCGCAATAAAATTTGCCAACTCAATTACTTTTACACCCTCTAATGGTCTTTTTCTTGTGCTCATTACAATACCTCCTAAAAATATTACATTTTCATTAAAATATTACAATTTATTATTTATTATCAAAATGACTCAAAGCCGTTTATCTGCTTCTTGTCAAGACAATCATACTAATTCGGCCTCTTCAACCAATTTTTTTAGCTCTCGCTCGTCAGTTTTTCCCGTTTGATTCTTTGGGAAACTGTCGATAAACAAATAGTATCTTGGTATTTTGTATTTACTTAAATTTTCACAGAGGTATTTCTTTATCTTTTCCACCAATGCATCATCTTTTTTTCCCTCGATACAAGCGACTATTTCCTCTTGAAGAACCTCCGATTTTTTACCAACTACTCTTACGTTTATTCCATTTTTTACTTCCTTTATTACTTTTTCTATTTCAGTAGGAGAAATATTTTCTCCACCTCTTATTATCAAATTCTTTCTTCTTCCAACTATGTACAAATATCCATTTCCGTCGATATAGCCCAAATCACCAGTTTTCAACCAACCATCCTTTTGCACCGCATCACAGACAATAGGCTCAGTTGTAAGGTATCCCTTTGTTATGTTGTATCCTTTTACGAATATTTCTCCAACTTCACCATTTGCACATTCTTTATTGGATTTTAAATCTACTATTCTTATTTCCACATTATCGATCACCTTTCCAGAAGATGACGCCTTCAGCTCAAGTGAATCATTATAGCCCGTAATTGACACACAAGGCGACGCCTCAGTCAATCCGTAAGACGTTTGTAGATTTATTCCATCTAATTTTTCACAAATATCGTAATAATCCTTCTCATAAATTGGAGAACCTGCTATTATACCACTTTTTAGACTACTCAAATCAAATTCTTTCATCATTGGATTGTTAATTAAAGCAAGGTACATGCTTGGGACTCCATTTAAAATTGTACATTTATCATTCTGTATAACTCTACATACATTTGTTGTCTTATATTTTTTCAGCAGCGATATTGTCATACCTCCCAAAATGCTACATAAAAGACTTACATTTACTCCAAAACAATGGAACAATGGAACAGACAGACACATAATATCATCTTCGCCCCATCTCATCTGACCTACTATCTCTCTGGCATTGTTTACCAGCGAGTAATGTGATAACATTACCCCCTTAGAATCATTAGTAGTTCCAGAAGTAAACAATATACAAGCAATATCCTGGCAATCATTTTCCAGGGTTGTCATCTTACTCATCATGGTATCATGGTTCAAGGATACATTTCGCTCAAAAAAGGAAATCCATTCTCCAAATGTTCTTTCAATATTAAAGGTTTTAATATTTCTTGTATCTGTATTTTTTCTCAACTGGCTTACAACTGATGAAATATTATCTTCATCTCCACCAATGCCAGTGTACAAGATATATTTGATGTCGGCTATTTTTATACACTTCACCAATTCCTTCTCTTTGTAGCAAGAATTTATCAAAACTGCCGTTGCTCCCAGCTTCTGTATGGCGATAAAAGAAATAATCCAACTTGGTGTATTATATCCATAAATCCCTACTTTATCATTTTTCCTTATCCCCTGCTCAAGCAAAGCATACGACAACTTTTCAGTAATATCATCAACATTTTTCCATGAGTATACATCATTTTTCGTCTTGATAAATACCTTTTCCGGAGTTTTCTCTGCCCTTTCGACAAAACATTCTTTAATTGTTTTTTCTACTAATTTCATAAATCTTCCTCCAAAACATTAAGCCTACAAGCTCACTAATGTTTTCTAACCATATTTCCGTAAGCTTCATTTTCACTCACAGAAAATGATACCTCTACTACTCTTAAAACAGAATGTTTTAAACAATGCCTCAATATAAATACTCACCCTCGAATTATATCTCTTTAATTTGCCTACTAACCAATTTTACTTTCAATTATAAATTTGGTTTTCTAGACTACTTGTATACAAGAATCATCCCACGACCCATCGCATTTTTAACACATATATCTAGCAAACAAATCCTTAATTGTAAAAAAATGCCAACTTGATAATGCACTTATTTTTGTTAAATAAAAAATAACAAAGTTTGTTAAACGCATTCGCAAAAGACTTTCTCATCTTTTGCAAATCGGAATCGCTAATTCTTTTTAAAGAAATGACTATATGTCGCACTCGCACTTACCACATCTGTAACTGTATCTATATGTTCAGACATACATGCCAAAGCACTCTTTGTGTCAGATTTTTTTATACAATCCAAAATCTTACTGTGTTCATCAATAAGCTTTGATAAATTATGCCCAGATTTTACATAGACATTTCTCCACCTATTAATATGAAGTAGATGTTCCTTTAATAAATCTAAAATATCATCATTTTGAACACTCAACATAATATATTCGTGAAACTGCTCGTCAAGAACCTTAAATTCAGTAATATATTCATCATACCCATAAAACTTCTTTTGGCTATCTATATTAGCCTCCATTTTTTTTATTATTTCAGACTTATCATCCTTTTTCATGAATCTATAAAGAACTTCCTTTTCTATAGATATCCTAATTAGCAAGGCAGTTTTTATATAGTTCAAATCTATCAATGTTACATATGTCCCTCTCTGAGGATACACATCCAAAAATCCATTTTGAACCAATCTAGCAATGGAATTTCGCACTACAGACCTTGAAACACCAAATTCCTCAGCTATTATATTCTCACTGATTTTACAACCAGGCTGAAGCTCCAAGCTTATTATTCTATCCAATAGTTCATTATATATCATTTCCGACGACGCAAGTTTTTCCATATAATCAACTCCATTTATCATCCTTTAACACTAGTATACCAGTAAAATATTTTTTTATCAATAGTGAAAATGTTTTTTTGTGTTTTTTTAATGAAAAAATGAAAAGAATTTAAAAAGATATGCAATTTTTGATAATAATCTAATTTAAGTTTGTGTTTTTTTTATTTATACAAAGAAACACAAGTACAAAAAATTCTACTTGTGTTTCTTCGCAATTTTTTAATATTTTATATGTTTAAAAATGCCCTGTATCCTTTGAAGGTCATATAAGCATCAGCTTTTGAAACTAGTTCTATTGGAGAATGCATTGACAGCATTGCTGTTCCACAATCCAGTATTTCCACACCATGTTCGGCAAGAATATACGCTATCGTACCTCCGCCACCCATATCTGTTTTTCCCATGACTGCTGTTTGCCAAAGCACTCCATTTTTATTAAATACATCTCTTACCTCAGCCAAAAATTCTGCATTTGCGTCACTAGCCATAAATTTGCCACCAGCACCAGTGTATTTATTAATTGTAATACCATAACCTAGTATGGCAGCGTTTTTATCATCTGAAACCTCTCTGAAATCTGGATCAAGTGCCGCAGTTACATCTGCAGAAAGTGCCTTAGACTTCGAAAATGCTCTTCTAACCAACAAATCTGAATAATCATCACGCATTGAATTAATTATTTCTGCAACTACATTTTCAAAGAATTTTGCTGACATTGACGTATTTCCCACTGAGCCAATTTCTTCCTTATCAACAAACAGTCCGACTATTGTTCTATCCGTATTTTTGACATCAAATATAGCCTCCAGACACGCATATGCACATACACTGTCATCATGCCCATAAGAGGCAATTAGACTTTTATCAAAGCCTACATCTCTCGCCTTCCCAGCTGGAACAGCATGAAATTCTGCAACTGCAAAATCTTCTTCAACAATAGAGTATTTTTCATTCAAATACTTCAATATCAATGTCTTTATTGGGTTCTTCTCATCGTCAGCTCCAAATGATGAATGCCCAACAACAATGTTTAACTGCTCTGCACTTATAAACTCCGATGCCGGTTTTTTAACCTGTTCTCTTGAAAAATGTGCCAAAAGATCATTTATATAAAATACTGGTTCACTCTCGTCTTCTCCAATATTCAAACTCACTTCTCTTCCTGATTTTGTTTTAACGTAACCATGTAGTGCAAGAGGAGTTGTAAGCCAAGGATATTTTTTTATGCCTCCATAATAGTGAGTCTTTAAATATGCTAATTCTGAATCTTGATAAAGAGGATTCTGTTTTATATCAAGTCTTGGGCTATCAATATGTGATCCAAGAATTGTCATCCCCTCTGTCAGGTCATCACCTATTACGAATAATACCACTGATTTATTTTTTTCATTATGGTAAATTTTATCTCCTTTTTTTACGCCATTTTCCAATGCTTCAGAAAGCGAAATAAATCCATTCTTTTTCGCCTGCTCTACAATGAAATCGACACTTTCTCTTTCATTTTTGGCAGCATTCAAGAAATTTTTATATCTCTCCCCATATGCCATTATTTCTCTATACCCGTTGTCATCAACGGATTTCCAAACTGATTTTCTATCTAGCTCTAAGCTCATAATTACCTCCCTATTTTACAGTAAATCCATTCTCTTTTTTATACCATTTTCAAAAAGAGAATGGATTTGTGAGTCTTGTGTATTTTAATTCGTTTATCGACTATATAAATAGATTCAGATTACCTTCCTCTGCTTCTGATAAATAACTTGCTACACCTGCAATTTCAACACCATCAACCAATTCCTCAGCCTTTATTCCCATGATATCCATACTCATTGAGCAAGCGACAAATTTCACACCCATCTTTTGCGCCCTCGACATCATAAAGCCTAAATCATCGACGTTTTTGTTTTTCATCACTAGCTTGATTAGCTTTGTGCCAATGCCACCCATATTCATTTTTGAAATTTTCAGCTTATCTACACCTTTTGGCATCATCATTCCGAACATTTTTTCGATTCCGTTTTTCTCAACTCTCGAGCTACTTTTTCTCAATATATTAAGCCCCCAGAATGTAAAAAACATCGTCACTTCCTTACCCATTGATGCTGCCCCAGTTGCAATGATAAATGACGCAATCGCTTTATCTAAATCTCCACTAAACACAACCATTGTTGCTTTTTTCTTGTCTTGTGGATTTATAAGCATGGAATTTGTCGAATTTATCAAGCATTCTTTTTTGATATCAGTTTTCTCATTTTTTTCAATTTGAGCTTTTATTACTCCAGATTCACTTGTCAACCCTATGAGATTGTACCCCATCCTTGCACACCAAGATGAAATATCTTTCGAAAATCCGACATCGGTTGCCATTACCTCTACTATATCACCGTAATTTGCCTTATCTAATTCTTCAAAAACTCTGGCAATAGGACCTGGACACTGCAGCCCTCTAGCATCAACAAAGATTCTCTTCGTATTTTCACTATCGTTATTGACATCTGCTCTTAAATCTTTACAGTCATTCAACTCCATAGCATCTATTTTATCGCTTAACTTTTCTTTTTTTTTAATACATCTGAATTGTCGGTGCAAGCTATACCTGATAAAGTAGGTGTATTCTCAGTCTTATCTTCTTCAACACCGAATTTCAATTGTCTATATGATTTATATCCACCATCTACATTCACTGCATTTATACCATTATTTTTCAGTATTCTAACTGCCAGATATCCTCTCAAACCAACTTGACAATTGATGTAAATATCTTTATCTTTTGGTATCTCATCCAATCTGTCTCTCAACTCGTCAAGAGGGATGTTTACAGCACCAGGCATTGAACCAGCCATAAATTCACCCACTGTTCTGACATCTATCAAATATCCGCCTTTTCCAACTATATCATCTATTTCCATAACTGATACCGTTTCAATTCCATCCAAGATATTCGATGCCACATAACCAGCCATATTAACCGGGTCTTTTGCTGAAGAAAATGGTGGAGCATATGATAGCTCTAGCTCTTGAAGATCTCTTACTGTCATTTTTGCAGCGATTGCAGTCGCAATTACATCTATTCTTTTTTCAACACCTACCTCACCAATTGCTTGTGCACCCAAAACTCGTCCAGAAGGAATTTCAAAAATCAATTTCAAATCAAGTGGTCTGGCAGTTGGATAATATCCTGCATTTGAAAGTGGATGGATATGAATAGATTTGAAATCATTTTTACCCATATTTTTAAGCTTCTTTTCATTATACCCAGTAGATGAAACTGTCAAATCAAATACCTTTGCAACCGAAGTTCCTAAAACTCCCTTATATTTACTATCTATTCCATTAATTCTATCTGCAACAATTCTTGCCTGTCTATTTGCCGGTGACGCAAGAGCAATACTAGATGCTTCTCCATAAATCAAGCCTTGAGTTTCTATCGCATCTCCAACCGCATAAATATGTGGTTTGGAAGTTTCAAAGTTTTCGTTTACTCTTATGTGACCTCTATCACCTAACTCAAGCCCTGCTGATTTTGCAAGCTCATTTTCTGGTCTTATCCCAATAGATAAAATAGTAATGTCAGAATTTATTTTCCTACCACTCTTTAATTTAACAACTCTTCCATTTTCATCAAATGAGTCTACCCCATCTCCCAAAATCAAGTCCACACCTTTTTCAACCATGTGCTTATGTACGATTTGAGCCATTTCAAAATCAATTGGAGCCATCACTTGATTAAGCATTTCAACTAAATGAACCCTAACACCTCTTTCAGCAAGGTTTTCTGCCATTTCAATACCTATAAATCCACCACCTACAACGACAGCTTCCTTTGGATTTTTTGTGTCGACAAAGCTCTTTATGGCATCAGTATCTGGTATATTTCTCAAAGTAAAAATATTATCGGCATCAGCAATACCTGTTATCGGTGGTTTGATTGGACTCGCACCAGGAGATAAAATCAATTCATCATATTTTTCCACATATGTCTCACCAGTGCTCAGATTGTTCACTGTTACTTCCATTTTTTCAGCATCTATGGATACAACTTCACTAAAGTTTCTAATGTCCAGATTAAATCTCTTTTTCATTCCTTCAACAGTCTGTACCAAAAGTGCATCTCTGTTTTCAATTACATTTCCAATATAGTATGGCAAACCACAGTTTGCAAAAGATATATATTCGCCTCTTTCGAACATTATTATCTGAGACTTTTCATCAAGTCTCCTCAAACGTGCTGCAGCAGTAGCACCACCAGCCACACCGCCGACAATAAGTATTTTTTTCATAAAACCTTACCTCCTCAAATAGTTTTTTTATCTTTCAAATATTTTTATACTGTTTTGAAGTTTTTACACTGTTTTGAAGCTTTTATGCTTCTTTAAATATTCTATGCTGATTTAAAGCAAACAGTTTTCTTATCACTATGCTATTACTTTAAATCAAATAGACATTTTATCAGCTTTTCTATTTTTTCGTTATCAACTGAATATGTGATTTCAGTTCCATTTCTTTCACCCTTAATAATACCTGCTGATTTCATCTTTGATATATGTTGAGAAATAGTTGACTGAGGTACTCCCAAACAAGAATACATATTCGTCACATTTTTGGGTCCGTTTTCAATTAACCCTTTTACTATACACAATCTAACTGGATGAGAAATAGCTTTCAAAACCTCTGCATATGCCTCATACTCTTCCATTGAACTACTATTTAACATTAATATCCTCCATATTTTTATATTTAAATACCTTATTTTTCAATTGATTGTTAGCCTTTTTTCCACGCTATAAAATATTAAAATGACAATTTTCATTTTTACTGAAGCTTGTATTCTATATTTAATTGACATAATCACAGAAAAACATTTCATAATCCGTATATTTATATATTACGATATTTAAATATTTATGTCAACTCTTTTTTAATATGATTTTTATTATTTTTTTCTTATCTCGGTCACAATTCTCCAAGCTCTATACATTATCAAGAGCCACCCTACTATTGTAACCGAATAGAAAACATATTTGGACCAAATTGGTCTTTGTTTTTCTTTATTAATTTTGTCATCAATTTGTTTTGTAATTTCTTTTTTCTCGCTCTTATCTTCCACTCTTTCACAGTTTACTAGCATCCTATATGGGCTTGGCGGTCTAATCGGATGGCATGATAATATTGTCAACATATCCTTATCTTTTATCGGCTTTAGCTTTTCCCATTGAGATGGACTTATTATTTCAATATCTTTAACCTCATACGTCAATAGATCTCCATTTCTATCAATAAACACCTTGTCGCCAGGTTTTACCTTTCCCAAATTCAAAAGCATTATTCCTCTATACCACCCTCTATGACCTGCAATCACACTTCGTCTGTCTTTTCCGCCAGTTGGTAGTGAAGTTCCGTAAATATGAGCCACACCCTTATCCAAGTTGTCATAGGTTGCATCCAATCTAATAGGATACTTAACATCTATAGATGGTATCAACAAATATCCAAAAATCTGGTCTTTTTTCCAGTCTTTTATTTGATAGTCACTCTTGTAATCATCAGCTACAAAAGGGTCTACTAAGCCATAACCATCTACGACAGATTCGTCATATTTTATAAAAGCTTTTGCGATATTGTTTTTTTCAAAGCTTTCCTTGCTATACTGCTTCTGATATTTTTTGTATTCTAATGATGATGTTAGGTCTTTTATAGTTATCTGAGTAAATGCCTGTAGTGGAATACAGATACCTACTATTATAAGTAAATGCCCTATTATTTTCTTTATCTTCATTTTCATCAAACCTCTCTTTTGACTACACTTTTATTTTTGATTTTGATATCATTGGATTTCAGCCATCTATTAAACAAATAAAGTATCAAAAGCACTAAAAAAATCATAACCACAATAAATACATATAAGTTTTTCAGCCATACAAATGGCACAACTTCATCAATAGTTTTTTTAGGTGCAACATATGGAACTCTGTGACCTGTAACCAATAGCCTATGTGAATTTATCATATAAGGTGTACAAGTAAGCAGTGTCGCATTATCACTTCCTGGAGAAACTAAAATTGGATCAAAATCAGATGGGTTAACTGTAATAACTCTATCTACCTTATATGCAAGTATATCCCTGACATTATGAATGTAGAAAATATCGCCCTTTTTTAACCTATCAATATATCTAAACATTGTTGCACTAGGAAGACCTCTATGTGCTGTTATTACCGTATGCGTACTAGAACCACCAACAGGCAAGGATGTCCCCTCCATATGCCCTGCTCCTTTCTGAAGCACTTCCTCATTAGTTCCTGCATAAATTGGCAATTTTTGCTTTATCTTTGGAATATGAACATAACCTATTTTTTCATGAACCTCAAGCATTCTGGCATATTCTGCGATGCCTTCTTTCTGCTTTTTTCTATATGGATCAGCGAAGCTCGTAGGCTTAAGCGATGAATTGTATGCCTTTGCCAGTTCAATTTTTTTGTTGATTTCTATTTCATCCAGCTTCTTTCTAGTCGTTTCAAAATCCTCTATCTCTTGAGTAGATTCAACACTATAGTACATCTGAGATATAATGGGATATATTGCTATCAAAAATCCAAATATAAAAATCACACCAAACACAATTTTTTGGTCTACCTCATACTTCCATATTTTCATCATCTTCTTTTTAGATTTATTTTTTGTTTTTCTGCTTTTTCGATTGACATTCCTTTTAACACTCATTTTTCTATTTAGAATTTTCATATTTCCATCCTACTTCCATTACTTTTACGATAAGCTACGTATATCTTTATTGCAATAAGCTTCACCTATAATCTGTCACTTTTTGATTTTTCATGTGCTCAATCGACTCCTATATAGGCTTATATAATGACAATAGTACATTATTGCAATTATATAAACCTATATAGGGCCGGTGAATTCCAGCCCTATATAATGTACTTTTTATTGATTTTCATTTATTTTGTTGTCTATGTTTATTTATTTTATTGTTTATATTTATTTATTAATTTATTGTTTTATTGACTGCATTAATTTCATAATTTATAATAAATCTATTCTATATCGATTTACATCTTAATTCACTCAGTTACCTTGCCTTCTTTTTTGTTTTTCTATATAGCCACAATGCCATTAAAAATATCAATAGAATAAATCCGGCAACCTTTAACCAGAAAATCAGCTTGTTATTCCTGTTCATAGAAACAAACTCATTTGGATTATATGGTACTCTATGCCCTCTCACCAGTAACCTGTGAGTATTTATCATTATTGGTGTACAAGTGAGAAGCGTTGCCTGATCTCTATTTGAATCTATTAGCAAATCGCTGAAGTTCGAAGGTTCAACTGTCTTTATCCGATCGACCTCGTAAGCAAGTACCTGAGATAAATTATGTATGAAAAATTTATCTCCCATCTTCAATTTTGATAGATCCGTAAAAAGCTTGGCGGTCGGAAGCCCTGAATGAGCTGTTATAACTGTATGAGTGCTAGCTCCACCGACTGGAAGAGATGTTCCTTCCAAATGACCTGCACCTTTTTGAAGAACTTCCTCATTAGTTCCCGCATAGATAGGTATATCAACATCAAGCTTAGGTATTTCTATATGTCCCATCTGCTCGTTGATTTCCAGCATACGACCGTACTCTTTTCTACCCGCCTCCAACTTTTTTTTTACATATGGATCTGTTGAGATAAGATTGATTAACGATTTGTTATAGGCACGAGCCAAATCAATTCTGTTTTTTATTTCATCTGCCGTCAGCTCTTTCTTTTTATTATCAAAAGACTTCACTTGTTGTGTAGACTCCACTCTATAATAAAAGCGTGACACCAGCGGATACGATAAAACCAACAGCCCCAATATAAATATAATTATAAAGGGCCATTGTTTTTTCTTCCTTTTTCTTGTTTTTTTTATTGTATGTTTTGTATTTTCGCTCATCTTCTTCACTTTTTCTCGAAACAACATATCAAAGTCAGCGTATCTCGATAATATATTTTAGTAGCTTTCTTTTTTATCTCTAAGAAGTAAATGACCCAATGATGCCACAAGCACGCCTCCTATGGTAAGTAATAGTAGCATTATGTCCCCTGTCTTTGGTATTGATATTTTGCCATCACTAGCACCACTGCCACTTCCATCATTTCTCGAATCATGTTGTTTACCTCCACCATAGTCTGTGTCGATTTTATTTTTAATCATTAATACATCATCTTGACTATAATCTCCACCTACTTTAAACTCTATCGGAGACGATAATTGAAGGTATCCCGTCGGAGCCTTTACCTCAAATAAGTAGTACGTGCCTTGTGTTAGTCCATCTACAATGAATTCACCATTTTCATCTGATGAAACTACATACTGCACTCCATTTTTTAAGACAGCTTTGTAAGAGTCTCCTGATTTCTCCTCAATTCTAAATATTGCACCTTTAAGACGCTTACTTGTATTTTCGAAATCAACCTTTACAAACCTATTACCTTTTGTAATTCTTGGCTTGTATACAGACTTACTGTAAATGTCTAATTCACTTGTGGAATTTCTACTTGTGACTATTACAAAGCTCGATACAATAGATTTGACTTGCTCATCAGAAATATTTTCCCTTACATAGTAGGTTGCACCTTTTTTTAATGCTTGCTTGATATGTCCATTCTTATCAGAATTATTCGATTTAAAAGGCTGACCATATTTTTCTGTCAGTTCATTATTTTTTAACTTCTCCAGCTTACTGGCAATATAAAATTTTTGTTTGTCTATTTCCTCTTTCGTACCCTCTATATGATTGTCGATCTTCCAAATAAGAAGGCTCCTATTTTCAAGCCTTCTGTATTTTTCATTTGTCGAAGCATCAGCAATAATAGTATCACCATCCGCTTTGGCTGTACTATCCAACAGCTCTTTGGCCAGATATATATTAACAATTGTTTGATCACTGTCACTACCAGCTGGCCCGTAGAGTGTTGTATTTGCAGAAGCTGAGGATAAAGTCAATACAAAGCCTAGAACAAATACGAAAGCTATCTTTATTAATTTTTTAAAATGCTTTTTCATAATATTTTCTCCGGCTTTTCTTTTGATTAATCTTCTTTAGAGTTTCTCTTTATTGCATATGCGGCAAATCCCATAAGAGCAAGACCTGCAACAGCAAATATTATAGTACCTATACCACCAGTTTGTGGAATAGTTATTTTTTTATTCTTTATTTGAGTTGCATCACCTGTATTTGCGTTTCCTTCCAACGGCTCTCCTTCTATATAGTTGATATTTCCATTTGTGTTAAATGATGTTGGAGATACTTCGAATTCTTGCGGTTCTTTTTGGTCTGCATATCCTTCAGGAGACTTTACTTCTATATATTTATACTTTCCATAGGCAAGGCCATATACACCCCATTGACCTTTCTCATTTGTGATAAATTTGTGTGCGTCATTTTCTGAATCAACCCATTTCCATTGAATAGCGGCAGTTTTTGCAGCTTCATTTCTTGCTAGTTTTAATTTTTCTATTTCCTCAGGAGATTCTGGTTTTTTTACTGCATTTTGATATTTTGTTTCTGCAAGAACTAAGGCCTGTTGGTTAGCATCAACAATTTCTTTATCAAATTTTGCCAAATACTTATTTCCCTCAGAGTTAGTTATTACGAACTCAGCACCATTTAATCTTTGCTTTCCATCTTCATTTGTCTTTACAAATTTCTTTCCACCTGTTCTTACAATCACAGGTTCTGGAGTTATTGGTTCAGGATTATCATTTTTCTTATTGACAATCACTAACTTACCATCTTCTTGTACAGCATAGTTTGGAACCCATCCTTTTACCTCTGTTTCCACAACTCTATATTGCTTATTGCCATCTAATCCTGTCCATTTTTCTGAAGTCTTACTGCTCATTAACGTTTTGGTTTGTTCTGACAAATTGTCCCACTTATTCCCAATAGGATCATATACTTGCAAATTTAACCTAATTTCAAGTCCATTAGGCCAGGAAATCTTATCATTAGATGCTAGTGGTCCGTTAGTAAATGATTTCTCTACTGTTATTTCTCCGTTCTTTGGTGTCACTGGTGGTGGATTATTGTCACCAGGTTCTGGTGTATAACCCGGATTATTACCATAGTGTAATGTGTTAGTGTTTTGCAATGGATTGCTTATAATAGCTTTGCTGTTTACATTTGCTGAATACTTTAATGTCAATGTAACCTCAATATTCTGACCTCTAATCGCCTCTCCTTGACCCTTTATTTTAAAGTTAGAATCGTTTGGAGCTGTTTTCTGAGCTAATTTTTTCAAACCTGAATCATTTAATTCGAGTATAAAACTATCATCAGTGTAAGTAATACTAAAGTCAGTGTTTTCTTCGAAACTCAACCCTTGATCTGAAGTTAGTTTTATATCCTTATTTAAGGTTAATCCATTTGATAATTTATCTGACCAAGTTAATTTGTTATATGTAGAACCAGCAGATATTTTTGATGTAACAACATAGGGAACTTTATCACCTATTTTTACAGTTTGCTTATCTACAGACTCGGTAGGAATATTATCAATATTTGCAGTACTATCTTTATCTAATTCTTTTTTATGATCTGGTTTCCCAGTTTCTGTATTTTTAGGATAAACATGAACATTTTTTTGAATTCCATTTTGGTTGACTAAAGGTAGAGTTATTTCCACAGGAACTGCTTTCATCGCAGAAAGTGTTGCTCCATCATTTCCAACATATGTAGAAAATTCTCTTACTTCCACTATTCTATATTCTGTTGGCTTATCCTGTGGTAAAATTGACACACTAAATTCAGCTCCACTACCTGTAGTCAATTTTCCAAAAGCATTTTTTACATCGTCCGTTGGTTGAAGTTTACCCTCACTTACTTCTGGATTTTCTTTACCCTTAATATACTTCCAAGTATCTCCATCCTTAAATTGCCATGCAAAATAAACATTAGCTATTTCTTTGGAATTTCCACCAAAATATCCTGTGATATTTTTTATCTCCATTCCATCATATGCAGTACCATCTATACCTTTTTTACCTGGAAACACTGCTTCATTGCCTGATTCACTTACTTTATTCATATCTGCTGTAGATTGAAGTATCTTATGAAGCGTTACTGTTTCTGTTTTCGTCGCTTTTTCCTCAGCAGCGTATAAGCTCGGAGCCAAAACTCCAACAACCATTACCAATGACAGAATCAATGATAACATCCTTTTAATTTTTTTCATTTCTTTCTCCTTTTCATCGTTCAAACATCACTATGCACTTTATATTCAGTTGCATATTTATTTCAAATCAGAGGCACATCAATTAATAATTCATTGTAAAAAGCCTATTTTTTATATGCCTTTTCCATTGAAAATTCATTTGGCTTTCTAATTTGCTTAAAAGTCTCATATTTTTTAAAAGTCTCGCACCCCAAGTTTTATTGGGGTGTCGAAACTTCGATATACAATCGCATATCAATACTTTCTTAAATAATATATATATATATATTGTATTACTTCGTAGTTAATAATCAGACTTCCTTTTTCTCAATCCATACACTGCAAGAAGCATGACTCCAAGCCCTAATCCAATATATGGAACACTTCCTATTCCGCCAGTTTGCGGGTATGTAGCTTTGAAATTTTCTACGTCCAGCTCATATGTAGGAATTGTAGTTGAAGCATTTGCGGCTGTTTTAAGAAGCTCTTTTTTTATTTGACTCGCACCGATATCAATAACTGGTATTATTGGATTTTCAGTTTTAATTCTACCTTGATCATCCAATTCTACTTTATATATCTTGTCATCCTCCACCAAGAATGGTCCAATATCTTCTGGAATTCTCGCATACTCCAACGGTGCACTGACCTCTCGTATCCAATATAGACCCTCTTCTAGTTGCTCAAACTTGGCAACTCCTTGAGCATCAGTTGTCAATATTTCTCCTACCTTGTCTTTTTCTTCCACTGGCAAATATGATCCATTTTCACTTTTTGTTGCCTTATAAAGTTCGAATTCTGCACCAGCAAGCTTCTTTTCTTTTTCATCGGCATCTATTTTAGTGACTTGAAGATCTGGCTTCTTGAAGTTTTCAATCTCTATTTCTTGATCGTTGGTAATTAGCTTACCATCTGGTCCATGAATTCCATCTTCATTTACAGTATAAGGTCCCATAAAGTAGTCTGGTTTTTGATAGCCATCTTTAGGTTCAATCTCTTTGATATAGTATTTTATCTCAGGGAACTTCTCATATCTCTGTCGCATCTTATCGAATACAATTTTACCCTCATCGTTTGTGGTTCTTGTGACAGGTGTCAAATCGTCAGTATTCTCGGCTCCGACCAGCTTTCCTTCCTTTGCAGATCTCAAATAAAGAGTTTTACCATTTTTCAACCTACCTTCTACTTCCTTAATATTTTCATCAACTTCATAATAAAGACCAAATTTAACTCCATCCAATATTTTTTTATTATCTGAATTATCTACTTTCTTAAAAACAAGTTTATTCGGACTGTTAACCACCTGTATTCCAATCGCCTTGCTTGTCGCTTCATCTCCATCTTCCACATCTACAATCTCATCGGTTTTAGTCAAATTACCTTTGTTATAAATTTCTGTTCCTGTGGTATCTTCATCACTTGCATATTTTTTAATCCATGAAATAAATGATGTTTTTTTGCCGTTTCCATCCTGAGTGGATTCTACTTTGAATGTGTAGTGACCACCGAATCTAACGTAGCCTAATGGAGCACGCTCTTCTACAATTTTGTATTCACCTTCTTTTAGCTGCTTAAATACACCATGAGAACCAGATTTATAGTATATCTCTGGATATGGATTTGGCTCACTATATGAGTTATTATCTTTCTTATATATCTTGAAAGTAGCACCTGACAATGCATCCAATCCACCATTGGAATTTTTCTCTACTTTCTTTATTCCAATCTCGGCTGTTTTTTCTTTATAGTTGGCTACATCAAGGCTTTCATTTCCACTAAGCAGTACTTTTCCATCTTCTTGAACTATTATTCTTTTTTTGTCCTTATATGGCAAATAGCCCGATGGTGCTGATATTTCTTCCAAATAGTATGTTCCTGCTCTTAATGCTCCCAACTCAATTTTACCGTCTTGCCCAGAAGTATACTCTCTATTTTGTTCTACCTCTGTATTTTCATCGTCTTTATAAAGTCTGAATTTCGCTCCTGACAGTGCCAGATTGCTATCTCCATCTATCTTTTTTAGCATTACTTCCACAATTGTCGGCTCATTTAGAATTGTTTTAAAGTCTTCTGTTATTTCTCCACCGTCTTTTTTCCTGATAACTCCATCTTCCCCTACAACAAATTCTCTAACAGGGTTTTCTGGCTTTTTGTATCCCACTGGAGGATGAAGCTCTACCAATTTATATGAACCTGGATGAAGCTTTTTAAATTCTAGTTTACCCTCAGTATCAGTATGTATTTCGCTAATAAAGCTTTCGTCATTCTTTAACAATTGGAACTTCACATTAGACAATGTTTTTCCGTTTTTCGAGTCCTTTTTTACAAAGGATATTTCGTTAATATTGTTTATAACATCTTGCTTTACTCTTTCTCTGTTGATAATTGTAGAAGAGTACCCATTTCCTTCATAGAGAATTGTATACGCCCCATCTGGATTGACTTCTAGGATTCTGTATTCATATACATTTCCGTCTTTATCAAAAGGAATAAGATTTTTGTATTCAATCTTCCAATCTGGAGCATTTACTTCCTTCGGCATCGGATTTTCAATTTGTCTTCCAAGAGCGTCATATTCTGGTACATTTTTATACTCACTATCGTCCTGCCCAACCAATTTTCTTTGTAGCTGGACTTGTACAGGCTTGGTCTTTTCTGGCACAGTTCCGTCTGCCTTCTGCCACTGCTTGGATAACTCCATAGGAACCATTGGTCCTGAAATTTTTGGTATCGGAAGCTGCCATTTTTTGTCATAATCACCATTTGGTTGCAACGTAGTCGGTCCATTAGTTTCATACATTGTTCCTTGAACATATTTCGGATTTTCTGTATTTAAATGAACCTTATATGTAAGCTCGATTTCTTGGTCTTTACCTATATTTAGATTACCTAACTCAATGCCCCTAGTTTTTATTGTGCTTCCATTTTTTTCATAGCTCATTTCTTTAATGCTTGTAGAAATCATGTTCATAATTTCTATAGGAATTTTTTTGCTACCAACATCTTTTATGGAAGTGACTATTGGCTCATTTTCTGCCAGTGTTACCATTTCTCCCATTGGGTCAATTAGCTTTCCATTGTTTACCGTCGGTGGATTCTGTTCTTCCAATTCAGTTAAAATTTGCTTCAAATATACATCCAAATAGTCTAGATTCTGAGCATCAAAGTAGTGATCCTTTGATGATGATATCCCAAACATAACCTCAAGGGCATCCAAACGTGTGGCATCTGGATTTTGAGTTCCTGTAATATTCGAACTTCCAATTTGTATACCTAATGTGTACATTTGATAGCCTTCTTTTTGAATTTGTCCACCAGATTCAATAGTTGCATATCCATGATTTTTTATAAGCTTATAGCCGTATCCATTGTTTGGTAAAGGCTCATCAACCATTACATTTCTATAACCACTTGTATCTATCCAACGACCCCAACTATCATAATATCCTGAGTTAACCCATCTATTTTCTGTGTGAGCGCTTCGTACAATGGAGTTATTTTTATAATAATATTTCGTACCATTTGATTTGGCATAATCGGCATTACTATCATATGATTTGGTCTTATCTTCAACCCAGTAGTCAGAATAATAAGCCTGTTCTGGCTGCTGATAGTTTGTAAGACCTCCACTGTTATAAGTATAAGGTTGAATAAATCTATTCCCTGTACCAGTCTTAGTTGTATCAAATACATATTTGCCATTCTCATCGATATATTTTATAAGATTCGAGTAGGTCGGCACACCATCTGTTACTGTAAGAATAACCTTGTTGTCAAAGCTTTCTTTCTTCAGTAATTCTTTTGCCTTTTCTATCGCACCCTGTGTATACGTACCACCAAGACCACTGACATTTCTTTCCGTTGGAATTTTTTGCGGAAGTTTATTAATTATATTATCTGGATTATTGGTAAATGGATTACTCTCATTATAAGTACTATATTCAGGAAATAATTCTGAACCATAGGTTACCAATGCCACTTTTGTTTCTTCATTTCCTGTCGAAACCAGCTGCTTTGTAAAATTTGAAATGGCTTGATTCGCCTGTGATAGCCTGTCTGCATTATTCGTATTCTTTCTCATAGAGTTTGAGTTATCATATACAATAACGACTCCCAGATTAGACTTCGTTCTATTCCCCTTAACTCTTACGTGAACCGTATATTCTCCTGGTTTTCCAGTTGGAACAATATATTTATTTACACCAGCAACTTCGTTAAGTGCCAAGCTTTTATAGGAACCATCAAATGTATAAAGTCCTTTTGTATCTGTTGGATTTATATACTTTTCCTTGAATCCTGTAAAATTTTCTTGTTCACCTGTGTATTCATATACTTTATCAGGTGCAGAATATAACTCTTTATGGTATTTCGAATCTATCTTTTGTATATTTACATATTCTCCAGATTCTGAATCATTTCCACCTGTAGACTCTCTCGTAACGGAATTTTCTACGTTTGCAGCTCTTACAGATTCCAAATCAGATGCTGGCATTATACCTAATAAGCTCATCGGTTTATGAAAACTATCTGTAATAAACTCCGAGCTGAGACTTCTAAATAACGAACGTCTCGCACTACCCGTTATAGCTGCCGGCTTCACGATATTATTTTCATTGCTTTTTTTATTTGTAACATCTGTTATTTTTGTAATCCCTTCTCCATCTACATAAACTTGCCAAATAGTATTTGCCTTTACATAACCAGGCGAAGGCTTTGTTTCTTCAAGTCTATAATAGCCCTCTTTTAAGTCTTTGAAAAATACTCGTCCGTCTTCCTCTGAGGTTACAGTTTGAGAAACCTCATTTGATGACCAAAACTTATCCCAATTTGACACCGGATCAACCTTATCGTTCGTTCCGCCAACCCAATATAGAGTAAAGGTAGAGCCCTTCAGAGGTTTATTACCTCCTCCATCAAGCGTTTCATCTCCTGCTCTTTTAAAGATATCAAGTTCACCCTTGTGGTTGATTCTCTTGTTTTCAATCTGCCATTTATTATCTTGGTTATCTTTTTTTACCGTATTGCTATCATTACCTAAATAATCAACACTTCCATCATAGTTTATCCTGAAAGGTCCAATTAAATCTCTCGCTTTTTCATATCCATTAGGTGATGATAATTCTTTTAGCCAATAATATGTGCTTCTGGAATTACCCTTCTTATCATCGAAGTCTCTTTGAAGGTTTTGAAAAAGAATTTCACCATCTGCATTAGTTATAAACTTTTTATTTGTCGTTATCGCCTTAGTTGAATTATTTTCTGACGACTTATAAAGCTCAAACTGTGCACCCTGCAGACCTACAGTCGCTGTTGTAAATTTGCCATCACTTCCATAGGTTCTTTTTTCCCCGACCTTCTTCATCTCCAATTTGGCATCTTCCTTAAAATTGATAACAGTAACTGCCATTTCCGTCTGCTTCCCATGAATTATGGGTCTTGCAGATGGCGATGCTAACGCCTGACGTTCTCTCTGACTATAGTTATTCAACCAAGAAAAAGAAGTGTCTCCTATTTTATAAAAAGTGCTTTTATTCAATCCATCAGCCTTATCAAAATCAAACTTGATATTATATGTCAACTTTATCCAAGCGCCTTTGTCTTTCGTTGTAAAGTTTAGATTTTCAACATTTATTTTGTCTGCATTCGCATCATAACTAATTTTTGAACCGGTTAATATTTTGTCCTTTGCAAATGGTTCCCCTCCGGAAACGAAGCTTTCACTATTCGGATTTTCGATATAGAGGAAGGAACCATCAGATGCTGTCAGTGAATAGTCCTCACGAGCAAATCCACTATCAACTCCCAAATCAACATTAAAGACATCTCCCATTTGGTCCTCAATTTTTCCACTGTTTATGGTTTGATTTGGATCCACTTTTACCATAACCTCTACTTTATAAGTATTTGCAGACAATCTATCTATAATTCTCTTACTAACAGTTCCCTTTTTTGTAGAAAGTAATCCACTATCTTTAAATTCAGCCTCATAATCTCTTGGATTTCTTACCAAATCAGAATATAGAGACTCATAAGGGTCTGGAAACTCTCCAGAAATTCTGGTATTTCCATCCGTTTTTATTTCCATCGGAAAATCTGGGCTTGTTATAAATGCCTGATCCTGCTCATCAACATTTATCGTAAATTGCCAATATGTTGATGGAGGCTTGTATCCATCAGGTGTTTTGGTTTCTTCTATAGTATAGTGTCCCTTTGGCAATTGCTTAAACTCAAAATTAGATAGATTTTCTCCATCTATCTCCCAAGTTTTTCCAGTATCACTCGTTATTTTAAATTTTGCACCTGTTAAGTTATCACCATTTTCGTTTACCTTTTTTATAGTAAAGTCTACAGGTTTATAGAGTGGGTCACCACTAAATTCAGACGAACCCAACTGATTAGAATATGATGTCACTTTGGAAAATGTTCCAGTATATCCTTGTGAATTTCTTGTGCTAAATGATGCACTCAAAGATATTGGCTTGCCCAAATCATCTATTGAACCAGTAACTTTAAGCACATATCTGTTATTATTATAAAGATAATTGCCAAAATAAGCATTCACCGCACCATTTGTAACACTTAAATTCGCCATATTATTAAGTGAATACAGGTATGCTGGCGAATATATATTCAATGAGTAAGGATAATAAGCCTCGTACAGCTCCACCTTTGTATTTTTATTTATAACAGCACTACTATTTTCATCGGTCGGTCTAATAGTTAGCGAACTCTCATATAATCCAAGTCCATTAGGATTTAAATGAATATATTGAGTAAATGTTTTGTTATCCCTATCCACATCAACCACAACCGATTTAAAAATCGTATTTCCGTTATTATCGTCAGCCCTTTCATTTGTATTAGTATAATAATCGCTATATGTTGTATTTAGATACTTTCCTGCTACTTCGAACTCGCCTACATAAACATGATCCCCAGCAGTAACATAATATGGATTTAAATTAAATGGTTGTTTCAATGTTCCTTTCACATTTCTATGGTTATCCATATATGATGTAAAAACATATGTTATAGTTCTCGTATTTTCATCATATTTTGCCTGTGCGACAACTTCTCCATCCTTTGTCTTTAGATCCAGTACATTAGAACTCTTTACAATAGATTGCGGCGATAAAACACTTGGTATTCTAATTGCAAAATAATCACCAGACTTTATACTGTTTTCAAATTGAAAAGATAAGTTCAATAGGTATGTATCACTTTCAGTGTTGGCAGTAATACTGATTCTATTGTAAGTTCCAATTGGATTATTGTTTGTAAATGTAATTTTACCACTTACGTCATCACCCGTGGCTTCGACATTTGTGGACCTAGTCGACAACATCGGAGCTGAAAATGATGACAACGCTGTGTTTGTTGAAAAAGCTCTTATAAAATCCTCTGAAATATTTCCTGAATTGGCATAGTTCATAGGATCCAAAATATCCAATTCTGACAACAGGCTTCTATTTAAACCAAAACGGTTATTAACTGTACTTCTATTTTCTTCCGGCGTATCTTTATCCGTCACTCTATCCACCGTTGGCAATTCAACCTTTTCATCATCGTCAATTTTTATATTTGTTTTCTCAATGGTATCAAAAATTATATTTATAATTTCTATGGATTTTGCATCCCCTATTTCTATATCTTCAACAGACATATTATTGTTTAAATCAAATATTTGTGATACCTTCACGGCTTCCGTTGAAGATAATTTTTCAGCTTCACTATTGAAAATATATTTAATCTGATTAGATTCACTTTCATAATGCCCCTCTGCAATCGAAATATCTTTATCATCGATAGAAACCTTTAAATCTCGGATTTCTTCCTTGTTTGCCAATAGTTTTGATATATCAACTGTTACAAAGTCACCAGCCTTTATTCCTTCTACAGTGTTAAACTCAAAAGAAAGTTCAAATCTAAAAGATTCTCCCCTGCCATTTGCAGCTAATGGCTCAAACTTATAATTTGCATATGTCAGCTTTTTATTTAAGTTTTGACCAACATCCATTTCCGCAATCGGTTCAGCTAAGTTTTCGTCACCATTTTTTATAATCGCATCATTATTACTGGCGTCTACACTTTCATCATTATTTTCTGCACCTCGATTTACTTCATAATTCCCCTCAATACTCGTGCGTATAACATCATCGGCCAACAATGAATTTATTGGAATACTAGTAAATAGAAGAATAATTGCCAAAAATAACGTTACGATTTTTTTTATTCGTTTCATATTTCTCTCCTTGTATAAATTTAGTACATTTTTTAATTTATCTTCTATTATTTTTTATCTTTTTAAATTAATAAGAATCTATAATCATAAGATTAGAAAATGCATTTATTAAATTTAATAATTACTTTGAATATCACTTTATCATATTAAAACAAAAAAGTAAATAATAAAGATTTTTTTAACCATTATTAGGTTTATATTTAAAAAATATTTATTTTTTTATTAGATTCCTATAAAAATATTAATAATTTTTTATATTTTTCATTTTAATATCCTTATATATTTTTATAACAAATTCTAACCATTTGATATTATTATGTTTTATAGTAACCCCTATTTATAGAATTTTAAAATAATTAGTTTTTCTAAATAACTAATACACTACAATAAATTGTTAAATAAATATTTTCATGCTTATATTTTTTGAAAACGTTACAAATAACTAGTTGATACCGAGAACATCATCTCAAATATTTTTCCATAAACTTATATCATAAAATAATTTAAAACAATTATCTATAAACAAAAAAGCTATTGACGAAATTCGTCAATAGCTTTTTTAGACTAATTTTATTTATTTTTTACAAGGCAATAATATTTTATGGAAAATATCATTAACTTGAGGAAGGCTTATTAACCACAAATCAAATTTTCAAGAACATCATTTGGTGGCACGATAGGGAATACATCATAGTCGGTATTCACTTCACATTCCACAAATAAAGGTCCCTCAAAATTATACTCATCAATCACTCTTTTCAACTCCACCAAATTATCTACCCTAACTGAATCAATCCCAAACGAGTTTGCCAAATTTGTATAGTCGATCGTTCTATTGATGTCGGTTTCAGAATATCTCTTATCTGAAAATAGTTTTTGCCACTGTCTAACCATTCCAAGAGTATGATTATTAAATAGTAGAATCAAAATCGGTACATTGTATTCTCTAACAGTGGCAAGCTCATTTAAATTCATTCTGAAGCTTCCATCACCAGTTACCAACACAGTTTTTTTATCTTTATTACCAACGGCAGTCCCTATCGCAGCACCAAGTCCAAATCCCATAGTACCTAGTCCACCAGATGTAATAAAGCTTCTAGTTGGTTTAAATTGCCAATGTTGTGCAGCCCACATCTGGTGCTGTCCCACATCTGTCACCAAAACATTGCTTCCTTTTAAATCGACAGACTCATTTACCACCTTCAAAATATTTTGTGGATGAAAATCATTTATGTCTATCCTATTTTTATCTTCAAAGGTTGAAATAGTATGCTTCCATTCAGAATGGTCTAAATTTGGACATACCCTTGTCAATTCCGACAAGATTTCTCTACAGTTTCCGACCAAAGATAGGTCGCATCTTATATTTTTTCCAACCTCGCTTCTATCCAACTCTATATGAATAATTTTTGCATTTGCCCCAAAGGCAGAGCATAGTCCAGTTCCTCTATCGCTAAATCTGACACCAACGCCTATTATCAAGTCAGCATTTGCTACTGCCAGATTACATTCTTTAAAGCCATGCATTCCCATCAGACCAAGAGATAACTCATCTTTTATGTCAAAGGTTCCAAGCCCCATCAACGTATTTACAACTGGAATATCACATTTTTTTGCAAACTCAAAAAGCTCACATTCGGCATTACTACTCTTCACGCCGCCACCAGAATAAATAATTGGCTTCTCGCTTTTCTCTATCAGTTTTATTGCACTGGCGATATTACCTTTTAAATTATCATCTTTTTTAAATTCAAAATTTCTATTGTCAATTTCGTCTAATCTTTCGTCATCAAATGGATCAAAATCAATTTCGCTAGTAAATAAATCTTTTGGAATATCAATTAACACCGGTCCTTTTCTACCACTTTGGGCGACTCTAAAGGCTTCCTTTATCGTAGGAGCAATATCCCGTACATTTCTCAGTAAATAATTATGCTTTGTCACTGATAGTGCTATTCCCGTTATATCTATCTCCTGAAATGAATCTCTCCCTAGCATTGTAGTACCAACTTGTCCACTTATCATAACCATCGGAGTTGAATCGAGATATGCCGTAGCCAACCCAGTGATTGCATTAGTTGCACCAGGTCCTGACGTTGTAATACACACTCCTGTTTTCCCTGTGCTTCTGGCATAGGCATCTGCTGCGTGCACCAGACCCTGTTCATGAGAAGTTCTAATGTGAAAAAAATCTGCTCTATAGTCATATAGAGCGTCGTACAGTGGTATTACTGCTCCTCCAGGATACCCAAATAGAGTATCAACTCCTTCTTTTTTTAAACATTCCAATACTAATTGTGCTCCATTCATACTCAATTCTCCTATCTACAAATCGCCCCCTCTGCTGCAGATGAAACCAGTTTAACATACTTACTCAGATATCCATCTACTTCCTTTTTCTTTGGCGAAAAATTATTTTTTCTATTATTATATTCAGCTTCGTCAATCTCTACATTTATCTCAGAGTCTTCCAAATCAATGATGACCTTATCTCCATTTTTAATCAAACCAATCATACCACCTTCATAGGCTTCAGGTGATATATGACCTATACAAAATCCCCTACTTCCACCAGAAAACCTTCCATCAGTCAATAGACATACATCTCTATCCAAATCCATCCCTGAAAGTACCGAAGTAGGAGTCAACATCTCTCTCATTCCAGGACCACCCTTTGGTCCTTCATATCTAATAACGACCACATCACCTTTTACTATCTCTTTTGATAAAATAGCACTTACTGCCTCTTCCTCAGAGTCGAATACCTTTGCAAATCCTTCAAACTTCTTTATGCTAGAATCAACTGCTGATTTCTTTATTACTGCACCATTCGGCGCCAAATTTCCTCTTAATACCTTTATGCCTCCATCTTTTGAATATGGATTATCATAATCTCTAATTACTCTGTCTGACTTCTTGTCAACCAAGGTTTCACCTAGTGATTTCCCATAAACCGTCATAACCTCTTTATTAATTACTCCAAGCTTACTCAATTCGTTCATCACAGCCTTTACTCCACCCTCTTCTTCAAGATCCTGCATATAGTGACCTCCAGCTGGACTTAGCTTACACAAGTTCGGAGTTTTTTTACTTACTTCATTTATGATATCTAAATTCAATTCTACCTTCGCTTCATGCGCTATTGCGGGCAAATGTAAAACAGTATTGGTAGAGCATCCCAAAGCCATATCTACAGCTAGTGAATTTCTAAAAGCTTTCTCTGTCATAATATCTCTAGGTTTTATATCATTTTTCAACAGTTCCATTACCTGCATACCAGCCAATTTCGCCAGTCTTTTTCTCGCTGAATAAACAGCAGGAATACTCGCATTGCCATTTAACGCCATTCCAAGTGCTTCAGTCATACAATTCATTGAATTTGCTGTAAACATTCCAGAACATGATCCACAAGTCGGACAAGCATTATTTTCAAGTCCAAGTAAATCTTCTTCGCACATTTGTCCATTTGTCACCTTTCCAACAGCTTCAAAAACTGTAGTCAAATCCACATTTTTGTCTTGATATCTACCTGCCAACATAGGTCCACCACTTATTACTATAGTGGGAATATTGACTCTCGCCGCTGCCATCAGCATACCTGGAACAACCTTATCACAACTAGGTATTAAAACTAATGCATCAAGGCTATGCGCTCTAGCCATCACCTCAATACTGTCACATATTATCTCCCTGCTGACAAGTGAATATTTCATTCCTTCATGATTCATGGAAATTCCATCGCAAACTGCAATAGAAGGAAATTCCAGAGGTGTTCCTCCAGAAATCAAAACACCTCGTTTTACTGCTTCAGTTATTTCTCTAAGATTAACGTGTCCTGGTACAATCTCATTGAAGGAATTTACTATCCCCACAAACGGTTTATTTATTTCTTCATCTGTCAGCCCACTAGCCTTTAATAAAGACCTGTGTGGAGCTTTTGTCAATCCTTGCTTTGCCAATGAACTTTTCATACTCAAAACCTCTTACTTTTTATTTAAAAAACTCATCATACTACGTAACTCTTTACCAACCTGAGTAACCTCTGAGTCCTTTGCTTCTTCTCTAAATCTATTGAAATTCACTCTACCATTTTCATTTTCTGCTATCCATTCTCTTGCAAACTTCCCATTTTGTATATCATCAAGTACTGCCCTCATAGAAGCCTTAACATGGTCATCTATTACTCTTGCTCCAGATACATAATCTCCATATTCTGCAGTATCACTGATAGAATATCTCATTCCTTCAAAACCACCTGCATACAACAAATCTATTACCAGCTTCATTTCATGAAGACATTCAAAATATGCTACTTCTTTCTGATAACCAGCTGCAACCAATGTTTCAAAGCCAGCTTTCATCAAAGCATTTACACCACCACATAGTACAGCCTGTTCTCCAAATAAATCAGTTTCAGTCTCCTCTTTAAATGTAGTTTCAAGCACTCCAGCTCTTGTTGCACCAATTCCTTTTGCATACTCCAATACGAATTTTTCTGCATTTTTACTATGGTTATTATGAACTGCAAACACTGCCGGAACTCCACTTCCAGATTCAAATACACTTCTTACCAAATGTCCTGGACCTTTTGGAGCGACCATCACAACATCTACAAAGTCAGGAGGAACTATCTGACCAAAATGGATATTGAATCCGTGAGCAAATACCAATGTCTGACCTTCTCTCAAATTCGGTTCGACATCCTTATCATAAACTGCCTTTTGCTTTTCATCAGGTAGCAGCATTACTACAACATCGCTATTTTTAACTCCATCTGCAACATTGAATACTTCGAATCCATCTTTTTCTGCCTTTTCTTTTGACTTGCTTCCCTCATATAGTGCCACACATACATTCACTCCACTATCTCTCAAATTCTGTGCATGTGCATGACCTTGACTTCCATACCCTACCACACAAACTTTTGAATTTAACATACTTTCAACATTTACATCTTTATCATAAAACAATTTTGCCATTTTTATTCTCTCCTTTATTTTTTATCAATATTTTCTTATTTTTATAAATATTCTCACTATTGTTCCTGTAATTTTTTCAGACTTTATCCTGTTCTTATTTAATATTAGTTTCGCTAATAAACTGCCGACAATACTGGTTTAACTTCAAGTGTTACGTCTGACACATCATACATTTTTTCCAGGTGGTTTAGAATTGATTTTGAGCTAGACTCATCTTCATTTACCGTCATCTGCATCATGTTATCTTCTAAGGATAAACTGATGTTTTTCAACTTAAACTCTCTTCTTCTAAGTGTCATCGACACTCTCATAAAAGAATCCATACCTTGTGTCAATCTCGCATACAATGTTGTTTCCATTTTAATACCTCCAAATACTTCAAATTTTTTAAGAAGATAGAAATATTTCTCATCGGATATTTGTGTAGGACAATTTTTTTTAATAAAAAAACTTTCGCCATAATATATCCAAAGGACATATAAGGACGAAAGCATATTCGCGGTACCACCTTACTTGTGAAATAAATTCACCTCTCATCAGATCGGATAATAGTATTATCTTAATCTTATCCCTATAACGTGGGAATACGGCTATACTTACTAATAATTGTTCGGTACAACAGCTACGAAGTGATCATTACCTATTTACATCTGTGCCATCTCTCATCATTTAGGCTTGCTGTATCAGACTACAAAAATAGCTTTGTCTTCGTCATTGCTTTTCTTATCTTCTTGTATGAAATGATTATACACACTTTAAAATATAATGTCAACAATTTTTAGAAAATTTTTATTCTTTTAAAAATAATGATAACGTTTTATTAATTTTAAGTCTTTTATGTTTATTGATTTAATTAACATAATCATTGTCTAATAAATTAAATATTTTTTTGTTTGTTCATGTAATTCCTATGTGATATAATATATAATTAATAGTAAAAAATATTTGGAGGTATAAATGGACATCGAGAAGAGAAAATGGGAAATTATGTTCGACGAGACAAAGCTTAGAGAACGTATTAATGAATTGGGAGAGCAAATAAAATTTGATTACATAGATAAAAATTTACTAATTATCTCACTTTTAAAGGGAAGCTTTATTTTCTGTGCAGATTTGGTAAGATGTATTGATATAAAAACTCTAAGAGTCAATTTCATGACTACATCTAGCTATGGTGATGCCGAAGAATCATCTGGAAAGGTAAAGGTTCAAGCAGACATTACATTATCTGATATATCAGATTATGATGTTTTGATTGTTGATGACATTGCTGATACTGCAAACACAATGGTACATGTTGTAAATCACATCAGCAAAAAAAATCCAAAAAGCTTAAAAACTTGTGTATTGCTTGATAAGCCTAGCAGAAGAGAGGTCGAATTCGTTCCTGATTATTGTGGCTTCGAAATAGAGGATAAATTCGTTGTAGGCTATGGATTTGATTTCCAGGATAGATATAGAAATGTTCCTTATATTTTTAATGTAACTGAGGAGCTTAAATAAAATGTATAGAATTATAATATATAGAATGTGCTTAAGATAAGCATAAAACATATACTAAATAGACATAAAATATATATAGCGTATATAAAATAAACATAAAACATGTTTTCAACAAAAAAGTATCCTAGCATTCATTTTTTTCAGAATGTAGGATACTTTTTCTATATAACTGACCCTAAAGTCAATCCGTATATTTTGTTATTTTATTTTACCTTATTCATTTCATTCATAACATCGAGAATTGTCTCGTCTGTCGCACTCATTCCAAGATCGCTTACTCTTCCCAAATTCCTAATAGTCTCATCAACGTTTAGTCCGACTATTCCATTTATTGACTGAGCATAGTTACCTTGTTTCGCCAACAAAGCATTTCTAACAGCTGCAGAGGCTGCCGTAGATAACTTCAACGCGCAACCAGGCTTTGCACCATCACAAATCATACCACTTAAATCAGCAATAGCATTCTTTATTGCTCCACCTATTTGCTCGATATTTTCGTCCATCAGCCATGCAATACCGGCTGTTGCTCCAGTTGCAGCAGCTACACCACAGCCACACATAGCAGAAAGACGCCCAGTAAAGTTTTTGATATAGGCTGTAGTCAAATGTGAAAGAGCCAACGCTCTACAAAGCCTTTCATCGCTCTGAGGGAATTTTTGATTATATGCTACAATCGGCAAAATAGCTGTTAAACCATGATTACCGCTTCCGTTTGAACTCATTACAGGCATATCTAGTCCAGCCATTCTGGCATCAGATGCACCAGCTGTCAACATCATTGAATTATTGATTATATCATCGCCAAGAATTCCATCTTCTATTGACTGCTTGATTCCATATCCAACTCCGATACCTATCTTGTGATCCAAGCCAGCTTCTGCCATCTCCAAATTCATTTTCACTCCATCATACAAGAATTTTATATCCTCATAATCTAAAGATTCAATATTTTTCACTATTTCTTCCAAAGTGGCATCGTCCATAACTGATGCCTTTTTAGGTGCAGCCGCTATTGAATGTGCACCATCTTCAATATTGTTTAAAAGTATATCTTCATTTTTTTGCAAGAATACAAAATTATCATGCTTTGTTCTAATTATTACCTTGGCATAATTATTTTTCCCCCAAAATTCGACCAAAATATACACTTTCTCTTTGGTATCTGCTGGTTCAATGCTCAACTTACCTTGATCCATCAGAGCCTCTGACTTCTTTATATCGTCTGATGAAGTTCCCTCTAGTACGCTAAGTCCATTTTCTGACTTTCCAGCCACTATACCTATTGCTGAGGCTATCTTAAGCCCAAGTCGCTCAGTCCCTGGTATTCCAACACACATTCCATTTTTGTAAATGCTCGGACTGACCAACATTCTGTTTTTTTCGACTTCCTCGCCCAACAGCTCTTTACATTTTGCACACGCAAGTGCCAATGCCACTGGTTCAGTACAACCAACTGCTGGTTTTACCTCATCCTTCAGCATTTGTACAAACTCATTTCTCAAATCTCTCACAACAATACCTCCACAAATTTCTTTATTCTAAAATCTATTAAATTTAGAATCGAAGCCGCTTGCCTTTATATTATCCCTTATTTCCTTCAACACCAAAAGTATTTTATTTAGTGTCAAGTGTATTGATATTAGAATAATAAATAGCATCACAACGGCTATCAATTTAAAATTAATCAAATCCATAAAATCACCAACCTGTCTCATGAATCACAACTTAATTACTCTTATTAAGAGTTTTTTATTAATTACTTCTGTATTAATTACTTCGGCGTTAATTACTTCTATATTAATCGTTTTTGTATTAATCATTTTTTACTTCTTTATTGACTAATACTTTACTAATCTCTTACCAATTTTTCTAACTCATCAACTAATTCTGAGAAAATATCCAGAGAACTATCTACAGCCTCTTTCTTCTCCATATCCACACCGGCTTTTCTCAACTGATCAAGCGGATATTCCGAACCACCACTTTTCAAAAACTCAATATATCTTTCAACTGACTCCCCGCCTTCAAGAATCTTATTGCTTAGTACGGAAGCTGCGGAAAATCCTGTCGCATATTTGTATACATAGAAATTAGAATAGAAATGTGGTATTCTAGCCCATTCAATTCCAACTAATTCATCAACTACGCATGAATTTCCATAGTATAACTGATTTAGCTCATAATATACCTTCGTAAAATCATCAGCTGTCATAGGGTTTCCTTCCTCGACCTTTTCATGGACAATTTTTTCAAACTCTGCAAATAGAGTCTGTCTAAAAACAGTTGTTCTGTACTGCTCCAGATAATAATTTAATAAGTATATCTTTTCATCTACGTCCTTCGATTTTTCCAATAAGTATTTTATCAAAAGTGTTTCATTGACAGTAGATGCAACCTCTGCTACAAAAATCTTGTATCCAGAATATATGTATGGCTGAGTTTCTCTTGATAAATAACTATGTATAGAATGACCTAGCTCATGAATCAGAGTAAAAAGCGAATTCAAATCATCCTTATAACTCATCAAGATATATGGATGCGAATCATAGCTTCCCCATGAGTAAGCCCCTCCTCTTTTACCCTCATTTTCATATACATCTATCCATCTCTCAGAAAAGGCTCTTTTTATCAGACTAATATAATACTCACCCATCGGTTTTAACGCTTCCAAAATAATGCTTTGGGCTTCCTTATAAGAAATTTCCATCTTGAAATCTCTTGCCATTGGTAAATACAAGTCATACATATGCATTTCATCCAAACCAAAATATTCTTTTCTCAATTTGTTGTATCTATCAAGTACCGGTATACTATCATGAATGGAGGCAATCAAATTATTATACACCTCTACACTAATATTGTCCGAATAAAGAGATGCAAAAATTGCCGATGGAAATTTTCTAACGCTTGAATTAAATACCTCTGCCTTTATTCCACCAAACAATGTAGAAGCAAATGTATTTGAGTATTTTTTATATGTGCTAAATTCTGCTTCAAAAGCATCCTTTCTAACTCTTCTATCCTTACTTTTAATGAATGTAGAATAATTGAAATGTGTCAATCTCACCTTTTTATCTTCTTCATCCATTATCTCTGGGAATTCCATATCTGCATATGTCAGCATTTCATATGTATTCTCTGGAGTAGAAGTCAGCTCAGAAACAGCAGCCATAATCTGTTCTTCTTTTTCGCTCAACGTATAAGGCTTATCTCTCAAAATCTCATCAATCATTTTTTTATAATGAGATATTTTTTCATCTTTTAGGAACTCATTTAGCAATTCTTCATCCATTGATATTATCTCTGGAACAATATAGGCAGTTGCCTTTCCAAGCTCCGTCGACATCATCTCACTCTTTGTTGAAATTGCCTGATTTTCATTTATTCTTGTATCTTCATGGTGTCTCATATGAGTGTATACATAGTAATGAGATAATACTCTAGAGGTGTCATCCATCAATTTCAAAACCTCATAAAATACCTCTTTTGATTCAGAAAGTCTACCCTTATACGATTCAAATATATCAAAGGATCCTTCAATAAAATCTATATCTTTCTTAATCTGTTCACTATCTTTGTACATATCATCTAAATTCCATTTATATTCTAACTGTATATCTTCCCTATTTTTTGACATAGCTTCCTCCATTTCAATCAAATATTTTTTTCTCTTATAACTTTTCTTATAACTATACTTGCTCTTTAAAAAATTAATTTTTTCACCATATATACTATTATAATACCTAATGTGCAGTATAGTAAACCAGGTTTTGATTATTTTATTAATAATTGTTTTAAACTTATTCATATATATGCATTTATTCATACTATGTTTATGAAATTTATGATATAATAATTATTATCAGTTAAAAGAAGGGATTTAATATGAAAAAAACAAATTCAAATAGTTCAAATACCAGAAAATTAATACTGCTTGGGCTGATGACTTCGTATAGCTTGGCTCTTTACTTGATAGAAACTCAAATACCAAACCCATTGTTGTTCTGGTTCCCAGGAGCAAAATTGGGACTTAGCAATATTATTACACTTTTGTGCCTTTTAAGCTTTGGGGAAAGAGATACGTTTAAAATATTAACTGTAAGAATAATTATTTCTTCAATTTTTGCAGGACCTGCCTCCACATTTTTATTCAGTGTGGCTGGAGGTTATCTAAGCTTTATAGGAATGGCAATTGCAATTAGAATCAAAGGACTATCTACAATTGGAATAAGTATTGTTGGTGCAATATTACATAATATCGGTCAGTTGATTATGGCGAGCTTTATAATAGAAAGTATATCGATAATGGGATATCTTCCATTGATGCTTGGAGCATCGTTGGCAACTGGTGTTTTTATCGGTATTGTAGTTAAGTTTTCAGAGCCACTTTTAAAAAAACAAATCTTAAAAATTGGATACTAGATCTACAATCTAAAAAAATTATCCACCGAAAGCTTTATTCTTCTGCTTTCAGTGGATATTTTTTAGCTTAATAAACTGTTTACATTAATTTTTTATCTAATGCACAAAGATATTGCCTTTATTATTTTCGGACTGCATAATTTTAGATAAATCTTTTAGTATCATTATTGGCTTTTTGTACTTAACACTTAGGTTCGACAAAACAATACCATCGATTATTCTACTGTCAGCCTTATATATAAATTGCTTAGAATTTGGGTAAAGATACTCTACTATCTTCTTTGATGTATCGTATCTATCAACACCAGCGATATTTTTAACCTTTATTTCCTTTTGCTTCAACTGATTGTACACCTTACTATCAATTGTTTTATATCCACCGATTGACAGTATGTTTGAAGCTTTATTAAATAGCTCGAAATTGCTATTAGGTATTCTATTCTTTTCAGTAAGTACAACTGGTATTTTATTTTCACAAGCATATGGAGAAATTGATGGTATATCATTGAAATTTTCGCCACTTGCTAAAATAAATTTATTGTCCTTATTTATCAACTTGGCAATTTTATTTGATGTATCGTACCTGTCTATACCGGAATAATCAAATAGCTTATATCCTTTAGATTTCAACTCATCTCTAGCCTTACTAGATATCACATTTTCACCAGATGTAATATATACGTTCTTAACGTGAAGTCTATCCAGTTCAGAAAGAACCTCCGCATCAATATTGTCTTTACTTGATAGAAATATAGGTGCATTCAAATAGCCTGCCAACGAAGCTGAGCATAAAGAATCAGGTACACTATCTTTGCCTACCAATATAGCATTCTCACTCCTAGCATGAGTATATTGAGAAGTTTTTATGGAATTGACAACAGAGCTATTTTCCGGAAACACTGGGCAAAGAGTATCAAAGACCTGAACATCAACATTTTCAGAAGAGTTCAAAATATTCATTACTTCAGCGTATACATTCGTTTTTGTCCTATAGGTATTAAAAGAATGCATATTTTTCAAGCTAGAAATTGAGAACAAATAGTATCCATCTACATATGGCTTATTAAGGATTCCAATTTGATAATTATCAGTTTCAATAATAAATGAATAGGTTTTTATTCTATCTTTACTAGTATAATAGCTATCCTTCAAAGAATCGATTTTTTCTCCCACTTTTTTCTGAACAGCTTTATCGTTTAGTATATATTTTGCTCCAAAAAAATCTCCGTATATAAATTTATTTGTTTGGTCAAATTCATTCAAAATATTGATATCTAATTTTTCTTTAGCAATGTCTCTATGCACTATTTTATTTTCATATGGACTAACAACAACAGTAATTCCATTTTCAAAGTCCACAATATATCCCAAGTTTACATTGCCATTATCATCTTTGTATACACCCAATACAGAATTTCTTATATTATTCGTTTGAGAGTAATTAATTGCAGTTTTTCTAGCCTCTTCTAAAGATATCGTTGGCTCTTTATATTCTACCGGATTAGATATCTTCATAAAACTCACAATATTTTCATTTTGTGTATCATATACAATAGTATAATTATCAAATCTGTTTGTCAAATCTCCAAGAATAGCTTTTTCAAATCTATATAGTGTGTTGCCATTAAAATAGTTATCGTCTTTTTCTTTCAAAACATATCCTTTGTTTTTAATTTTATGGGAAAGAATATCTATACTACTCTGTGAATATAAACTACTGTTTCTTATATCAGATTTTGGAACTTTATAGAAAAATGTATCTGCCTCAATTAACTCTCCATCTTTTGAAAATGAAATATAAGAATCGCCATTATATAGGACTTTGTAATATTCACTCACTCCACTATGATTATTCTTATCAGTTATTTTATATACTTTTTCTTCATAATTAGTATTTTTTATATTTAACAGTAACAATAAAGAATTGGCTTTTTTAAGAATATCAGATTTATTTGCTCCTTCTAATTCCATTGCAATTTCGCTATCATTGAAAAATGTTTTTTCTTTTTCGTTTAATGTTGATGCATAGGACTTCGAGTTAAACAAAATAATTGAACCAACAACAAAAATAAATAATACTACCTTAAAAATTTTTTTCATAAAAATCCCCTACCTTTCTAAATTAACATTATTATTTTTGTAAAATATGTAGCGAAATAAACCAATTAACTCTTGAAATTTTTTAGACTTAATTAAGTTTTTAAAAAACCTTTTCCTATATATGATATAACTATCGTTAAATATACTATATTTAATAATAATTATATCATAAACATCAAAAAAAAAAACAAAAAAGCAGGATGAAAATCTCTAAAATTTATCATCCCACTTTTATCAAATCTTTTTAAAACTCTATATTCAAGGTCTTTTCTTTTCCGTTACGTATTATTGTAATTGTGTCTTTTGAACCTTTAGAGTAAGAATATAGCTTTTTACTTATATCTCCTCTATTTTTTATCTCTTTATCACCTATTTTCACAATTATATCTCCGGCTTCAATCCCTGCCTTTTTGGCAATTGAACCGCTAACAGTTTCTTTCACTATTACACCAGATTCAACGCCCAAATCTTTTCCTGTATAACTCTTGTATGTTGCAATATCTATAACTGTTACACCAAGAAGAGGCTTTTCATAGTTGTTATCTTCAATTACTCTCTGTAATATATTTTTCGCAGTATTAATCGGAATGGAAAAACCTAGATTATCTGCATTTGCCTTCACAGTATTGATACCAATAACCTGACCCTGTTGATTTAGAAGAGGACCACCACTGTTACCAGGATTAATACTTGCATCTGTCTGAATTAATCCAGACATATTAGAGCTAGATGTTGAAACATCCCTGTTTAATCCACTGACAATCCCCTGTGTAACAGATGACATCAACTCTGTTCCAAGCGGATTTCCTATCGCAATAGCAATGTCGCCAACCTTTACGCTATCGCTATCTCCCAATTCTGCAACTGTCAAACCAGAAGTATTAACTTTTACAATAGCCAAATCCAAGCTAGTGTCATTCCAGATCACATTGCCATTTACTGTTTTATTTTTATCGATAACGACTTTTACACTCTTTGCTTGTCCATCTGATACTACATGTGAATTTGTAAGAATGTATCCTCTTTTATCAACGACAAACCCCGTTCCACTTCCCTGAACTACTTGAGAGCTACTGAAAATACTCTCTTGATTTACCGTTTCAGAAACAATCCCAACAACAGATGGCGATGCCTTTTCAGCAACAGCTTGATATACATTTTGAGCTTTTGTGCTTCCAGTTTCAACAACCTTTATACTACTAGTCGAACTGCTCGAATTATCAGCAGAATAATTATTCAAATATTTTAAAGCGAATACTCCACCACAAATTGATGAAAAAAATGCAACAAGCACTACCATAATTAATGACTTAAACTTCATTATCACACTTCCTTTCAATTTTTATATGAGTAGAGTATAAAATACTTATCTTAAAATATACTTAAAGGAAATTATTTTTTATTTCAGTCTCAATTCAAGAGCCTTTTTTTCTTCTTCATAACCTGGCTTTCCAAGTAGTGCAAACATATTTTTCTTGTATGCTTCAACTCCTGGCTGGTTAAATGGATTAACACCTAGTAGGCAACCACTAAGTCCACAGGCTTTCTCAAAGAAAAATACCAGCTGACCAAAATTGTATTCATCAAGCCTTTCAACATTTAGCACCAAGTTAGGAACCTGACCATCAGTGTGTGCCAATAAAGTACCTTCAAAAGCTTTATGGTTCACATAATCAACAGTTTTTCCTGCCAGATAATTCAATCCGTCAAGATCCTCGTTATCCAATTTTATTTCAAGATCTCTTCTTGGTTTTTCAACGTTGATTATTGTTTCAAACAAGAATCTTCTTCCATCCTGTATATATTGTCCCATTGAGTGAAGATCTGTCGAAAAGCTAACTGAAGCTGGAAAAATACCTCTATTATCCTTGCCTTCACTTTCACCAAATAATTGTTTCCACCATTCAGCGAAATATTGTAGCTGTGGCTCATAGTTTACTAGCAATTCAGTTTCTTTCCCTTTTCTTTGAAGAACTGTTCTTGCAACGGCATACTGATAAGCAATATTTTTGCTCAAATCATCAGTTGAAAATTCATCCATCGCATCCTGAGCACCTTTCATTATTTGATCAATATCAAATCCAGCAGCAGCTATAGGAAGAAGTCCGACTGCTGTCAAAACAGAAAATCTACCACCTACATCGTCAGGAATTACGAATGTTTCATAACCTTCTGCTTCTGCAAGAGTTCTCAAAGCCCCTCTTTTTGCATCAGTCGTCGCATAAATTCTCTTTGATGCTCCCTCTTTTCCATATCTCTTTTCCAAATCTTCCTTGAATATTCTAAATGCCAAAGCCGGTTCCGTTGTAGTACCTGATTTTGAAATGACATTTACAGAATAATCTCTATCCTTAACCAAGTCAAGCAAATCCAATATATATGAAGAGCTAATACTATTCCCTGCAAAATAAATTTCTGGTGCGTTTCTATCTTCCTTAGATAGGCTATTTTTAAACGCATTACCAAACATTTCTATTGCGGCTTTTGCACCCAAATATGAACCACCTATCCCTATTACTATTAAGACCTCTGAATCTGATTTGATCTTATCAGCTGCCTTTTTGATTCGATTAAATTCTTCCTTGTCGTAGCTCTTTGGAAGCTCCATCCAACCAAGATAATCATTTCCCAACACCTTTTTGTCGTGCAGTAATTTGTGAGCAACACTTACAAAAGGTTTCATTGCTTCAATTTCTCTTTTTTCAATAAAAAGCTCTGCCTTTGTTAAATCCAGTTTCAAACTACCCATATCTCTTCTCCTTTTCCAAATAATTTCATAAATTAATCACTTCTCTATTCAGTTTTTTATTATACCATATATTCAAGACTGAATGTCAAAAACTCTATATTATTTTACATTAACGTACTTATTTTACACTAACCCATACTTATTTTTGAATAACTAAAAACTTATTCCAAACTACTATATTTTTGGATTATTTTCTCTGCACACTTTATCCCGTCGACCGCTGCTGTCACAATTCCACCCGCATAGCCAGCGCCTTCTCCACATGGAAACAAATTTTCTACATTAATCGATTGTAGGGTATCAAGATTTCTCTTTATTCTGACGGGTGCCGAAGATCTAGTTTCCACACCTGTTAAAACTGCATCTCTCATTCCAAATCCTATTAATTTTTTATCCAGTAGTTGAATCGCCTCTCTCATCGCATCAACCACAAAATCCGGCAAACATAGAGATAAATCAGTCATAGTAACACCTGGCTTGTAAGATGGTTTTACCGTTCCAATTTTTTCAGATTTTACACCATCTACAAAATCGCCAACCAATTGACATGGTGCATTATAATTTCTTCCACCAACTTCAAATGCCAACCTCTCGTATTTTTCTTGAAATTCAACTCCAGCCAACGGATGCTCTGATCCAAAATCTGATGTCTCAATGTTGACAAGTAATCCACTGTTCGCATTCTCTTTATCTCTCGCATGCTCGCTCATTCCATTTGTAACCAACATGCCTTCACAGCTAGCCGATGCAATTACAGTCCCACCTGGACACATACAAAACGAATATACACTTCTTCCATTTTCAGTATGAGCCGTTAATTTGTAATCCGCAGCACCAAGCTTTTTATGATTTGAAAAAATTCCATATTGAACTTTATTTATCATATTTTGAGGGTGTTCTATTCTCGCTCCCATTGCAAATGGCTTTTGCTCCATGAAAACCCCATTTTGATTTAATGTTCTGTATGTATCCCTAGCACTGTGACCAATTGCAAGGATTATACTATCACTTTCGATTCTTTCAGAATTGTTGACCTCAATAGAAACCACCCTTCCGTTTACAATTTCTATTCCAGTCATGCAGGCTCCAAACCTTACATCTCCTCCACATCTTATGATCTCTTCCCTTAGACTTTTAATAACATTCTTCAGTATGTCTGTTCCAATATGCGGCTTGTGAGAATAGATTATCTCTTCCGGTGCACCAAAATTCACAAATTCTCTCAGCACTTTTTCCGATCTAATGTCTTTTAATCTTGTTGTCAATTTGCCATCTGAAAATGTTCCTGCACCGCCCTCACCAAATTGAACATTGGAATTTGATTTTAACACAGCATTGTTCCAAAAGTTTTCTATATCATTGGCTCGTGTGTCAACATCTTCTCCTCTTTCAATCAATATAGGCTTATAGCCTCTTTGTGCCAATAGCAATGCCGCAAATAATCCTGCTGGACCTGCTCCAACGACCAATGGCCTATTTTTCAATATCTCATTTCCCGCACTTACATCCTCATATTTGTTTGTAGATATGAAAACAATATCTGTTTTTTTTGATTTCAGGTATTTTTTTTCATTTTTCAACCTCACATCGACTGTATACACCAAAGTAATTTTATCTTTTTTTCGTGCATCAATTGATTCTTTGTAAATACTGTACTCTATTATTTCGTTGTCATTTATATTTAACTTTTTACATACCTTTTTTCTAACGAGAGATAAATCCTCATCTATATCAATCTTTATATTTGAAATTCTTAACATAACGCCTCACATTCCACATAATATATTATAGAAAAAAGCACCATCGTTCATTTTCCAGATTTAGAACGTGGTGCTATCCTGTCTTAATTCAAAACTATGGCTGACCAAAGCTAGTTTGTAATCAAGCCTCTAATAACTTTCATATTATTAAAAATTCTCTCGATAAAGTTTTCTGCTACTTCATTATCAAGTAATTTAATTTCAACATTTTCACTGTTATCTATACTTTTTTGAACGCAATAATCTTTTGCAATATTCATAATTCCTTCCTTGTCATTTTCAGAAAGTGAATATTCTTTGTAATCAACTATTATATACTGTTTAACCTCTTGAACACCGTCCTTATTGTATCCAATTTCAATATGGTAGATAACCGCAAATAGGTTTTCTAGTATTTCATCACCTCTGTATACAGGTACAGCAGGATTAGACCTGATATAATTTGTAGATACTGGTATACTTGCTCCAACTTTTAAACTCATATTTCACCTCGTTAACTTTCAGAAACCATTCCAGAAATTTCTTTGCTTCTCTTTGATAATGTGCTAACACTAACGCCAAACAGCTTTGCCACAGAGCTTTGTGTTACATTTTCTCCCAATGATTTGCTTGAATAGTAAACAATACCTGCTGCCCATCCGCTTTCGTATCCGTTAACTTTTATCTTTTCTGAAACCTCACTCAGTATTTCCAACGATTTGTTAAGCACAGCAAGGTCCTCAACAGCATCTTCTATCAGTGACTTTATTTCATTTTCAATACTTTCCTTATCATCTTCTCCCTCTATTTCATTTAGAGAATCCTCTAATTCTGAATCCTTGTAGTCACTTATCTGCAATAACTGTAGCATATATTTGTAGAAGAATAATGTATTTATCGATACAAAATACTCCATACTAGGCAATTTGTCTTTATTTTCGTTATATGCGTCAATGAATGTATTCTTTATCATATCGACCATATCTGACTGTATTCTAATCGTTAAATCTATTAGCACATATACATCATCAATTCTTACCGGTCTTCCCAAAATATGATCGCCAATTGAGAAACCGTCCAAAATTTTAGAATCCAGTGTACAATATTCTTTTTCAGTAAACACATCCTTTATCACAACTACAGTCTTGTCGATCTTTGAAATCTCAAAAAGACTTGGATATGAATTTATACAATTTTCAATAACACTCTTTTCTTGCTTTGAAAATTTTTCAGTATTTATAACATAAGATGCTGGAGTAATATTATTAGCGTTAATATAGCAATCGTATGAAAAATATGAAGAAAAGAATCTGTTTGCAGCTATATTTTTTATAACCATATTGTCAAAGAAAGTGGCTCTGATTTCTTCTTCCATCTTTGAAAAAGCCTCTTCCTTGTCTATCAATTTTTCAAGAGATTCACCTAGCTTCAAAACAGCATTCGAATACTTTTTATCTACCATATTCTTCTTTGCCAATAACTGCTCAAATTCTCTTTCATTTTTTATTTTTATGGCATCCGTATCCATACAACATTTCTTATATTTTTTACCACTTCCACAGTGACACTTATCATTTCTTTTTAACATGTTCAAAGTTGCTCCCTATTTATTTTTACATTATTTTATTCTAAATGGTATTATTACTAATTATCAATAAGACTATATTGTTAAACATAATCACACTACATTATAACAAATTTGCGACTTATTGTCTATCACTAACTTGTTTAAACTGAACACATTTCGGTTGGAAATGTTATTAGCACTATGTTGGGCTGGTGTATTTCATCTAATGTAGAGCTCGACCTCAAACTCAGAATTAGCATACTTTTTTTGTTCATCTATTGCCCCCTTTTCTTCATAGATGACCTTTTTTACAAAGAAATTATATTCCATATTCGCCAGAGAACTAATAAATTTACCGAAGCCATCTTCGCTCGCAATAAATTTTACCGTAAATAATTGACCATAATTATCCTTATTAGACCTTATTTCTTTTATATTAATACTTTTTCCAATCTTTGAAATAACCTTTACATCGTCAATCGTACTAATTTTTCTCTCATTAATCCCATCAAATATATTATCCTCAATCTGTGTTTCGACTTTATTTCCTCTTTCCAACTCAGAAATATTTTTTTTCAGTCTATCATTATCTTTTTCCAACGGATAGATGACAAAAAATTTGACAAGAATAATCGTAATAACTATTAACACTACCATTGACATGTTTTTTTTACTGTTCATGCCACCACCCTTATTATCCTGCGTATTTTTAAAATTATTGAATAATTTTACTCTATCTCTATTTCAATGTTCATTATTTTTTTTACTACTCTAATTTTTTCCGTTTCATTGGATAGCTCGTCGTCTTTTTTATTATCCTCATTTGTACTTATTATATTACCATCATCAGGATTTTGAATTTTTTCGACAGTATTTTCCTCTATTGCTTCATCAATATTTATTGAAGTTATTTTCACATTTTTCATAATATCAGAATCAAAAAACGATTGAAATTTATCAGGATCATCTATGCAAAAGGTGATGACTATCTTTGAGTTATACTCGCTCTTTATACTCAAAACTCTCCCGTTTAAATAATTGATAAAAGATATAATTTTTCCAACATCTACGCCATATATATTCTCATATCCTTTAATCTTCTTATTTGAGCTTTTATGAAGTTTCATTGTATTGTCATTTTTTGTCAAAATCAACTCTGATAATTTTATATTTTCTCTATATGCTAGTGAGAATTCTATAAATAGTAATATAAGTATAATAATTGATATGTTAATAAACACCTTATAATATATATTTTCCCTACGTTTCACCCTTTTCAGAATATTTATAGGCATTAGATTATAATTCTCATACCTTGATAATAAACTTGCTTTAACAGAATCAGTGTTACATATTGAACCCGTGTTATACATTGAATCAGTGTTACACATTGAATCCATATCATTAATTAAATCCATATCATCAATTGAAGCTGTATTTCCAACAATTGTATCGACTACTATATCCTCGCTATTCTTTAGCATTACCTTATGCTCAATTCTTTCTATGATATCGTGCCAAGCATCTCCAATCGTTCCAAAAATAATTATTCTATCCTGATCATTTATATAATTAATGATTCCATCCGAATAATTTTCAGCATCTATAACCATTGTATTTTCAACGACGCCTTCGATAATCGAATAAATTATTGAATCCGTATTTCTAATTTCCAAAATAGTCACTTCATCTTTAAACCTAGACAAATCATTCCAACATTTGCAACAACTTGTTATATATTGAATGACCTGAAAATTTAAATAAACCTCCTTACAGTAAATCTTTCCGTATTTTTCAATATATTTGATTATCTCACTGGTGTTTTTATCAAAACTGAACATACCATATTTTACATATCCGTTTTCTGTTTTTTTAATTTTGTAACTTACCAATGAACTAACCAAATCTTCACTCGCATTGGCTTCAATTTCGTTTCTGCCAACTCTCCTTATTTCCCTCTGTTTTGCAAATTTTGGAAATTCGATTGTTTTGTATGATGAATTTATATTTGATTCTACAATAGCTATGTGTTTGATTTTTATTTTATTTTTATCTTCAAATTTTTTTATATTGTCGACTATAGAAAGGGAAATATTCTTCGAGTAGCTCTCATCTCTAGTATCATAATAAAAGGGAAAGAATTCTTTTTTTCTATCGATTACATCTTTTCTTAACGTTATATAACAAATCTCGTAACCCTTCGACTCGATTGTCAAAAAAATTTTTGTTTTCATGAATTCTTCCCCTTTTCAATCAAATATCAAATCTAAAAATCAAATCAGTAGATAAATCTATCGTATCATCTATCTCAACCAACTATTCCTTTGGATATAGCTTCTTTTCTCCAAGCTTGACCTCTACATTACCATTGCTTAGTGTAATCACAAATTGCCCCTCTGCACTCTGTGGTTTTGGCTCACTAGATAAATATTTTAAGTTTACTAATTCAGCAACTGTATCAAGTTCCTCATCTGTTTTACCATCACTCTGTCCCATATATATTGCAGTTGCAATACTCGATGCATTGGCATAATCTGCATTTTCCTTTGCCCTTTTTTGAACATCTCCGTATTTCAATGCAACTATACCAGCCAAAATACCAATTATCGCCACAACCAAAAGCATTTCTATCAATGTAAAGCCTTCTCTTTTCCTAAGTTTAGATAAGCTATTTACATCATTACTACATTGCTCTGTATTAACCAATTTTTCCATCAATAAATTATTTTCCATATCATTCTCCTCAATATACTTAACGAATAGTCGAAATTAGCTCGAACATAGGAGATAGTATCGCAATTACCATTATTCCAACTATAATCCCAACTATTACAATCATCAATGGTTCTATCATCTTCACATAATATTCCAACCTCAAATCAAGTTCATTTGAATAATATTCACTGACAAGTCTAAGACTCTCTTCGAAATTTCCAGACTCTTCTCCAGATAATATCATGGATATAAACATATCCGGAAACAACCCAGTAAACTTCAGAGATTCAGATATTCCATTTCCTTGCTCTATCCTTGTTTTTGCTGAAATCAACCTTTTCTCCACATATGAATCATTTAATATTTGAACTGCCAGCTCTAATGCTTCTCCTATATACACTCCACTCGACATCAGTATAAAAAGAACTCTACTGAATTTATCAGAAATAATTAGTCTGAACAGTTCTCCTATCTTGGGAATCTCAAATTTTTTTCTATCAAACACGACTTTAAAATAATCGCTGTCAGAAACAAGCCTGTAAAGTATGAAAACAGCAGCCATTGTTGATACAAATATAAACAGTAGATTTCCACGAAGAAATTTAGATAACCAAAAGATAAACCTCGTGACTATCGGTAAACTCATTCCATCAAAATCAAAAGCCATTTCAAAATTAGGTATTACAAACAACAACATAAATAGAAATGTAAAAAACATAACGATAAGCAATACTATTGGATATACCATCGCTCCCATTAGCTTTCTTTTTAGCTTGTTTTCCTTATCATAGTAATTGCTTAATTGCTCAAATACGTAATCAATTCTCCCGCTGACTTCTCCTGCATTTATCATATAGATAAAAAATTTATTAAAAGAATTTGAATACTTAAAGGAATCTGTAATGTTTTTTCCGCTTTCTATCCCTTTCTTTACCCTCATCAAAGCCTTACTCAAATTTTCAGAGGAAGAGTTTGCAATTACTTCGAGAATATTAATGATATCACACCCCGAGTTGTACATTATTTTCATCTGTCTACACAATACCGATAATTCTTTTTCAGAAATTTTTTTCGTTGATAGAATCTTCATATGTTATCATCCCGTTCTCTAATGCCAATTTCCTTATTTCATCATCATGTTTTCCATGCTTTATTGCATATTTTATCTTTTCATCTACCACCAAAACCTCATATAACAATGTTCTGTCTTCTCCATTATAGGCTTTGGATAAGAGTTTCTTCTTGACCAATTTTTGAGAGATGACTCCTGAAAGAGCAGCATTTATCATAAAGGTTTCGACTCCCATATCCTTTAACCTCGATATCGTCGATATCGCATCTCTCGTATGAAGTGTTGCAATCACAAAATGACCTGTCACAGCAGCTCTTATGGCTATCTGAGCAGATTCCAAGTCTCTTATTTCACCCAATACAATACAATCTGGATCCTGCCTTAAAATCGCCCTTAAACCATTTTCAAAGGTTATTCCTGCCTTTATATTCACTTGAATTTGATTAACTCCATCCAATCTATATTCAACTGGATCTTCAATGGTAGTAATATTAATATTTCTTTTGTTTAGCTCATTGAGTATGGAGTAGACCGTACTCGATTTTCCGCTTCCTGTATTCCCTGACACAATAAGCATACCACTTTCTTTTGATATAATTTGGTCTATTTTCTTGTTGGCATTATCAGAAAACCCCAAATCCTTTCTATTTCTGAGAAAATTTCTATGATCTAATAATCTCATCACAATCTTTTCTCCATAAACAGTCGGAATTGTACTAACTCGAATATCTATATCGTATTTTTTAGACGATATACTAAATCTTCCATCCTGAGGAATCCTCTTTTCGGTAATATCACACAAAGCCTTTAGTTTCACTATGGTAATCAATCCATAGTAGTCCTTGATAGAAATTCTATTTTCGAATAACAATTCTCCAAAAACTCTGAATCTTATTCTTACCTCAGACTCAAATGGCTCAATATGAATATCACTTGCCATTTTTTCACATGCCTTTTCAATTATTTCATTAAACAATTCTTCATAAGAACCACCATCTACAGCTCTCTGTGAACGATAATTTTCGTCTATTAGAAACATTATCTCATCTTCCTTTTTTTCGATGATGATTACATCTCTATTCGACATTAATCTCAGCTTGTTTACGATATTTATATCAAATTTTTTCATATACACAGTCATCTTTTTATCTGAAAGCTCAACTGGAAAAACAGTGTTTTTTCTCGCAAAATCTTCGGAAATAATCGACGTCAAAATTTTTTCCACAACATTCAACTCCTTACTCACAATATATTAGTCAGATTTAGTTGTTTTATAAACCGTTTTTGATAATATTTTTTGATATTTAATTGCTCAAATCTGAACATCAAAAATATTGGAAAGCTCACAAAATTATTTGGAATAAAAAAACCGTAGGCGAGTTTTTTCACCTACGGAATAAAGATCTTTTAATCAGATCAATAAATTTTTACTTCGTACCTACCCAACATAAAGTCGGCACAAAAAATGCTATTTATATCATACATCCCCAATACCAAGTCAGTACGAAAATTGTTATTTATTACAATGTTATTCGCCATACGTTATGGTATAGCCATGCTCCTCATATTGAGATACTATCTCATCCCATAATTCATCAATTCCAATTTTTTTTGATGAAGACGTCACAATCACCTTTTCCTCCTTTGGCATTTCCAGCTTCTTTCGAATGGCACTAATATGCTTTTGATACTGTCCTCTCGAAATCTTGTCCGCTTTCGTTGCGACAACCACACAGTTGTATCCAAAGTATTTGATCCAATCATACATCATTTTATCGTCGGCAGTCGGTTCGTGTCTTACATCAACCAACAATAATATGGCACATAATTCTTCTCTATCTTCTAGATACCTTTCCATAATACTGCCCCATTTTTCTTTTTCAGTTTTTGATACTCTTGCGTATCCGTAACCAGGCAAATCGACAAAATAAAATTCATTATTTATCAAATAAAAGTTAATTGTTCTAGTTTTTCCTGGAGTCGAAGAAGTCCTGGCAAAATTCTTTCTATTTAGTAATCCATTAATTACCGAAGATTTACCAACATTTGATCTTCCTGCCAATGCTATTTCTGGTACACCTTCACTTGGATATTGTTTTTTATTGACAGCACTCATTGTAATTTCTGAGCTTCTAATTTTCATCTTTGTTTCTGACATTTTCTCTCCTACTCAACTATTGCGCTTATTTATCATCATCCGATAAACTTTCTTTTTTGCCAGAAGTCTTTTTTGATGTAGACTTACCAGCCACGTTCTTTTTTGCTCCCTTTGCTGATTTTTTTGTAGCCTTACTTGGTTTATCGCCGCTTCCATCATCCTCCATCAACGCAACCTCAAGAACTTCATTCATATGCTCAACTAGCACAAACTCTATATCATCTTTAATATTTTCTGGAATTCTATCCAAATCAGACTTGCAATCTTTTGGCAAAATTATTTTTCTGATACCCATTCTATATGCCGCTAGAACTTTTTCTCTAACCCCCCCAACAGGTAATACTCTACCTCTTAAAGTTATTTCTCCTGTCATAGCAATATTACCTGGAACAGCTCTATCAGTCAACGCAGAAATCGTAGCCAATGTCATAGTGATACCTGCTGATGGACCGTCCTTAGGTGTTGCACCTTCAGGAATATGTATATGAATATCCTTATCCTTATAGAAATCTTGATCTATATCCAAAACATCGGCAACAGACCTAATATATGAAATTCCTGTTTTAGCTGACTCCTTCATGACATCGCCCATCATCCCTGTCAAAACAATATTCCCTCTTCCTGGAACTACGTTTACTTCAACCTCGAGAGTAACTCCACCGACAGCAGTCCAAGCCAGACCATTCACTACGCCAACCTGAGGCTTCAATGCAAGAGGTTCTTCTTTAAACTTCTCTGAACCCAAATACTTTACAGCCAATTCTTTTGTGATTTTTACAGGCTCTAGCTTCGGATTTTCTACCATCTCCTTAACAACCTTTCTGCAGATTTTGCCGATTGTTCTCTCAAGCTGTCTAACTCCTGATTCTCTAGTGTACCTGCTTATCACAAATTTTATCACATCATCATCCATTGTTACGAAGTTATTTGCTAGCCCATTTTCCTTTATCTGCTTTCTAAGTATATACCTCTTTACAATTTCAAGCTTTTCTTCTTCGATATACCCTTCGATTTCAATAACTTCCATTCTATCGTAAAGAGGTCTTGGAATTGATCTCAAATCGTTGGCAGTTGTCACAAACAATACCTTTGACAAATCAAATGGCAATTCCAAATAATGATCCACAAAGTACTTGTTCTGCTCTGGATCCAAAACCTCCAACATCGCAGAGGTCGGATCTCCCTTGAAGTCATTTGACATTTTGTCTATTTCATCCAAAAGAATAACCGGATTTCTCGCCTTTGCTTCTTTCATCGCATTTATTATTCTACCAGGAATTGCACCTATATAAGTTCTTCTGTGACCTCTTATTTCAGCCTCATCTCTAACACCACCCAAAGAAATTCTGATAAATGGTCTACCCAAAGATCTTGCTACGGATTTCGCGATTGAAGTCTTACCCACACCTGGAGGTCCTGCCAAACATATAATTGGCGCCTTTAGGTTTTTCGATTGTTTTCTGACTGCCAAGTACTCCAAAATTCTTTCCTTTACATCATCCAAGCCAAAATGGTCTTCATTTAGTATCTTTTCAGATTTTTTGATATCAAATCTATTTCTAGATTCATTATTCCATGGCAGTGAAAATATCACATCCAGATAATTTTTTGAAACATTATAGTCTGGTGAGCCTATTGGAGTCCTTTCAAATTTATCAATTTCCTTTTCTATCTTTTCATAGGTTTCCTTTGACACCTTTATTTCTTTTAACTTTTCACGATATTCCCCTGTTTCATCATCACCAGCAGATTCGCCCAATTCTTTTTGGATTGCCTTCATCTGTTCTCTTAAGTAGTAATCTTTTTGAATTTTGTTCATCTGTTTTCTTACATCTTGATTAATCTTCTTGTCGATTTTAATTACTTCAATTTCTTCAAGGAGATGTTCATACAGCATCTTCATTCTGTCTTCAATGTCAAGAGTGACCAACACCTTCTGTCTATCAGAAAATTTTAGAAATAGACTTGAAGATACAATATCTGCAAGCATCGAATAGCCCTCTGCATCATTTAACTCCATCGCAGCATCTGAAGGTATATCAACTGCCAGACTTACATACTCATCAAAACCTTTTATCAGCTTTCTGGAATATGCTTCGAGTGTAAATCTCTTATCGTCTGATAATTTTTCTTCATCAAATGATATTGGAAGTATTCTTCCTATCCAAGCATCATTTTCATCTATCCACATTTCATCCAGTTTCGCTCTGCTTACACCCTCAACTAAAACTCTTATTGATGTATCAGAGGTTCTGATAACTTGTTTTATATTACATACTGTACCAATTGTATAAAGATCTTCAATTGTAGGCTCCTCAACCGCAGAATCGAATTGACTCACCAAGAATATTTTTTCATCATTAATCATAGAAAGTTCAAAGCTCTCGATAGAATTTAATCTTCCTATATCAAACGACTGTAAAATGCTTGGAGATATAGAAATACCTCTCAACGGAATCATCGGCATTTCAACTGATTCACCATAAACTATTATATCCTCTATATTTTTTTCTAGATTATTATCATCCTTAATACCTGTCATTATAACACATCCTTTCTATGTACCATTAAATGGCAAAGTACAACTTTTCTCTATCAATTATATTAAATATAATCTTAATTACTAATTTGATAATTTGTTCTATTACAATATATACCAAATTTAATTATCATTATAACACAAAATAGAATTTAATTCATTTTTTTTGCAATTTTTTGTTTCTTAATAGGATTTAAATGCAAATTTTGACTTCTTATATGAAAATATTTGCCAAAAAACAAACGACGTTGGTCAATCAGATTACTAAATCCTCTCGACCAACGTCGTATCATAATATGTTAAATTAAACTATTCAAAATTTAAGCACTTAGCCTTTCAACATTTGAAAGTGCCTTTTTACCAGTGTTAATAACCAATCCAGCATAAACTAATGCAAGTACAACACCGATTATATTTGCTATATTCTGTGGTAAACCGAAACCAATCTTAGCACCCAATAAGTATGCAGATATTATAAACATATAGAACATACCTGGTAACAAGCTTATCAAGTAAGGCTTTTTAAGTTTGTACAAGTACAATGAAATCATTGCAAATGCAAATACTGCGATTGTCTGGTTTGCCCATGCGAAATACTGCCACAAGATATTGAAACCTTGTGCATTAACCTTTGCAAACACCAATATAGCTATAACAGGAATAAATATAGCTGTTGTAAGTATAACTCTATTTCTAGCAACAGATTGATCATATCCGATTGCATCGGCAATCATCAATCTAGCAGCACGTAGAGATGTATCCCCTGATGTAATAGGCAATACGATTACACCTAGAACAGCAATGAATCCACCAATTGTTCCAAGCATATCATTTGCAACCATACCGATAACAGCTGGCTTACCTATTAATTCTGCTGGAACTCCTTTATAGTAAATTCCCATAGCAGCAGCTGCCCAAATCATAGCAATGAATCCTTCTAATATCATCATATCGTAGAATGTATGTCTACCTTCTCTCTCATCACTTACAGATCTACCAATCAACGTAGCTTGAGTTGAATGGAATCCAGAAACGATACCACAAGCAACAGTTACAAAGAACACTGGAAGAAGCGGAGAACCTGCAGGATGAACACCAGCAAAATTAGCAGCAGTTAGGTTGTCTAACTTGTATCCCTTGATAAATAAACCGAAGAATATACCAACTGCAGAAAGTAGTAAGATAGCTCCGAATATTGGATAAACTCTACCAATTATCTTATCAATTGGGAATAATGTCGCAGCCAAATAGTAAACAAATATACATCCATAAACTATCCAAACAACTGGATTGTTGACAACAGACTGTTGTTTTAAAATGTTTACAACAATCAAGTCTCCAGGTGTGTAAATAAATACTGCACCAACCAATATCATTAGGAAAATTACAAAAATATTATATACCTTGTAAACCTTTCCACCTAGATGATCTTTTATCAAAGCAGGCATCTGCTTTCCATTACTTCTAATAGAAATCATACCACTTAGATAGTCATGCATTGCTCCACCCAATACACATCCTATAGGAATAAGGATAAAAGCAATAGGTCCAAATAAAATACCCTGTATAGGTCCAAGAATTGGTCCAGTACCAGCGATATTTAATAACTCGATAAGTGCATTCTTACCTTTTTTCATAGGTACATAGTCTACACCATCATTAATACTTACAGCTGGTGTTGGTCTGTCGTCTGGTCCGAAAACTTTTTCCACAAATTTACCATACAACAATCCGCCACCAAAAAGGATAACTAACCCTATTAAGAAAGTTGCCATAATAATACCTCCAAAAAAATTATTTATTTTTATAAAAATATAAGTAGGATATCAACGTCGATCCTCCACGCATTCCATCCTACTTTAAGTATACTATATATTGTTAAATAATAATTGACTTTAATGTGAATTTTTTATGAACAAACTTAATTTCATCATCAAATCACCCTTATTCACTAACTATTTATTTTATTTTACTAATTATTTATTAGATTTTACCAATAATTTATTTCTTATATCAAGTTCTGAAATAATATATATTTGTTAAATTTACATCTTTTCAGGTGCATTTATTCCAAGTATAGCCAATGCATTCTCTAGAGATTGTCTAGTTGCTTCAACCAATGCTAATCTAGCGTTTCTAACACCATCATCTTCAACAACTATTGGATTATTGTGATAGAATTTGTTAAAAGCCTGAGCTAAATCTAGAGCGAATCTTGTTACAATATGAGGCTCATTTTTGCTCATTGCAAGAAGTATTGATTTATTGAAAGTTTCAATAACTTTTAAAACCTCTGAAGAATCTTCATCAGAAATCAAGTCGAAATTAACCTCAGGAGTTACTACTTGATTTGCCTTTCTAAGAACTGCACAACATCTTGCATGAGTATACTGAACATATGGACCAGTTTCACCTTCAAAACTCAAAGTTCTCTCCCATGAAAAAGTATAATCCTTTATTCTACTATTTGAAAGCTCTTGGAATACTACTGCTCCAACACCAACCTCTCTGGCAATCTTATCAATATCCCCTGCTTCTGGATTTTTTTCAATAATGATTTCTCTAGTCTTTTCTATCGCCTGGTTTAAGACATCTTCTAGGAATACAACTCTTCCTTTTCTAGTAGACATTGTTCCCTCTTCAAGAGCAACCATACCAAATGGAACGTGTACCATATCTTTGTACCAATCGTACCCCATTTTCTTAATTACAGCAAAATACTGTCTAAAATGAAGTTCTTGCTGTGAACCTACTACATACAAACATTTTTCGAAATCGTAAGTTTTCTTTCTGTAAAATCCTGCTGCCAAATCTCTCGTTAAATAAAGAGTAGATCCATCAGTCTTTTGAATCAGAGCAGGTGGTAAATTTTCATCAGATAAATCAACTATCATCGTACCTTCTGACTCTACAAGAAGATTCTTTTCTTTTAATTCATCAATTACAGACTGCATCTTATCTGAATAAAAGCTTTCACCAGCGTAAGAATCAAACTGTATATCTAGCAAATCGTAAACTCTTTGGAATTCCTTCAAGCTTTCTTCTCTGAACCAGCTCCATAACTCAGTGGCTTCTTCATCACCATTTTCAAGCTTTGTAAACCACGCTCTCGCTTCATCTTCCATTTCAGGCTTTTTCTCAGCCTCATCATGGAATTTTACGTAAAGTTTTAATAATTCTTTTATAGGACTAGATTCTACTACTTCCTTATTTCCCCATAGCTTGTAGGCTACAATCAGCTTTCCAAATTGAGTCCCATAGTCACCAAGGTGATTGATTCTAACTGTATTATATCCCTGTGAGGCATAAATCTTGTGCAATGCGTTTCCAATTACAGTCGTTCTAATATGTCCAATATGGAATGGTTTTGCAATATTAGGAGATGAAAAATCAATTAAAACATTCTTACCTTCACCGATATTACTCTTTCCATAATCCTTTTTTTCGCTCAAAACCTGTGTAATAACCTTTTTTGCCAAGGCTTCTTTATTCACAAAAAAATTAACATATCCACCAACATTTATTACTTTTGAAATTACTTCTCCAGTTGGAATCGACTTTGAAATTTCCTCTGCAATTGCCATTGGAGATTTTCTATATTCCTTTGCCAGCTTGAAACATGGAAATGCATAGTCTCCCATTTCTTTATTTGGTGGTACCTCTATTAGTGCCTTTATTTCATCACTTTTTAAAACATCTATGTTATTTCCCAATTTCTCGGATATCACTTCTTTAAAATCTATCATTTTTTCCTCCTACTATTTCACTCAAAATATTACAAAATACCAAACTAATACTATCATATTTGAATATGCTTTGTCAAAGTTGAAATATCAATATTTTATAAAAATTATCGTTCACTCAAGCTACAGCGACAACATATGGTCAAATGGTGTTTTTTTATCGTCGTCTAAAGCACATCATACTCACTTATTACTTCGATACCATTTTTTTCAAGCAAATGCGCACAAACGCCCTTGCCAATTATTTTTTTCCCCTCAAAATTTCCGTTATATACGTAATTTGAGCCACATGAGGGACTTCCATCCTTCAGTATTGCCAGCTTACAATTGTTTTTCTTTGCGATTTCCAAAGCCATATTCGCTCCATCAACAAAATATTTTGTAACGTCAATACCCTCTATATTCAGCACCTTCGCTTCGTACCTAAGTACTTCATCAGCAGTCTTTGAAAATTGTATCTCTGATGGCAATCTAGGCGTATTCATTTTACCCATCTCTTCGGGACAAATGACAATATAATCCTTATTTTCCAGAAATTTAACTACATTTTCATTATAATTATTACCACCGTTATATTTACAATTATTTCCTAGCAAGCATCCCGAAACTATTACTTTCATTCTTATTCTCCAATAACCATCTAATTGTAATTACTATGCAAATCTATTTAATTGTAACTATTGTCACACCCATTCCGCCTTCTCCATATTCGCCTTTTCTCATGGATTTAACGTGAGGATTTTTCTTTAATAGCTCAGTAATACCCTTTTTCAAAACACCTGTCCCAACACCATGAATTATTGTCACTTCATCATGACCAGCCATCGTCGCATCATCTAAGTATTTTTCCACTTCATAAATTGCCTCTTCAAGATTCATTCCTCTTAAATCCACTTCTCTTTTAATATTCCCAGATTTGGATTTAATTACTTTTCTTGTGGCTTTGGTCACAGTGCTTTTTTCCTTTTTTGAAATCTTTTTAAGAGATTTATATGGTAATGTCATTTTCATTACTCCGACCTGAACAACAGCTTCTTTCTTTTTATCATCAGAAGAAATAACAGTACCCTCTTGTCTAAGAGTTATGATATTTACATCCTCACCAGGCTTCAAATTTTTGATTTCACTTGATGAAAATTTCGGAACAACCATGCTTTCAACACTCGGTTGTAAGCTTCCCATAGATTGAGAAATTTCTTTTTTAATTTCATCAATTCTCCTATCCTTTTCCTTTGAGGCTCTTTCATGTTCAATTTTTCTCAATTCTTTAATCAGATTATCAGTCGTTTCCTTTGCCTGCCTGATTATTGAAAACGCCTCACTTCGAGCATTTTCCATAGCCTTAGCTTTGGATTTCTCAAACTTCTCCAACTTTCCAAAAAGCTCACTTTTCAATCTTTCGGCTTCTTCTCTACTTTGTTCGGCAATCTTGAGTTCTTCTTCAATTTTCAACCTATTTTTCTCCACACCTTGTAGAACTTCTTCCAGTTCAATATCTTCAGATGTTAGATATTTTTTTGCCTCTTCAATCGTAAATTCACTCAGACCCAATTTTTTTGAAATTTCAAATGCATTTGATTTACCTGGAACTCCGATCAATAATCTATATGTAGGCGAAAGTGATTCCATATCAAATTCAACAGCTGCATTTTCAACATCCTTTTTTGCAAGAGCATATTTCTTCAGCTCACTGTAGTGTGTGGTTGCAATACAAGAAGCTCCAACACTCCTGATTTGCTCCAAAATTGCAATAGCCAACGCAGCACCTTCCTCTGGGTCAGTACCCGCTCCCAACTCATCAAAAATAACCAAGGAATCCTCAGTTGTATTTTCCAATATATTTACGATTCTAGTCATATGTGATGAAAATGTAGAAAGATTTTGCTCGATGCTCTGGTCATCTCCAATATCTGCAAAAATATTGTCGTAAACACACATACTACTTCCATAATCAGCAGGAATATGAAGACCACATTGAGTCATCAATGCAAAGAGTCCTATCATTTTAATAGTGACTGTTTTACCACCTGTATTAGGTCCTGTTATCAGCAGAGTAGAATAATCATATCCCAATTCAACTGTATTCGCAACAACGGATTTCTTGTCTAATAGAGGATGTCTTCCCTTTACGATTTTGAATTTCTTCTCTTCATTAAGTTTCGGTTCAATACCCTTCATAGCAATAGACAGCTTACCCTTTGCAAATATAAAGTCTATTTTGGCAAGTATTTCTTGGTTACTTATCAATTCCCTGCTTACTTCGCCGACCATCGACGACAGCTCAGAAAGAATTCTCTCTATTTCCTCATTCTCAGAAAGTTTTAGTTGCCTTAGGTCATTATTCATTTCTACAATCGACATCGGCTCAATAAAAAGTGTTGCCCCAGATGATGATTGGTCATGAATGATGCCAGATACCATAGACCTATATTCAGCCTTTACCGGAACAACAAATCTATCTCCTCTCACAGAAATAATAGCATCCTGCAAGTACTTTTGATACGTTGCAGAGGAAATTATACCGTTTAATTTAGACCTTATCGATTGATTCTTCTGAACAATCCTCCTTCTGATACTCCTAAGCTCACTAGAAGCATTATCCGATATTTCAATTTCACTAACCACTGCATTTAAAATTGCATCCTCAATATCTCTATGAATATATAGAGAATTTGCCAAAGAATTCACTATTGGATATTTGTTGTCATAAGAACCCTCATCATTTGAATTTGCACCATTACCAAAATTATCTACCTTGATATCTCCACTCAATATATTTGATAGGATTCTAGTAGTCCTCATCGTATCAGCTATCATAATCAGACTCTTAGGATCTAATGTGGCACCTATCTCCGCCCTTTTTGCTTGATTGATTATATCATGAATACCTTGAATAGGTACGTGTCCTCTTTTTATCAATATGGATTGAGCCTCAGTTGTTTCCTGAAGAGCATGTTTCACATCATTGTAATCAGAAAATGGATTTAGATTTTCAATTATATTCACTCCCAAAGACGAGGATGCCTTGTCTTTAAGCATACCTAGTATTTTGTCAATTTCTAAAACTCTATAGTACTTTTTGTCCATATTCACCATCCATTCTTTTATTTGTCAATCTACATTATAACATATTTATTTTTCTTGAAATATAAGTTTTTCCAAAATTTCTATGAATATTGCAGTATTACAATCTATAAAAACAGATTCAATGTTATTTTATATAGTATAGACATAAACAATAATTACAATATAATAAATAGATTTTTACTATTGATAAAAACATAAGAATTTTTTATTATTCTTTTATTTTTAGTTGTTACTTCATCGTGTATATATTATAATTTAAGTATATACATTATTGATTAATAAAAATTTATTATATCAGAATGTTTGGAGGGGGTGTATGAATTGAAATACGTTACAAATGGACTATATCCAGAAAAGGTATTTAAAAATTTCGAAGATATTTCAAAAATTCCAAGAGGTTCTGGAAATGAAAAAGCAATTAGCGACTACATTGTTGAATTGGCTAAGAAAAACAATCTTTTCGTAAGACAAGATGAACACAACAACGTTGTAGTTAAAAAGAAAGCCACAAATGACAGCAAAAACACGGTGATGCTACAAGCTCATATAGATATGGTTACAGAAGCTGGTGAGGGATCAAATCACGACTTCCTTGTAGATCCTATCGAACTGATAATTGAAGGTAACAAATTACGTGCCAACAACACTACATTGGGAGCAGATGATGGAATAGGTGTCGCATACATGATGTCAATTATTGAAAGCTCGGACATATCACACCCAAATCTTGAATTAGTATTCACATCTGATGAAGAGGTTGGACTTGTAGGAGTTACTAAATTGGATTTTTCCGATCTTGAATCAAGTTATGTGCTTAATCTAGATTCTGAAGAAGAAGATTTTATCCTGGTAGGTTGTGCTGGTGCGGTTGACTCAATAGTTTCATTGAAAAAAGAATACAAACCATCCATACCTTCTAATATTGCTCTTGAAATTAATGTAAAGGGTCTGACTGGTGGCCACTCCGGAATGGATATAGACAAAGAAAGAGGAAACTCTAATGTAATACTAGGTAGAATTCTTAACTCGATCACATATGACTTTGACCTGTTCTCTATAAATGGTGGTTCAAAAAGAAATGTAATACCGAGAAAAAGTGAAGCAGTCATATCTGTAAGTCCTGATAATCTGGAAAATGTGGTTAAAGAAATCCAGAAAATGTCTGCAAAAATTCAAAAGGAACAGTATCCTGTAGATCCAAATCTAAAAATAGAGCTGAGAAGATCTGCACCAACATCTTTTAAGGTATTTACTGAGGACTGTAAATCAAAAATTATCGGATTGATGTTATTGATTCCAAATGGAGTAATTTCTATGTCTACTACAATAGAAAATTGCGTGGAAACATCTACTAACTTTGCCGTTATAAATGAGACTCCAACCTCAATTGAATTTTTAAACCTTACAAGAAGCTCAATGCAGTCAAAAAAAGATTATGTAACTACATTAATAGAAACTGTTGCAAAATCATTTAATGCAAATGTCGAAATCACCCCTGGATATCCAGCATGGGAGCATAATGCTAACTCAAGTCTGGAAAAATTATCTGTAGAGGTTTATAACAAATTATTCTCAAAAAAACCAGAGGTCGTAGTTATGCACTGCGGACTTGAAAGCGGAATCTTACTAAGTAAATTAAAACAAAAAGCCGAGTCAATTTCAATCGGACCTAATACATTTAATGTACATTCTCCCGATGAGTATGTAGAAATATCATCAGTTGGTAAGATGTGGGACTATCTAATTGAAATACTAAAAAATTTATAAATTTATAAAAATAAACCCTTCCTACATAAAGTATTTATAAGTCATCATAAGGCTAAATACTTTATGTTAGAAGGGTTTCTATTATTTTTTATTTTTGAATGCTATTATACCTGTAACTCCTGCACCTCCATGTGTTCCTATTCCACACCCTATTTGGAAGTATTTTATTTCTTTTGGTTTTAATTCTTGAACAACTTTTTCTTCAAGCCTATCTCTTTCCTTTATATCGTCTGTATATCCTATAAATGCAATCTGATCTGATAAATCAGTTACTCCATTTGTTTTTGCAAGCTCAACAATCTTTGAAGCTACGTTTTTCTTCCCTCTCGCATTTAAAATATTTTCAACCAAGCCATCTTTTATTATGCAAATTGGCTTTATTCCCAAAACACTACCTATAATTGCCTTTGTTGATGAAATTCTACCACCTCTAGTCAAATATTCTAAATCATCACAAGCAAAAGATACATATACATCATTTTTTATTTTCTCAATTTCTTCAACTATTTCATCAATATTTTTCCCCATTTGAACCAATTCAGCAGCTCTTATAACCATCACTGCTATTCCAAAGCACAATGAATTAGAATCGATTATCCTTATATCACCATTCTCAATTTCATTTTTTGCCATCATAGCACTTTGAATAGTTCCTGTAGATGCTGAAGATGCCGCAATATAAATTATTTTTTCACCCTTGTCAGTGTATTTTTTAAATGTTTCATAAAAATCCGAAAAAGTAATTTGAGAAGTTTTTGGAAGTATTTTATCTTCTCTTATCATTTTGTAAAATTCATCCGGTTGAATATCAACCCTATCCTTGTATTGTTTGTCACCAATTATTACATTAAGTGGAATCATTTCAATATCATATTTATCAATGTATTCCTGCGTAATATCAGAAAGACTATCACATATTATTTTTATTTTCTCCATCTAATATATCTCCTTCTATTTTTTACAGTAATGATTATACCATTTCTGGATATCCCAACTGTCTCAAAGCCTCATATACTACAATCGCAACTGAATTTGACAAATTCAAGCACCTAGCACCTTCAATTCCCAGCATAGGTATTCTCATACAGTTATCAATATTTTCTTCAATAATCTCCTTTGGCAACCCCTTTGTTTCCTTCCCGAAAACTAAAAAGCACCCGTCTTCAAACTTCACTTCAGAATGAGCCTTTTTACCTCTTATTGAAGAGTAATAGTACTTTGCATCTGGAAATTTTCTTTTCAATTCATCAAAATTATCGTAATACTGTATGTTTGCTATATCCCAATAGTCCAATCCACATCTTTTCAAATGCTTGTCGTCCAATGAAAACCCAAGTGGTTTTATCAAATGTAAAACCGCACCCGTATTAGCACAAGTTCGGATTATATTTCCAGTATTATGAGGAATCTCTGGTTCATATAAAACTATATTTAAAGCCATAACAATCTGCTCCTTTTTCACTTATAATCAATACATATTATATTAACATATTATCGTAATCATTTAAATATTACTCTTAAAAAAATTACAATATTCCGTTATATTGCAATTTTCGCACTCCGGTTTTCTAGCCTTACAGATTCTTCTTCCGTGAAAAATAAGCAAATGATGTGAATGTGTCCATCTATCCTTTGGTATTGCTTTCATCAATGCAAACTCTGTCTTTTCAGGAGTGTTTTCTTTAACTATTCCAATTCTATTACTCACTCTAAACACATGCGTATCCACAGCAATCGCGGGAACATTGAAAGCATTACTCAAAACGACACCTGCTGTTTTCCTGCCTACACCAGGTAACTTCACTAAATCATCCAAATTATCGGGAACATTTCCATCAAACTCTTCGCATATCATCAACGAAGTATCTTTAATTTTTTGTGCCTTGCTTTTATATAGTCCGCAGGTTTTTATTTCATTCTCTATAGTCTTTATTGGAAGGCTTTTAAAAGCCTCCGGAGTGTTGTATTTTTTAAACAGCTCACTGGTTACAATATTGACTCTGACATCCGTACATTGTGCTGAAAGTATAGTCGCTATAAGCAATTCGAAAGCACTACTATGTTCAAGCTCACAGTGGGCATTTGGATGCAAAAGCATTAACCTATCCAAGATTTCAATATTTTCTTTTTTTGTCTTTTTTCTAGCCATTATTAATTATCCTTTGTCATTTTTTTAGGTAAATTAAACGAGAATCCTGCTACCACCGATAAATTCTCTAATGATTGATGTTGGTCCTATGTCTCCCAAATCTGTTATCTCATCAAAATACTGAAGCATCTTTCTCAATCGCATAGCCTCTAGGTAGTTCGGACTTTCAGTATCGATGCTTTTTAAAAGATTATCCGCAATTGGCTTAAGCACCGATAGCTCATAAACACTTGCAGAGTTAAACATTATATCAGCTTCTTCTTGATATGGGAAGATATTTTTGATTTCGCCAGCTCTAACAGATGGCCAAATTTCAATGGTTTGTTCTGCATTTAATCCTCTGAATGAATTATCTCTAACCATCCTTCTCAGCAACCTTAAATCTGAAGTTGAAATTCTGTTATGGTCATCCAAATTGACCTGAGTAATAACACTGATATATATTTTATACTTAAATTCGTCCTCTATTCCCTTTGTTAAAATAGGATTTAGGCAATGAATACCTTCAAGAATTATCGGCTGTCCTTTTTTCACTGATAACTGCTCTCCAGTATAAACTCTTTTTCCTTCTATAAAATCAAACTTTATTCTTTCTATTTCTTCACCATTAATTAATTTATCGAGATCTTCATTAAATTTTTCTAAATCGATCGAATAAATCGACTCATAATCATATTTCCCATGCTCATCCAATGGTGTAAGCTTTCTATCGATAAAATAATCATCAAGTGAAATTGGTAATGGATTTACACCTATCACCTTCAGCTGAGTCGATAGTCGTTGCGCAAAGCTGGTTTTACCAGACGATGACGGAGCAGCAATCAATATTACCTTACTATTTTTTTCTACAATTTTTTCAGCTATTTCAGCTATTTTCTTCTCATGAAGAGCCTCTACTGTTCTAATCATCTCACCATAGCGACCTTCCTCAATAATCTGATTGAGATCCACCACATTGAAAATTCCTAGCGTATTTGACCATTCCTCACTTTCATTATATATTTCAGACAGTTTAACGTGTTCCTTTAACTCTGTAGTAGTTCCTTTGACTCCATTTTTAGGTCCCAATATGATAAGTCCCTTAGACATTTTTGCCACATCGATATCCGTCAAATATCCTGTTGTTGGAAACATATATCCATAAAAGTAGTCCATATATCCGTTGCATTCATAAACTCTCGTCAAATCATCCTTTCTATATTTTAGAAGCTCTGATTTTTCAATACGACCCAAATTTTCAAATAAATCAATCGCCTGATCATTTGTCATATATTTACAAACAATTGGATAATCATTTTTCACAATATTGATCATTTCCATTTTAATATTTGCTATATCATCCTCTGACAAAAGGTGACCATTTTCTATCTCGCAATACAATCCATCTCCCAATGAATGCTTTATCGACACCCTGCTTTTTCCAAATAAATTTTGGGATGCTATTACTAGCAAAAGTGACAGTCCTCTAAAATATAGCCTGGTTCCATCTTCAGTAGTTGTATCCAAAAATTTTATGCTACAGCTTTTGTATATTATTCTATTAAGGTCATACAGTCTATTATCGATGATTCCCATGCAGATATGACCTTGATAGTTTTCCTCGACAAGCATTGCCAACTCACTCAGCTTTATCTTGTCCTTATCGACCTTTATTTCTCTACCATCAATATTAAAAACTAATCCTGACATACGTTTCTCCTCTTATGAAACAAGTTCAAGACACGAAATCTTGAACTCAAAAAACTAATTTACTTTACCTATGTTACTAAATGGAAGCAACCTGATTAATACGGTTCCAACCAATCTTTCCTGTGGTACAAAACCAACCTCCTGATATCTACTATCCAAGCTCCTCATTCTATTATCACCCATGCAGAAATAATGACCTTCGGGTACTACGGTGTCAATTGTACCTTCAGTTACATTATCAGAAGACATATAACTCTCTTTTAAGGTTTCTCCATTTACCTTGACCACACCATCCTTTATCACGATATGATCTCCTCCAACAGCAATAACTCTCTTTACCAAATCTTTTGTGCTACTGTCATCCTGTAAAATAAAGTCCATAATCTTTGATACAGAAGATTTTTCAGCACTTGTCGTGTTGATAGGCATAGTACTATCAAATACTACAATTGAACCTCTTTCAACTCCAGTGTACCTACTTATTCTATTTATAATCAAATAATCATTGTTATCTAATGTCGGATACATAGACAACCCGTCTACCCTAGTCGGTCTTATAAACTGAACTATTATCATTGCAAGGACTATAGCCATAACAAACATTTTAATCAATTCAAATATTTCATGGAACAATCCCTTACTCTTTTCACTTCTCAACGACTTCTCCTCTCTTCAGAAATTTGCATTCTAAATTTTTATTTTATTATTTTTCTAAGCCCTTTCGGATACTTGTTCTTTAAAACACCACCTGATTCCTTACACCATCCAATGGAAACATCATTAACGGCAATCAACACCCAGCCTCTTGATTTTCCAGATTGAATAGATTCACCCGATATAAATTTCATTATTTCCTCACTATCATGACCAAATGATTCAAAATGTTTTACATCACTAGTTTTAAGTGCCATTGCCAACGAATGAGATGGCTCAAATCTATTCTTCTTCAGTTCTCCTAACTGCAATCCTGACCTCAGTATCTTCACAGCTTTAAGCTCTGGAACATCATCAAATTCTTTGGGGTAAAAATACAACAATGTATTTTTCTTGACAATTTTACCGTTACCTAAAATTCTAAAAAAAGACGAATCAGCTCCAATACTCTGATTTAGAAAATCTAAAAACAATTTCTCCTCATTTTTGGAAATATTTTCATATTGATTTTGGCATTTACCATTTTTCGAACCTTTTTTTCTATTTTTTAATCTGGAAGCTTGTAAATACCCATTTGTAACCTTGTCTGATGCATCATCTAATTTGACACTCTTCATCAATCTGGCACAAAAATGACCTTCTCCACGGTCTTTATGGGGCCAAATTCTATCCATGGCTAATAGCTCTGCACCAGATTCTCGAATAAAATCATCAACAATATCTTCGTTTTCTCGCCTTGTAAAGGTACAGGTTGAATATATTAAAATGCCATTAGGCTTCAGCATTTCATATCCATCTCTAATCAAATATTTTTGAATTTCAACACACTCGTCAACCTTTTGAACTGACCAGTCTTTTATTGCATATTCATCTTTCCTAAACATCCCTTGACCAGAGCAAGGTGCGTCAATAAATACTTTATCAAAATAACCTTTAAAAAACTTTAACAACTCTTTCGAGCTAGAATTAGTTATTATAGAATTAATAGCTCCAAAACGCTCCAAGTTTTCTCCAAGAGCCTTTATTCTAGTTGTATTTATTTCATTTGAAAATAAAATGCCAGTGCCATTTAGTTTGGACAATATATATGTCGATTTTCCCCCAGGTGCAGCACATAAATCAAGTATTTTCTCGCCCTCTTTTATTTCTGTATTTCCAACTACACTCATTGCAGACGGCTCTTGAATATAGTATGCACCAGCGTCATGAAAATAACACTTCCCTGGATTTTCATCTTCACTCACATAATATCCTTCATCAGACCATCCAATAGAATCATCCGATCCATACGAGTAATCGATATTGAAAAGTGAAAGCTTTTTAAACTCATCCACAGCTATTTTCAATGTATTAATTCTAATTGAATTGGTTTTATTTTCATCATATGAAGAAATAAAATCACTGTATTCATCTCCAAGCAGTGTCTTCATTTCAGCTTTAAACTCTACTGGAAGAATATCCCTAATGATACTCATACTGACTTGTCGCCTCGCAAATAGTAACCATTATAGGCTTTTCTCTTGAAGACCTATAATGAGCCAGAGCTTTATTGACGCTATCATCGCTAAAATCTATCTTTTTCTCGCTTATCAATGTCACTTTATCCTCCTCTAACAGCATTCTTATATCATTTACATCATTTTTAATAGCTAATTCCAGTATTTTATTCTCTTTTAGGTTCTTTTCATACAAATCGTAAAATCCTAGTCTGTTCAACATTGCACGATTTTTTTCTCTCTCATCCTTTTTTAATGCTCCAATGTCACCAGTAACTTCGTTATCGGTAAATAGGTGTTCTTTTATATTATCTTGTATACTGTCAATGTCCAATCCATATCTTAATAGTAGTTCCTTTTCAATCTCATCAAATTTAACAGGCGAAAAATTATTTTCATTCATATACTGATTCAATCTTCTCGAAACTTCAAACATACTTGCTTGGCCAATATTGAATTCGTACATCAAATCACTAATAAAATCCTCAAATTTGTCCACCTCAAACGAATTAACCTTTGGTTTTCTTTTACTAAAGCTTATTACCTTATCATCAGACATAATGATTCCTCCAAACTTAATTTGTCAATAATATTAAAATAATAATTCACTAAAAATAATCTTATCCTAGATTATAATTGTTACAACGATTATATATTCGTATACTTTATTATAGCTTAAATTGATCTATATCTTAACCCTCAATTATATTTACTTTTGTCATTTGGTACATCATCAATTTTATTTGCCACTTCAATATTGTGATTTTCATCCTCATCAATTTTATCTATCACTTCAATATCGTGATTTTCATCCTCATCAATTTTATCTATCACTTCAATATCGTGATTTTCATCCTCATCAATTTTATCAGTCACCTCAATATCGTAGCCTTCATCTCCAAAAACTTCACATACGTTAATTTTCCTTATGTATATTTCCTTACTAGCGTCTATTTCAAACCTTTCTCTTATTTCATCAATATTATATAATAATTTTTCATAATACACGTTTGAAAAATATGTAACTACCTCTGGAGTAATAAGTACCAAGTAAGCTACCATCAAACCGTAAAATAAGTAAATATTTCTTAACTTGTACGAGATTACAGCACAAATTATTGAAAATACAATCGACACTATGCAAATACCTAAAAACATTTTTACAATTTTGCTTTTCAGTTCTTTTGAAAGATATCTTGAAATCTTCATAGATTTTACAATACCAAGTTTTTCAAAATTAGTGCCTATAATATACGGAGAAAATACATATCTAGTGGCTATCGTAAATCCTACAAATACAGTTATAACAAATATTATAAGAAGCATTGCAACCAATGAAAATTCATCCACCGAGTTAACAACTAGCAATATTGAAATCATAAATGAAGTAACAATTAACATGACAATCCCGACGAATAACATTATCAAGCCCATTATTATTCCAAACCCAATTAGCTTCGAATAGGTTTTAAAATTAATCCCAATATCTTTAAATTTTAATTTTTGGTTGTTGCCAACCTTTAATGCACAGTTTATTACAACTGCATAGAAGTAGAATTCAATAATAATTATAGGCAATAATAATATCGCATTTATCTTTGGGTGTTGTGGCAACAGTATCATAAGATTTGTCGCCATCAACAAAAACGAATAAATATAAAATAAAATTCTATTTCCCTTAATCTGAATTCTGCTTAATTTCAATATTTTTTTTCCTGACAGCATAAACATTCCCCCACATTTTTTTATTTTATTTCTATGCCATATTTATTTCTTTTCAAATGCTTGATAAGTGGAAGTTGTTCTCTTATACTAGACAATTTTCCCCCTGAAACATTTCCATAAATAATACACTCCTCTGTCTGTGCAGACGCCAATATAGTTCCCCAAGGATCAACTATTCTGGAATTTCCATAAGAAACATATGATGCGTTTTCATCTCTTGCAGGAGATGCAGCCACCATATATACTTGATTGTCAACCGCCCTCATCCTGACTGATATTTCCCAATGAGCTGGTCCCGTAGTCATGTTAAAGGCTGCAGGCAATACTATTAGCTCGGCACCTTTTTCTGACAACACTCTAAAATATTCTGGAAATCTAATATCATAGCAAATACCAATACCAATCTTCCCAAGCTCTGTATCAAACACTGCAAAATCGTCACCTGGAGATAGTACATCGCTCTCTTTAAAATACTGACCACCTTCAATGTTAATATCAAATAAATGCATTTTTCTGTGCTTTCCTATCAATTTGCCCTGTCTATCATAAAAATAGGAAGTGTTATAAATTTTTTCACCCTCTCGTTCAGGGATAGAACCTGCTACCAAGTATATTCCACAGTTTCTAGCAACCTCCATCATGGCAATAGAGGTATATCCAGGAAATTCTTCCGCATACACAGGAAAACATCCGTTATCATACGGACTGTTAAAAATTTCTGGCAACACAACTAATGCCGCACCATTTTGGGCAGCTTCTTCAATCATTTGAACGGCTTTACTTATATTTTTTTCTTTGTTATCTGTTGTCAACATCTGACATATCGCAACTTTAAAGTCCTTCATTATAACCACCTCTCAACCTATTATCAGAATAATCATTTATCATTAACTTTATTATATTACATTTTTAATTAACAGTCACTTAGATTTTTTATTAAAAAAAATATTCTGAAAAATATCCTATATCTTCTTTCAAAACAATAAAAAACACTGATATTATTCCAATCCATCAATGAATTTTCATAATATCAGTGTGATTTTCCATCAAATAACAGACTATACAGTTATCTCTGCATCGTCAATCATTTCAATTCCGTTCAACGCCACCTTAACTTCATTTTCCAAAAATTCTACAACCTGCATTGGAGCACATCCAACATAAAGTTCTGGCTTTAACACCTGTAGTATTTCGTCCTTTGTTATTCCAAATTCTGAATCATTTGCTATTCTATCGACCAAGTCGTTTTCTTTACCTTCGACCTTTACCATTCTAGCCGCTTCCAAAGAGTGTACTCTTATCCTTTCATGAAGCTCCTGTCTATTTCCACCCCTCTTAACAGCATCCATCATTATGTTTTCAGTTGCCATAAAAGGAAGCTCCTTCATCAATCTCTGTTCGATAACCTTTGGATAGACAACTAGCCCATCACTCACATTTGAACACAGGTTTAACACTGCATCAATAGCCAAAAATGCCTCAGGCACCGATATTCTCTTATTTGCAGAATCGTCCAATGTTCTCTCGAACCATTGTCCCGAAACAGTCATAGCGGGATTTATCATGTCTGCTATTACGTATCTCGAAAGCGATGCTATTCTTTCACTTCTCATCGGATTACGCTTATATGCCATAGCTGAGGATCCAATCTGATTTTTTTCAAATGGTTCCTCGATTTCTTTCAAATGCTGTAACAATCTGATATCATTAGAGAACTTTGTTGCAGACTGAGCAATACCAGCCAATATATTCACTACCTGACTGTCTATCTTTCTAGAATATGTCTGACCAGTTACGGCAAACACATCCTCGTATCCCATCTTGTTCGCTACAGTCTTATCTAGCTTTTTAACCTTTTCAAAATCACCATCAAATAATTCCAAAAATGAAGCCTGAGTACCTGTAGTTCCCTTGGCACCTCTCAGTCTTTTTCTTTGTAAAAAATCATTCAGAGCTTCAAGATCTAGCAAGAAATCTTGAATCCATAAAGTAGCTCTTTTTCCAACAGTTGTTGGTTGAGCAGGCTGATAATGAGTAAATCCAAGTGTCGGTAATGATTTATACTCATCAGCAAATTTTGACAGTGTCAATATAACCTTTGCCAATCTCTTTCTTACCAATTCAAGAGCCTCATACATAATTATCAAATCAGTATTATCTCCTACAAAGCAAGATGTAGCTCCTAAATGTATGATTCCTGCCGCCTTTGGACACTGAACACCGTAGGCATAGACGTGACTCATGACATCATGTCTAACCTCTTTTTCTCTAGCCTTTGCTACATCATAATTTATATCGTCCTTAAAACGCTTTAGTTCATCTATCTGTTCTTGTGTAATGTCAAGACCTAGCTCCATTTCAGTTTCTGCCAATGCTATCCACAGCCTTCTCCAGGTTTTAAACTTCTTGTCAGGAGAAAACAATTCCTGCATTTCCTTACTTGCATACCTAGATGTAAGCGGTGATTCATATGTATTTTTCATCAAAAGCCTCCATAATCTACAAAACATATTTCTAAAAGATGCAGACAAAATTAAATATCTGCATCTCGTTATTTTTCTCTAATAATTTATACGTTAAGCCACTGACTAAGGCATAACTATATACTGTTCTCTTTCAGGACCAACTGAAACATATTTTATCTTACAATCTACAACCTCTTCAATATACTTGATATAGTCTATTGCCTCTTTTGGAAGATCCTCTAGCTTTCTGCAATCAGAAATATCCTTCATCCAACCTTTTCTGTATTCATAAACTGGTTCTGCTTTGAATAATTTTTCTCCAATTGGAAATTCTGATAATTTTTCTCCATTGTACGTATATCCCACACAAACAGGAATTTCTTCCAAATATGAAAGAACATCTAGTTTAGTAAGTGCTATTTCATCAGATCCTTGAGCTCTTACACCGTATCTTGATGCAAGTATATCAAATCCACCAACTCTTCTTGGTCTTCCTGTAGCAGCACCATATTCATTTCCAGCTTTTCTAAGCTCCTCTGCTTTTTCTCCAAACATCTCCGCAGTAAATGGACCTTCTCCAACACAAGTTGAATAAGCCTTCATAATACCTATTGATTTTGTAAGTTTTAAGTTTGGAACTCCAGCACCTATTGGGGCATATGGAGCGATTGTAGATGATGATGATGTAAAAGGATAAATTCCAAAATCAATGTCTCTCAATGCACCCAACTGTGCCTCGAACATTATGTTCTTTCCATTTTTATTGGCTTCATTTAGGTACACACCAGTATCACAAACAAATTTCTTCGCAATATCGCCATACTCCTTCAGATATGACCACATTTCATCAAAGCATATCGGCTCCTGACCGTAGCCTTTTTCAATCATCAAATTTTTCCATTCGATGATGCCCTTAAGTCTGGATTTTAGATCCTCCTCACTGTCAAGAAGCTCACCCATTCTCAGACCTTTTTTCATATATTTATCTCCATATACCGGAGCTATACCTCTCTTTGTAGAACCGTACTTGGCATCAGCCAATCTTTCTTCCTCTAAGCAGTCTTGCTGTACATGATAAGGCATTACTATTATTGCTCTATCACTTATTTTTAAATTATCTGGTGATATTTCAATTCCAGCATCGATAAGCTTATTCATTTCGTTTACCAAGTGCTTTATGTCAATTACAACACCATTACCTATTACATTGACAACATCTGAACGTAAAATTCCAGAAGGTAGAAGATTAAGTATAAACTTACCTCTTTCATTCACTACTGTATGACCTGCGTTGTTTCCTCCCTGATATCTAACTACAATATCATAGTCTTCTGAAAGCAGGTCTACCATTCTTCCCTTACCTTCATCTCCCCAATTTATTCCTGTAATCGCTGTTAACATGATATACGTCCTTTCCAATACCTCATGAAATCATTTTGTATCCAAATACTATGGTTCATCACGGTAATCCAATTGAAGCATAGTTATCAGTACACAAATTTAAATGATTATTTTCACTATTATTTCAAAAAAAATCGTGTCCTATATGGATATGAAATTTTATATTGCAACAAACAAAATTTCCCACAAGAACACTGCCTATTACCTATAGATTATATCACAGCAATGGCAAATTAGTAAAGAGCAAATTGCGAATAATTTTAAATATGCTAAAATATATGTTCGTATTTTAAAACTCGCACAATCTATTATAAAGAGTGTGCGAGTTTCAAAATCAATTTAGGTATTAGCAATCGAATATCAATTCTATTTATTTGTTTTCAAGTATATATTTTTCCGCCGCATGAACAGCTATAGCGCCGTCTGCAGCTGCTGTTATAACCTGTCTCAAAGATTTTTGTCTTATATCTCCAACAGCATAAATTCCTGGAACACTAGTTTCGCAATCCTCATTCGTAATTACATATCCCTGCGGATTTAATTCAACTAAATCCTTAACCAAATCAGAAGTAGGAATACCTCCTATTGCAACGAATAATCCATCAAGGTCTAATTTTCTTTCTTCTCCAGTATTTTTATCTACTGTAGTAATATATTCAAGCTTATCTTGACCTACAATTTCCTTGATTGTGCTATTTAATACTGGCTCAACACCTGATTCAAATAATCTAGTCTGTAGAGTCTTATTCGCCCTAAATTCATCTCTTCTGTGGATAATATATACCTTCGATGCGATTCTTGATAGATAAAGGGCATCTTCAACTGCAGTATCTCCGCCACCGTTTACAGCCACTACCTTATTTCTGTAGAAGCCTCCATCACATATAGCACAATATCCAACACCTCTTCCAGTCAATTTTTCTTCATTATCAATTCCCAATTTTCTAGACGTAGATCCCATCGATAAAATTACAGTTCTAGCCAAAAATTCATCATTACCAGATATCAATTTTTTTAACCCATTGTCTAGTACCTCTATTGAATCAACACCCTTATATTCTATCTCTGCACCAAATTTCTTGGCATGCTCAAGCATTTTATTCGATAGTTCTATTCCATTAGTGTCTGGTAAAGCAGGAAAGTTTTCAATTTCATTAGTTGAAACCATCTGTCCGCCATGAAAATTCTTTTCTAATATCAACGTCTTTAGCTCTGCTCTTCCACCATATATCCCAGCAGTCATTCCTCCCGGTCCACTTCCAACAATAATAATGTCGTATATTTGTCTATCACTCATTTCATTACCTCCAAAACAACTAATTTTATATTATTTAGATCAATATGTTCCATAAACTTTTATATTCTATAGTTAGATTATACCCTTTTTTTATCATATAGAACACACTTATTTACAAACTTTCGGCAGGTCCCAAGCTTCCCTGCTCATAAATGAATAACTTATTTGAGTATTTTTTATAAGCTGATACGATTTCATTTATGTATTTCCAACTCAACTCAATATGATCCCACATTGAAAACAGACTCTTATCAGAATCCATACAGGCTTTTATCAGTCTTTCATAAGCTTCAGGTGTATTCATTCTATTTTCCAATATACAACTCTGACAAAAATCCATACTTACCTCTTGAATACTGTTTTCTGTACCTGGTTTTTTAATATTAAAATCAAATTTTACCCCTTCATCAGGCTGAATTTTTATTACCAATGTATTTCCTTTTTCTCTATCGTCAATGGCTTTGAAATTTATCACTACTTCACTTTCACGTCTTTCAAGCTTTTTGCCAGTTCTTAGAATAAACGGGACTCCATTCCACCTTTCATTTTCTATTTCCAGTTTCATAGATACAAACGTTTCAGTTTTAGAATTCTTGGACACCTTTGGTTCATCTAGATAACCTTTATATTGTCCCATAACTAGTCTTTCATCGATTTTACGAGAATTAATTTTCTTCAAGGATTTAAATACTTCGCTCTGAGAGGCTTTTATTGAAGCACTAGAAAAATCAACTGGTTTTTCCATTGCCACGATCGACATTATTTGAAACAGATGGTTTTGAATCATATCTGCCAATGCTCCACTCTTGTCGTAATATCCACCTCTGCTATCCACACCAAGTATTTCATATGCGTTGATTTCAACACTTTCAATAAATTCCTTATTCCAAATACCGTAAAAAACAGCATTCGAAAATCTCAAAGTCATAATATTTATAATCATCTCTTTCCCAAGATAGTGATCTATATGAAATATGTTTTCGTCTGAAAAGCAAGTTTTTAAATTAAAATATAGCTTCTCAGCGAGTTCCAAAGTTTCTCCAAATGGTTTTTCGATCATGACCTTTGCGTCGTTCGTTAAATTCGACAATTTCAATCCATCTGTTATCGGAGCAAACAATTGAGGAGATACAGCATAGTAATAAATTAAACTGTCTGTATTGAGCTTTGATTTTCTCAAAAATTCTCCCAAGCCATCATACATATTGATATCGTTCATATCCATCTCATAATAATGTATCATATCCAAAAAAAGCTCCACTTTTTCTTCGGTATGAGCAACTCTGGAAAATTTAATAACCCAGTCCTTTATTATGTCTCTATATTGATTATTTGTGAATCCTCTTCTACCAACACCAACTATTTTAAATCCGTCCTCCAGTTGATTTAGGCTGAATAAATTAAATAGCGAAGGAAATAATTTTCTATATGCCAAATCTCCAGTCCCACCAAATATAACTATTCCTTTAGTTTTCATTATTCCATTCATTATGATATACCCCCTCCTTGTCTATTCTCTCAAAGGTATGGGCTCCAAAATAATCTCTTTGAGCCTGAATCAAATTGGCACTACTATTTCCATTTGAATAAGAATAAATATATCCCAAAGCTGAATTCATGGCATTTGCTGGAATCCCAAGAGCCACTACTCTGGACATCAAGTCTCTAAAATCATCCATTCTTTCTCTTATTTCTTCTGAGAATATATCTGTAAATATCAAATTGTCTATATCTCCATCCTTCAAAAAAGCATCAGAAATATCATTTAAAAATTTTGCCCTAATTATGCATCCACCCCTAAATATTTTTGCTATCTCAGAAAAGTTCAGCTTCCAACCATATTCCTTTTGAGCAGACAATAGTAATTTAAATCCTTGAGCATATGCAACTATCTTTGAGATGTAAAGCGAATTTTTTACAAGTCTCACAAGCAACTCTCTATCTATGGTACTCGTATCAATACTTTTGAATTGACCGTTATAAATACCAAGACTTTCTCCAAATAATTTTTCTCCAATTTTTCTCTCATCCTTCAGATTAGACATAAACCTGGCATTAAGAGCAGATGTTATTACAGAAATATCAACACCAAGATTTATGGCTTCTAAATTTGTCCACTTACCAGTTCCTTTCTGAGAAGCCTTGTCTAGAATTTTGTCAAGTAAATAGTCATCTCCGTCTTTTTCTCCAAGTATGTTTGAAGTTATCTCAATCAAATAACTCTCCAGCTCGCTCTTATTCCAAGCCTTGAAAACTTCTTGCATTTCCTTATTATCCATTCCTCCCAAATTTTTAAGAATCCAATATGCCTCACTAATAAGCTGCATATCAGCATATTCTATTCCATTATGGACCATCTTCACATAATGACCTGCTCCGTTCTCGGAAATGTATCTACAACAAGGTTCACCATAAGCCTTTGCCGAAATACGTTCAAACATTTCGCTCACGTAATCATATGCTTCTTTTTTTCCACCTGGCATAATGGCAGGTCCAAATCGTGCCCCTTCTTCTCCTCCAGATATCCCGGCTCCAATAAAATTAATACCTCTTTCGCTCAGCTCTTTCGTTCTTCTTGTAGTATCTTTAAAATATGAATTTCCACCATCGATTATTATGTCGCCCTCCTCAACATAATCTAGTAGCTGTTGAATCATAGAATCAACAGGTTGCCCAGATTTTACCATAATAAAAACCCTTCTAGGTTTTTCAAGAGAGCCTACAAACTCCTTTAGCGAATATGTTGGGTATATATTTTCTCCAGCGTATTCTCTTTTCACTGTATCAACGACTGCTATAGTTCTATTAAATATTGAAACCTTGTATCCATTATCTGCAAAATTGAATGCCAAGTTTTTTCCCATTACCGACAATCCAATTACACCTATATTATTTTTCATAATTTTTCTCCTATCTAAACAAATATTTTTTATCCATTGTTGTTATTTACATTATATCATTTTTTAAATCGTATAAAAAAACCAAAACACATTAAAAACTTTTCTCAATTATTTAATACACTTTTTTATATGCTTTCAATCATAAAACCTATTTTGCAGAGTTATTCGTTTTTTTTGAAAAAACATCATTTTTATGAAAGCATTTAAATACAAAAAGAGCCTGCAACATCCGATAATATTTTTCTCGGAATATGCACGCTTTTCTGTGTAAGCCTCCGCGTAGAAGCTTACATAATAAAGTCATCGTTCACTCTATTATATTTGTTTTTAGGCATATCATTATGAACTCAACTACATTATATCATAATTTTCATTTTATAGCAAAGTGATTGTTATTTTCTACCCGTAGATCCTACTCCACCCAATCTCGTCTCTGAAGCAGGTCTATCATCATCCACTATGAGATATTTGATGAATATACCTTGAATAACTCTCTCTCCAGCCTTTATAACTACCTCTTCGTCAGTTAAATTTCTTAACATAAAGCCAATATTCCCATCATTGTCGGGATTTGAATAATAGTCCGAATCGATAATACCTGTAGTATTAGCCAACACCAAACCTCTTTTCATACCGATTGAGCTTCTGACATGAGTTGTTAAAACTTCATCTTCCAGCATATATGACTTTATATCTGTAAATATTACACCAGAATTGCCTCTCGGAGGAATAACTATATCGACTGGTGTAACTATATCATATCCTGCCGATTTTGAAGTGCCTCTTACAGGCAATATTATTTCTAAATCTGGATGCTTTCTAAATTTATCATCCACTAATTCAAAACCTCTAACCATATTTCTACCTTCAATCTATGCTCTTAAAGCCTGAGCCATTTCTTTTGCTAGCTGTCTTAAAGCTTCAATGTCTTCATCTTTAGCAGTACCCTTTGTTTCAACTATTGTTGGTAGCACTTCAAAATTACCACCTTCAGATGCAAATTCAGAAAGCTCCTTAACAGCTCCACCGCTCCATCCATAAGAACCAAATATACCAAGTATATGATTGTTAATCTTGTTCATCTTCAATGTATACAACAGCTGATTCATATTAGGATAAACTGAGTTATTATAAGTACAGCTACCAAGAATAACTCCCTTGTATTTCCATATTTCGCTCAAAATATATGAATCATGTGTCTTTGAAACATCAAATATTTTTACGTTTTTTATACCTTCTTCAGCAAGGAATCTAGCTAAAATATCTGCCATTTTTTCAGTATTTCCATACATTGAACCATATACGACTACTACACCTTCTTCGTTTATCTGATTGGCATACTTCACATATTCTTCAATTATTCTTTCAGGATTTGTTCTCCACACAATACCATGAACAGGGCAAATCACCTTTACATCAAGATTTCTAACTTTTTCCAATGCTTTTGCAGCTTGCTTTGAGTATTTCCCGACTATATTTGAATAATATCTTCTCATTTCATCTTGGAAGAAATCAAAATTCATTTCGTCATCAAAAATTGTTCCATTCAATGCTCCAAATCCGCCGAAAATATCTTGTGAAAACAATATTTTATCATTTGGCTCATAGCTTACCATAGATTCAGGCCAGTGAACCATTGGAGTATTCACAAAAGTAAGCTTTCGTCTACCCAACTCTAACACATCTCCGTCTTTAACTTCCAAAAAATTATCTCCTATCTCTATATCAAGATAGTCGCTTATCATTCCTCTTGCTTTTTTGTTTCCAACTAAGACAACATCAGGATATAGCTCTCTAACAGTTTTAATGCATCCAGAATGATCTGGCTCCATATGATGAATCACCAAGTAATCCAACTTTTTCCCATTTAGATTATCCTTCAACGAATCAATAAATCCATCCACCTTTGTAATTTTTACAGTATCCATAAGTGCTGTTTTTTCATCTACAATCAGGTAAGAGTTGTAAGAAACACCCTGTGGAAGTGGCCACATATTTTCAAATAAATTTGTTTCTCTGTCATTTACTCCCATGTAAAATAAATCTTTTAGTATTTCTACTGAAACTGTATTCATTAATAATCTCCTTTCAATTCCATGTTCCATAACTTATGTGAATTAATAAATAAATGCGATTTCACTTAATTTACATTATACAATAGAATGAACAAATTATACAACACAAAATATAGATAATCAATATGCTTCTTACCTGCTTAAAACGTTGTAATTATAGCAATCTCAACAGTTATTCAACCACTTTTTTCTTTATTATTTACAAGTTCTATTTCATATGTTAGACTCTAAATATAAAATAAATATTTTGAGTCATATAGTCTTTATACATAAAAGTATAGGAAGTTGGGTGTAATTCCCACGCAGGACCGCTACTGTAATCACGATCGTGAAAGCCAGATACGTCTATATGACAAAAGTACGGTATATTAAATACAACTCTTCGGACTAAAGAGGTACAGCGATTAACTCGACTATGTTATGCCTTTTTTAGCTTACATAGTCTTTATTTTTTATGGATGGAGAAAATTTATGTATAAAAAATCACACAACCATAATGATCGAATAATGATAGATTACTATTCAAATTTTTCAAAAATAAGAGATTGGAACACTAATGTCAAGCTATCATTGGCAGTTTTTTCGTTGCTATTTTGCATTGGCTTTGATAGCATTATAGTTTCAATCACAACATTAATACTCACATTTTCTTTCATTGTTCTAATCAGCGGTCTAGATATAAAATCGTACATCAATGTAATGAAAATACCAATCGGTTTTCTCATCCTGAGTATTGCACCCATATTGCTCAACATTGGCTTCACTCAAGCTGGGATTATCATTGTCAAAATTGGACAAATATATATAGCCACATCTGATTCACAAATTTGGATTGCTATAAATCTTTTTTTCAAGGCATTTGGAGCAGTCAGCTGTATGCAGATGCTGATATTGACAACACCAATGCATAGAATAATAATATCGTTAAACAAATTTAAAATACCAAAATTAATAGTGGATATTATGTATTTTATGTACAGATTTATTTTTATTTTTTTTAGTACATATACGCAAATGAAACATTCAGCCAAATCAAGAAATGGATATAAGGACTTCTTTACCTCATGCAAAACGTTTGGAAATATCATGAGTAACCTATTTGTTTCATCACTGCAAAAACTTGAGCTATACAACAGATCAATGGATTCCAGATGCTATACTGGCAGATTGAATTTTTATGAAACGGAAATAAAGACAGATTTTTTACAGATAATAGTAACAGTTATGATTCTAATGCTAATATTTTTATCTGGAATCATAAGCTTATTATTAAAATAGAGAGCGAGGATAATATGCTAGGAAAAAAATTAATTGAAATGAAAAAAGTCTCCTTTTCATATAACGAAGAGGGCTTGACTCTGTCGGATATAAATATCGAAATCTTCAAAGGAGATAAAATTGCAGTACTCGGAGCAAATGGTTCTGGAAAATCAACATTTTTTATGAATCTGGCAGGAGTTTTGTTTCCTCACACTGGAGAAATAATGCTAAATGGGGATAAAATTACAAAAAAAACGATCTCCAAACTCAGAGAAAAAATTGGAATTGTTTTTCAAGAGCCAGACTATCAAATCATTGCTTCCACAGTCTGGTCTGAAGTCAGCTTTGGACCGATGAACCTTAATCTTTCAAAAGACGAGGTCTCTAGTAGAGTATGTGAAGCCTTAGAATATATGAATTTGACACAATATGCACAGAGACCACCTCACTATCTAAGTGGTGGTGAGAAGAAGAGAGTTACAATTGCAGATATTATCGCCATGAAATCAGAGATAATTATCTTTGATGAGCCTACTTCTTCACTAGATCCTGTCAATTCTCAGATGCTAGAAAATACACTATCAAGTCTTCATGACGAGGGAAAAACCTTGATAATCTCTACCCACGATGTCGATTTTGCATTTAGATGGGCTGACAGAATAGTAGTTTTTGATAACGGGCAGATAATATCAGATGATATTCCTGAAAACACGTTTGAAAACGACGAGGTCTTGAATAGATCTAACCTCAGAAAACCTATAATAATGGATATGATCGACATTTTGATCGAAAAGAATATACTTATAAAACCTGAAAAATATCCCAAAACAATTACGGAATTTTCAAGTTTATTATAAAAAAACATTTTAGAATGGAGGTAAAAAATGTATAATAGTAGAGAAAGGAAAGCAATTATTTTTACACTCGCACTGACATTTATACTGCTTATGATTCCTGATTCAAATGCAATGCACATTATGGAGGGATACCTTCCACCGATGTTTTGTATTTCATGGGGTGTTGTCTGTCTACCATTTTTGGTACTTGGATACCTCTCCATCAAAAAACAAGTTTCAGAGAATCATAAGTCAACCACGATATTGGCAATGTGTGGTGCATTTATCTTTGTAATATCATCGTTAAAAATACCTTCTGTCACAGGAAGTTGTTCTCACATGACTGGAACAGGTCTTGGCGCAATTCTGTTTGGACCAACTCCAGTAAGCATTTTGGGGGCGATAGTATTACTATTTCAAGCCATACTACTGGCACATGGTGGATTGACGACATTGGGAGCAAATATATTCTCAATGGCTATAGCCGAACCTTTTGTCACATACGGCATTTATTATATCTGCAAAAAAGCAAAAATAAATAATCATGTATCAATTTTTTTTGCAGCTGCCCTTGGCGACCTGATTACATATTGTGTAACTAGCTTCCAACTGGCAATTGCATATCCATCACCTCAAGGCGGTCTGTTTATGTCAGTCGTTAAATTCTTGTTGGTTTTTGCACCGACTCAGCTACCACTTGCAATTATAGAAGGTATTTTGACTGTAGTGATAATTATCGGACTGGAGACATACGCAAAGGATGAATTGAGTGAATTGAAATATGTTAGAAAGGCTATGAAACTATGAGCAAGAATAAAAAAACCATAATAATGCTGATTTCTATAGTGATTTTGTTGTCTATTTCCCCTCTTTTTTTGCTAAAAAATGCTGAATTTGGAGGTTCAGATGATGCTGGAAGTCAAGTAGTATCTGAAGTAACGGGAAAAGAATATGAACCATGGTTTACACCGATAATGGAAACATGGATTGGTGGTGAATTACCAGGCGAGGTAGAAAGTCTCCTGTTTTGCGTTCAAACCGGAATTGGAGTTGGAATAATTGCTTTTTTCATGGGTAGATTTGTAGAAAGGACTCATCAAAAGAAACTTTCTGAAGAAAAAACAAAATAAACATAAAGTAAGGTAGAATAACATGAAAATAAACATAGTTTCACACATAGGAGCAGGTGGAAATACAGGGAAAAAAACTCTAAAAAGCCTATTGGAATACTGCGACAAAAAGTCCATTTCGTACTCGGTAAATATTTCCGAATATAAGGGGCACACCATTGAACTGGTAAAAAAACTATCGACTGAGGATGAAAAGCTTGTGTTAATCGGTGGAGATGGCACTCTTCATGAAGCAGTTAATGCACTTAAAATAATTGGTAATAAAAAACCAATAGCATATTTACCAAGTGGCACAGGTAATGATTTTGCCAGAGAATTAAAAATAACATCCAATCCTGAAAGATTTATAGATTCACTTTTAGAGCTAGAATCTCCTGAGGAATTGGAAATAATCAAATTTACTAATCTTAATTCCGGTAATGTTGGATATTCAATAAATAGTATTGGGTTTGGTATTGATGCAATGATAATTTATCTGAGTAGCATCAATACAGGAAAAAGTATATTAAAAAAAATAGGTCTTGGCAAATTATCATATCTCCACTATATTGTGAGTGCAGTCAAAAAACACAAAAATTTTGACGTCGTCTTGGAAATTAATAATGAGGAGTATAGGTTTAACAACTGTCTACTAGCTTTAGTTACCAACCATCCATATTTTGGTGGTGGGGTTAAAATAGATCCATACTCAACAAGCAATAACAATGAGTTGGGATTTGTTGTGGCGAATGAAATAAAGTTTATTGACCTTGTTATGATTCTATATAGAATACTTAAATTTGGAGATCATTTCGAAAAATACGAAAAAATAAAGAGGATTGGTTCAACCTCGATGATTGTGAGAACAAGAGTTCCACAATATATACAATCAGATGGAGAATCACAATCACCTGAAGTGATCAGTATGAAATTCGAACTTGAGAAATATCCGTTTTGGACATGCAGATGATTTGATAAATAAAGTGGAAACAACACTATATGAAAAGTTAAAATCGACCTAAAAAATAATAAAATTATAAAAAGTCCTATACAAAAAAGTATCCAAGCATTCATTTTCTACTTTAGAATGCTGGATACTTTTTATTTAGGTCGTACCTTCAAGTCGTAAATACCCTTAAATCAAACCTATTTATTATTTATTATTTATCATTTATCAATTTATCGTCTAAAATCTTCTCTTGTATATTCTAGGGCTAAACAGTATCAGTATAGGAAATATTTCCAGCCTTCCCAATAGCATATCTATTGACAGCACAATTTTCGAAAAATCTGAAAACATTGAAAAGCTTCCAATCGGACCAACCAAGCTACCCAAGCCAGGACCAACATTGTTAATACACGTTATAACAGATGTTATTGATGTCTCAAAGTCAAATCCATTTATTGATATCAACAGGAATGAAAACAAAATAAGCATAAAATATATCATTATATATCCAGATACACTTCTGATTACATTATTTTCAACTATTTTTCCATCCACCTTTACATTTGAAACAGATCTTGGATGTATTATTTTCTTCAATTCTATTCTCATATGTTTTGCAATAATAATAATTCTTGATACCTTTACACCACCTCCAGTAGAACCAGCACAGGCTCCAACTATCATCAAAATCAAGAGAATTGACTTTGAAAATTGTGGCCATAAATTGAAATCAGTGTTCATAAATCCCGTTGTAGTGATAATTGATGCGACTTGAAATGCCGAATATCTTAGGGAATCTGAAATAGAGTTGTACATACTATATACATTAATCGATATCAGTAACGTCGACACTACTATTATCGCCAAATATACTCTCAGCTCTTCACTTCTAGCTATCCTATTAAATTTATTTAAAATTGCCAAATAAAATAAATTAAAGTTTATTCCAAATAATACCATAAAAATTGTGACAACCCAGTCTATGTATGCACTTTGATAATAACCAACACTAGCAGATTTTATTGAGAATCCTCCCGTTCCAGCTGTTGCAAAAGCATGAACAACGCTATCGTAAAGAGGCATTTTGCCTATCATCAACAATACAACTTCCAATCCTGTCAATCCAATATATATGATGTACAGTAATTTTGCTGTCTGCTTTGCTTTTGGAACTAATTTATCAACAGTTGGTCCAGGCACTTCGGCTTTCATAATACTCATTGAGTTTCTACCTGCAAGAGGAATAATCGCCATGACAAACACCAATACACCCATTCCACCTATCCAATGAGTGAATGCTCTCCAAAACAATATTCCTTTGGAAAGAGATTCTATATCTGTCAATATTGTCGATCCAGTCGTCGTAAATCCTGAAACAGTCTCAAAAAATGCATCTATAAAGCTTGGAATTGAACCTGTTACATAAAAAGGAATAGCTCCGATTATAGAGAATATTATCCAAGTTATACCTACGATTATCAATCCATCTTTTGCAAAAATATCTATTTTTCTAGGCTTTTTTCTAGTAAACACCATACCAATAAGCGCAAACGCTATTGCAACTATAGCCATTTTTCCCGCTATTTGATATTCCTTATAAATAACGGATACAAAAACGGGTATGAGCAACAAAAGCCCTTCAATTTTACATATGCTCATCAGAACATATTTCATCATCTCATAATTCATTTTTTTACCTCTACAAAATATTTATCCAAATTTCCATAAAAAACAAAATATCATAAATTCGTTTAGTTCAACATTTTTACAAATATTTTGCTACTTTGCCATTCTAAAAATACAAAAAATAGGATAAATTTTATTTTATTTGCTCACAATATCGGTAATTTCACTGATATTCAGATTTGAAGTTACTATTATGATATTGTCGCCCTCTCGTATCATATCATCCCCCTGAGGAATTATCAATGTTCCCTGTCTTACAATACACGCAATCAATAAATCATCTCTTATCTTCATGTCCTTAAGAGGTGTATTTATTATTTTACATTCTCTACTTACAGTAAATTCGAGAACCTCTACTCTGTTATTTACTATTCTGTATAAATAATTCAATTTGCTTCCATAAGAATTATTCATCGCTTTTACATATCTCAGTATAATAGCACTAGTCAAATCCTTTGGAGATACAACCGTATCTAGCTGAAAATTATTTGCCAAATCTTTGAATGTTGTATTACTAACCTTTGTAACGACCTTTGGAATATTTTTTCCATTTGCAAGCATCGAAAGAATGATATTTTCTTCATCTATTCCTGTCAACGAAATAAATGCATCAACATCATCAAACCCTTCTTCTTCCAGTAATTGTATATCTGTTCCATCCCCATGTATTACATCAACATCCGGTAATAATTCACCAATTTGTCTACATGATTCTATATCTTTTTCAATTATTTTTATCTTAATATTTATACCTTCCAGACTTTTGCACAGATAGTACGTTATCTTACTCGCACCTATAATCATTACAGTTTTTATTTTTCTTTTCAATCCACCGATTCGCTTTAAAAACAACTCCAAATCCTCGTGAGATGCTGCAATACTTATTTTGTCGCCCACCTCTAGCTCTATGTTTCCTTTTGGAATTATCACTGCATCCTTTCTCTGGATTGCACAGATAAGAAATTTGATTTTGTATTCGTTCCTTATCTCATTTAAATTTTTGCCCACAAGTGGTGAGCTTTGATAAATCTTGAATTCCAATAGCTCTATCTTACCCTTTGCAAAAGTTTCTACCTTCAGCGCTGATGGAAATCTGATAATCCTCGATATTTCATTTGCCGCCACAAATTCTGGATTTATTACCATACTCAACCCCAAATCATTTTTAATATGATTTAATTGATTGTAATAAAGTGGATTTCTAACTCTGGCAATTGTATTTTTAGCCCCAAATTTCTTTGCAAAGAGACACGAAAACATATTTATTTCATCAGAAGATGTGCATCCTATAACCAAATCCGCACTATCTATACCAGCTTCCTTCTGTACTTCGTAGTCTATAGCATTACCATTGAAACAGGCTACATCTTGAAAAGAGTTAATTTTATTAATTACATCCATATTTTGATCTATAACAGTCACATCATGCATATCTTGAGACAGCTCTTCAGAAATTTTTCTTCCGACCTTTCCTCCACCTATAACTACTATCTTCAAAACAAATCCTCCTCAAATATTTTTTAAAAAACAAATTCACAAATATTATTATTTCAATATTTATATCTAATCGTAACCATACTTAATTCTTTCATTAGTGATTATACCATGTAAAACATATGTTGTATATTAATATCTCTAAATATATTGTTATTTTGTGATTATGTCGTTTTTGAGTTTAAAATAATAAATTAATCCATGCAATTCGAAACAAAGTAAATAAAATACTTAAAAATAATCGCTTGGATTTAGAATTTTGAGACCAAAAGTATTGTTATGAAATAAATAAAATATGCTACAGATCAAACTCAAATGAGCTTGAAACCATAGCATAAAAATTATTTTATCAACGTTTTCCTATAAAGTATCTCTTTTCCAATTATATTTTATTACAACAACTATCTCTTCTTATAAAATTTATCTGATTTTTAAATACGTGATTGACTATTATAGCCATCCTTTTATCAGCATATATCTTAAGAAAATACAGTTAAAAACAAGCAAAGACAGACCTAAACATATCTTAATTTTTTTCTCTATATTAGTCAGGTAAATATATCCAAATAAGCTTGAAGCTTGCAAAATATAAATCATAAAAGCTAAACTCATGTTGTTAGTTATTTTGTTGTTAAATATTAGTGCCATCAAGATTGTAGCAATCAAATATAGTAAACCAAAAATTTTTTGAATCATAAACACCTCTTTCCTAGTAACGGCTAACTGATGTAATATATTTATCTATTCTATACACACGTCTCTTCCCTAATCTGTATCTATAACGTTTAACTGTTTCAATCCCAAACTTCAGTCCATGTTTAGAATCATTAGGAATAAATAATGAGCCACCACCCACTAGTGTACTAATAGTTCCGATTACACAACCAGCTGCCTGTGCCCCTGGAACTTTAGCTAATATTAATCCTAGAACACCCCCAACTGTTACAGTATTTCCTATAGAGTTTTTAAATTTTTTCTCATAATTTACAATCCCCCTATTATTTTTTTTATTAATAATACTGAATTTAAGCAAAGTACAAATCTAAGCCTCCCTCCTTACATTTTTTTATGTTTCTTATAAATTGCACCTCACTTAATGTATCTTAACAAAAAATCGAAAAAACTTATCTAATAACTTAATTTGAGTCAACTCTTGCTTCTTTAATCTGACTTCTATGAATTTGTTGCTCATATTATATTGATATAGCTTTTCATTTGTTTTATTATATCATTCAAAAAAATATTGGTCAATTTTTTATGGCGTTTTTTCATACTAATTATCAAAGTAGTTAATTTTCATGCTTCCTCTTTTTTATTAGGCTTATGAGTGTGTACGTAATCTTCATCTGCAAATATATAGCTCTTTAGCAGCCTTTTGCTCTCTATTTTCGCAAATTGATATATTCTATTTTCAAGGTACTATTCAAAATTTCAGCTTAATTATAAAAAAACATTGTTCAATAACATTCAATTATTTCATAATCTATTGTATAATCTTATATAGTGATAAATTTTTTTCGAGGGGGGAAGAAATATGAATATAAAAAACAAAATTTCAAATAAGGCTATAGTATTTACAGTTTGTCTATTGATTGGAGGCTCGTTGATGGGATGCTCCAGCAATAACACTGAAGAAAAGGAGGCAAACACTCCAAAACTTGAAAATTTCATGGACGTTAGAACTGCAAAGATTATTTCAATGCAATCTGCAATGCTGAAATTTACCACAGAAAACAAGGCTGGAAGTATATGCTCTGTCAAGCTTGAACCTGTAAATGGGAAGTATGTATATACGATTGATGCGATATCGAAAAAGAAAAAAAATGTAATCCTAACAATTGATGCATCAACAGGCAAGATTACGAATACAGAAGAGGCTGCATTGGATATCAGCAAAAAACGTAATTTAATAGATTTCGTTCCAGTCTTAGATCTTGATAAGGCAGCAAAATTCGCAATCTCAAAATCTAAAAACGAAAATGTACAGGTAGTATCTTACAAGCTATATTCAAAAAATGGTCTAAATCTATATGAATTTGAGCTTGCTGATGGTACTGTAAAATTCGAAAATGATACTAAAACTGAAAACAAAAATGACAATTCTGAAAAGCAAACTAAAAGCTTCGAAAAAATAACAATTGATGCTGAAACTGGAAAAGTTGCAGATCCAAGCACACTTCAGTCATCGTCTGATACATCAATAAATTCAAACACTACACAAGATTCAGGCTCTACATCTACTAGTAGTGGTACAAGCTCACAGGCTGAATAAACAACAATATGAGCTTTTTTAACTTAATCAGTATTGGAGTGGGACTAAGTATGGATGCATTTGCTGTATCCGTATGCAAAGGTCTCTGTCAAAAGAAAATGAACTGGAAAAATTCCATCATAATCGGTCTGTTTTTTGGATTTTTTCAAGCTGCAATGCCGATAATCGGATATTTTATAGGGAGTCATTTTTATTCCCTAGTCAGTGGAATAAGCAATTGGATAGCATTTATTTTGCTGACGATTATTGGGGTACAAATGCTTAGAGAGTCAAAGGAATCTGTTCAAGAGGAGGTCTGTTGCGATATTTCTGGAATTATGGAAATTGATATCAGGGATATGATAATGCTATCAGTAGCAACCAGCATAGACGCACTAGCAGTTGGATTCTCCTTTGCTCTACTAAATATTAATATTATCAAGGCAGCCTCTGTCATTGGAATACTAACATTTCTCATTTCATCTGCAGGAGTGTATATTGGACACAAATTCGGATCGAGGTACAAAAATACCTCAGAAAAACTTGGTGGGATAATTCTAATAATAATTGGAATAAAAATCTTATTGGAAGGTTTACTTTAAAAAAAATATACAAGCAAAGACAGCTCGCAATATTTATTTGGGAAATTACCCAAATTTGCGAGCTTCTCTGCTTGTAGCTTATTAATCTGCAACATCATCTTTATCATCTAATACTTCAGCGTTCACTTCTTCTACATATAGATATTTTGCCTTCAAGTCTACTATTTTGACTTTGGCTCCGTAATAAATATCCTTTTTCGAATATACCTTCACATCTTTTCCGTCAAAGCTGGCAGTTCCTTTATAGTGAAGATTTGTTTTCATTACTCCAATCTTGCCAATCATTGAAGATAGCTTCTTCCTTGAATGCCTTCCAAGCATCCTCATCAAAAAAAACAATACAATCGAAACTACATATATTGCCACCCAATGCTCGAAGATAAATGCGACAAATATCATCAGTGCAGGCAATGATGTAAAACTATTTACAACTCCCATTGTCTGAGTTTTACCAGTTATATATTCATCATCATGCTTTGCCTCTATATAAGCTATATATAGAATAACCAGCAAAATAAAACAGCAAATAATAATAAAAATTATGTTGTCGTCACTAGTAATACTTTCCTTGAACTTTTCAGGATTACTCATTTTTATTAGCCAAACTATCAATATTCCAATACCATTTGCTATAATCGCAAAGAGCATATCCATTTTTAAACTTGAGTTCGTTCTCATTCTCATCCCTCCTCTATCTCTTATCCATATTGATTAGAACGTGCCCCTTAGATTTATCATTTAGATTTACTCCTCAATAATTACTTCTTAATAACTATCTCATAATAATTTCTTCCTGATATTTTTCTTGATAATTACTTCTTTATGTTTATACATTAATTATATTCCTTTATCAATAAAAAATACATAGTACGATTGTGCATATTTTTTGCAATAAATAAGCATATTATATTTCAAAAAAGTACTATATCATTATCGCAAATATTGTTGTAGAATATAGTTATGGAGGTGATTTCATTGCTAAAGAGTACATACTGCAAAAACATAAATTCAGTGATTATATGGATACAAATACTGATTTTATCAATATCATTTTTTAATCCATCTGACAAACCAGCTATACTGATTTTTTTCTTGCCATTTTTTGCATTGTTCATGATGAATATGCTGGTATTACAGAACAAAAGTTCAAAAAAAATCATTTTTTTATTTGCGTTGTCATCTCTTTGGATGCTACCTCACTCATTTTGTAGATTTAACAACATTCAAATAAGCACCACTCTGAGCTATTCGATTTTGGTAATAATATTTATTTTTTTGCTATCACAAAAAGAAAAACATTTGTTTTTACCTAATATTGCAATAGTGGCACTTCTATCATGCTTTTTTATTTTTGCAGATCTATTAGAGGCATTTGTAATACTATTCTTAGCAACAATTTTTGTGCACAATATGAAAAAAAATATTGAAATTTCGAAATTGATGTCAGAAACGATACTTAAAAGCCAGTTTTTCAGTGCATACATTTTATTGACAATAACTGCGATAGCTTCATTAATCATATTGGGTGTGACTTCTTTTTTTGGAATATCGATTCTAGTATTCATCTTAATTGAAATTGAAGAAATAATAAAATTCAATTCCCAAATGGATTATTATAATAGCCCTGAGCTAATCCAAGAAATAGCTTTGGAAAAAATAAAAATATCTTCAAATCAAAATATGATATTATCTGAATACCTACACGACGATGTTCTACAGAATATTTTATATATAAGGAGAAAAATATATGATGTCAAAAATATTAGTGATAACACAGCCCCTGCTGAAATTGAAGATTGCATCCATGCACTGGACGATACAGTCAACTCAATAAGAAATGAGATGGACTATATATCTCCAAACATTTCAACAAATATATCACTTAAAAAGAATTTTTTACAGGCAATCAACAAAGTAAAAAAACTGTACGACAAAAATATTTTGTTAGAATTTTATTGTGATGAAAATCTATTTCTGACAAGACCCTTTGATGAAATAACCTACAGAATTATCAAAGAATTGAGTAACAACATATATAAACATACAGACTCCACCTTTGCAGAAATAAGAGTAGAGCTCATAGACGACATACTATTTATAAATTCTAGAAATGACTCCGGAAATATAGTCGATTTAGAAAACTGCCTAAAATCGAATCGAGGTCTGGGCTTTATAAAAAAGACAATAAGCGATATTAATGGAGATATGGTAATAAATAACCTTGAACCTAATGGAGTTTCCATAGATATAAAATTTAAGATTAAAAGGAGTGATTTTTTTGAAAATATTATTGATTGATGATCACGAAATTTTTGCAAGTGGACTTTCTGATTCACTTATAAAATGTGATACAAGCAATACCATTGAAAATATTTACACCATCACCAGTCAAACAAGCGTTGATTTGATTTCAGAAAAGATACTGGAAATGGGCATCGATATTCTGATAATAGATGTAAACATAAAGAAAATCGTAGAAATGGATGGTTTTGCTCTTTTCAAAAAAATAAAACAAAAAATCCCATATATAAAAACCATTATAATTACGGGCTATGATTTTCCATTATTTGAATACGAAGCGTATGAAATCGGAGCCAGTGCATTTATCCGAAAAGAAACAAACAGCACTGAAATATATAATATATTGATGAGTGTATTCAATGGAAACAGAATATTCAAAAACACCACTGAAAATCTATACCCTCTAACTGATAGGGAAAAAGAAATACTAGCCCTATATTCAAATGGTTACACTCGTAATGACATATCAAAAAAGCTGTATATATCACCAAGAACCTTGGCAAACCATCTAGCCAAAATATATGAAAAGCTAGATGTTTCAAATTATCAGGAAATGCTATTAAAAGCTGCAAAACTCGGATATATTAAAGAGCTACTATAAAAAAATATAGTCAGACTCAATAAAACTCAATTTTTGAGTCTGACTATATTTTTCATGGTATTATATTCTATTCTCACATTTTGTATAATCATATCCGTAAAAATCATCAATTATCTTTTTTGAGGCTTCCATTATCGTAATATTTTCAACCTCTTTGTCGGAAAAGCTTTGATATCTGTCCTTTCTATCCTCCCATAATCTCAAAACGCTATCAAAATCCTTTAAAAGTGGTCTGCCTTCTAGCTCAAGTTCTTCCAAATTTCTCTTTAATAGATATATTTTACCATTTTGCTTTAGACTCTCGTAATTTTCAATTTGAGTAACCACTCCTCCACCTGTGGCTATTACTAGATTATTTTTTTTCCCAAATTCTCCACACATTTCACTTTCTAGCTTCCTAAAATATGCTTCTCCATCTTCTGAAAAAATTCGTTCAATACTCTTACCAGTTTTTCTTACAATTTCCTCATCAAAATCTACCAAAATTTTATCTGTATTTTTTGAAATTATTCTTCCTATAGTAGATTTTCCAGTACTAGGCATTCCAATCAACACTATATTTCCTTCAACTGAAAGCTTTTCTATTATCCTCTTCATTTTTCTATCCTCAACCTTATTTCCACAAAATACATTATATGCCTCAGCAGCCTGTGCAACCAACATAGGAAGTCCATTGCAACATTTTATGTTCTTTTCCTTTGCGTCAAAAAGCAGCTTTGTACACATTGGATTATAAACCACGTCAATAACTCCTTTTAGATTATTGAATTCACTTATATCTATTAGCCTTTCTCCATTATTTGGATACATACCGACAGGAGTGGCATTTATCAGCAACTCGACATCTTTGTAATCCAAGTACCTTGAATAGTAGGGTTCTGTTTTTCTGGATAGCTTGGTGTACGGTATACCTCTATCATCTAGCACTGCCCCCACTGTCATAGATGTTGCACCATCTCCAAGAATTAAAGCAGATTTCACATCGCCGATTTCCAAACTATTTAGCATATACTCGAATCCAAAATAATCCGTATTGTCGCCTATTACCTTTCCATTTTTTTTAATCACTGTATTGATACATCCTATTTTCTTAGCTCTGTTGGTCATTTCATCAATATATTTCATGACTTCTATCTTGTATGGTATAGTAATATTGAAGCCCGTTATATCTCCATTAACAAATTGCTCTATTTGATCCAGCTCCTTTTCATACAGATCATAGTCGTATCTATCTATCAAATTGTGTATTTTTTTCGAAAAGCTATGACCCAGCTTTCTTCCCAATAATCCGTATTTCATATCATACCCCACATAATTACCTAAAAAATATAATCACAGCCTTTATAAAATATCTATCAAATCCAGAAGCACAATTGCACATACAGCCTCGATAACCGGCAATGCTCTAATAGCTATACATGGATCGTGTCTTCCCTCTATTTGCAAATATTTAGACTCCTTTTTTGACATAGAAAATGACCTCTGTTGCTTTCCAATTGATGCCGTTGGTTTCATAGTTACAGTAAAGTTAATCGGCATGCCGTTACTTATCCCACCGACAATTCCACCTGCATTATTAGTCATAGTTGATACTTGCTTATCTCTAATTTTAAATTCATCATTATGCTCAGAGCCTTTCATATATGCAGCCTCAACACCTAATCCAAACTCTATAGCCCTGACTCCAGGAATAGAAAAAATTCTACTCGACAAAATAGATTCAATGCCATCCTGATTTGGTTCTCCCAGACCGATTGGAATTCCGGTCGCAAAACATTCTATCTTGGCACCAATTGAGTCTTTTTCTTCCCTTATGCCTTCTAATAATTTCTCTATTCTAGCTTCGACCTTCTCTGAAATAACAGGAACATTTTTTCGATTTATTTCTTCAAGCACTTCCATATCTGGATTTGCGATATCAATTGCTTCATCAATCTCAGAGCCAACTTGCTTAAGCCTCGAAGCGATTTGTATTCCCCTCTCTTGAAGAATCTGCTTCGCAATACCACCCACAATACAAATAGGTGCTGTTAATCGCCCAGAAAACGAACCTGAACCTCTCATATCCATCAATCCATTGTATTTTATATTTGCTACATAATCGGCGTGAGATGGTCTTGGAATATCCTTGAATATTTCGTAATGAGTAGAATTGTGGTCTTTGTTCTTTATTACAGCACATATTGTATTGGAAATTATCGTACCATCTTCAACTCCAGCTATAAACTCCACGTTATCCCCTTCAACTCTCTTTGTCGTATATTTTTTTCCTGGTGCCCTTCTTCGCATAAATTCTTCAAGCTTATCCATATCTATCTTAAAGCCCAGTGGCAATCCGTCGACAACAGCTCCTATATAATGTCCATGTGATTGACCAAAAACTGTAGTTTTAATATTATTTCCAAATGTCGCACTCATATTTTACCTCCCAAATCTGCAAAATCGTCAAAAAAAGTTGGATATGACTTATTTATAGCTTTTGAATTCTTAATTACAATATCATTCTCGCTTATTGTAGAAGCTATCGCCGCAGCCATTACTATTCTATGGTCATTGTGTGAGTCAACAATACCTCCTGCCAAACCATTCGTTCCATAAATCAACAGCTCATCATCTCTTTCTTCTACCTTTCCACCAAGTGAAGTGATTAAATCAGCAGTCGACTTTATCCTGTCACTCTCTTTTAACCTCAATCTCGATGCATTATAAAATCGTGATACACCCCCATCAACACTAGCTGCCAATATCGATAATATCGGCAACATATCTGGTATATCCTTCAAATCTACATCTATTGGATTCCTATCACGTGATGCCACTATAACTTCATCAGATATGACTACTTCAGCACCAAAATCCTCTAAGATTTTTAATATTTGTTTGTCACCTTGACTACTCTCTTTATTTAATCCATTCACAGATACTTTTCCGAATGCTCCCGCTACCAATAAGAAGGAAGAATTCGACCAATCTCCTTCGACGTTATAGGATCGCGCTTTCAATTTCGATTCATTTACTAAAAAACTATTTCCTTTTTCAATTATATCTGCTCCAAAGGCTCTCATTACTTCAACCGTAATATCCACATAGCTCTTGGATTCGAGGTTTGTGTTTACAATTACTTCAGAACTTCCATTCAAATTCAAGGCGGCAAATAACAATCCAGAAACGTACTGTGAACTTACATCACCACTTATCTCATATCTACCTGGTGACAATAGACCATTTGTCTTAAACGGTAAACATTCTGAATCAAATTCCACACCTCTATGCTTCATCACATCCATCAAATCCTTTATTGGTCTATTCGGCAACCTTCCTTCACCTATGAAAATTACCTGCCCATAAATAGTAGAAGCAAGTGGCAACAAAAATCTAAAGGTAGATCCACTTTCTTTTGAATCTACGATAGGTATATTGTCTAATTTCGATATGCCCTTTACCCTAACTCCAGATTCAAATTTTTCAATTTTCGCACCTAATGTTCTAAGACAATTTATCGTCGCATCTATATCATCAGATGTTTTATCAAAGATTATTTGCGACACACCATCTGATATAGCAGCACAAATAAGAGCCCTATGAGCGAAAGATTTTGATGGTATTGCTTTGACACTGCCTTCTAATTTAGATGGTTTTACTCTCATTTCACACCTCCGGGATACATTAAAATCCTTCTTTCTTTACCTTCTCTCAACAATAATTCCAAGCCTTTTTCGTCCCTCTTTTCCAAAAGGTCGCTGTATTTTTTTAATTCATCTATTAGAAAATCTAATTCATCTTTTATATAATCATTCTCCAGCAGCAGCTCTGTCCACATGGACTCATCCAACATTGCTACTCTAGTCAAATCCTTCAGACTATCTGCTGAAAAACCATTATGCTTTAAAGCCACCTTTGATTTTACAAAAGCATTAGATACGATATGAGATAGCTGTGATGTGTATGCAATCATTCTATCATGAGTATCCGCATCACAATACTGTAGAGAAAATCCCATTTCTGAAAGGATATCAAGAATTTCATTTGGTATATTTCTCTTTGTAAGTATAATAGATGCACCTTCAAATAAATCATCAAGACTGCTTGTATATCCCCCTATCTCTCTTCCTGCCATCGGATGTGCACCAATATATTCAAAGTTATTCCTTGATGACAAATTCTCAAGCTCCTTTGAAATATTCTTTTTCACTCCACAAAGATCCATCACCCAACCTCGAATATTTTTATTTTCTTTTACAAATCTCAACGCATCCTTTGGTCTCAATGCCAAAATCACAAGATCAATATTGTGTAAGTCATCAGTATCTAGTTTAAAGTCAATGCTCTTATCCTTTAGTGCTAGGTCTACCGATTGTCCATCAATATCAAATCCAAATACCATATGATTCGTATTTTTCTTCAAAGATTTGGCAAAGGAACCTCCAATCAAACCCAAACCAATTATTCCTATATTCATACTAAACCACCATCATCGCTTCCTTTAATCTAAATATTGACCTTGCCATATCGTCAAATTCATCTGGTCTCAAAGACTGATTCCCATCACACAATGCATTTTCTGGATCATTATGAACCTCTATTATCAAGCCATCGCATGAAGCGCCAACTGATGCCAAACTAAGCGGCTTTACTAACCTCGATACTCCAGATGAATGTGATGGATCAACGATAACCGGAAGATGTGTTTTTTCATGTAGAACTGGAATGGCAGTTATATCAAGAGTATTTCTAACTCCAGTTTCAAAAGTTCTTATACCTCTCTCACACAGTATTACATTATCATTGCCCTCTGACATTATATACTCTGCAGCCATCAGCAATTCTTCATATGTTGCAGATAAGCCTCTCTTCAAAAGAACTGGCTTCGACTGTTTTCCCAGAGCCTTCAGCAAATCGAAATTCTGCATATTCCTTGCACCAACTTGTAGTATATCAACATCTTCGAAAAGAGGTAATTGTCCAATTTCCATTATTTCTGAAATTATTGGCAGACCTGTAATTTCTTTTGCTTTCAACAATAACTTCAAAGCAACTTCCCCCTTACCTTGAAAGGAGTATGGAGATGTTCTCGGTTTAAAGGCTCCTCCTCTTAATATATTTGCCCCAGAGTCCTTCACTCTTTTTGCAACCTCGATAATTTGCTCTTCTGACTCCACTGAACAAGGTCCAGCTATCAAACAAAAATTACCACCACCTATTTTCGTTCCATTTTCCAAAATTACAACAGTATCCTCTGGATGGAACTTTCTATTAGCTCTCTTGTAAGGCTCTTGAATTCTGATAATTTCATCGACAGCTTCAAACGATTTTATAATACTCGAATCAAGTCCAGATGTATCTCCTATCAATCCAAGAAGAGTTGTATTCTCACCAAAAGAACAATCCACTTCAAATCCCAAAGATTCAATAAATCCTATCAGCTTCTCAATTTGCTCAACTTTTACGTTTTTTCTAAGTTTGACTATCATACCAAAATCCCTCCATAAAAAATAATAAAAAAAAGCCTCTTGGCTAATCCAAGAGGCTAAAATACTAAAATATCAATTGTCCATTATTAAGAATAAGTCAACTGTATCTAGTTTTTGCACATCAGAAAAAGCCTTACCACTGCTAGTAAAGTTAAAATAGTAATAATAGTTGTAAGACTTTAGTTGTGCGTTTAACTTATTCATGACAATTTCTCCCTTCGTTTTTTTAGTATTGTATCATCATTAATTATCAGTGTAAAGCATAAATAAAAAAATAACCAACTTAATAGCGTTTATTTTAATTTTTATTTAAATACTTCTTTGTCCAAGTAGTTATAAAGGTCTTGGTATACCTCGTAATATGCGACATTATCGCTATTTGTTACCTGAATAAAATCCTTACCCATCGTTTGTATGTCAATTTTATTTCCATTTTTTTCTATTTTTATTGTAAAATTGGTCTTTGTTTTATGAAACTCTTTTTGTGGCTGGATCTTACCAACCTCTCTTTTGTACAAGATTTTATTAATCAAATCATCCTTCTTCCAAGGAAAAACACCTTTCTCCTCATTTCCTTTATAAACTCTTATATCTCCGACTCCATCTTTATTTTTTATGTAATCCACTGATGTATAGATCATCCTCTTATACATGCCTTGAAAATCTTCTTTAACCGAAATCGGAACCTTATAGCTCTCTTTTTTTCCATCACTCTCTACAACAAAGTAATTGAAATCTGTTTCAAACTTGACATTATTATTAGTATTACCTCTATTTTGGGGATTGAACTCGCCCTCAATAGATCTCACCTTTACAAAGGATGTCGATAATCGCTTCAAATTCTCCAGCATTTCACCTTCGATTTTTATATTTTCAACAGAATCATCAGAAATAAATAGCTTCTTACTTTGATTAAATTTCTGCAATGGCTGCATTTTGCTTTCTGCCTTGTTTCTAAGCTCGATATCTTCCTCTATTTTGCTTTTCTCACCCCTCGTATCTATAGAAACAACATCTTCTCCAGTTTTACTTTGAATATAGTTTCTAGAAAGCTTAAATGAAAAAAAGTAAATTACAAAGAACAGTATGATGATTAGTAGAAGTAACAAAGTTTTGTTTAATTTCGACAGCTTATTAAACATTACTTCCCTCCTTTACAGCTCTATTGATGTTATTAGAGAGAACTGCAAACTCGTCAAGACTAAGAGTCTCTCCTCTTCTTTTCTCGTCAATTTTTGACTCTAGCAATATCTGAGATACCACTTTTTTGTCCAAGACACCCATGCTAGAAATAGAGTTCAGAAGAGTTTTCCTCCTTTGACCGAAAGCTGCTTTGACAACCTTGAAAAACAATTCCTCATTATCAACATCGTATTTTTTTTCACCTCTAACTCTCAATGCTATCACGATTGAATCCACATTTGGTTGAGGAACAAACATATGTCTTGGCACCTTTGCAATTATCTCTGTATCACAGTAATACTGCACAGCAACTGAAAGAGCACCAAAATCTTTTCCACCAGGAGATGCATTCATCCTTTCAGCGACCTCCTTTTGAACCATGACTACTATATCTGTCACATTTATCCCTTCTTCCAAAAATCTCATGATAATTGGAGTAGTTATATAATATGGCAAATTTGCTATCAATTTCACCGGACCACCATCTAGATGCTCTTCTACCAATCCTTTAATATCAGCTTTGAGGATATCTTCATTTACAACATTGAAATTTTCATAATCCTCCATTGTGTCCTTCAAAATTGGAATAAGATTCTTATCTATTTCAACAGCCATAACCTTATCTGCTCTAGCCGCAATTTCTCTGGTTAAGGTTCCAATACCAGGACCAACTTCAATAACCTTATCTCCAACTTTCACACCAGATCCTGATATTATTTTATCTATAATATTATCGTCAATTAGAAAATTTTGACCCAGACTCTTATTAAATCTAAATTCATGCTTTTTTACAATTTCCATAGTAGCTTTATGTGACGAAAGCCTTTTATTCATTAATCTACTCACCTTCTTTATTAAATTTCAACACATCTTTTAATGCGTTTTCAAATTCTTCTCTAGTAACTCCATAATTATTTAGCCTACTCAAAAATTGCTTTGAGTTACCATATCCTATTCCCAATATTTTTCCTATTTCATCTCTCAACACTGAAGAATTTTGGGAGCCCACTAACCCATTTCTCATCAGATCTCCATTGTCAAAAGATTTCTCTTTTTTTACAACCTCAGTCCTAACTTTTGAAAGTGCTAATTTTATACTCTCTGGACTAGCATTTTCAACTCCTATATCTCCATCCTTCAATGCGCTCTCACGTGGTAAAAAAGCGTGTTTACAGCCAGGTACTTCACTGGCTATTTTTTTTCTAATTTTCTCGCCTGCAAAATCAGGATCGGTGAAAATTATGATACCTCTCTTAACACTTGCTGTTTTTATTCTCTCCATAACGCCCTTTGGAAAACCAAATCCACCTGTTGCAATCAGTTCACAGTCAACAGCTCTTTTTACCGCATCTATGTCATCTCTACCCTCGACAACAACTACTTCCTTTATCATCTTTTCCTCACTTATTTCATTCATTCTTTTCTCTATTTATTATCAGCCTTGCAGCCTCACTAAGAACATTTGAGTAATAGCACAATAATAAAACATCCATCATCTTTTCCGTTGTATCTCTATCTTCCTCTTTGTTGAAGGATTCAATATCATTTGACAAAAAATCCAAAGTCAATTTATTTAAATTTTCCTTTTTCCTTAGAAATCCCTTGTATATTTTCTCATAGTTGTCAAAATCATCAAACGCATCTTTTATCTCAGTTAGACTAATTTCCCTCTTAAGCATACAAATGATTATTATCATTAAAATATGTTCTTTATTGTATTTCTTTTTTATTGCAGGTTTAATAATACCAGCCTTTACATAGTTATTTATCATTGTCTTTGTCAAAGCTTGCTCTTGTTCATTATATGGAAAAAATTTATCAAAAATATTTAATACCTGATCCATGTAAAGATCAATATTTGGAATCTCTTCCACCTTCAAGTCCTCTTTTTCCATTATACTGTCTATTATTTCATATAGATTATACATAAAAACACTCCACTATACCTTAATTGGTATCTAATATACAGGTCAAAATACGAAAATATAAGCTTACTTTCATATCTCACACTTTGTTACCTTTATCATAAAAATTATTATATCATAAATACCAGTGAAAATACATTTTCAAGAAAATTAAATCTATCTGATTTTTATAAAAAAACTACTATTGACAAATGACACCGTGTCACTTATAATTCATATATACTTTATTAAATATTGTTGACAGAGGTTCTTATGCCAAAAAATACATTTTATAATTTACCACCTGAAAAAAGGGAGAAAATTTACGAGGCTCTTCGTGAGGAGTTCAATTCTAATCCTTTTAACAAGGCTAGTGTAAAGGATATTGTCGAAAATCTGAATATCTCAAGAGGTAGCTTTTATCAATATTTCGAGGACTTGGAGGAAAGTTATTTCACCATTCTCTTAAAGGAAACCACTGATATACACTCACTATTTATTGAAATATTGAAAAATGAGAATTTCGATTTATGTCAATCATTGGAAAAATTTGGCGACAGAATATCCAAACTAATTTTTGATGAAAGAAGATATACTCTGTACAAATACAGATTTCTTTATTGGAATGAGGATCTTGAGAAGAGATGGATTGAGTTTTACAAAAAACAAGGTATGGAATGTAAACACCATTCAAAAAATTGCATTGACAATATCGGCATAAATTACGAAAAAATAAACTTTATCAAAGCAGTAATCCATAATATCATCAAGAGGACCTTTCAAGAGAATTTTAGCAAAGAAACTTTTTTGATAAAGTATAACCAATATATTAATTGGATAATTAAAGGAGTTGATTAGATGGGTGTTTTTGAAAGTATATTTGATATTGCATACCTACTTATTGTAATATCATTGGGAATTAAATTATTAAATAACAAAAAATCAGGAGGAAGGCTTTTTGGTATAATGGCAATTCTACTGGGAGCTGGAGATGCCTTTCATTTGGTGCCTCGAATAATTTCTCATTTTACAGCAAATGGATTTGAGAAAAACGTCGTGGCTTTATCTTGGGGGCAATTTGTAACTAGTATCACGATGACAATCTTCTATGTGTTATTCTATCATTACTATAGAAACTTGAGCGGTGATACTGACGATAGAAAAAAATTTGCCATCTATATACTGGCGATTGCTAGAATAATTCTAGTCTTACTACCTCAAAACAATTGGGGAACTGCTGATGGAAATTATTTGTTTGGTATATATAGAAACATTCCATTTGCAATACTTGGACTACTCTTGATCATTTGGACGTACAAGCAAAAAAATACTACGGGTCTGAAGCATATGAGTTTACTAATTTTTCTAAGCTTTGCATTCTATATACCAGTTGTTTTATTAAGTGATTTTATTCCGGCAATCGGAGCCCTAATGTTGCCGAAAACTCTTGCATATCTTGCAATTGTATGGCTGGGATATAGCCACTTTAACTCTGGCAAAAAGACTCAATATGCCACAGTTCGATAATAATCCTGAGATGTATTTCAGCATCACAACATCGATATATAATGACATTAAAAAAACGGCTTACTCTTATATGAGTTTGCCGTTTTTTGTTTCACTATCCACCAATTGGTGTATCATTAACTATATCTCTCACATCTTTATAGATAATGAGTGGTTTTTCATCTTCGTTTTCGATACTGCCCTTAGTCACAATAACTTTTTCAATATTGTCTATCGAAGGAACCTCAAACATTGTTTCCATCAAAGAATGTTCAACGATACTTCTTAGACCTCTGGCACCAGTATTCCTTTCAATTGCCTTCTGAGCTATTGAGCGCAATGCACCCTCATCGAATTCGATTTTCACATCATCATATTCAAATAGCTTTGAATACTGCTTGACAAGAGAATTTTTTGGCTCTGTAAGTATTCTGACCAACGATTCTTCATCCAATAATTCTAAGGTAGCAATAACAGGAATTCTACCTACAAACTCTGGAATCATACCAAATTTTAGTAAATCGTCAGGAATAACTTTTGAATACAGTTTTCCCAAATCAATATCAGCCTTGCTCTCTATTTTTGCTCCAAAGCCTAAAACCTTCTGATTTCCTCTTCTCTTAATGATCTTTTCTATACCATCAAACGCTCCACCAAGAATAAACAATATATCAGTTGTATCAACCTTTAAAAATTCTTGATGTGGATGTTTTCTACCTCCTGCTGGAGGAACATTAGCAACAGTACCCTCTAATATCTTAAGCAATGCCTGTTGAACACCTTCTCCACTGACATCTCTAGTAATTGAAGGATTTTCAGATTTTCTTGATATTTTATCTATTTCATCAATATAGATTATACCCTTTTGAGCTCTTTCTATATCAAAATCTGCAGCCTGAACCAATTTCAATACAATATTCTCTACATCTTCTCCAACATACCCTGCCTCAGTTAATGTAGTGGCATCCGCTATTGCAAATGGTACATTTAGTATCTTTGCCAAAGTCTGTGCTAACAGAGTCTTACCAGAACCTGTTGGACCCAAAAGAAGTATATTACTCTTTTGAAGCTCTACATCACTCTTTTTACCCTTGGCAGAATAAATTCTCTTGTAGTGATTGTAGACTGCGACAGAAAGTGCTTTTTTAGCCTTACTCTGCCCAATAACATAATCGTCTAGTATTTCCATCATTTCCTTTGGTTTAGGCAAATTACCAGCTTGCAATTCTGCATTTTCATCTATTTCTTCTTTAATTATTTCACCACACAAATCCACGCACTCATCACAGATATATACACCAGGACCTGCTATTATTCTCTTAACTTGATCTTGGCTTTTTCCGCAAAAAGAGCACTTATATTGTTTGTTGTCATCTTGTTTTGGCAATAATTTCACCTCCTACGAAAATACTACTATTTTCTGTTTTCTATTACTTCATCAATCAAGCCAAAATTCATGGCTTCTTCTGCAGTCATAAAGTTATCACGTTCCGTATTTTCCTTTACAACTTCGATAGGTTTTCCAGTTCTTTCTGACAATATTTTGTTTAACTTTTCTTTAGTTTCAAGTAAATATCTAGTATGTATTTCTACATCTGTAGCCTGACCCCTAGATCCACCAAGAGGTTGATGTATCATGATTGTACTGTTAGGAAGAGCAAATCTCTTTCCCTTTGCTCCAGCCGCCAAAAGAAATGCGCCCATAGATGCCGCCATACCAATACATATCGTATTTACATCCGCCTTGATATACTGCATAGTATCATAAATAGCAAGACCAGCAGTTACACTTCCACCAGGAGAATTTATATACAGGTGTATATCTTTGTCTGGATCATCTGCCTCTAAAAATAGCAACTGAGCCACGACCAAGCTAGCAGTGACATCATTCACTTCATCACCCAAGAAAATAATTCTATCTTTTAGTAGTCTTGAATAAATATCATATGACCTTTCACCTCTACCGTCTTGCTCTATTACATAAGGAACTAATGCCATATTTCTACCTCCTCATTTTATTTTAGTAAAGACCACAAGAAATATTGTGGTCCTCATTTCACTATATTAAGTTTGCTTTTTCTAACAATAAATCGACTGCTTTTTCAGTTCTGATTCTGTCAGCAATATTTTCTTTTTCTGCATCTCCTATAGAAGATTTTATTTTATCAATTTCTATCTGATACATTTTTGCAAAGTTTTCTAAATCTTTTTCAATATCTTCGTCAGTAGCTTCAACCTTTTCAAGCTCAACAATCTTTTCAACTATTAGAGCATGCTTAACCATAGCCTTTGCTTCGTCTCTTCTTGCTTCTCTTATATCTTCAATTGACTGACCAGATAATTCAGCAAATTTTTCTAGTGACCAGCCTTGATAGCTTAATTGCATATTTATATCTTGTAACTGTCTATCCAATTGTGCCTCAACCATAGAATTTGGTATATCTATCTCAACACCTTCTGCAACTTTTTCAACTACTTTATTTCTCATTTCAGACTTGGCGTTCTGATCTGCCTCTTCTTGCTTCTTTGTTCTTATATCATTTTTTAATTCTTCCAAAGATTCAAATTCAGTAGTATCTTGAGCAAATGAATCATCTAGTTCAGGAAGCTCCTTAACCTTTACTTCATTTATCTTAACCTTGAATACAACAGGCTTTCCAGCTAATTCTTCAGCTGGATAATCTTCTGGGAATGTCACATTTACATCGAATTCATCTCCAGTTGACTTTCCAACCAATTGTTCTTCAAAACCTGGTATGAATGTTCCAGATCCAACCTCAAGTGAATACCCTTCAGATGTACCACCTTCAAAAGGCACTCCATCAAGTGTTCCAGCAAAATCAATTACTGCGACATTACCATTTTCTACTGGTGACTCTACAGTTACCATTCTCGATTGCTTTTCAAGAAGTGCATTAAGCTCCTCGTCGATCATTTCATCAGTAACAGTGCTATCTACCTTTTCTACATCAACTCCAAAGTAGTTTTCTATAGTAAATTCAGGCTTCACATCTACCATTACTGCTAGAACTAATCCACCATCATCTTTAATTTCTTTTATGTCTATATCCGGCTGTGAAACAACTTCAAGCTTCAATTCTTCAACTGCTACTGGATATACCTCTGGTAGTAAAATATCCAATGCATCATTGAAGAAAACTCCCTTTCCATAATTTAGTTCTATTATTTTTCTAGGAGCCTTACCTTTTCTGAACCCTGCAATATTATATCTAGATTTAGTTTTGTTGTAAGCCTTATCTATAGCTTTGTCAAATTCAACGGCATCAATAGCCATTTCAAATGTAACAGAATATCCTTCTTTTTTAATTAATTCTGATTTCATAAAATCCTCCCTGTATAATCAATTTTGTACTTATATCATCTATGCAACTTTGCACACTTTAACATAATGATTATACTACAAAATATGTTCAAATGCACGCATTTTAGTGAAATATGTACATATAGTATCACAAAAAATTTAAATTAAGCTTAATACTTTGACGTTAAAATATTCAAACGAATATGAGCCATTTTCTATTTCCATTATCACATAGCTTCCGTATAGTCCATCTCTAGGCTGAGATAAACTTCCTGGATTTAGAATTTGCACACCAGACACAACCTCATTTGCTTTTATATGTGTATGTCCGAATACTGCGATGTCAGCGCCTTTTTCTTTGGCGTGCTCAGCTAAAATACCAAGATCATACTTAACTCTATGCCTATGACCATGAGTTAGGAAAAACCTTACATTTTCAATCTCAAACTCTACTTCATCTTCGACATTTTCATAGTCACAATTTCCCGCTACGGCTATAACGGGTTTTCCACTTTTCTCAGATAAATAAACAGAATCTTTAAAATGATCACCTGCATGAATTATTAAATCAATACTTTCTTTTATCGTCGGAATGATATTATCCATATTTTTCTTTGATCCATGTGTGTCCGATAAAATAATCACCTTCATACTTCTTTTCTACCTCATTTTTATTTTTTCCCAATTTTCAAGTTATACAAATTAATAAGTTGATTTGAAAACTAGATAGTTCTTTCGTCCAAAATAGCTTTTAATTTTGTCTTCATATCCTCCAACGCTCTAGATCTATGACTCATTGAATTCTTTATTTCTGAAGATAATTCACCAAAGGTTTTTTCATGCCCTTCTGGAATGAACATACAGTCGTATCCAAATCCATTTTCACCTTTTTCCTCAAAATCTATTTTTCCTTCGACTATTCCTCTTGAAAGCATTTCCTTTCCATCAGGAAACACGACTGCTATCACACAAACGAATCTGGCAGTTCTTTTTTCAAATGGAACTCCTTCCAGCTCTGAAAACATCTTTTTTCTATTTTCTTCATCAGTTGCATTTTCTCCAGCATATCTCGCCGAGAATATTCCAGGTCGTTTTCCCAATGCATCAACTTCTATGCCACTGTCGTCTCCAATTGAAATCTTTCCAGTGGCCCTCGCAATCGTCCTAGCCTTTATCAATGCATTGTGTTCAAAGGTCTTTCCATTTTCTACTATCTCGATATCCTGTAATCCGACGTCTTTTAGGGATTTTATTTCAAAATCCAAATCCGAAACCATCGTCCTTATCTCTTCCAATTTGTGCATATTTCCAGTGGCTATTATCGCCTCTCTTTCATATTCACATCCTATTATGCTATCGGCAACTTCTCCCAACACAGCTCTTTGAAGTCTCATTAATTCTCTATTACCCTTTTCTGCGTAATCTAAAATAATTTCAAGCTCTTTTTTTGAAAAAGGTCTTTCTTCTCCGGTTCCCTGTATCTCAATAAATTCTCCTCTATTATTCATAACGACATTTGTGTCAACCTCTGCGCAGGAATCTTCCTCATAACAAACATCCAACAAAACCTCTCCATCAACTACGCCAACACTGACTGCTGAAAGAAGTGAGCTCACTGGCATTTTTTTCAGCTCACCTTTTTTATATAGAGTATAAAGAGCATCTGCCAAAGCCACAAATGCACCAGTGATTGAGGCAGTTCTAGTTCCTCCATCTGCTTGTATCACATCACAGTCAATCCAAATTGTTCTCTCTCCCAATTTTTCCAAATCTACAACCGATCTAATAGATCTACCTATCAATCTCTGTATCTCTTGGCTTCTTCCATCAACCCTGCCTTTATTTACATCTCTTTTCTTTCTTGTAAGAGTCGCACTCGGTATCATAGAATATTCTGCACTTATCCAACCGCTTCCAGTTCCTTTTATAAATGGTGGTACAGCATCATCCACAAAGGCTGTACAGATGACCTTTGTATTTCCCATCTCTATCAGAACAGAACCCTGAGCATATTTTGTGAAATTTCTAGTGATACTTACATTTCTGATTTCATCGCTCTTTCTTCCATCAAATCTCAATCTACAATCGTCTGTATCATTGCTCACTTCAACAACATTTTTTGCTTCATTACAACAAGTATCTTCCATTATTTTAATCCCTCCAAGACATCTTCTTTAGACTCATAATTGATAATTTCATTAAACTTATCTTCATCTATGACTTTTATTCCAAGTGAAACAGCCTTATCCAGCTTTGATCCAGCTTCTTCTCCAGCAAGAACAAATGTAGTCGATTTGCTAACACTTGACGTCGCCTTTCCACCTCTTGCCTCTATCATTTCTTTTGCATCATTACGCTTTAGACTTGGAAGTGTTCCAGTCAATACTATCTTCATTCCTTCGAATATTTTTGCAACCTCTGAATATTTGTTTGCATTAGATTCAAAGTTTAAACCAGCGTCTCTCAATTTCTCAATCGTTCTAAGATTTCTATCCTCATCAAAAAATTTAACAACACTGTCAGACATTATCTCTCCAAATTCGTCTATCTCTATCAAATCTTCAAATTTGGCATTTATTATCTCATCCATGTTGCTAAATCTATTGGCTAACAATTTGGCACCCTTTACACCTACGAACTTTATTCCCAAGCCGTTGATTAATCTCCACAATTCATTTGCCTTTGACTTTTCTATCGCATTCATTAAATTGGAAACAGATTTTTCTCCCATTCTGTCCAAAGTCACAATTTTTTCAAAATCCATATAATACAAATCAGAAATGTCGTTTATAATGCCATTATCAAGAAGAGTTGTTATTATTGACTCACCCATACCATCTATATTCATAGCATCCCTAGATACAAAATGAATAATGCCTCTCCTAATTTGAGCCGGACAAGAAATATTAATACACTTAACTGCCGCCTCACCTTCTAATCTAACTGTTTCCTCTCCACAGACAGGGCATTTATCTGGCATCTTGAATTTTACTTCACTGCCATCTCTGTCCTCAGTAAATACTTGTATAACCTGTGGAATTATTTCACCTGCCTTTTGAACGATTACCGTATCACCAATCCTAATATCTCTTTCATTGATATAATCCTCGTTATGCAGAGTTGCTCTACTAACTGTCGTACCAGCCAACCTTACAGGCTCCAAAATTGCAGTCGGAGTTATCGTACCAGTTCTTCCAACCTCTATCTGTATATCTAATAATTTTGTTTTTTTCTTTTCCGCTGGAAATTTATATGCTGTCGCCCATCTAGGACTTTTTGCAGTAAATCCTAGTTCATCCCTTTGTGCAAAAGAATTTACCTTTATTACCATTCCATCGATTTCATACCCAAGTGTCCCTCTATTTTCGGTCCAGTGTTCTATGTGCTTTACAACATCATCAATACTATCGAAAACTCTGAAATTCTCATTTATTTTTATACCTTGCTTACTCATATATTCGAATGATTCACTATGGTTTTTTAATCCCAAAGCCTCAGCATTTTCAAGGTTAAAAACGAATATATCCAATGGCCTTTTCGCCGTCAATTTTGAATCTAGCTGTCTAAGTGAGCCCGCAGCCAAATTTCTAGGATTTGCATAGATTTGCAAATCATGCTCCTCCTGATATCTATTGATATTTTCAAAATCTTGCTTTGAAATATACACCTCACCTCTGACAATCATTTTTTTCTTTTCTTCTATTCTCATAGGTATTGTCTTAACAGTCTTTAAATTTTCCGTCACGTTTTCGCCTACATACCCATCGCCTCTAGTCGCCCCCAAAGTGAAATATCCATCCTCATATGTAAGCCCTACAGACAATCCATCTATCTTAAATTCTACAACATACTCGACCTTTCCAGAGCAACCCTCTCTAACTCGCCTGTCAAAATCTCTCAATTCTCCTTCTGAAAATACATTTCCCAAGCTCAACATTGGTACTTCATGAGTATGCTGTTCAAATTTTTCAAGAGCAGCACCACCAACTCTTGAGGATGGTGTATCCTTCCTCTTAAGTGCTGGAAATTTGTCCTCCAAAAATATCAAAATTCTCATTAGTTCATCAAATTCCATATCACTTATCTCGGGATTATCTTCCTTATAATATTTTTCAGAATGATATTCTATAGCCTTAACAAGCTCTTCCATCATCTTATCTACATTATCTGGATCTAATTTATTATTCTCAAATAAATCCATAACCTTACTTAAATCCATATTCGTTACATCAAAGTCCATTATTATCACCAATCTATTAATTATTTTTTTTAAATCTAAACCTTCATTAAATTATATCTTAATATAAGCAAAATAATCAACCCCCACGATAAAACACAGGAGTTGACTATTTTTACTCACTAATTTAATTAAATACTAGAGCCTTGTAACCTTTGACCAGCGTGTCTTATCCCCGTATACATGGCAATATCGCTATCTGTAGTTATCAAATCATTAATATCAATACCATGAATTGAATTATGACCAGTAATTCTTGCAAACATTCTTAATTCCTCATTCGAAACATTTAAAAAATTTGCCACTCTCTGTGCTGCTACATCAATATTTAGTCGCTTTCTCAATTCTGGATCCTGAGTTGCAACACCTACAGGACAGTTTCCACTCCCGCATATTCTATACTGCTGACACGCGGCAGCAATCAAGCCTGATGTTGCAATAGCAACGGCATCTGCTCCCATAGCAATTGCTTTTGCAAAATCACCAGACACTCTCAATCCGCCAGTAATTACCAAGCTAATATCTGAGTTTATTGAATCCAAATACTTTCTGGCTCGGGAAAGTGCATATATTGTTGGAACAGAAGTCGATTCTCTTAATAAAAATGGACTGGAGCCTGTCGCACCACCTCTTCCATCAATCGTTATAAAATCTGGTTCTGCAAAAACACAATGCTCCAGATCATCCTCTATTCTTCCTGCTGCAATTTTTATTCCAATCGGTCTGCCTCCAGATTTTTCTCTAAGCATATCAACCATTTCCTTTAAGTCTTCTTTACTGTTAATTTCTGGAAATTTACTTGGACTCTGAATATCTTCTCCTGCTTTTTTTCCTCTGATAGCAGCAATCTCAGGAGTTACTTTTTCGCCAGGAAGATGCCCACCCATCCCAGGCTTAGTCCCCTGACCAATTTTTATTTCTATAGCATCTGAAGATTTTAGATTTTCATCTGTAACACTATATTTGTTTGGGATATATTCAAATATATACTTATATGCAGATTCTTTTTCATCTTGAAGAATGCCACCCTCACCACTGCACATCGCAGTCTTTGCCATTGAACTGCCCTTTGATAAAGCAATTTTTACCTCTTTTGATAATGCACCAAATGACATATGAGAAATATACACTGGAGTCTCTATTACCATTGGTTTTTTTGCATTTTTACCTATCACTGTTTTTGTTTCAACAAAATCCTCGTCATTCATTGGTGGTGGGTTTAACTGCGCACCCATAAATAGTATGTCATCCCAGCTTGGCAGCTTCATTTGAGTCCCCATCGCACCATCGATCGATTTTCCAGAAATAGCCATCTGATGAATTTCTGCCATATATCTGTCATTTTTATCAACTCTGACGTACTTAGGATCATATGATAACTCATGATCATACGAGTAAACATTTTCCTGAATATCAGATGCTTCCATATTGGATTCTTCCACAAGCTCAAATTTGGAAATATCCTGCTTACAGACTGGACATTTATCTAGGTCCGATAATTTTTTACCTTCTTTTTCCTCGTCAAAAACCATATTGCAAACTCTACATTTATATATTGCCATAAAATTACCTCCCATACCAAATATAGATTATTATCTAATTATATATTAATTTTTAATATTCTGATATATCTTAGTATATCATTTCATAAGTCTAAAGTATGCATATACACAAACAAGCAATAAAGCAATGATTTTTATAGCGATATTAATCATATTATTTATCTTCTTTTCTTTCGGAATAATCTTATTAACAATTAATATCACAATATTAAGAAATATTACTATTAAAAAGAGTTCTTTTAAAAATGCTTTATCCATATGCATTCACCCCTTATCTAATATTTAAAACTATTTAAGTCCGATAAAACCAGTGGTAGTATCTACATATTTATCTTAATTAAAAGTATATCATATGTTCCTTATAAAATATATGAGTATGTAATAAATTACCGAATAAATGTAATAACTTACCATCTTGACCAATTGTGATATTTCAAATAAAATTAATTAGTAGGGGGAAATCGATTCTTACAATAAGTATTTTAGATTTTTTATGAGGGGGATAATATGAGGAATGGTAAAATATTCATATCAGTGACTACATTTTTGTATCTATTTTTAAACATACTGATTAACTATGTGGCGTTTAACAAATTGGTACTTATACTTATAATAATATCAAATATAGTCATTTCTTGTTTTTTTACAGTTGAGTATTTGGGTTATAAAAAAAGAATTTTCACATTTATAGTTTCTATGTTGATAATAATAGGAATTCATTTCCTATCCGCATTTTTATTTGAATCTGGTATGACTTTTGCTGCTAGAAAACCGATTGATGATGGAAGGTACTCTTTAATCAAACTATATTCATATATTGGATTTTTTATTGTGCAAAATACATTAAACTATCTTTTATATGCTCAAAAAACTGATACAAATTAACAAAAAAACTAAAATACCCTCTAGTAATAGACTATTTTTCTAATACTAGAGGGTTATATTTTTATATTTCAGTGATGTAAAAAAAGTGGATAATAAAAAATTTCCAGCTGTATCAATCTACCCCGATAGTTGATATCTTAAAAATCTACTTCAAAAAGTCACCGTTCAATATATCTTCTGCATTGGTTGAAGCCTTTAGCCTTTTTCCATCCATAATATCTACTATAGTTCCTTCTTCATCTATCAAAAACGTAGTTCTAACTACTCCAAGGAAAGTTTTTCCGTACATCTTTTTCTCTTTCCAAATACCGTATTTTTGGATAACTTCTATATCTGGGTCTGACAATAAAATAAATGGCAGCTCATGCTTAGCCGCAAAATTAGTATGCGACTTCAAACCATCCTTGCTAATTCCTATTACTACTGCCCCTTTCTCCACAAAATGCGGATAGTTGTCTCTAAAATTGCAAGCCTGTTTTGTGCATCCAGGAGTATTGTCCTTTGGATAAAAATACAATACTACCTTTTTACCTCTAAAATCAGAAAGACTTACCTTATTTCCATCCTTGTCTTCCAATGTAAAGTCTATTGCTTTATCTCCTATATTCATCATTTTCCTCCTTTTAATAATCAATGAATTTTTATAAATAATTTTATTGTATCAATACATATCATATTTTTGTATTAATATGTACTTACAATAACTTAATATATGTCATTATGCTCTCGGATATTATTAATAGATGTTTCTTCATATTTATTTTTTGCAATTTCTAAAAGCTCAGTTTCCGATTTTATTTCTCCTGCATAAGGATATTTGCTCTTTATTTTATTAAAATTAGAAATAGCAAGCTTTGCCTTCTCTATATTCTCATTATAAAGTAGTTCAACTGCATAGTTAAATCTTGGCGTTGAGATATTGTTTTTTAATGCCTTCATCATTTTCTTCAAATCTTTATCATATAACTCTTTCACCAGCTCCATTGAAGGATTTTCCGATATCAGCTCCAAGTAAATCCTGTCAGCTTTAATTACTTCTCTATGAACATTTATGATATTGAAATCTGATTCCAGCAAATAATCAATTTTTTCTTTTGCTTCATCAAACCTTTGTTCATCCATCAATTTTCCACAATACAATACTGCATTCGCAGCACCCATAACATTATTCAGCTCACTATCTGATGGCATTTCAATCAATTCATTCGGTATATCTCTAACTCTCTTATCCAACGTCAAATACTCCATCAGCTTTAACTGCATAAAAAAACATTTTCTCGATTTCTTATTCCTAATCATCGTCATTATATTGTATCCATCATTTGATATACCAAAATTTAGAGGGAATAAATTTATTATAGCAAAAAACACTCCCAAAAAAATTGTTTCACTCAAAAATATCGTTAAAAGTACGTGCATATTCGGAAATAAATTCAAAAATAATAACGATATTGCTGCAGCAAATAAATTAATTAAACCTCCACCCAAATTATACAGAACAAAAGGCATATCGTCATCTAGTCTTTCAGGAGACATTATGCATTGACCAGCCGTTCCCGGAAAAGAAAAACTAGCCAACTTATATCCATTTTCCTTTCTAATAAGCGTAATATTTCCTACTCTAAACGAAAGAAATTTATATCCTGTAAACAAACCAAATATCCTATGACCTAGCTCATGAATAATAATCTGCGAATAAACCACTATTATCGTAACTATTGCAAATATTGCAATATCTAATCCGAAACTATTTGTCAGGCTTGTTGAAGCTATCATTTTTCCCAAGTATTTTCCTGCAAATAAGCCTACAAACCCTCCTATTAACATAAGTATCAGTGTAGCAAAAGCTGAATTTTTCTTTTTCCTATTTCTCCCCATAAAACACCTCTTTTAGAACAATATTTTTACATTAATTTTAAGTATTATAAAAAAGAATTAAGAACAGTACCTATATATCAAAATAGCTATTATTCTTAATTCCATATTCATATATTACTTTATAGATTAACCAAATTGCTAGATTGACCTTCTAGACTTCCCCTATATACATTCCATTCAGCCTTTTCTGAATCTTATTAGTCTTCACTTTCCAAATAAAATTCTTCGTACAAAGCCTCACACATCTCAACTGCAGATGCTTCTGGAATATACGGCGCTCTATATGTTTTTATATAAAGTATTACAGTATCGCTCACTTTATAAACATCAACCTCGATTACTTTTTCTCCATTTTCCTCTAACTCCCTATAGTTAAAGAAAAATGTACCTATTTCGTAACCCTCTACGGATTTTTTTCTAACTTCAAATTCAACTCCGATATTTTCCATATTGTTCACCTAAAATTCCCAATTGTGATGAACATTTTGAACATCGTCGTCTGCTTCCAGTACATCTAGAAGTTTTTCCATAGACTTTATCTGACCCTCTTCCTCCAAAACAGAAGTAGTTTGTGGTATTAGCTTCACATCTGCAAATATAAACTTGTATCCCTTTTCTTCCAATCCGTCTCTAACTGTATTAAAGTCTTCTGGAGCAGTAATTATCTCAAAACCGTCTTCATCTGGAATAAAATCCTCTGCTCCTAATTCCAATGAATCTTCCATCAATTTATCTTCCTCAGCATCTTCATTTGAGATAAATATCTGACCCTTTCTATCAAACATAAAAGATACACAGCCTTGAGTTCCCAAATTACCATTATTTTTATCAAAGTAATATCTAACATTTCCAGCTGTTCTGTTCTTATTATCAGTCAATGTTTCCACGATTACAGCCACTCCACCTGGTCCGTAGCCTTCATATACAATCGGCTCGAAGTTATCTCCTTCGCCACCACCAATACCTTTTTTTATTGCTCTGTCAATATTGTCATTCGGCATATTGTCTGCTTTTGCCTTAACAATTGCAGTTTTCAGTGCTGCATTATACTCTGGATCTCCTCCACCTTGTCTGGCAGCAACAGAAATCGCCCTTGCGTGTTTTGTAAACACATTTGATCTCGCAGCATCTTGTTTTCCTTTTCTAGCTTCTATATTATGAATACGTCCCATAAAATAACACTCCTTAATACTATTTTTTATTAAATAACCTATATATAATTATAATCACTTGATTTGATTTTTTCCCATACTATTTTAACATATTGACAATAATAAGTAAATATGTGTAATTTACCATTAAAACGAAAAGCTTGTCTCAAACACATGATACCTTTTTAATATTCTAAAAATTCCATCTATTTATCCGTATATAAAATGGACAAATAAAATTATTGAAATAATTTTCTGATTTTTCCTAATTTTCTATTGACTTTATTTTAATAACATGTTACTATACTTTTCATACCTCATTAATAATATGTTTTTTCGTTATATTATTATGTAGTTCATGGTTTTTGTATTAAATATATGCACAAAGGAGGATTAAATATGAAAACAATTAAAATTTTTGACACAACGCTAAGAGATGGAGAACAAACGCCAAAAGTTAGTATGAATATAGATGATAAAGTGAAAATAGCAAAACAGCTCGAAAAGTTAGGAGTAGATATCATCGAAGCTGGATTTGCATTTGCTTCTGAGGGAGACTTCGAAGCAGTCAAAAAAGTGGCTGAATCAGTTACAAAACCAATAGTGTGTTCTTTGGCAAGAGCAAAAAAATCTGATATTGAAAGAGCTGCTGAGGCCTTAAAAAATGCCAAGCATCCAAGAATTCACACTTTTATAGCAACAAGTGACATACATCTTGAAAACAAACTAAACATGACCCAAGATGAATGCTTGAATCACGCTGTTGAAATGGTAAAATATGCAAAAACATTTATAGATGATATTCAGTTTTCTGCTGAAGACGCTACTCGTACTGATAAGGAATTTTTGGTACGAATTTTTTCTGCCGTAATTGAGGCTGGCGCAACAGTAATCAACATACCTGATACCGTCGGTTTTTCCCAACCTCATGAGTATTTTGAGTTGATCGAGTACATAAAAGAAAACACGAAGGGTATTGAAAACGTCGATATTTCCCTACATTGTCATGATGATTTGGGATTGGCAGTATCGAACGCATTGACTGGAGTTTTTGCAGGGGCTACACAAGTTGAATGTACTATTAATGGATTGGGGGAAAGAGCTGGTAATTCAGCACTTGAAGAAGTCGTTATGGCAATTGATTCAAGAAGCGATTACTACAATGCCAAAACAAATATTGTAACTGAAGAAATCTACCCGACATCGAAATTAGTTTCTTCAATTTCGAATGTAGATATATCTCCAACAAAATCAATAATAGGAACAAACTGCTTTTTGCACGAATCCGGAATACATCAAGATGGTGTAATAAAAAATAGGGCAACATACGAAATTATGGACCCATCAAGAATTGGTATTCCTCAGCACGATAATCTTGTATTGGGAAAACATTCTGGAAGGCACGCATTTAAAAAATTCCTTGAGTCAAACAAAATTAACGTTCCTGAAGAAAATATTAATGATTATTTTAAAAAGTTTAAAAAATTAACAGATACTAAGAAATATGTAACAGTTGAAGATATTATAAATATTGTGAACGAAATAGAAGTAAACAATGACAACTATCATTTAAAAAGCTATCATGCCAATAACGTTGACAATAAGAATGTTGTTACAGTTACATTGACTAGAAATGGACAAGACTATGTTGAAAGCGCTGAAGGAAATGGTCCTGTAGACGCATCGTACAAGGCTATAAATAAAATTATTAATAAGACAATAACGTTGTTAGATTTTAATGTTTCTGCAATTTCTGACAAGAGCGATGCAAAGGGCGAGGCAAAGGTTAAAATGAAATATGACAACAAATCTATAAGCACTTATGGATTGTCAAATGACATAATTCAGGCATCAATAGAAGCATATGTACAAGGCATCAATAAGCTAGGTTTATAAGGAGTGTATTATGAAAAAAATAATTTGTCTACCGGGAGATGGAATTGGTCCAGAAATCATAAAATCTGCAGTAGATGTATTGGAATTTGTTGGAAAAAAATATGATTTTGATTATGAAATAGAGTACTTTCCCTTTGGAGGAAGTGCTATTGATGAAATGGGGCATCCATTCCCAGAAGAATTGAAAACAAAAATATCAAATTGTGACGCTGTGCTACTTGGCGCCGTCGGTGGTCCTAAATGGGATAATGAAAAAGTAAGACCGGAGCAAGGACTTCTCCAACTGAGAAAGCATCTTGAGGTATTCGCAAATGTGAGACCACTTTCTGTAAACAAGTCGCTTAGTACCCACTCTCCAATAAAAGAAGAAATAATAAGTGGTACGGATTTAGTAATAGTTAGAGAGCTGACTGGTGGCGCATACTTTGGAGAACCAAGACGCCTTTTAGAAGAATCAGCCCTAGACAGTATAACATATACAAAAAATGAAATCGAAAAAATAGTCAGATACGCTTTTGAGTTGGCAAAGACTAGAAACAATAAGCTTACTTCAGTCGATAAGGCAAATGTTCTAGCAACTTCAAAGCTTTGGAGAAAAATTGTAATTGAAATATCTAATGAATATCCTGAGGTAGAAGTCGATCATATGTACGTCGATGCCATGTCTATGGCACTGATAACAAACCCAAATAGATTCGATGTCATAGTTACAGAGAACCTATTTGGAGATATTCTTAGCGATGAAGCGAGTGTATTAGGTGGATCACTTGGTGTACTCGCATCCGCCAGCTTTAGTTTAGATGGTCCAAATCTGTACGAACCTGCTCATGGCTCTGCACCTGATATCGCAAACAAAAATATTGCAAACCCAATCGCAACAATACTATCTCTGTCAATGATGATAAGACATTCTTTCGGACTTGATTACATTGCCAAAGATATTGAAAATTGTGTAGATGAAATGATCTCTGACGGTCTTGTTACTTGTGACCTAAAAAAAGAAAATTACTTAACTACAACGGAATTTACGGAAAAACTTATCGAGAAATTAGGCTATGAAAAGAGGTAAAAAATGAGTAATACTTTATATGATAAATTATGGAAAAAACACGTAATAGCTGGTGATGCTGGCGAATTGCAGCTATTATACATAGATATGCACTATATCCATGAGGTAACTTCTCCACAGGCATTTTATGGGCTTGAAACATCAAATAGAACGGTAAGATGCCCCCAGAGAACTTTCGCAACTATGGATCACAACACCCCTACAATAAAGGAAGATAGATTTAATGTAACTGATGAATTATCTAAAATTCAGCTTACCACACTTGAAGATAATTGCAATAAATATGGAATTGATTTGGCAAATATGTTTGATGATAGAAATGGAATTGTCCATGTAATAGGACCAGAGTTAGGAATTACTCAGCCTGGCATGACAATTGTTTGTGGTGACTCACATACTGCAACACATGGTGCTTTTGGCGCACTAGCCTTCGGTATCGGAACATCTGAAGTAGAACACGTCTTTGCTACACAGACTCTTTGGCAAAAAAAATTAAAAAACTTGGGCATTAAGGTTACAGGAGAATTGTCACATAGAGTTTATGCAAAGGATATAATTCTATATATACTTTCAAAGTATGGTGTTTCAGTAGGAAGTGGATATGCAATTGAATTTTTTGGAGAAACTATCGAAAAAATGTCGATGGATGAGAGAATGACTCTTTGTAATATGTCGATCGAGGCTGGTGCAAAAGTTGGTTTGGTAAAACCTGACGAAGTAACATTCGAATATGTAAAAGAACAACTTAAAAAGAATAATAAAGATATTTCCACTGCTAGAATATCAGATTGGTGCTCACTTTATACAGACGATGAATCAGCATTTGACAAGATTATTCATATTGATGCAACAAAAATAAAACCTCAGATAACATGGGGTACAAATCCTGGTATGGGAATAGCAATAGATGAAAATCTACCCCATATTATAGATGACAACTATAAAAAGGCATATGACTATATGGGACTTGCACCAAATGACAAAATAACAAAAATACCTATTAAACACGTATTTATAGGATCTTGTACAAATTCCAGATATTCTGATTTGGAAATAGTGGCAGAAATAGTCAAGGGCAAAAAAGTAAATGAAAATGTGTCAGCAGTAATAGTTCCCGGATCTAAAATGGCAATGAAAGAGGCTGAAGCAAACGGATTGGACAAAATATTTTTAGATGCCGGCTTTGAGTGGAGAGAACCTGGATGTTCCTCATGTCTAGGAATGAATCCAGACCTGATTCCTGAATATGAGCATTGTGCGTCGACTTCCAACAGAAATTTTGAAGGCAGACAAGGAAAAAACTCCAGAACTCACCTTGCAAGTCCAGCAATGGCTGCAGCTGCTGCAATAGTCGGTCATTTTGTCGATATTAGAAATGAAAACTGGCATGAGGAGGCAAAATAAATGAAAAAGTTCACAACCTATACAGGTACTACCGTTCCAATCATGAACGACAACATAGACACAGATATAATAATACCAAAGAATTATTTAAAAAGTGTTTCGAAAACTGGCTTTGGAGATTACGCTTTTGATCCATGGAGATATAATGAAGACAGAACTATAAACACCGACTTCAGCATCAACAAAGACCAATATAAAAATGCTACAATACTGATAACTGGCGATAATTTTGGATGTGGTTCAAGTAGAGAACATGCAGCTTGGGCTTTGCAGGACTACGGATTTCATGTAATAATCGCAGGCGGATACTCTGATATTTTCTATAATAATTGGCTAAATAACGGACATTTGCCAATTATTCTGTCAGAAGAATATAGAAAAGAATTATCAAGCCTTTCTCCAGAAATCGAGGTAACTATTGATCTGGAAAACCAAATCATAAAATATAATGGTAAATCAGTTCCTTTTAAAATTTCCGATATGTGGAAAGAAAGACTGATAAATGGGCAAGACAGCATTGATGTTACACTAAAAAATATTGATAAAATTGAAGAATATGAAAAAAAATTCTTTTAATATCACTCCATTCTATCCAATGAATTAACTATTGGTATTGAATTGTGTCGACAATTAATGTATAATGGACATGACAAATAAATACAGGGGAGCTTGTGCTTGCAGGCTGAGAGGAAGTAATCCAACTTCGACCCTTTACCTGATGCGGATAATGCCGCCGTAGGAAGTCATACTATTGAGATTTAATAATACGGGGAATTTCCAAATTGGAGATTCCCTTTTTTGTTGGGAGGTAGAACATGGTAAAAATCAACGGAATAGAAATGGAAGCTTCCGGTCAAACTATTTCTGAGTACCTTTCTTCAACTGAATACAATCCAAAGCGAATAGCCATTGAAAGAAACGGAGAAATAGTAATTAAATCAATGTATGGAGAAATCGTTTTACAGGATGGCGATAGTTTGGAAATCGTAAATTTTGTTGGAGGTGGTTAAATGATTCCATCTAGATCAGATTGGACAAAAGCTCTTGAAATAAGGCATGGAAAATCATTAAACGAAAAATTTTCAAAATCGACGGTCGCAATATGTGGACTTGGCGGTCTAGGCTCTAATATCGCAATTTCACTTGCAAGAGCTGGCATTGGAAAATTGATTCTAATAGACTTCGATATTGTAGATATAACAAATCTTCACAGACAACAGTACAAAGCCAATCAGGTTGGAGAGCAAAAAACGACTGCACTTTCTAATAACCTGCGTGAAATAGCACCATATATATCATTGGAAATAAAAAACACAAAAATTGATGAGGATAATCTAGAAGAGCTCTTGCTTGGTGCCGACATAGTATGTGAAGCCGTTGATGTTGCAGAAACAAAAGCGATGATAGCAAATGAGGTACTCACTCATATGCCGGATAAATATTTGGTTGCAGCTTCTGGGATGGCAGGTATTGGAAGTCCAAACGAAATCATCACAAGAAAAATCACAAAGAAATTATATATTTCTGGCGATGGAGTCAGTGATGTCAAAAATTCCATTGGGCTTGTATCACCAAGAGTTATGATATGTGCCGCACATCAAGCTCTCACAGTTTTAAGAATAATTGCCGAAGAATTTGATTTGTAGGCATATATAGCCAAAGTACAAGAAAATATTCGATTTATTTTATATGAAAGAAGGTATCAATTTATGAAAGAAGACAAGTTAGTAATAGGTGGGCACGAGTTTAACTCAAGATTCATTCTAGGCTCTGGAAAATATTCTATGAAATTAATAGAATCAGCCATAAGAGATGCCTGTGCTGAAATGATAACATTGGCAGTTAGACGTGCAAATTCAAAGGAACAAGAAAATATACTGGATTATATACCGAAAAATATCACGCTTCTTCCCAACACTTCTGGAGCTAGAAATGCAGATGAAGCCGTCAGAATTGCTAGATTAGCAAGAGAACTCGGATGTGGAGATTTCGTAAAGGTCGAAATAATGAGAGATACAAAATATCTACTTCCAGATAATTATGAAACAGCAAAGGCGACAGAGATACTTGCAAGGGAAGGCTTTGTGGTAATGCCGTATATGTACCCTGATTTAAATTCTGCCCGAGATATGCTAAATGCCGGAGCAGCTTCAATAATGCCATTGGCATCCCCTATTGGTTCAAACAAAGGACTTTCAACAAGAGAGTTCATTCAAATTTTAATTGATGAAATCGATCTTCCAATAATAGTTGACGCTGGTATTGGAAAGCCATCACAGGCCTGTGAAGCAATGGAAATGGGAGCTGCAGCAATCATGGCAAACACAGCACTGGCTACTGCCGGAAACCTACCACTGATGGCTTCGGCATTTAAGCAAGCTATAGAAGCAGGAAGAATGGCATATTTATCAGGACTGGGAAGAGTATTATCTCGTGGTAGTTCGTCATCGGATCCTCTGACAGGGTTTCTTAGAGATTAGGGGGGTTTAAAAATGGAAAATAATTATTTTATCGATTCAGAAAAGCTTTCAAAATCAGCTTTAGAAAAAAAGCATAAACTGGAATCTGATCCTTCTAGTAGAAGAAATCATATGGAGTACCTAGACGATATGGAAATTATTGAATCGGATATTTGTAAAAATGTCATCAATCACATGGAAAACTATGACTACAGTAAGTATACTGCAAAGGATGTAAGAATTGCACTTGATAGCAATACCTGTACTATTGAAAATTTCAAAGCCCTAATATCACCGGCTGCAGAACCATTTATCGAGAAGATGGCTCATAAAGCAAAGCTTGAAACTAGCAAGCATTTCGGCAACACCGTTTATTTATTTACACCTTTGTATATCGCTAATTATTGTGAAAATTACTGCGTATACTGCGGATTCAACTGCTACAATCAGATCAAAAGAATGAAGCTTGATCTAAATCAAATCGAACACGAGATGCAGATCATTTCTCAATCTGGAATGGAAGAAATATTGATATTAACTGGAGAAAGTCGTTCACACAGTGATGTAGTATACATTGGAGAAGCCTGCAAGCTAGCCAGAAAATACTTTAAAATGGTAGGTCTTGAAATATATCCTGTAAACACCGACGAATATAAATATCTACACGAATGCGGTGCTGACTATGTTACAGTATTCCAAGAGACATATGATGATAAAAACTATGAAAAGCTTCACCTTTTCGGACACAAAAGAGTTTGGCCTTATAGGTTCGATTCACAGGAACGAGCACTTATGGGAGGTATGAGAGGTGTTGGTTTTTCTGCTCTTCTTGGATTGTCAGATTTCAGAAAGGATGCATTGGCGACTGCCCTACACGTTTATTATCTCCAGAGAAAATATCCCCATGCCGAAATGTCACTTTCATGCCCTAGGCTTAGACCGATCATCAATAATGACAAAATAAATCCTCTGGACGTTGGAGAAAGACAATTATGCCAAATTATCTGTGCATATAGAATTTTTCTGCCTTTCGTCGGAATAACAGTATCATCAAGAGAAAGTGCAGAATTTAGAGATGGAATAGTAAAAATTGCCGCCACAAAAGTATCTGCCGGAGTTTCAACTGGAATAGGAGATCATGAATCTAAATATAGCAATAATAAAGAAAATACTTGCAACGAACAAGAATGTGGAGATGAGCAATTTGAAATAAACGATTCAAGAAGCTTTGAATCCATGTATAATGATATGTCAGAAAAAGGTCTCCAGCCTGTATTGAATGACTATGTTTATGTATAAAAATATGAAATATATAATATACAGGGTGTTAAGTATTTATAAATAGTCATAAGGTTAAATATCTATAAGCATTAGGGGGCATCAAATGATAAAAGAGATTTTCAACAATACAACTAATAATAAATCTGACGAAAAGCTAAAATTTAATTATGAAATAATTTGTGTAACAAACAGAAAGCTATGTGGTAATGATTTTTTGACGCAAATTGAAAAAATAGCATCCAAAAAGCCATCTGCCATAATTCTTCGAGAAAAAGATCTTACCAAAGAAGAATATAAAATGCTTGCAATTGATGTAATGAAAATATGTAAAAAAAATGAAGTCAGATGTATACTCCATTCATTTATAGATATTGCAATTGAAATAAATAGCAACGCAATACACCTACCACTACATATATTAAAAAAACTATCAATCGAAGGCAAAGATAAATTTTCAATTATTGGAGCCTCCTGTCATAGTGTTGAAGAAGCCCTAGAAGCTCAAAAGCTAGGGTGTACATATATAATTGCAGGCCATATTTTTGATACTGATTGCAAAAAAGGACTACCCGGAAAAGGCTTGAAGTTTTTGAGTGAAATTTGTGACACTATAGATATACCAGTTTATGCAATAGGTGGAATAACACATGAAAATACAAATCAGATACTAAAAACAGGAGCAGATGGTGTATGTATGATGAGTGAGTTTATGAAAAATTTACCATAAACACAAAATGCTATATATCCGTAATTTTCAATAAATAAAATATGCTACAGCTCATATCAATATATTATAGTGCCCCCAAAAAGTTGGATTTAAAAATCAACTTTAAGGAAGTCCATTCAGTCATAGATTTGATGCTGTAGCATAAATTTTTTAAATACAAATTTCAGACTATATCTAAAATACTGGCGGCTTTGGCGCTGGAACTCTCTTATGTTCACTAATTCTATTTAGTCTGTCGATTATCTCCAAGTCTTTTTTAGGAACTTCATCTCTTCTTCCTTCAACAACCATGTCTATATAGTTGTAGGTAGTTCCCATTTCATTTTCATCGGTCTGACCTTCCCATAGTCCCGCAGAAGGAGCCTTTTTAATTACATCTTCATGTACTCCAAGCTCTTTTGCCCATTCATATACCTCCGCCTTTGTAAGATTGGCAATCGGTAAAAAATCTACACCACCATCTCCATATTTTGTAAAGTAACCCGTTAATATTTCAGCGGCATTGTCAGTACCGGCAACCAAATAACCTTGATTGTTGGCAACAGCATACACAGTCGACATTCTAACTCTTGCTCTCAAATTTGCATCAGTTATCTTCTCGTTCCCCTCTATGAATAGCCCCTTTTCCTTCAATTGCCCACACACAGCATCAAGAATAATTCCTTGTGGCTCATCCAAAGTCAATTCGATATGTTCGATTCCACAGCCTTCAATAACCTTTAGAGCATCTAACCTATCTTGAGGATTTGACTTAATATTCATTATTACGCCCAAAGAATTATCTGGAAATGCCATCTTTAGCAAATATGCCACTACAGCTGAGTCAATACCTCCTGATACACCAACTACAGCCCCCTTACAATTGGCTTCCCTTACCTTTTCTCTTATCCAATCAACAGTTTTTTCGATTTTTTCTCTTCTAGTCAACATATCTACTCTCCTTTAAATAATTCTTCCATCTACAACAGACAAGTAAAACTCATCCCCAAATGATACCTTCGCATTTGCATTTGTCAATTCTAATATCATTTTATTTAAGCCCTCTGTTTTTTCCGATTCACAGAAAACATTAATCTTTACCTTATCAGCATACTCTATCTCTTTCACAAAATAATTATTATTAGATAACTCATTTTGTATTTTACCCAATAACGTATATTCAATCTCTATTTCAACGCTTACAAAAGGTCTTTTTTCAACGATTTTAGCAGCATCCAAACCAAGTTTTGCACCTTTTGTATATGCCCTTACAAGCCCTCCTGCACCTAGTTTAATACCACCAAAATATCTAGTAACAACAACTACTACATTTCGTAAATCTTCCTTTTTTATCAACTCCAAAGTCGGTATTCCCGCAGTACCCTGAGGCTCGCCATCGTCACTATATCGTTGAATATTCATGTTTTGACCGATTGTATATGCCCAAACATTGTGCGTAGCATCTTTATATTTTTGCTTTATTTCTTCCACAAACATCCTCGCTTCTTCCTCTGTTTGAACTGGCTTCGCATGACCGATAAACTTTGATTTTTCCACAATATACTCGTCACTGCCATAAGAATGTAGCGTTCTAAAAAAATCCATAAACCGCTCCTTTCAGTCTATTCTCTGAGATTTATTATACCACAAACATATACTTTTTTATACCAACCTAAATAACAAAAACGCCACATAACATAATTAATAAAATCACAAAAATTGACATAACAATAATTACTACCATAAATGTCGCTTTATGATATTTTATTGTCGTCAATTGTTCTTCATATTAATATTTTTTATGATATGGATAATATAAAAATAAGAATAGATAAATTTTGCTCAATCACTTTTGTTTATACAAAAATATCGACCTCAGTTATGATTTCTGAGGTCGATACACTTATTTTTAAATTAACTATTAAATCTTTCGTATATTGTTGGCATCCTGAAGTTTTCATTTCTCACATATTTACTAAATACAAACCAAAGCTGAGTCAAAACAACTACTACTATAGTGGCAATTATTCTCTCTACGTCATATGACTGATTTTCTATTGAGTTTGAAAAAACACCTACAAGACTATTATTTAGAAAATGCATAATTACTACAGACCATATTGATTTGGTGTATCCATATGCAAATGAAAATAATACAGACATTCCAATGCAAAAAATAATCTGAATACAAACACTAAACATCCAAGTCTTACCATCCGAGTAAAACAATATATTAAGTGGAAGATGCCATAGTCCCCAAATTACGCCTAAAAGGATTACCCCTTTTACCATCCCAAATTTTTTCTGTAATACTGGTTGAAGATAGTATCTCCATCCGTACTCCTCACCAAAGAATGGCATATATACTAGGAAAAATGATGGTATTAACGATAATAAAGCAAATATTTTGCCAACACCAAATTCTGATATGATTTCTTTAATAGAATTTTTTTCTATTAAGAATGCTATCAAAAATCTAGAAAAAAACAGTGTTATAAATATCAAAGAGACAATCAATACTTTTTTTCTTGAATCTAATGAAATCCCTGCTTTTTCTTTCAGATGTTTATCCATCACCCAAATATATGATATTCCAACTATAGATGACAATATCATCACTATATTTGTAATAAACGATATACTCTCTCCTACAAATGGATACAATATTGCAGTTATACATAGTATTACAACACATATTATATATAAAATCATAAAACTGAACATATTGCTATCTTTTTTTATATATTTATTTTTGAATAATATATACATAACTGCAAATGCTGGTATAAACATCTGTAAAGATGGATATATACTTGTATCTAGCCCTTTTTCTTTTGCAAGATAAAGTGGTATTGCCATTATAAATGGTATTAAAAATGATATTAACATAAAAAGCATTAAATCATTGTTTTCGGTATTTTTTGATTTTTCCTTAATATCATTACTATTATCCTCAATATTAACTCCATTCAACATACTATCCTTCATAACCCCCTCTGAAATAACCACATTATTCAACAATGTTATTTCATTTCATTTAATAAATAGCTATAAATCACTTTCTTCTAAATTTATTTCCATTTCTTCATCAATTTCTTCTGACACATATTTTCCGTCTTTTTTTCTTTGCTTTACACACAAGGTCAATAGATATTCAATTTGACCATTTATAGATCTAAAATCATCCTCTGCCCATGATGATAGCTGGCTATAAAGCTTGGAAGAAATTCTTAGTGGAACCTGTTTTTTTGTATCCTTTTCCATTAGTAAAGACTTCCTGAATTTACAATTGGTTGTGCATCTTTATTGCCGCAAAGAACAACCAATAAGTTAGATACCATTGCAGCTTTTCGCTCTTCGTCAAGCTCTACTTTGCCTCCTTCACTAAGCTTATCAATTGCCATTTCAACCATACTTACAGCACCGTCAACTATCATTTTTCTAGCATCTATTATTGCAGAAGCTTGCTGTCTTTGTAGCATAACAGCTGCTATTTCCTGTGCATATGCCAAATAAGTTATTCTAGCTTCAATTATTTCTATACCTGCTTGATTTACTTTGTTTTGTATCTCGTCTTTAATTCTCTTTGCCACTATTTCACTTGAGCCTCTCAATGAACCTTCATCTGGCTCTCCATCACCCGTAGTGTCAACATTAGATGCCACGTCATACGGATAAATTCTAACGATATTCCTCAATGCAACATCACATTGAAGTGATAGGAACTCCATGTAGTTATCTACTTCAAATACCGCCTTTGCAGTATCTGTCACTTTCCAAACGACTGCTATTCCTATTTCTACCGGATTTCCCAAACAGTCATTTATCTTTTGCCTATTATTGTTTAATGTCATATGCTTTAAGGATATCTTTTTGCTTGACGGAGAACTGACTTCAACGCCTTCAATACTCACGTCTGATTTTTTTCTCTTCACATCGCCACTTTGTCTCAAGGATGTAGATGCAGCAGGATTAACCGAAACAGAAAATGGATTTACAAAATATATTCCCTCTTTTCTAATTGTACCAGTATACTTACCAAAAAGAGTCATTACCAATGCCTCTTGAGGTTTTATGACCTTGATTCCTGCAAAGCAAATCAATATAACTACCATAAGGCAGATCAGTAAAAAAATAAATATCGCTTTAGTAGCACCGAAAATACTTTCAGAGCCAATAACCTTTATGAATAATCCAAAGTCTGCTACCAATGCCAAAATAAGTAAAAATAACATTCCCAGTCCATTCATAGCCTTTAGTTCTTTTTCTTGCATAATAAAACACCTCCATTAATTATATTTGCTCAAAAATAAAGACAAAAAATATAAACTATCTATTTGATATCATTATGATATCATACAGATAGTTTATAGTCAATAGAATATTCTATCTGATTTTTGAAAAATCCTTTACCAAAAATACATTCTCTAGAAATGTTCTATTATTCTTATCCAAAATCGATGTAGGTGATATTTCATTTTTAAATACACCTATATTCTTTCCATTTTCTTTTCTATATCCATACTGGTGTACCATATATGTCCTTCCATTTTCGTCGACACCTAAATACAGCATTGTATGTCCAGATAAATACATTGCCGAAAAGCCTGGTTTTTGCTTCTTCAACAAATTATTTTTTGCATTATAGCCACCGGAAATGCTGAAATTTACAGTACTTCCAATAATATCTTTAGATTGTGTAGAGGTATCTCTAGAAATTATCACGCCGAAGCTCCTATATACATCTCTTATAAATCCAGAGCAGTCTCTGGCACTATTGCTATGTCCCCAGCCATACTTTTCACCGTTGAATTTCAGCATTTGCTTTATTACATTACTTTGAGTAAACGGCAAATAGCGTTCTGTCGCATCATTTTTATTTATCTCAATATTTCTAACCCTGTACCCATCTCCGGATATTGGCATAGACACAATGTAGTTTTCTCCACTTTTTTGCAATAATGGCAATTTCGTCCCCATATCCAAAAGATATCCTTGACTATCTCTGATTTGTCTGGAGATAACAGTTACAAAGCTTTGATTTTGTAATTCAATTAGCTTATTCTTCGGAACCTTCATTATATCTTTTGTCGGAATCCAACCACGATAATCTACAGAGGTTATATATGCCCACGATTTGTCGGAATTATATTTATTTATCGCAATAGGCTCCCAAGGGAAAAGTCCTGACAGTGATGAATAATCGTCAAAGGTGTTTGGATCGACATAGTTTCTACCCATAGGCTTTTCTTTTATAATTGTTCTCCTAGCAATCACACCAAACTCAGAAGCACGCTCTCCATATATATTATATAAATAGCTTGAACGCTGAATATTCAACTGATTAATTCGCTCTATCTCATCCACTGAATACAGCACAGTATTATCGTATTTATTGTAGTAATCCCAATATTCATAGGTATTTCTATTCGTCGGCTTTAATTTACTTCTAGGTGTATTCATATCCTTATCTCCAATTGACGAATCTGAATTGCCATCGCTTGATGTCACCGAAAATAACTTACTAGAAACAGAGCTTTCTCCACCAACGACAAATATTCGCTCTTTATTTTTTAGATATTCCCTTATGTCCGAATCTAAATTTTTGTTATTTGTCAAAATTATGGAGCTACTGTGTCCAAACGAAAGAGTTCCAGATGCTAAAGCATCTATCAGAGTTCTTCCGTTCGAAATAATGGTGCTTGTATATCCAGTTTCCTTGGCAATATTTAACGATGTTCTATATCTGTCACTACCACTTATTCTTCTCGAAGCCTTTATCATATTGAATGTATTGCCAGAAATCGAGCTTTCTCCTCCCACTACGATCTTATTTTGGCTAGAATTAACCAGCTTTGAAGGTATATTTCTATCATCTATCAATATAATAGGCATTGTGTTTCTAGCCAAAGCAGTGGAAGACACAGAATCTGCTGGATTTGCTGCCACGATATAAGAGCTAACCTCTGTATTTTTCTCTATTTCATCCGCAATTAACACAGATGTTTCGTACCTACTCGCACCGCCAATCCTTTGAACTTGAAGGCCTTCTCCTTTTAAATCATCTTCTATATTCTTACTCACAGAGCTATAACCACCCAGTATTATGACCTTTTCAGGCTTTATCAAGTCGATTTCTCTCTTTGTATTATCATCCAAATTATTTTCTCTAGTCAATAATATTACACCCTCGCAGGAATTTGCCAAAACTGTTCCCGGCAATGCATCTATAAATTTCTTTGAATTTACAAGGATCACAGCCTTTTTATTTTCAATTTTTCTAGAGATATTTATGGCAGTCAAATATCTATTGCCACCTGATATCCTTTCAAAATTAATACCATCTGCCTTTACTTCTATTCCAGCTATAGCTAGAATAGACAACGATATTGTCATTGCTTTTATTATTCGTTTTTTCATATTACACCTCATTTCAAAATAATATTTATTTGAATCCCTCTTGCTATCAGGCATCACTACCTGTACATACAATTATATCATAATCGTAATCGATAGTTCCCTATCAATTGGAGCGATTATTGTTACCAGCATTAAGCTTACCATAAAAATGGGTAAGAATTTTTTAAAATTTTATCTTGAAAACGTTGTTTAAAGTTTTCTATGATGATATAATAAAGGAAAGAAAATAGTTTTCTAAATTTTTAAAAAGTTATATTGAATAAAAGAATTTGTTATTCGATAGATAAAATTTACTATTAGGAGGAATAGAATTGGTAATAAGATGGGAAAATGTCGACGACCTAGAGGATTACTTTATTACTTATCTTCTTTATGCAGATTCTTTTACAGTTCCACAAATATCCAGAATAAGAAATATGACAGAAGAATCTGTCAATAATGACCTTATATTGGCAAAGACACGTTTGAGAGAAATTAGAAAATCCTCCGATACACAGAAAAGTGATGTCATTGAAAAGTATTTGTCATTATCAAAAGAGGAAAGATTGGATTTTATAAGAAAAGTGCCAAAAAACGAATTGGAGTCATTTAAAATGAAGATATATAAATCCATTCTAAAAACTGATAACGCTGAAGACTTGATGGTATTGGTATGGACTGTTGGAGAACTAAAGGATGATAGATTTCTTAACATTATCTATCCACTTCTTGAAAAGAGTCATTCTAATTTAAGGCGTATAGCTTACTCTGCATTAGGAAAAATTGGTAATTCTGATAGTTGTAGGTATATTGAGATGGGATTGTCAGATTCCAATCCACAAATCAGACAGTACTGTGCAAAGTATCTTGGAAAAATTGGAACAAAAAACAGTTTGAGAATTTTAGAAAATGTAATCAAAAATAAGTCTGATTTTGAAAAAGAGTACGTGCTACGTGCTTGCGATGAATCAATTATAAAATTGAGGCAGAAATTCACAATCAGCAAATAAACTGCGTAGGTGCGTGGTATAGTAATATTACTAGAAAATGGAGGGATTCAAGATGATAGTTAGACGTTGTTCTGGTGGAGTTGTTTTTTATGCAAATAAGGTATTGTTGGTTAAAAATGACAAGGGTGAGTGGACGTTGCCAAAGGGAAAGATAGTTGGCGAAGGTCTGCCTCATGAAAGTGCTGTTCATAGAGTAAAGCTGGAAACGGGAGTAGACCCTAAGATATTGGATATCGCAGGAGACACCATTTATGAATTCTTCTCAAGAAGTAGAAATCAAAGAGTTTGTAACGCTATAATGTGGTATGTTATGGAAGCTGAAAATATTGAGACTGAAATTTCTAAAGAATTTTTAGAAGGTGGCTTCTATAAGGTTTCAGATGCGTTAGAAATGCTTACACATAGTAAGGAAAAATCATTGGTTGATGTATCATATAAGAAATATAAAAACTATAAAAAAGAAAAATAACAATATAAAACAAAATAACAATAATAAATAAGCTACAGTTACCATCATAAGCTACCGTTATCATCATCGTTTATGGACACTGTAGTTTATTTTTGTATATAAAAAACAGTCTCTGCTTATATCTATTTGTGATTTCACAAAAACATCACAAGAACTTATTATTTCAATAAAAAATGCAGTAGACGCCATAATGGCGAATACTGCAAAATATTTTTATCTTATAGTGATGACTTAGAGTAGAATTCGACTACTAGTGCGTCATTGATTTCAATTGGCACTTCATCTCTCTCTGGCATTCTTGAAAGAACTGCTGAGAAATTAGCTTGATCCTTAGTTAAATAAGGATATTCGCTTAGTGAAGCAGCCTCAAAGTTAGCCTTGAATAGAGGATTAGTTCTATATTTTTCTCTTAGTGATATTTCATCTCCAACACTTACAATGAATGAAGGTATATCAACTTTTCTTCCATTTACATGGATGTTTCCATGACCTACCATCTGTCTTGCCTGTCTGATTGAGTTAGCTAGACCCATTCTATATACCAGGTTATCTAGTCTACATTCCAAAGTCTTTATAACTGCATTACCAGTTGTTTCCTTAGAATTCTGAGCCTTCTTCATGTAAATTCTCATCTGCTTTTCAGAAATTCCGTAGTAAGCTCTTAATCTCTGCTTTTCTAGTAACTGCTGTCCATATGGTGAAAGCTTCTTGTCGCTTCTAGCAGTTCCCTTTCCAGCTCTGTTCATTGCTTTTGGATGACCACAAACGTTAAGTCCTAGTCTTCTTGACAATTTGAACTTAGGTCCTTTTGTAATTGATGACATAATTTTTTCTCCTTTTTAAAATAATAATTTGGATGCACACTTTGTGCATTGTCCACAAAAATGGATGTGTAAACATATTATTTCAGCCGCTAAGACGAGCTGTCTTAAATATATTTGCTACATTGTCCATTTAAAGGCTATGCCTCTATGCTGTAATTCACAACATTAATACTATACCATTTTTCACGGTAGTTGTAAATACTTTTAGTTAATTATGTGTTTTGATTGCATAATTTCTACAACAATGGTGAGAATAACCTCAAAATACACTGCCTAATTCTCAGTACAGTCGATCTATCTGATGAGTAATTATGCGTAACCTCCTCACTTTGCTCAAAAACATTCTCAAAATCCTTTTTCATTTCCAAAATCACAGGGTTGTCAGCAATGAAAACACCATTTTCAAAATGTAGATACAGACTTCTATAGTCCAAATTTATTGTTCCAATAATTGCGTATTTATCATCGACAATGTGTTGCTTTGCATGCATAAATCCTGGAGTATACTCAAAAATTCTTACACCTTCTCTCGCCAGTGCAGCGTAATATGATCTAGTTGTGCTGTATATTATTTTTTTGTCCGGAATACCAGGTGTAATAATCCTTACATCCACACCTCTTTTGGCAGCCATTGTCAATTCATCATTTAATAAATCATCAATTATCAAGTACGGAGTCATAATATACAGGTAGTCATTGGCACTCTTTGCCAAATTAATATATGCATTTCTCGATACTTTTTCCTCATATAGTGGATTTTCTGAGAATGGCTGAATAATTCCCTCTTCACCCTCAAAATAATCTGCTTGATTCAACAGCCTATCAATATGCTCTTTTTTATTTATGTCAAATCTAATAGAGTTCCACATTTCCAAAAACATTATTGTAAAATTATCTACTGCCTTACCTTCTATTCTCACTCCAGTATCTTTCCAATATCCATATGGATTTACAATATTAAAATACTCGTCGGCAATATTATATCCACCAGTATATGCAATCTTGCCGTCTATGACAGTTATTTTTCTATGATCTCTATTATTCATAAATATGTTTAAAATAGGTATTACCGGATTGAAAACTCTACAATTAATCCCCTTCTTTTTGAGCTTTTTCGTAAATGAAGTATTTACAAAGCCAATGCTTCCCATATCGTCATATAGTATTCTGACATCGACACCTTCTTTGACCTTTTGTACCAAAATATCTTCAATCTCTCTAAATGACTCGGAATCTTCAATTGCGTGATACTCCATAAATATGAAATTTTTCGCATTTTTCATATCTTCCTTCTGAGCAGCTATCCCTTCATATGCCTCACTAAAATACCTAATTTTATTTCCCTTATATGGAGGCATTTTTCCATGCTTGCTTATATAATAGGACTGTCCAAAACCAACCTTATCCCTTTCTCTAAGCTCGTTTAAAACTGTTCTGTCGGATATTAATATACTGTCAAATATTCCATAAATCGATTTATACCTTCTTTTTGTAAAAAAACGTGAAAATCTACTTCCAAATAATGTATAAAAAATAACACCAGCCAATGGCAAAACTAAAAGAAAAAACATCCAAGGCATCTTAATATTTGCATTTGTGTGTTTTCCATATACCTTAAGAGCTAGGACAACTGATAGAAACTGTGTTATTACAGTCACTAGCTGATAATAACTGCTAAGTCTGTAAAACATAAAATAAATCCATGATACTTGAACAACTAAGGCTATCCCAGCCACCGTAGCTCTTCTAATTCCATTACGTCTATCTTCCACTTATTACTCATCCCCCATTCTTTCAACTATTTTTGTAACTTCAACAATTTCTCTAAATTTTGAAATAATATACTCGTAGTTATCTTTTCTATGTGGTAATAAACAGTTTGTACAGTCCTTCACTCCAGATTCACTAACAGAAAAGTTTCCACCACAGTTCTTACCCAGTGCATAAAGAGGACAATAGCAGAATAGACAATTAAAGTCTTCTTTTTTCAAACCACTTCCTTCCAGTTTATGACATGGAAAAAATTCACATTCAACATGACTAAAAAATTTATATTTTTTCATATGATATTCCTTTATTTAGATTCAATCTAAATCAAATCCTTTCCTGTAATCGTATTCAACTATATCAATAGTATAAATTCTTTTCGTAACTTTTTAATTTGTTTTTCAGTACATATATTATACACCAAACAAATCAACTTTTGTTTAAATTACTGTTTATTTTATCAATTATATGGCTATATATCAATAAAATTATGGTATAATTATGGTAAATTTATCAACATCATCTAAGAATGGATACTCTTGGTAAATTTTTTAAACTCAAAAACAGGAGGATACTACATAGTATATAATAATATGAACGATTTAAGTATAAATAATGAAGACATGATAAACCAGAGAGAGAAAGCCCTCTGCGTAGGTCTTAATCTCACGTCAAACAGCCTGCGAAAATCAGAAATAGATATTGAGGATTCTATGAAGGAGCTTATAGAACTAGTCAAGGCTGCTGGTGGCGAGGTTGTCGGTGATTTAGTTCAAAACAGACATACAATTGATGCTGCCACATATCTGGGAAGCGGAAAAATAGAAGAAATAAAAAACTACGCCGAAAGTCTAGATGCTACAATGGTAGTTTTTAATGACGAACTGTCTGGTGCTCAAATAAGGAATATTGAAAACATTGTTGGAAAAAAAATAATCGACAGAACAACTTTGATATTGGATATTTTCGCCCAAAGAGCACACAGTAAAGAGGGAAAACTACAAGTAGAGCTGGCACAGTTGAAATATAGATTGCCTAGACTATACGGCATGGGTGGACATATGAGTAGAACCGGAGCGGGTATTGGTACAAGAGGTCCGGGTGAACAAAAATTAGAAAAAGATAAAAGACATATTCTAAATAGGGCTGCAAGCATTAGGGAAGAATTAAGAGAGGTCTCAAAAAATAGAGAAACTCAAAGAGTTCAAAGAGCAAAGAATAATATTCCAATAGTGGCTCTAGTCGGATATACAAATGCCGGAAAATCGACATTACTCAACGAAATAATAAAAAAACACCCAGAATACGAGAAGGAAAAGAACGTATTTGTGAAAGATATGCTATTTGCAACTCTTGACGTATCTTTGAGAAAAGCTGTTCTTCCAAACAAAAAGGAATTTCTAATAGTAGATACTGTTGGTTTTGTGAGTAAGCTTCCACATGATTTAATTGAAGCATTTAAGGCTACATTAGAAGAGGTAAAATATGCCGACTTAATTCTTCATGTTATCGATGCCACTAACAAAAGCTCAGATATTCAAAAGTTGACTACAGAAAGTGTGTTAAAAGACTTGGGTGCCAATGACAAAGAAACTATAACAGTCTACAATAAAATAGATCAGTTGGAATTGGATATTTATCCGAAAAACCAAAAAGATATCGTCTATATTTCTGCAAAAAATGGCATAAACATAGACAAGCTGATGAATCTAATTCAAGAGTCGATTATGGAGAAAACATACAATGTAAATCTGCTGTTGCCTTTTGAAAGAGGTGATATCTTCAGCTCAATCAAGGACAAATACGTATTAGATAAGTTTGAATATACTGCTGAGGGTATTGATCTAATAGTATCCTTGGATGAAATGGACTACAATAACTATAAAAAATATATAAAATAATTAGGAGGCCCCTATGGAAAAATTAATCATTTCGCAAAAAGATTTAAGCAAATTCGATGAAATTGGTATAACTATCGCCGTAGCTGAGGACATAATAATCCATGCTACATCAGTTGAAGAATCGATGGTGGAATTGAAGGAACTTGTTCAAGCAGCCGGAGGAGATGTAAGAGCTGAATTGATACTTCACCAAAAAATCGATCCCGACTACTATTTGGATAAGGAAACTTTGGACTATGTAATCAGACAGTTAAAGGATTTAGATGCAAATATGCTCGTATTTATAGACGAATTAACTGGAACACAGATCAAAAATATCGAGGAATTATCAGGTGTAAAGGTTGTAGATAGAACGATGCTTCTATTAGACATACTTGCAAATAGAGCCAATAGAAGAGAGGGAAAACTTGAAATAGAAAAAGCACAGCTTTCATATAGACTAGATAAGCTAGAAGGTTTTCAAGGAATATATAAATATGGCTCTGGAATGTGCGTAAATAACCCTTTTGGAAGCAGAATTCTTACTGATGAGGAATCTATAAATGAAAAAATTCAGTCAATCAAAATTGATTTGAGTGTCATTGTAAAAAACAGATTTGTCCAGAGATCAAAAAAACTAGGCAAAAATCTTCCGCTCGTTGCATTTACTGGATATACAAATTCAGGAAAATCTGCTATTATCAATGAACTAATGAAATTGGATTCAGATTATACAAAAGAAAGTGAAATAGTGGTAAAGGACAAGATGTTGTCAACAATGGACGTTTCCTTGAGGAAATCTGTTCTACCAAATGGACAAGACTTTTTGATTGTCGACACAATAGGATTTGTAAGCGATGTTCCAAAACCAATGCTAACTGCCTTTAGATCGACTTTTGAAGAAATAAGCTATGCCGATCTTATCATCAATGTTTTCGATGCAAGCTCTAATGGACAAGATATCCAGAAAAATATCATGGATTACACTTTTGAAAAAATTGGAGTAACAAACAAGAAAAAAATCTCCGTTTACAATAAGGCGGATAAGCTTGATGCAATTCCGGAAAGCACAGATGAAAAAATATACATTTCAGCAAAAAGTGGTTACAATATGGATAAATTGCTAGATGTTATTCAGTCAAATTTATTCCAAAAATCTTACGAAGAGATTCTCTTGTTACCATATTCAAAATATGAAACTTTCAATGAAATAAGATCTAATAGAGTAATTGAAATGGAAGACTTTGAAATGACGGATAATGGAATAAAGCTTAGACTTGTTATGAATCAGTCAGAGCTTGATAAATATAAAGAATTTATAACTAAATAATAGTTACACCCAAAATGTGAATTTAACTTAAAAAGCTCGCACATTCCGACAATTACTGTATTCTCCAAAACAAACTATAAATATACTAGTCTTGGAAACAAACACGTCACAAGGAATGTTGCGAGCTTTCAATTTTTAAAATAATTTAAAAACTGGATATTCACCATTGCTATCTATGCCAAATAAAGTCGAATATATTGCAGAAAATGAAATTTTCAGCTTGTCAAAATAAGGCAGTTTTTCAAGTGGCTTTTCCGTATATATATTATTCTCGGAAATGATGTTGTCATATTTATCTTTTATAACAATTTTTCCAATCGGACTGTCGTTATTATCCATCAATTTAACAGTGTTGTACCTAATGCTATGCTTTATTTTTTCAGTATCTTTTTTCATTACTTTTATTTCATTTCTTGAAGAAACATCGATATCGAAAATTGACAACCCTGCTATATTCGTATTCGAAATTTTCGAATTTTCACTATACAAAATCTTTGTTTTGTAGTGTTTTGCAATGTAAGTCAACGCATTAAATGTCGTGCTTTTTCTAGCGTCTTTACTTGGTGCGCCAAGTGATACACCTACCAACCTATTTTTAGAATCATTGCCATTTCCCTTATCAGTAATCATCGAATATGCAAGACAATACCCAGCACTATCTGTGAAGCCTGTCTTTAATCCATCTACACTGCTTATCATCGGAATCAAAGGATTGGTATTTTCTTTATTTATTTTTTTTGCAACACCAGTAAAATAAGATCTATTGGTTATTTTAATTAATTTATTTGGATATTTTTTATATATCCAAAAAGATAATTTCAATACATCTCTTGCCGTTGTTTTATTCTCAACAGACATTATCCTACCATCATAGTTTATCTGCTCAGGAAGTCCGTTTGGATTGTAAAATTTTGTATTTGTCATTCCCAACTCGACAGCCTTTTTATTCATTAATTTCGCAAAATTTTCATAGCTTCCACCTATATGTCTTGCAATTGCAAGAGCAGCATCGTTGGCTGAAATAAGCATCATGCCCTCCATAAGCTCTCTCAGAGTTACCTTATCACCTACAACCAATTCCATGTGAGTACCATATCGGTTTACATCCGATTGCGCAATTGTAACTACGTCATCCTCTGAAGCTTTTTTTGAATCTATTGCATCAAATGCTACTAGCAATGTCATTACCTTTGAAATACTTGCCATCGACTGTACATTATCAGCATTTTTTTCATATATAATCCTACCAGTATCTATATCTGAAATTATTGCAGATCTTGAAAACGAGTCGTTATATCTAGTAGATTCAGCATATGAAGCCATTGCAAATTGACATGATAACGCCAATGACATCACAGAAGCTATTACCATCTTCCTAAAGAATATAATCCTATTTTGATTCACATCCAAACACCTCTCAATTTAATATCAAATATATCTTACAATATAAAATTCAATAATACAATATAAAATAAGTAACAATTACAATAATTTCAACAGCATCAAAAGTAACAATTTGAAAAGAATATTGATAATTTTTGAAGTTGTTACTTTTGTTGTTTGACATAAAGTGTCTCTTAACTTAAAATTATATTATATGATTATGATTTTAGGAGGGTACGCCATGTTTGATAAGAATTTTGATGAACTAATAACGGAAAAACTCACAATACTATATACATTAAAGAAAATAAAAAAAGATATGACAGATGCTCAACTCGCAAATGTAATCCTTAGTACCGAAATACTGGATTATTTTACGCTTATGTCACTCCTACAAAATATGGTAGAAACAAAAATAGTAACAACCTATAAAAAAAATGGCACTATTTTATATTCGGTAACGCAAAATGGACTCGAAGTGTTGACATCATTTATTGATAGAATACCCGACTATTTTATAAAAAAAATAGACAAGTATATAGATGAAAATTACGATGAAATTTTCGCAGAGAAGGTTTTGCTTAAGGCAGACTATGGTAAAAACGATGATTTTAGCTACACTGTTGTAGCTTCAGTTACAAAGGGTTCCTTGGAGATTTTTAAAACTAGTTTTTTAGTTGAAAATGAAGAAGACGCAAAAAGAATTGCTAGTAAATGGACAAAATCCGGAAATGAAGAATATCTAAAAATTTTGGATATATTCGGTCTTATATAACACAAAAGGAGAATACAGCAACATACCACATATGGCATGTATCACTGTACTCTCCTTTTTTAGAAGCTACCTTCTAGCTAAAGATATCACATTTTCTTCTATAACAACAAATTCAATATCAGTTTTTTCCAATATTCCTTTGATAAATGCCCTTCTTAGCTCTGTATAGTATTTATGGAAATCTAAATCCCAATATGTCCAGTACTTCATCGTAGTAGGTCTCGTTCTCGTCCACACAACTTCATCGTACGTGTCATCCACTATTTTATTGAACTCTTCAGATTTTCCACCGTCCAACAATAGGTTTCTAATCACCCAGTATATCTCGATGACGGGTTTACCTTCATATTCCGGATTAACCTCTGCTCCCATTTTATAGAATGCGTCTTTCAAGTGCATCATCTGGCTTTCATCAGCATCGATTATTTTCTTTACAGAGTAGGCAAATCTATTTTCTATTATCGCCAAATTTTTTTCAAGCCACTTTACGTCGTCTTCATATTTATCTACAATATTGTCGACATCATCTATCTCAATTTGACCACAAGTATCATTTATATCTTTTCCCAAATCGTCATAAAGTCCATACTCATCAGATATCTCAACACTAGCTTGAACAAACCTTTCCTGTTGTAACATTCTAATATATGTTTTTTTCAAATTTTCCCTTTTTTGATTGTCCATTCAATTCACCTCTTATACTTAATTATCACAATACGTTTTCCCAAAGTAGACGTATTGCAAGTGATACAATAAAGCTAGTAGTTTTATTATATCACTTTTTATTAATATTTAACAATCTTTTTTATTAATTATTAAAAATGATTTTAATTTTTTTATTTATTCAGTTACAAATTACTTCAGATATAAATAACCATTCATCATACACTTTTTTTTGCCATTTTATTTGCCATCCTTATTTTTCCTATCAAGTATAATGAACCCGCACTCACTATGGCAAATTTGCCTTTCTTATTACTATTTTTAATCTTATTAACATTTTCTATGGCAAACCTTATTGCCTTCTCAGGGTCTTCAATACAAACAATATCTTCTGAATACACACCTACTCTAATCGATAAATCCTCAACTAACATAGATCTTGAACTATCAGGCAATGTCACGACAACCCTATCGAATTTCGGTACTAGCGCCTTTACTATTCCGTCGACATCCTTGTCTTCCAGTACGCCTATAACAAGAGTCTTGTCATAACCATCGAGTAATCTATCAATTTCATTTGACAACATTTTTGCTGAGTCAAGGTTATGGGCACCATCGACTATTTGAAGAGGCTTTTCAGAAATAATCTCAAACCTTCCCGCCCATTTTGTATTCAATATCCCGTTTCTTATATTTTCCTCAGAAATTTTTACAAGCCTGGAATTATTCATTAGAAAAAACGCAATATTGCAAGCCAAAATACAATTCTTAATCTGATGCTCTCCTAAAAGCCTTATTTTGTAGCATTTTCGCTCATTACCCAGATAATCGCTGAATGAAAATACCTGATTGTTTAGGTTATATTTCTCTACCACTACATCTGAGAAATCAGACACAATTAGTTTATTTTCCTTTTCATTGCAGATATCTCCAATAACTTTCTTCACATTCTCGCATTGGTCGTATAAAAATGTAACACCACTTTGCTTTACGATTCCAGCCTTTTCATATGCTATTTTTTCTATCGTATCTCCCAATACCTGTGTATGATCCATGCTAATCGATGTAATAACGCTCACGAGTGATTTTTCAATCACATTTGTAGCATCATATCTTCCACCCAGACCTACTTCTAAGACAACCACATCTACATTTTTCATGCAAAAATAGCAAAATGCAATGGCAGTGACAATTTCAAATTCAGTTGGATGTGGTAGTCCATCATCGATCATACTGTCACACACAAACTTTACTTTTGTAGTAACCTCTGCCAAATCATCATCCGGTATATTATCAAAATTTATCCTTATTCTTTCATTGAATACCTCCAAAAACGGTGATGTATATAGACCTGTACAGTATCCACTTTCTTGCAAAATTTTGGCGATAAAAGCTGCTGTCGAACCTTTACCGTTAGTCCCAGCAATATGGATAAATTCCAGTCGTCGTTGGGGATTCCCAAGCCTATTCAAAAGCTCTGATATGCTTTCCAACCCTAGAACCATGCCAAATTTATTTGAGCTATGTATATAACATACTGACTCTTCATAATTCATAACTTATTCTCCCTTTTATTCTTAAATCTCTATTACCCTCTCAAATGCTTGATCATATTTTCAAACAAAGCTATACTACTTTATTTTTTAATAAATCTATACAAAAAAAATATCTCACACCATAAATTTAATAACCAATATAAAAAAATACTAAATCTTATATTCTATCATACCATAAATAATGAAATATTTGAAATTTTTTGTAAAAAGATTTTCTAAATTGTACTCGATGTTTTTTAATAAAATAAAACATTTAATAAAAATTAATAATTCTGAGTTTTTAAAAGATTTTTTTGTATATTCAAAACTATAACGGTTGTTTTTTACTAACATACATTATATAATATATTTATTGAATAAGTTTCTCATAAACTACAAATAAATTATAAAAATGAGGGGTGTTTATTATGAAAAAAATTGATATATACGAAGAACTTAAGTCGAGAATTGTAAAAAATGAGTACAAACCCGGACATGTGCTAAACGAAATAGAGATATCAAAAGAATTCGATATAAGTAGAACTCCAGTCAGAAATGCATTCCAAAGACTTGAATTGGATATGTTGCTGAACATCGTTCCAAGATATGGAGTTCAAGTTGCATTTATTGATTTCACAACTATGAAATCCTTATTTGAGCTGACTTCTGTTTTAGATCCTCTTGCTACAAGAAATGCTGTGAACTATATTACAAAGGAACAGCTAAATAGATTGAAGGAAATAACTGCAGAACTTGATAGATTATCTTTAAACGACGACTATCAGAAAGCTATAGATTATGATGAAGAGTTTCACTCTATAATATTGGAAGCTTGTAATAACCCTTGGCTGACTTCAACGCTGAAATCACTTCATCTACATACTGAAAGATTGTGGCACTACTGTAAGGAGTACTTTACAGATATGACAATATTTACTAGAACGTTTAAATTGATTATTGAAGCAATCGAAGAAAATGACGAAATAAAAGCTGAAAAATACTCTAGAGAACATATCAACGATTTCGTATCAAGAGTAAAAGAGGCTTTATTTTAATAAAATTTTCATTTATAATTTTTTGTGGAGGTTTAGTATAATGAATAATTTAAGCAATCTTGAACCAAAGGAAGTATTCAAATGGTTCTATGAAATCAATCAACATCCAAGAAGTTCTGGAAACGAAAAAGAAATCAGTGATTTTTTAGTTGATTTCGCAAAGGAAAGAAATCTTGAAGTCTATCAGGATGAAATCCTAAACGTAATAATCAAGAAGCCTGGAACACCAGGATATGAAAATTCTGAAACAGTCATTATCCAGGGACATATGGATATGGTTTGCGTAAAAACTGATGACTCATGCCACAACTTCGACATCGATCCTATTGAAATGATCGTTGATGGAGATATTCTTAGAGCCAACAAAACAACTTTGGGCGGAGATGACGGAATAGCAGTAGCTTACGGATTGGCTATATTGGATGCGGACGACATTCCACACCCACCAATAGAATTATTGGTTACAACTAATGAAGAAACTGGTATGGATGGTGCAATGGCATTGACTAGCGAACATCTTACAGGAACAAGACTATTGAACCTTGATACTGAAGAGGAAGGATGCTTTTTGGTAAGCTGTTCTGGTGGCTCAAACATCGACTCTATTTTTGAGGTTGAAAGAGAAAGCACAAGATCAAAAGCTTACGAGCTTGTTGTATCTGGATTAAAGGGTGGGCATTCAGGTGCTGAAATCCATATGCAAAGAGGTAACTCAATAAAGCTTGCTGCGAGAATTCTTCACTCCATCAAAAAGGATATCGTTTTGGCATCTATTGATGGCGGAATTAAACATAATGCTGTACCTAGCTTCACAAAAGCCGTATTCACTTGCGATAACTATGCTGAATTAAAAGATTCAGTAGAAAAATTAATAGACGACATCAAAGAGGAATATAGAGTTGAGGAACCTGGTTTAAATATTTCAATTCAGGATTCAAATACAACAGAAACATACACAAAAGACTTGAGCAGTAGACTTATCAACTTCTTGATGGTATTGCCAGATGGAGTTCAATATATGAGCAAGGACATCGACGGTCTGGTTCAGACATCACTTAACAACGCTATAATTGGTGAGAAAGATGGAAAGCTTGTACTTGTCACATCAGTTCGCTCTGCTTCTACAAGCTCCTTGAGAGAAATATTAAACAGAATCGCATCACTTTGTGAGGCATTTGGTGCAAATAGCAAGGAATATGCCTCTTACCCAGCTTGGCAATATGAAGCCGAATCAAAATTGAGAGATATAAGCGTCGAAACTTACGAAGAATTGTTTGGCAAAGCTCCAGAGATATCTTCTATTCACGCCGGATTAGAATGTGGATTATTGAAAGGTATACTTCCAGATACAGAGATGATTAGTTTCGGGCCAGATATCAAAGACGCACATACACCACTAGAACATATGAGTATATCATCTGTTGAAAGAATGTGGAAATTCACTAAGAAATTATTGGAAAATCTTAAATAGCAAAGGCTATAATCAATAACAAATAATTTATTATTATGATTTATCAGAGCGATTCTCTACAATCGTTCTAAACCATAATTTTACCATTGTAACGATACATTTTGGATATTTTTCCCAAATGTATCGTTTTTCTTTTAATTAAATACTTTTGCAAGTATAATATAATACGTAAGAAATAATATTGTGTCAAACGGAGGTATTATAATGTATAAATATAATTATTCACCTGGGCCTACATATGTTAGAGAAAATGTAAGAGCTGCAAGATCATTGGAAACTACAAATCCAGATATTGATAGAGATTTTGTTAAGTATTATAAGGATACCTGCGATATTATTAATAAAATCATAGATTCCAATAACAATACCTATATGCTATCTGGGGAAGCTATTTTAGGTCTTGAGGCAGCCTGTGCATCTCTCACGGAATCTGGAGACAGAATTCTTGTCATCGACAACGGACTCTACGGAAATGGATTTAAGGATTTTGTTTCAATGTATGGTGGTCTACCAGTAATGTTTAAGCAAGACTACAAAAGAGGTGTTTCATGCGAGGAGCTGGAGGAATTTCTAAAAAGAGATTCTGACTTTAAATATGCCACAATAGTTCATTGTGATACACCGACGGGAGTTTTAAACGATATTCACAAAATATGTCCACTGTTAAAAAAATATGGAATAATGAGTGTTGTCGATTCTGTTTCAGGCATGGTCGGAGAGTTTTTATCCGTAAATAAATCAGGCGCTGATATTGTGATTGGCGGATCTCAAAAAGCAATTTCTGCCCAACCTGGCATAACAATCGTCTCTGTCAGCGACATGGCATCAGAAAGCATGAGAAAAAGAGAAAAGCCCATTATAGGCTTTTATGCCAATCTTAGAATTTGGGAGAACTACTTGTCCGAGCAGTATTTTCCATACACCCTACCTTCAAGCGATATAATTTCTCTTAGAGTTGCACTTGAGAATATTGTAAGCGAGGGAATAGATAATGTGCTAGACAGACATAAAAAAATAGCGACTTGCGTTAGAAGTTCAATTGAAAAATCTGGATTAAGACTGTTCTTGGAATCTGATTTCTCAAATACTGTCACAGCAATAGAGCTACCTGATAATATTAGAGCAACGGATATCACCAGATTTATATATGAAAAGCATGGCGTAATAATAGCCACATCTCTGGCAGAATATAAAGACAAAATCATCAGAATTGGACATATGGGAGAAAATGCAACCTTTGATAGAACCTCATATATCTTATCATTATTGGACGAAGCATTTGCACACTATGGTGTTCATTTGGACGAAACTCTATTTGACGGATTTGTAAAAAACTATAAAAAATAAATTTCAGTGATTATTTGTCATAATAGACTTAGAAAATATAACTACAACTATATTATACGAGGAGGCGTTTCAGTTGATTGAAAGTAATGCAGTAAAACAAAGTAACTCGAAGTTTACAACTAAGGATTTGGTCGAATGTGCCTTATTGACAGCCCTTGTGTTTATTGCCACAAGGTTTATCAATATCACTCTTCCGATTTCTATGAAGGGTGGTCTAATACATCTTGGCACAGGTATGTTATTTATTTCTGCCATTGTTTTTGGAGAGAAGAAGGGTGCTATTTCAGGTGCTTTCGGTATGGCAATTTTCGATATTTTATCAGGCTGGGCGGTTTGGGCCCCATTTACATTTGTTATAAGAGGTATTATGGGATATATGTTGGGAAAAATATCTCACATAAACGGAAAAAATGGAAATAGCATAATCACAAATATAATTGCGATGCTAATTTCAACGATTTGGATGATAATTGGATACTACTTCACAGAAGTTATTCTTTATGGAAACTGGATTACACCATTTACATCAATGCCGGGAGATCTCGCTCAGGGAATTGTCGGTGCAATAATCGCCCTTCCAATCATAAAGGGCTTAAAAAGAGTATATAAATAATAAAACAAAAAAGGCTCAAAAAATTCATCTAGTATGAATATACGAGCCTTTTTTACATAAATATATAATCCCTTTTTTAACTAAATATACTTTTTATATCTTTTTTAAATATGCTTTTTATATCTTTTTTACACCTTTTTTTGATATCTGTTCCACATAAACATTACTAGCAATGTAATCGCAACATTTAATCCTATTACCACTAGCGTTCCAGTCAAATCTCCACCACTAGAATCCGAGCTCGCATTAAAATCTACTCCTATATTCGAAAAATCTGTCAATAAATTTAAAAACAGATTGTTCGCTGAATGAAGTACTATGCTCGCCTCTATCCCACCAGTGTAATAAACCAACGCAAACATAAGCAAGCTTGTAGCAAATAAGTCCAATGTAGCTGGAAAACTATTAGGATTATGCATCAATGCAAATATTATTGAGATTAAAACACAAAGCAGAATCCAAGCCCATTTGTTTGATTTTATAACAGTTGAAAATATCTGTAGGCTACCTGCTCTAAAAACAAACTCCTCTCCTGCCGATTGTAAAAAAGACATCACCACTGTCATCAAAACAGCTCCTATTGTAAAATTCGAAAATACTAACTCAGATTGCATTTCTAGAGCTGATTGGCCTATTATCAATATTCCAGATATTGGAACAACCACCACCAAACACCTGATGAACCATCCCCATCTAAAACCAGGCTTTATAGAAATAAGCAGCTTAGGTGAAACCTTATACACGATACAGTACACTGACATGATTGAAGGAACAAACATAAAAATCAACCAGTCGGTAAGTCTTGACTCATAAATCGGATTCACGTCTGTGGCTCCTGACATAAAATTGGTCATAAATAAATCGAACAACATAGAACTAGCCTCGCGAAGGAAATAGTAAATCCCTACAAATAGAAAGCACGCCAATATTAACCTAGACCATGAGTCGATTGGATTACCCAGTGCTCTCAAAAAAATATTTCCATGTGTACATTTACTACATTCTAATTTGACTTCATCATTCTTATTTTTCATATAACTCCCCCTTTATTATTTTGAAAACATCTTCATTTGAATTATACAGGTTTTATTTTCTTAATTCAATGACTTTAACTTATTCTTAAGACAAATTTTAGAATATTTAAAGAATTTCAATACAATAAACAGGCAGTATTTCAAATTTTTTTAATAAAATAAAAAAGTCACAATATATTATAGCAGCATCCAAAAATCATATCAGTAGCCTGACCGACTTAAAACTTGAAAACTTACATATATATAATGTGACTTTTTGTATTATTGTATTATTTGTAAATTAATCTCACAAGAGTGAACATAAATCACTTTTATAATTTTGACAATCTCTCTTCAATTGTTTTTAATATTTCTTCATATTTTTCTTTTTTTGCTTTTTCTTCTTCTATTAGTTTTTCAGGCGCTTTACCCATAAATCCAGGATTACTTAGCTTACCTTCGACTCTCTTTATTTCAGAAATCGCCTTTTCTTTTTCCTTAGTTAATCTTTCTCTCTCTTTTTCAAAATCAACCAATTCATCAAGAGGGATAAATATCTCCACACCATCAATAACTATCGCTACTGCATCTTCAGGTATACCATCCTTACTATCTCTTATCTCTACATCTGAAGCAAATGCCAGTGCCTTAAAGTAATCCTGACCATCTTCCATTGCAGATTTTTTATCTAAAGAAGGAACAATAATTATCTTTGCTTTCTTTGAAGGTGGAACGTCCATTTCTGTCCTTACATTTCTAACATTTCTAATGGCTTCCATTATCAGATTCATTTTTTCTTCTTCGATTTCCATATTGTCGTCTTTACTGTATCTAGGGTATTCAGCAGTTATTATTAATCCATCAACAGTTGGAAGATAAGAGTATATTTCTTCTGTAATAAACGGAATAAATGGATGCAACAGCTTCAATACCTTTTCAAGCACATATGTCAATGTATAAAGTGCTGCTCTCTTGGCATCTCTATCTTCGCCATACAGTCTTGGTTTAACAATTTCAATATACCAATCGCAGTATTCAGACCACGTAAACTCGTATGCCTTTTGAAGCGCAATACCCAGTTCGAATTTATCCATATTGTCAGTTACTTCTCCAACTATTCTATTGGCTCTGGAGATTATCCATTTATCAGCCAAAGTTAGATCCTTTGAAACTGCATTTCTATCAAAATTTTCTAGTAGAGTCTCGTCTTCCAAATTCATAAATACAAATCTAGATGCATTCCACAATTTATTGTTGAAGTTACGAGCGAACTCAACTCTTTCCATATAGAATCTCATATCGTTACCAGGTGAATTTCCTGTTGCAAGAGTAAATCTCAAAGCATCCGCTCCGAATTCATCTATTATATCAAGAGGATTTATACCATTTCCAAGTGATTTCGACATCTTTCTACCTTGCGAATCTCTAACCAATCCATGAACCAATACATGATCAAATGGCTTTTCATTCATGCAGAACATACCACTAAACGCCATTCTAACAACCCAGAAAAAGATTATGTCATATCCAGTAACAAGCACTGAGGTTGGATAGTAGTAATCCAATTCTGGAGTTTTTTCAGGCCAACCTAATACTTCAAAAGGCCATAATCCTGATGAAAACCAAGTATCAAGAACATCATCATCCTGCTTGAAATTTGAAGAATTACACTTTGGACAAGATGTAGGTGCATCTTCTGAAACCACTACTTCCCCACAGTCTTGACAATAGTATGCCGGAATTTGGTGTCCCCACCACAGCTGCCTAGATACGCACCAGTCTCTGATATTCTCTAACCACTGAAGATAAGTCTTGTCAAATTTTTCAGGTACAAATTTTAGATCTTGATTCTTTAGTATTTCTATCGCTGGCTTCGAAAGCTCATCCATCTTTACAAACCATTGTAGAGATAGTCTAGGCTCTATTACAGTATGACATCTATAGCAAGTTCCAACAGCGTGGTCATGCTTTTCAACCTTCAACAGATATCCGGCTTCATCAAGGTCATTTACCAGCGCTTTTCTACATTCATATCTATCCATACCTTCATATTTTCCAGAAAGCTCGTTCATAGTCGCATTGTCATGCATTACGTTGATTTCTTCAAGTCCATGTCTTTTACCTACTTCAAAATCATTTGGATCATGAGCCGGAGTCATTTTTACTGCTCCAGTTCCAAATTCTTTGTCTACATATTCATCTGCAACTATTGGAAGCTCTCTTCCTACCAATGGCAATATTGCAACCTTTCCAACAAGATGTGCATATCTCTCGTCATCTGGATGAACAGCAATACCAGAGTCCCCCAACATTGTTTCAGGTCTAGTAGTCGCTATTTCAAGATACTCATCACTATCCTTTATTGGATATTTGATATGCCAGAAAAAACCTTCCATATCTTCATGTTCTACTTCGGCATCCGAAAGTGTCGTCAAGCAGTCTGGACACCAGTTTATTATTCTGTTTCCCCTATATATGTGACCTTCTTCATACAATTTAACGAAAAACTTCGTAACGGCTTTATTGCATCCAGCATCCATTGTAAATCTTTCCTTGTCCCAATCACAAGATGCACCAAGCTTCTTCACCTGATTTACTATTTTTCCACCGAATTCATCCTTCCATTCCCATGCCTTTTTCAAAAATTCTTCTCTACCAACCTCATACTTTGTTTTTCCTGTTTCCTGTTTAATTCTGTCTACAACCTTTACTTCTGTGGCTATTGATGCGTGATCCGTTCCTGGAATCCATAGTGACTCAGAGCCGTCCATTCTCTTCCATCTGATAAGTATATCTTGAAGCGTATCGTCAAGTGCATGTCCCATATGTAATTGTCCTGTAATATTTGGTGGTGGCATCACTATCGTAAACGGCTTTTTATCCTTATTGACACTCGATTTAAAGCATCCTTTTTCTTCCCAATCTCTATAAATCCTTTCTTCAAAATCTTTAGGATTGTAGTTTTTTGCTAAATTCTTACTCATAATATACCTCCTACTGTTATAATTTCACAAATAAATAATGGTTGATCTATCTGACAGTTTTGTATTTTCTTATATTTCATAAAAATACAAATCTATAAAAAAAGAACACTCCATCCAAAAGGACGAAATGTTCGCGTTACCACCTTAATTTCGGAAAAATTTCCGACACTCAAAATTTTTAACGTAATTACACGTATCGTACTACACAGCTAAACTATAGAGTTTAATCTTCATACGATCTGCTCAAAAGCTACCTTCAATGTACCCTCGATAAAAACCTCTCACCTATGGTCTTCTCTCTGAAATCTACTGCACACCTACTCCTCTTCATCAAAGCATTTTACAAATATATTTGCTATAGTGTAAATGATTATATAACAAAAAGTAATAAAATGCAACATAAAATTTATATTTTTATAATATTACGAATATTCACGATAAATTTTCCCAATAAACTGCGATACATTTAATATATATAATCTATAAAATGACCTATTTTATTCGTAATTCAATGTTTATTTTGACGGTCATATATGTTATACTTGTTAGGAAATGGTTTATATATAGAGTAAAATTCACATCGTTCTTTACTTGGTTTTTATAGACCTATTTTATGTATTTTATTTTGTGTGAGTTAAATATATAATGTTAAGTATAAATTGTGATATTTTGGGAGGTATTTATGAGCTTAAAAGGTATTTTTACTGTAATAGCAAAAGTTCGAAGAGATGTATTTACAGAAGTTGCAAAATTTGCATATGAAGGAGATAATGACTACAATAAATTGGAAGAAATTCCATACAAAATAATCCCTGGAGAAATAGCAACCGTTAGAGAAAGTATATTCTTGGAAAGAGCCATCGTGGGCGAAAGAGTCAGATTGGCGATGGGTATGCCACTTAGAAAAATAAATGAACATGCACCTTTGTCTACTGGTATCGATGAAAAATCAGTGAGCAATATTATCCACAAGCCACCATTTGTAAATATTATAAAATTTGCGTGTAATTCATGTCCAGACAATGTGTACAAAACATCTGATATGTGTCGAGGATGCTTGGCAAGACCTTGCATTGAGGTATGTCCAAAAGATGCAGTATCAATGGTAAATGGCAAATCTTTTATAGATCAAGAAAAATGTATAAAATGTGGCAGATGTAAATCTGTTTGCCCTTACTCAGCCATTATAAAAATGGAAAGACCATGTGCAGTTTCCTGTGGTATGGATGCGATAAAGTCCGATGATTTTGGAAGAGCTACCATAGATTATGAAAAATGCGTTTCTTGTGGAGTGTGTATCTCATCCTGTCCATTTGGTGCAATAGCTGATAAAACTCAGATTTATCAATTGATTCAAGAAATAAAATCTGGAAGCAAGGTAATTGCAGAAATAGCACCTGCTTTCGTAGGTCAGTTTGGACCAAAGGTAACTCCGGAAAAATTAAAAGCAGCTCTTATTAAGTTAGGATTTTTTGATGTTGTCGAGGTCGCAATAGGAGCAGATCTATGTACAATAGAAGAAGCTGAGGATTACCTATCAAAAGTACCTGACAAGCTTGAATTTATGGCAACATCTTGTTGTCCTTCTTGGTCAGTAATGGCGAAAAAACAATTCCCTGAATTCAAAGACAACATATCGATGGCGATGACTCCGATGGTATTTACTGCAAGGTTTATCAAGCAAAAACACGAAGACGCAAAGGTTGCCTTTATAGGTCCATGTGTGTCAAAAAAATTGGAGGCAACTAGAAACTCTGTAAAGAGCCATGTTGATTATGTTTTAACATTTGAAGAAGTCATGGGAATGTTTGAAGCAAAAGACATACAGCTAGAAGAAATAGAACCTGCAAAAGATATGAACTATGGTACTGCTGCTGGTAGAGGCTTTGCAGTGTCTGGAGGAGTTGCAAATGCAGTTGTAGATGTAATCAAAAAAATAGATCCAGAAAGAGAGGTTCCTGTTGACAGTGCTGATGGACTAAAAGAATGTAGGAATATGTTATTGCTTGCCAAGGCTGGAAAAAGAAAGGGTTATTTGCTAGAAGGCATGGCTTGTCCTGGAGGATGTGTAGCCGGAACTGGTACTATTCAGCCAGTTAGCAAGAGTACCGCTACTGTAAACGTGTATAAAAAGAAAGCTCCTCTTCAGGTTGCAAACGAAAGCAAATTTTCTCATGTTCTGGCAAACCTTGACGACTCTTGGTATGATGACTGGAATATTGAAAAATAAATAAAATCATAAAATGACATTCACAAATTGCTGTTAAATATGAAAAAGCTCGTTACACATAGTTTTTATAACAAAACTGACTGTACGAGCTTTTTTGATTTATTTTTTACCTTAATTTTTTTTTTACGATTTTTTAATTGCTATAAAATTATATAACCTTTGTTGTAAAGTCTTCTATATTCCATACCTCGTCTACCACATCGTTATAAAATTCAGGCTCATGACTAACCAACAAGACAGTCCCTTTAAATTCCTTTATCGCCTTTTTCAACTCATCCTTTGCATCTACATCTAAATGATTGGTAGGCTCGTCAAGCACAAGAAAATTTATATCCTTTAGCATTATCTTACATAATCTAACTTTTGCAGCCTCTCCTCCAGACAAAACCTTCATCTGACTTGTAATATGCTCATTTGAAAGCCCACATTTTGCCAAAGCACGTCTGACATCTATATTATCCAAGCCTGGGTATTCATTCCAAACCTCTTCTAGAGCAGTGTTTGTATTTTCATGCGAGCTCTCTTGTTCGAAATATCCTACTTCTAAATAATCTCCCAATGATACAGAACCATCATAAGGCTTAACAATTCCCAGCAAAGTTTTAAGCAAAGTAGATTTCCCTATTCCATTCATTCCCTTTAATGCAATTCTATTTCCTCTTTCAAGCCTAAAATTAAGTGGCTTCGTAAGTGCTTCTCCGTATCCTAAAACAAGATCATTTGTTTCAAATACAACCTTTCCACTGGTTCTTGCATCTCTAAATGAAAAAGATGGCTTTATTTTTTCCCGTCTTTTTTCCAAAACTTCCATTTTATCTAGTTGTTTCTGTCTAGAATTTGCCATACCTCTCGTAGCAACCCTTGCTTTATTTCTAGCAATAAAATCTTCAAGCTTCCTTCTTTCTTCAACCTGTCTTTCGTAGGCCTGATCCTCCTGACGCTTTTTGATTTCATTCAGCCTTTCAAATTCGTCATAATTCCCCTTATATCTATTTAATTCACCATTTTCTAGATGATACACCACATTACAAGTATTATTGATAAAATCAATGTCATGAGAAACCAATACAAATGCATTCTCGTATTCCTGAAGATATTTTACCAACCAATTGATATGCTCTTCATCCAGAAAATTTGTCGGTTCATCTAAAACCAAAATAGTAGGATTTTCAAGAAGCAATTTCGTCAAAAGCACCTTTGTCCTCTGACCACCTGATAAATCAGAAACCTCCCTATCCAATCCAATTTCTCCAAGACCTAGACCATTCGCCACTTCCTGAATTTTTGCATCAATTGTATAAAATCCACTGTGTTCAAGTACTGTCTGAATATCAGCCGTATCCTCAAGATACTTTGCCATCTCCTCGTCTGAGGCTTCTGCCATTTTATCGTATATTTCAAGCATTTCCTTTTCAAGCTCAAACATGTTTTTAAATGCATCTCTCAATATGTCTCTTATGGTTTTTCCCTTTTCCAAAACAGTGTGCTGATCCAAATATCCAACTGTTACTCTATTTGACCATTTGATCATACCAGCATCCGGCATTAGCTTCATGGTAATAATATTTAGAAAGCTCGACTTTCCCTCACCATTTGGACCAACTAACGCTATATGCTCACCTTTTCTTATTCTAAATGAAACATCTTCTAAAATCGTTCTCGCACCATATCCGTGGCTAACATTTTCTACTACTAGCATCTTTGCCTCCCTTATATAAACTAGCGTCAAAAAAATACATACGCATATATAATATTATAAATTGCTAATTAGTTCAAGTATATATTGTATTCAACTTCGTTTTAATGATATAATATTTAAGAAGTAAGGAGGTTACAAATAATGAAAAAAGAAAATCCTGAAGATAATAAAATTAGAAGAAGAGTTGTGTCTTCCAATAAAAAAAATAACAACTCTTCAAATGATAATACATCTTTTGATAAAAATAATTTGAAGTTGCCTTCCGAAAGACAAAGAGAAAAGAATCAGAGAAAAGCAAAATCTCCAAGTCAAGGAAGCCCAACTAGAAAAAGCACGAAAAGTACGAATACCTCTTCAAAAACTAGAGCGGTCAATGCTTCTCAAAACGAAAGTAGCGGAGTAAAAAGCCTGCTAGGCTCTCGTAAAAATAATGATAATAAAAAAAATACAAAAACACCATCAAAAGCTGCAAGACGCAAAATGAGGAGCAAAAGAAAAAAGAAGATAATAGGAACGCTTATAGCACTACTTATAATCATTTTCGCAAGTGTTTTGGGATTCGTATTTGCATCGCTTAAGGATGTTAAGCCTGTAAATGAGGCATTGTTGGACAAACTCACTCATCAGACAACTACTATTAAGTATGCAAATGGTGAAACCATGTCTACTGCTCCAACACTTTACAAAAAATCACCTGTACCACTTAGTGATATTTCGCCATATCTTAGAAAGGCGATAGTTTCTATAGAGGATGAGCGTTTTTACTCACACGGTGGTGTCGACTACTGGGGTCTTGGACGTTCAATTGTAAAGACATTGTTGGGAAGAACTCAAGGTGGTAGTACTATTACCATGCAGGTATCCAAGGTGTTGTTGACAAGTAGTGATCAGACCTTTAGTAGAAAAATTAAAGATATTTACTATGCTCTCGAAATGAGTAAGACAATAAGTAAAGACAAGATACTTGAAATATATCTAAATAACTACTTCGTCGGCAAGGGACTTGTTGGCGCTGAATCCGGTGCTATGGGATATTTTGACAAGCATTCAAAAGATCTGACTCTTGGTGAAGCAGCGATGCTGGCAGGGGTAACAAGAAACCCATCAAAGTATGCACCATACATAACGGCGAGAATTACAGGAAATGAAACTAAGAATGATCTCGATCATAAATTATTATATTTCCAAGCGAGCGACGGATTACAGGCTGCAAATAAGGTCGAAAAAGATATGATAGAAAAGCTTTATGAATGGGATCTAGTGGACGACGATACATATAAGCAATTAAAAAGCGGAGACTTGGTTTTCAGAAAAGCAATCAACAACCCTGATGCAAAAACCCGTCAAGAAATTGTTTTGGCAAAAATGAAAGAGCTTAATGTTATTTCTGATAAGGAATATGTCACTGCACTAAAAGAAAATATTAACATTAGATTCCCAGATTCAAACGAAAAAATAGCAAACTCTGTTGAGAGTTTAATAGAGTACGATGTCATCGATGCATTGATGGAACAAGGCAAGACAGAAGAAGAAGCTAGAAATATGTATTACAACGGCGGATTGATAATCAACACGACAATAGATCCAAAGATTCAGCAGTCAATTGAAGAAGAATACGAAAAAAATTCTAACTTCCCTAACCACACGATTACTTCTAGCGGTCTAAGTCAACCTCAATCTGCATCAGTTATTATAGACTATAGAACTGGTAACATAAAGGGATTAATAGGTGGCCGAAACATCAAAGCAAGAAAGACATTAAATAGAGCTATTACACCTTATCAGCCTGGTTCTGCAATAAAACCTCTTTCCGTATATGCAGCTGCAATAGATACTCAGAAGGTTACCCAATCTACATTGATTTCCGATGTAAGAGGCGGATACAGGTTTAGTGAGAATAGAGCTGATAACCCAGAAACTACTACTCAAGGATATGGTTCAATGTCAATAAGACATGGTCTCGCATTATCATCAAATACAATAGCATACAAAGTAGGCGAATTGCTTGGACCTACCTATGATGATGCAATTGATGTGATGATGGATTATCTGAGAAACTTTGGATTAACTACTATCTTGGATTTCAAGGAAGAAAATAAGGCAGGCTTACAGAGATCTGACCGTCACTTCAACTCATTAGTACTTGGAGGTCTTACGAAGGGTGTTACGCCTTTACAAATGGCAGCAGCATTTGGAACGCTTGCAAATGGAGGAGTCTATGTTGAACCCGAAATATTCACCACAATAACTACTTACAATGGTGAAATGATAATAAAGAATACACCTCAAACTCATAAGGTAGTAGACCCAGAAGTGGCATATGTGCTTACTGATATGCTCAAAGCGGTAGTCACTGAGGGTATCGGTAAAAATGCATCACTTTACTCTGGAATACCTGTAGCGGGTAAGACTGGTTCTACAAATAGCTATTTAGACACTTGGTTTGTCGGATACACACCTTACTATGTAGGATCAACTTACATAGGTGATGATGCCGGTACAAAAAATGAAGATGGAACTATTATGAAAAGAAGAGCCATTGAAGGAGGAGGTTCCATGTCAGCAGCAAAGCTATGGGGAAAAATAATGAACAAGGTTCACCAAAACTTGGAATACAAGAATTTTGTCAAGCCTGACAAGGTTTATATGACTACTATTAACCCAATAGATGGTGGAAGATCATCCTATGGTGTGTTGGCAGCATTTATTGAAGGCACTTCTCCTGACAGATATAGCTATTATGTACAGCCTACAAGAAGAAGTACGACTCAAGGAACAACTGGTCAAACTGGCACTGGCTCTGGAACAGGCACAGGAACTGGTACCGGAACAGGTACAGGCACTGGTTCAAGAGGCTCAGGATCATATGGTCAAGGTTATAACACTCAACAAAATTACAACACTCAGAGAAATTACAATCAAGGATCATATAACCAAGGAGCAGGAAATTAATAATAAAATAAAGGGATTGATTCAAATTTGAGTCAGTCCCTTATTTTTCGATTATTAATTTCTATTTTTTTGAATAAAATAAAGCCATATATCTGTAAAAATAACTCCGATCAATACCAACATAGATGATATATAGTATCCCTTGTGCAACTGAGCATTGTACATAGCCATATAGTACAAGGATAATATGGAAAACACAAAACATGGTAAAACACATTTGCATCTCTTCTTAATCACTAAAAAGCTCATCCAAATAATACTTATCGCTATGACAATGATAATTGAGCTCCTAATAAAATTAATCGGATATTTCGATTCTATAACCGGATTCAAGTAGACCATATGTCTATACATTCCCAATCTAGCCCTAGTAAAATAATATATCAAATATGCACCTATAAATGGAATTATTGAAATAACAAATGAAATAGCAATGAGAAAAATATTAATTTTCCTTAACTGCTTTGTCATCAGATAATTCTCCCACTGTAGTATATTTTACATCTTTCTTTGGATCTCCAATCTGAACTGGAAGATTGTTGTTCATCTGCCATTCAAACCATCCACCATCATACATAGACATATTAGTATAGCCAGCATCATACATTACCAAGAAAGGAATAGCTGCTCTCCAACCAGTTCCACAGTAGAATGAAAGCTCATTATCTGTTGTAAAGTCAAGACCTTTCCATAATTCTTTTAGCTGATCTATGTTTTTATATGTTCCATCTTCGTTCATGTAATCTTCCATATGAGAGGCATCGCTACCAGCCTTACCCCAAACAGCACCTTTTGGTTCTCCTGCTTTTTTGATATAAGAATAACCACTTGTCTTACCTATAAACTCATCATAAGTTCTTATACTTACAAGCTTAAAGTTTTTGTCACTTTCCAATTTTTTCTGAACCTGTTCTATGGACATCTGATATTCTGGATGAACTGGAACATTTGCACCAAAATCAGCTACTGCTTTGGCTTTATTTGACTTAGTTTCTAAATCGTATCCTGCCTTTTTCCAAGCGTCAAGCCCACCATTCAATATTTTTACATTTTCTACACCTGCCCAAAGATATGCGTAGGCAACTCTTGCTGTTCCAGATGGATCTGGACCATATAGAATTACTGTAGTATCTTTTGTTATTCCAGCATCCTGTAATGCTTTCTTAACTTCATCAGGTGATCTTAAATTCCATTTTGGCTCAGCTTCTATTGAACCTGTATCGATGTGAATTGCACCGACAAGATGCCCTTCCTTATATGTTGGATCATCAGCTTCAGATCCCCAGGCAACTTCTCCAATTACGTACTTTTTAGACTCTTTTTGGTTTCCATCGATAACACTCTTAACCCACTCAGGCGAAACAAAGACCTTTTTCGTATCGACAGCAGCTACATTTTCTGTTGATTTTGTATCAGTTTTACTTTCTGATCCATCTTTACTCTGACACCCGGATAAGCCTGCTATCACAAGTGTTGAAACAAGAAGTAAAGACAATATTTTTTTCTTCATAATTACACTCCTTATTAATTAAATATTGTTGTTCATCTATAGAAAAAAACTATACTATCATTTTTAAATATAGTTTTTTTCTATATTAGCTTTATTTTATTAATTAATTATACCATACTCGTATATAAATAAAAATATCATTTTCTCACAATATTTAATAATTTTTATGGTTATCTTCCACTTCTGTTTGCAAATTCGATATTCAGCTTGTTTCCTTTTATTTTTCTATTTTTCATCTTCAATATTATTGTTTTTGCTTTGCTTCTATCTACATCGACGAAAGTGTATTTATCATAAACATCTATATTACCTATATGCTTTCCTCTTACACCCGTCTCACCTGCAATAGATCCAAGTATATCCTTGGCTTGAATTTTTTGGTTTCTACCTACATTCAAGAATAGCCTAGCCATATCCTTTGAGTTGTTGAAATTTCTGGATCTTCCATTTGAATCTCCTCTTCTTTCACCTCTGCGATCAAAGTATGAGCTTTCTTCCTTAATTTCTTGCTTTTCTTCGTCACCAATACTGTTTTTGACTATTGCTGCACATAAATCAATAATTGAGTAATCCTCTTCGTTTAAAAATTCTTCAACCCATTGTAATTGTTTTGAGAATTTCCCTTCTTCAAGAGTTTCTTTAACATCAGCGAAGAACTGGCTTACTTTCTTTTGCTCGACATCGTCAACAGTCGGAATCGAATGTTTCAATATCTTCGACTTTGTATATCTTTCTATATCCTTTAGTTTTCTCATTTCTCTTCCGAAAACAAAAGAAAACGCAATACCTTCTCTACCAGCTCTACCTGTTCTACCAATTCTATGAACATAGTACTCTTCATCCTGTGGTAGCTCATAATTGATGACACACTCTACATCATCTATATCAATCCCTCTTGCAGCAACATCTGTAGCCACGAGAATATCTATCGTAGAAGATCTGAATTTGTCCATGACTATATCCCTTTGGACCTGCTTCATGTCACCATGAAGAGAATCAGCTCCATAGCCTCTAGCCTGTAGATCTGAAACCAGCTCATCTGCACCTTTTTTTGTGTTAGTAAATATCACAGATAGCTTTGGATTGTATACATCTATTAATCTTGTTAGCACTTCTAATCGATTCGAATTTCTTGTCTCTATGTAGAATTGTTTGATATTAGATACTGTAAGCTCTTTTCTAACCACCTTTATATTGACAGGATCTTTCTGATATTTTGCAGTCAAATCCAAAATTGATTTGGGCATAGTAGCTGAGAATAAAACTGTCTGTCTGTCTTCTGGGATATTGCTCAGTATAGTTTCGATATCCTCTCTGAATCCCATGTCTAGCATCTCATCTGCCTCATCTAGAACTACTGTATTGACACATTGAACTTTTAGAGTTCTTCTATTGATATGATCTATTACTCTTCCTGGTGTACCAACTACAACCTGTACTCCACCTTTTAATGCTTTAATCTGTCTATCTATTGGTTGACCACCATATATTGGCAGTGTTTTTATTCCAGTAGAATACTTAGCCAGCTTCCTTATTTCCTCTGATACCTGAATTGCAAGCTCTCTTGTAGGGCAAAGTATTATCGCCTGCAAGCTCCTATCTGAAGGATCCACCTTGTTCAATAGAGGTATACCGAAAGCCGCAGTCTTACCTGTACCAGTTTGCGCCTGTCCTATTAAATCATGCCCCTCCAAAAACACAGGTATCGCCTTTCCTTGAATTGGAGAAGGTTGCTCATACCCCAAATCCTCTATTGCTCTTTTAATTCTTTCATTTATTTGTAACTCATTAAAACTTGTTATTTCCATAAATTTTCCTTTCTAAATATACATTCCCTTATTATACTTCTTATATACATAAATTGCAAGTAATATAAAAATCACATACAAAAAATAAAAAAACATACTCTACATTCATTTTCATACTGATATGACCCCAAAAGTTAGATTTTTAGTTCTAACTTTTGGATGTCAGTTCATACATATAGAATGTGGGTATGCCTTTTTATTTGTGGCTATTATGAGTCAGCCCCGTTTAGTTTTATAATAGAATATCCTTCCAATTTTCGACATTTTTCTTGGCTATTGATTCGCCTTGATTATACATCTGAATCAGCTTTATTTTGTCTTTTTCTCTGCTGTTAATCCTCATATCCTCAGGATACACTACAATTGCCTTACCAGCATCCTCTAATCTTTCTATCATATCGCATACTTCATTATATACAAATGGTCTTTGTATCATTCGCTCAGCAACCATTGGTGTATTTTTAAAATATCCTTTCAAGGCTCTCTGGTGCTTCATAGGCTCTTTTCTATAGTCTTTTTCTCTGGTTCTTACGATAAAAAACTTTTTATATCCATCTTTTATAGCGGCATCAAGAGCCACCCCACCGCCAAGACCTCCATCATAATACACTCCTGCATTATAAATTGTCGGTGGCATTAATATTGGCAACGATGACGACGCCCTTGCAATTTTCAATACATCTTCAAATGCATTGATATCTTCTTTCCCAAAATATCTCACTTTATCTGCTAAAACATCATAGCTACCAATTCTAAAAGTAGCTGGGTTTTTCATCAACGAATCATAGTCAAAGCTCAATAGCTGTCCTGGGTATGACATATTTTCATAGATGTACTCCGCATTAAAGAATCCCTTACCCTTTACAAAGGTAGACCACCCTCCAAAATTAGGATCATCCACTATATCGATAAAACTTTTCTTTCCTCTTTCTATATCACGTGTAAGATAATTCAACAATACACTCGTACCAGCCGATATACCTGCGACATAATTGAAGAATAGCCCATTTTCTATAAGGACATTGGCAACGCCTGAAGAAAATGATGCTCTCATTCCACCTCCCTCAAAAATCAAGGCTACATCTTTAATATTGTTTTCTAACTCCATAAAAATCACTCCTTAAATCACATTTGCAAAAATACGTTAAAAATCGATAATCTCAATAGAAATATACCAAGAATTGACAGTTTTCACATACTAAAAATCAACAACCCATATTAAAATGCTAAAATTCTATAACTTCCATAGTTGAATTCTCTATAGCCGATTTTACCAACTCTTCTACATCCAATTTCGACTCAGATTTTTCAAGTCGCTCCAATCTCGGCTTTGTTACCGGTTTTTTGGGCGAAAATAGTGCACAGCAGTCGGCTTCAGGAATTATCGAAGTTTCATAGGTTCCTATCTCTTCAGCTGTTTTGATAATATCGACCTTATCCATGGCTATTAATGGTCTAAATACCGGAATCTCTACTACGGCATTTGTGCAGTTAATACCTTGCATTGTTTGTGATGCAACCTGACCAATACTTTCTCCAGTAATCAATGCGTCACAATATCTCTTCTTACCTATCTCTTGAGCTATTCTCATCATAAATCGTCTTGACAGTATCGTCGATTCTTCTTCGTTGCATTTCTCCGCAATGGCTTTTTGAATATCAAGAATATTTACCATATGAAGCTTTATCGGTCCACAATATTTTGACAGAATCTTTGCCAGCTCCCTAACCTTTTCTTGAGATCTCTCATTTGTAAAAGGATATGAGTGAAAATGAACCGCCTCTATATCTACACCTCTTTTTGCAACCAACCATGACGCCACCGGACTGTCAATACCACCGGACAACAATGTCATCGCTTTTCCGTTAGTTCCCAAAGGTAATCCCCCAAAGCCAGAAACAGAATCTGCATATACCAAAATATGCTCATTTCTATATTCGCAAGTTATGACAACATCCGGATTTTTTACATCGACCTTTGCACTCGTATACATTTCCTCTTCCATTGCATTAATACCAGTTAAAACATATCCACCAATATCAATACTCATTTCCTGAGATGTAAGATGAAATGATTTATCTCCTCTTTTTGATGCAATTTTGAATGTTTTGTTTCCTGCCTCTATTTTGTTTTTCAGCAAAAATAGTGCCGTTTCCTTCAATAATTCATAGTCTTTCTCTCTTTTGATAGCAGGACAAACTCCAACAACACCAAAAACCTTTCTCACCTCTTCAATTGCAGTTTCATAGTTTGAATCATCTACATCTATATATATTCTACCGTACTCTTTATATACATTGAATTCGCCAACTGATTTCAACATATTTTTTATATTCCTTATCAGCTTATTTTCAAAAATATATCTATTTTTTCCCTTTACTCCAATTTCGCCATACTTGGCTATCAAAATATTATACATTTACAACCTATCTCCTCTTTTTATTTTTGGACAATAATCTAATTATCTCTACATAATTCTTTATTTTTTCTACAGCATAATCAATTTCTTTAGCTGTTGTAAATTCTGAAACACTAAATCTTATAGCACCATCAATCAGCTCTGGCGACAATCCTATTGCATTTAAAACATGGCTACCTTTCTTTTTTGAAGAACAAGCAGATCCAGTTGAAACACAAATACCATCACCCTCAAGATAATGCAACAATACCTCGCCTCTAATATCTTCAAAGGATACATTCAAAACATGACATACAGAATTATTCAAATCAGTATTTAGGTGTATTCCATCAATATTTTCTTTCAACTGATTATATAGATAATCTCTGACGCCTTTCATTTTACATATATTTTCATCCAAATCAGCAAATAAAATTTCCACTGCCTTGCCTATTCCAAAAATTCCAGGTACATTTTCTGTTCCCGGTCTTATATTGAACTCTTGTCCGCCTCCAGTTATCAAAGGACTAAACTTGTTTTCATCTCTTATATACATAAATCCAATGCCCTTTGGACCATGAATTTTATGACCACTCACACTCAGAAAATCCACCTTAAGCTTATCGACATCTATTTTTAGCTTTCCATATCCTTGAACAGCATCTACATGAAAAAATATTTCCTTATCATATTCTTTTATTATTTTACCTATATCTTCAATCGGCTCTACAATTCCAATTTCGTTGTTGACGAACATTATACTAACCAAACAGGTTCTTTCATTTAACGAGTTTTTTAGCTGTTTGATATCAACGCTTCCATTTTTGTCAACATCCAATACTGTTATTTCAAACCCATCCGATTCCAAGCTTTTCACAGTATTTAAGACTGCGGGATGCTCAATTGCAGAAGTGATTATATGGTTTCTTCTTTTTTTGTTCAAGCTGGCGACACTCCTAATTATCGCATTATTACTTTCAGTACCACCAGACGTAAAAATTATCGACTTCTCCTTTGCACCGATAGTTTTCGCAATATTTGTTCTTATCTTTTTTATCTTTAATTCCACTTCAAGCCCACGTCTATACGCAGCAGATGGATTTTCAAAATCCTTTGTTAAGGCAAGAACCATCTCATCTACAACTTCTTTATACGGCTTGGTAGTAGCGCTATTGTCTAAATATGCATTCATTTTTATCAACTCCTCTTAAACTTTAATTATATCATATTTATTCATAGTTATGTGATTTGTTATGCGATAATATGATATAATTAATCTATGTATAACACGATATCTTATCTATTCAATTCTAAAAATGTAGATTGCATAGATAAATAATATAAACTCGATAAGAAATATCATATGGAAAGAAAGAAGAACGATGGATAATTTTATTTTTGCACTCAATGCTACAATTCCTGTTTTCTTAGTTATAGTATTGGGAAATATTATGATGAAAAAAGGTATAATAACTAAAGAATGGACAAAAATATCGGACAGACTTGCTTTTAGAATAGCCCTGCCAATAACACTATTTATGGACATTGTATCCATGAAATCGGAAAACCACTCAAATATCAAATTCGTAGTTTTTTGTGCTTTGACCACTTCAGTTATTTTTTTGATATCTTGGATTGTGTCAAATATTTTCGTAAAAGACAAATATATGGTCGGTGCATTTGCACAAGGCTCCGTACGAGGAAGTGCCGCAATTCTAGGAATGCCGTTCGTAATAAATATCTATGGTAATTCTGGGCTAGTTCCATTGATGATTTTGGCTGCAGTCCCCTTATTTAATGCGTATTCAGTTATTATGCTAACTGTATCGGCAGCAAAAAACAGAAATTCGAAAAAAAGGATAAATTATATGGCAATTATTAAATCCATATTCACAAACCCTTTGATAATCGGAATACTGCTTGGATTTCCATTTTACTTTCTAAAAATAGAATTTCCACAGCTAATTTCCAAAAGTCTAAATACTATAGGGGCAATATCCGTTCCATTGATGCTTATTTCCATCGGAGGTGATTTCAAATTCGATGATATTTTCAAAAAGTTTAGACCATCGCTAGTAGCAACATTTATAAAATTGATACTACTTCCTGCTATCGTACTTCCAATAGCAATATATTTGGGGTTTAGAGAGAGTGCGCTTTTGGCAATACTGATAATGGTAGGTGCACCATCAGCAATGACGGGGTATATAATGGCAAAAAATATGGATAATGATTACGTACTTATGTCCAACATAGTTGTAATGACCACATTACTATCGTCAATCACTTTCACATTTTGGCTATTTTTGCTGAAAACATTAAATTTGCTATAGAAGATGGCCAATATCGCAAAAAAAATTAAAAGAGAGGTAAATTACAATGTACAACGATTTCAAGAGACTAGATCCAAAGGCAAGATATAGCATGATTATCTCATCTATTATTTTTTTGATGATTATTTCAGCTATATTATTTGCAATAAAATTTGTTTTATCACACTACAATGTGCCAAAGCCAATCGTATTTTGGTATGACGCTATAGCAATTATAGCAGTCCTTTTTCAAGTTTTATTTGTTTTTTTAAAACCTACAATCGGATACAAAAGGCACAGATACAGAATAAATGATGAAAGTATTGAAACAGTGACTGGTATTTTCAATATAAGCCATGAGATTGTACCAATTAGAAGAATGCAGCAAATAAATGTTGAGCAGGGGCCGATAAATAGAATTTTCAACCTTGCTACAATAGAAATTGTAACAGCCGGTTCATCTCAAACTATAGACTTTATTCCAGTACATTTGGCAGACGAAATATCTACAAAGTTAAAATCCGAGATAAACGATTTTGCAACAAAACAAAAAAAGGACGGAAGCGCCAATGAATAAAAGGAATAATTCATCATATGTTTATAGAAATAGTCCGGTAATAATTCTAAATGCATTTAATATTATTGCTTTGATAATGGTCAACGCCATCTATTTTATTACAAAATACGTTGAAAAATCGGCTTCAAAAAACCAGTCTAATTCATCAATAATTAAAAATATAGGTTATTGGATAAAACAAATACTGGAAAATAAATATGCAACTACCATTCTAATATTACTGATGCTTGTGACTATAGCTTTGCTGTTTAGATACTTTTTCTATTGGAAAAACTCCAATATTGTGGTAGATGAAGAAACTGTATATTCAAACAAAATTGGGCTATTTTTCAAAAATAGAAAGCAGGTCAACATAAAAAACATAGCAAACGTAAATTTAAAAAGCGGTATTTTTTATCGTTTTTTAGGTGTATATAACGTTACTATCGACATAAACTCTACCGAAACAGCGAACGAATTTGACTACTCTATTGTATTACCCAAACGTGAGGCTCACGAGCTGGCTGATATAATATCAAAGGCGATTCAATCGGATGTAAAATTTGAAAATGCTGAATTTGACAAAAAAGACGATTCATCTTGTGATAGTGAAAATTGCTCAAAGGAATACGCATTTACAAATAAGGAGTTCATCATTCACTTGATTTTGAATGTATCTTTGATAAATATCGTTATTTTCATATCCGGTATTATATCGTCATTTAGAAGCAACTACATTTTACTAATAATTGCATTTGCATACACCATCAAGTATATTATTGCCGAAATGAATAAATCATACAATCTACATATAAAAAGATTTGATGAAAAAATTACGATTACTTATGGGTTTCTAAGTACAAATAAGTTTGATATTCCAATCGATAAAATTATTTATGCGTATACGGATCAGTCATTTATGGCAAAAATATTTGGATATAAGTGTATACTCATCGATACTATCGGACTTTCCAATAACGAAAATGAAACTGGATTAATATCGTTATATTTAAAAAACGATAAATTAAAACACATTTCAAGCATTATTTTGCCTGAGTTTTATGATAATCTAATACTATCTTCATCAGTTAATAAAAACGACAAATTAGAAGAAGTAAGCGATACTTCAAATAAAGCATCAAAAAAGCTTTTGAGTAGACCCTTCGCCGCATTCTACTATTACCTAATATATTTGTCCACAATACTTATACCGATTGGAATTCTAATATACATTCCTTTTAGGTCACTGTGGATTTTGTTAGGCATAGTATGCATAATAATCCTGCTATCTACATTCTTCTATATAAACGGAAAGATGTGTATAGACAAATACAATATAACATCTGTTAAAGGTGTTTTCACTTCGAAAAAAAGTGTAATGCCTATTGAGCAAATTGAAGCACTTAAGCTTGAACAAAACCTATTTCAGAAAATTTTCAAGCTGAGGTCGCTTGTCATTTATTTTAGGGGTGGAGCGTTTGGAAAAACACTGGAGGTAATTCAAAATTTTGATGAAGACGTATTTAATGATATCGCCGAATACTATATAAATGGAGAAAAAAACTAGCTTGGTACTATTGATATTCCATTTAATACTTGATTTTTTATACCCAAAGCTCTATAATAATATTATAAGTAGTTTTCAAAACTACTTATTGATGTCACGATATCAATTAATCAATATTAATATACAAGGGAGGTATAAAATGAATAGAGTATTAAGAGATCCAATCAGTTCAATTACTCATCTGATCGGAGGCGGGCTATCTATAATAGCACTGATAATGTTGATTTCAAAGCAACTGATGACGGGAAATATCAATGTTTCACTTTTTGTTTCAAGCATAATTTTTGGAGTTTCGATGACTCTGCTATATTTTACAAGCGGAATCTATCATGCCATCAGTGCAACAAAAGAAAAAGCCGTCTTGATAATGAAAAAAGTCGATCATTCGATGATTTACGTACTAATAGCAGGATCATATTCTCCATTTTGCTTGTATGTACTGCCCAAAAAGATTGGAGTTCCAGTTTTTATCATACTTTGGATAATAGCCGTTTTGGGTATAATAATGAAAATCTTTTGGATAAATATGCCTAGAAAACTATCTTCAGCACTTTACATAGGAATGGGCTGGGTTGCCATATTTGTAATCAAGGATTTGTATGTTCATCTTGCCACAGGAGCATTTAACCTATTGGTATTGGGTGGTATACTCTACACTATCGGTGGTGTTATTTATGCAATAAAAAAACCAAACTTTAAAGTGTGGAACTTCCACGATGTCTTCCATATCTTTATAATGTTGGGCTCACTATCACACTTCCTACTAGTATTTTTATATCTAATTTAAAATAACAGAGCTCGCAGCATCTGATCGAATCTGCGAGCTCTGTTATTTTTGTTTCATTGTTTTATTCTAAATTTAGTTTTCTGCTAACTATAAACTGCGTAGCTGCATAACAAACAACTATTAATATAACCGACTGTAAAATCGATTCAACTGATAGTTTGTTTAAGAAAGTAGTCATTGTTTGTATGTTATTCTCAATAGTAGGATTTACATATTCTGCAGTTGAATTCATTCCCAAAATAATTTGATCGAATCTACTGCTGCTAAATATACCAGCAATAATGCTTATTATTACATATGACAATATTCCAACCAAATACTTATGACTTACAAACGCCTTTAAATGACCTATTGAAACACAAAGGAATATCAATAAAGGTGATGATATCATACCTATTATAAGCGAAATCATAAAGAAAACTATGGCTAATATTAAATCAGAAGTAATAAATGGATATGCCTGTTCCAAGCCATCCCAAAACGATTTAATTCCTTCTGGAGGAAGAGAAGAATACATTGCCACGCATACCATTCCAATCGAAACCACCATTACAATAAGAGAAAATATTCCAAATAAAAACATAACTACTGTCTTTGAGATTATTATCTCATGAGTTTTTACTGGTAATGTGTTTGTCAAATAGCCTTCATCACCAAATACACCTTGTGCAAATCGCTTTGCCGAAACGTATATTTCAATAATTGATAGTGCGATGATAACTCCTAAAGTAAGAGCAATCATTATTCCAACTACAACCTCATTCACCTCTACATAATTTAAATTTGCATATACCAATAATGAGTTGATAAAAAACACTAATATCATTGCAATAAATATTGGCACGAAATACCTAGAAGTGGCTTTAAATTCGTATTTTATTAATTTCCCTAGCATTTAAATACCTCCCTAAATAAAGCATCTACAGAAACACCCTTTTCATTTCTAATTGAATCTGTATCTTGATGTAAAACTATCTTTCCTTCGTTAATAAAAGCAACCTCATCACAAATACCTTCTATATCACTTATCAAATGAGTTACAATCATAAGCGTTGCTCCTTCAGGAAAACTATTCAAAATAGTTCTTATTATATAGCTTCTAGCTGCTGGGTCTACACCTGCAATAGGCTCATCCAAAATATAAAGCTTTGCATTTCTTGACATCACTAGAACTAACTGAACTTTTTCCTTTGAACCCTTTGATAGCGTCTTGATTTTACTATCCAGAGATATATCTAAGTCTTCAAACAATTTTTTCGCCTTTTCAACATCGAAATCATCGTAAAAATCTGAAAACATATCGATCATGTCTTTTACTTTCATCCAGTCATTTATATATGTTCTTTCAGGAAGATACGATACAACCTTTTTTGTTTCTACACTCGGCTCAAAACCTGCAATTTCAATTGTTCCATCGTCTGCCTTCAACAATCCATTTATCAATTTTATCAAAGTGGATTTACCACTTGCATTCGGTCCCAACAGACCTACAATTTTCCCTTCATCCAGCTCCAAATCAAGTCCTTTTAAGACTTCATTGGATCCATATGACTTGTATACATTTTTTACTTTTAGTAACTTTGTCATCGTCTTAAACCTCCAATAATTTTTTTATAGAATTGTATATTTCTTCCTTTGTGTATCCCTCTGAGTATAGTCTTTGTAAAATTTCTTTGATTTCACTATCTATGTGTTCATCACGCACAGATTTTATCAAGTTTTCGTCCTCTGTTACAAATTTTCCAACAGCTCTCTTTGAAACAATCAACCCAGTTCCTTCCAAATCCGCTAATGCTCGTTGTACTGTATTTGGATTAACTTGGTATGTATCTGCCAATGCCCTAACAGAATCCAACTTTTCTCCTGGTCTCAGATTACCAGACAATATTCTACTATTAATCCTATCTATCAACTGAATATAGATGGGAATATTATTGTCAAAAGCCTGCATAAAATCCCTCCTTTAAAAAATATTATATTTATGTTTGCACCTAAATCAACTTTAACCATATCATTGTATTAATTGATTAATACAATGATACAATAGATTTAAAAAAACGTCAATACTTTTTTTAAAAAAATTTTTATCGAACTCACGATGATTGCATATCTCAATATAAAAGTGATGATTTTCAATATCTTGAGTTGATCACAAAAACAAAATATCCACCAAGATAATATTTACCTTTGGCGGATATTCGGTGCTTTTAACAATATAAAATTTATTTAATTAATTATTTTTATTGGGGTTGCCTCATATACAAATATCATGGCACGATATTTTTTTGTGGGAGTTTGTTTTATCCTATTTGATATAGGGAGAAATTCCATCAGAAAAGAATATCCCTCACCCAAGCTTCCCATTCTCATATCCGAGTTTACCACCTCATAGAGTTCTCCAGAGTCTTTATTAATATCAGAAAAATCAAGATAGTATGTACCAGCAAATCGCTTTGCTTGTGCTGCGAGAGGATCTGCTGAACAGAACTTATAGTTACCTCGCTCTTCACTTATTCCAATATTATTTATGTTGCATTCTGTTTTGAAATAGTCAGTTCCTATTGCGAAATATTTGTCCTTATAAATATCGTACAAATGTTCTCCCATAGACTTATACATTTTTTCATTTAATCCGATGTGCCCGTTATGTCCAGAGATCATAATAGTGGAATTTCCTCTTTTTTCCTCATACTTCTGTATCCATTGTACATTCTCACTCATACACTTATCTCTCATATTATTCATAGACATATAATCTGTGCTATCTTTTCTATAGTATTCAATGCTATTTAGTATACATTCTATGGCTCTTAATATTACCTCAGAGTCTATTGGATATTTTTCAATGGCTTTATTCTGAGATGGCACATTGTTTTCAGCTTTTTTCGATAATCCGTTTAATTCCTCTTTTAATTCTTTCAAACACTCTTCAGCTTCAACAACCCTTTTATCAGTCATCTTAACCTTCGTGTTGTACAAAATTTTCAACTTATCATCTACTTTTTTATAGTTACCTATACCGTTATCCTTGCAATAATCTACAATATATTTTACATTTGCTTCTGGCTGTTGCATATCAAATCCATAAAACGATATTTTTTCATTATCATTGACTTTTGAATTATAATCTTTCATCCATTTTATTAGATTTTCCATATTCTCTGTATGATAAATTTTAAATGACAGGTTCTTTATTATATCTTTCGGATTTCCTACCCCATTATGTATGTAGTAATTGATCATCAAGCCTTCTCCAAAATCAGTCTCAAGCGCAAATGCTCGCACCTTATTTTTCTCAACTAACAGCTTCAACACATCCAGCTTCATATTTTGAAACTCCGCATTTCCATGTGTAGCCTCTCCCAATGCAACGACTTTTGTTCCATTTGGTATATCAATATCGTTAATATTCTTGGCATAATTCTCCATTTTTTCAATTTTCTTTTCAGCCATAACTTGTGGAGCATATATCCAAATTGCATCACCTATACCTACCACCAATATGCACAAAACAAGCACTATTGAAATTACTTTTACTATTTTTTTTATAAGCTTCATTTTACTACCTCTCCTCACATTTTACGACTTAAAGTTGTTGCTGGTTTGCTACTATTACTAGCATAATGATTTGCTAGTATATTGTTTTATTGGTACACTGTTTTACTAACTCACTATTTTTACTGACTTACTATCTTATAGTATACATTTGAGGTTATCTTATAGATAACGAAATACACCACTGCAAATACAAGTATTACTATCCCAATCTTCACTCCAAAATCATAGTAATTTCTAACACCAAACAAGCCTAATAACTGATAAACAATTTTCGAAGCAACTAATGAGTGAACAAATGAAACTATCAATGGTAAAAAGAACATCCATACAATCTGTGATGAAGAAGTTTCATGTATCAATTCATCTGGCAAGCCCACTTTTTTCATAATTTGATAGTTGTGTCTATCTTCAAAGCCCTCAGAGATTTGCTTATAGTATGTAATCAAAATTGTACCTATCAAGAAAATTGACGCAATGACAATACCCAAAAATAGAAAACCACCATCTAACTCATATATATTTTTCTTTAGCGCTCTTCTCGTGCTTAAATCTATATCATCTGAAGTTAGCTTTCTCAATCTACTTTCATAATCATTTTTTTTATTCGACACATTCCACCCAGAGCTTACAAATATAGTGGACGGTCTGAATTTTGACAAATCTTTGTTTTCTCTTTCTTGATAATATTGAGAAAACTTGATCAGATCATCTAGATTTGGCACTATAACCATATAAGCTTCAATTGCCAAATTCTTCGGAACAATGTCATCAATAATTTTTATCTTAAACCTTCTGCCTAAAAATTTTATGTTTGTGTCCTTAAGCATTGCCTTTGAGTTCGATGTAAGTAATATTTCGCCATCATTTAGCTTAGTATTTTTGCCATAAATACTGTTGTACGAATCCAATGTCATCGCAAGCAAATAGCATCTTATGATTGATTTTTCTGAGTTATTATCACCTTTTCCCATAATATTTGGAAAGACAACTTCATCATCGTGCTTTTCAACATACGTAAACATAGAATACTTAGAATAATATTTACTTATCTGCTCGTCACCTTTTAGAGATCTATTAGCAGCCTTTTCCAGCCTTACCCTTTCTTGTTCAATTTTCTTTACATCCGAGCCCAAGTATTCTTGACTAGTTATCTCATAATCCCTACTCATACTACTCTCAATTGTATTTTCCAATCCACCATATATTGCTGTAGTTGCTGATGTCGTGATAATGACTCCTGCACACAAAACCGATATGCTTGCCAAACCGACAGCATTTGCTTTCATTCTATAAAGCATTCCTGATATAGATATAAAATTCTTATCCTTGTAATATCTGTCCTTATTCTTCTTTAGCATCTTCAATACAATGATAGAGAAAGACATAAATAGAAAATAAGTACCAAATATTACCAAAATAGCTGCCACAAAAAACAAGCCCAAGCTTTTTAGCATCCCATCAGTTACAAATGCCATAATATAACCTGCTCCCAACAGGATAAAGCCTATAATAGCGATAATGATTTTTGACTTCGGCTCACCCTCACCTTTATACTGCTTAGAAATCAATTCCATCGGGGAAGTGCCTTTTATATTTATCACACTGACAACAAACACAGTCATGAATATAAACACAATAAATATGCCGGTAATACCACACGCAACAACAGAAAATGGATAATCCGATATTTTTGCACTCACATCACCTATCACCTTATTTAAAAGCAAGAAAATAAGCTTTCCGAATATATATCCACCTACAATGCTCAAAGCAGTTATTATAGCAAAGCTTATCGACTGCTCTAAAAATATAATTCGCCTAATATGTCTTTTTTCTAATCCCAATATTCCATACAGTGCAAACTCTTTGTTTCTCCTTTTTATTAGAAATCTATTTGCATATACCACAAATATATATGTAAACAATCCTACTATCACAACACCAATGTTTATGACAACTGGAAGAGATTGATGCCTAGTTTGAACAAATTCATTCTGCAAGAGAGAACTCATTATAAAAAATAAGGACAACATAGCACCACTCGAAAGTATAAATGGAATGAGAATAATCTTGTTCGCTCTTATGTTTTTTAATGCAAATTTTATTGCCACTTTTGTATTCATACTACACACCTCTCTTGCTCAAAACAGCTTGTGCGTTATTTATTTTTTCCATAAAAGACTGACTTGTTTCATCGCCTCTGTATATTTCATGATAAACTAGCCCATCTTTAATAAATAAAACTCTGCTTGCAAATGATGCTGCTCTTAATGAATGTGTAACCATCAATATCGTCTGCCCAGATTTATTTATCTTTGAGAATAAGTTTAATATCATTTCTGAAGATGAGGAATCCAGCGCACCTGTAGGCTCATCTGCCAAAATCAAGCTTGGATCAGTAATAATTGCCCTTGCTATTGCAACTCTTTGCTTCTGTCCACCAGAAACTTCATATGGGTATTTGTCCAGTATTTTTTCTATACCCAGTAAAGGTGCTATTTTTTCCAATCTTTTATTCATTTCCTTGTATCTAAAATCTGATAATACCAATGGTAGAAAAATATTATCTCTGTTATTAAAAGTATCCAACAAATTAAAATCCTGAAAAACAAAACCTAACTCATTTCTTCTAAAAGTCGCTATTTCTTTTTCTTTTAATGAACTAACCTTTCGCTTTCCTATAATAACATCTCCCTCAGACGCCTTATCAAGTGTAGCCAAAATATTCAAAAGAGTTGTTTTTCCGCTGCCAGATTCACCCATTATGGCTATAAACTCTCCCTTTTCCACCGAAAAATTCACGTCACTCAATACCTCTGTTTTTAATCCCTTTGTAGAATATACTTTTTTGATATTTTTAACATCCAAAATCATCATACTATAAATTCCCTCCTTGTATTATTTTTTATTTACTCTGATTTATATTCTACTTGATATCTAATATTTTAGCATTTATCTAAAATTACAAAAAGCACTACATATCTTACATTTTTGTAAGATATGTAGTGCCTCAGATTAGAACTATTAAAAGAATATGCTTTAAAATACGTTCTTACCCTTAATAAAAAAACTACTCCCTTTTCCGACAGTTGATTCAACTTCAATCGCAACCTCTAGCTTATCAGCAATTTGTTTCGCTAAAAACAGACCTATACCACTAGATTTTTGATTTGTTCTACCATTAAACCCAGAATATCCGCTATCGAATATCTTCGGTAAATCTTTGCTACTTATACCAATACCAGTGTCATATATTTCCAGAACAAAGCTTTCATCGCAATGCTGTAGCTTTAACCCAACTTTTCCATTTCTGGTATACTTGACAGCATTAGAAATTATCTGTTCAACTAATATGCCAAACCACTTTGCATCCGTAGTTATCATAAAATCAATAGGCTCGTATTCCAAACTGATTTTATTACTTATAAAAAGTATTGAATATTTTCTTAGTATCGGTTTTATTATACTGTCAATCGATACTCCGCAAATATCCATATCACGCTCAAACTCAGAAATTTTCAAGTAATTTAGTGCCATATTAGTATAATCGTCAATATAAAACAGCTGCTTCAATAACTCCCTATTATCGACTTTGTCACTGTCAAGTATTAGCTTAGTAGCAGTTATCGGAGTTTTTATTTGATGTATCCACATCATAAAGTACTCCCTCATCTCTCTTCTACTTACATTGTATTCATATTTCAAAGACCTATTTTCACTCCTCAAATCCTCAACGATCGCTTCTATACGCTTGGTTTTTTTGTACTTAAAAAATAGAACGAAAAGATAAATACAGTAGATGAAAGCAGAAATCTGCGCTGCTAGTATGTATATAGACATATCCAGTCTGTTTAGATAGAAAACTATCCAAAATACTAATAGTATCATGACAAATAACAGTATACTATCTATTTTTTCTCTAAAAAATCCATTGATATTTTTCATCATTACCACCATAAAATTATTTGTACCACTCGCTATTTTTTTCAAGATAGTAACCATACCCTTTTTTCGTCATCACCAATCCATCTAATCCAATGCTAGATAGCTTTTTTCTCAATCTCGTCACGTTTACAGCCAGAGTATTGTCATCTATAAAGCTATCACCTTGCCAACATCTATCCATTATTTTTTCTCTTGATACTACTCCGCCCTGCTCTTTAAAAAGTGATTCCAAGATCATCATCTCAGTTTTTGTAAGGTCCACATTCATTCCCGAAAAATCCACTTTTGTTTCAGACAAAATGAGTTGAATTTTCCCAAATGACAGGTAGTCGATATCGTTTATAAAGTTATAGCTTCTTCTTAACATCGCTTGAATTTTGGCAATAGTTACATCTAAATTTATTGGCTTTGTTATATAGTCATCTCCACCGAATTGCATAGCCATGACTATGTCCATATTTTCATTTTTAGATGATATAAATATTATTGGAACCTTCGATATCTTTCTTATTTCCTGACACCAATAATATCCATTAAAAAATGGTAAAACAATATCTAGCAAAACTAATTGTGGCTTTTCTGCCTGAAATTCGGCAACTACGTTATCCATATTTTCTAAGCAATATACTTCATATCCCCATTTTTCAAGCTCAGTTTTCAGTGACGATTTTATTATTTCATCGTCTTCAACAATCATTATCTTCATATAAACACCAACTCCGTTTCATCATATTAGAAAGCTATACTCCTCGCCTATGTCTTTATCAAATTAATATTTTAAATAATTTAATCATTTATTTTATATTTCCTCGTTAAATTCTTATATAAAGATTCAGTTTCTTTCAATGTCTTCTCGTTAAAATATATATTTTTTCCTTTTTTCTGCTTTATTTCAATTAACTTATTTGTATCATTATACAAATAAAACCTAACTTTTCCAACATTTCTTATATTGAAGGTTCCATAGCTTTGATAATCCAATGATACACCATTTGTTTTGATTATTCTGCCATCAGGTAATTCATTTAGTATCTTCATAGATTCAATATTTGAGAACTCAACCTCATCCTTATATAAACCAGCACTTATTACGATATTATTTGTGTTAATTGTATACTTATATTCAGTAGCTCCAAAGCTAAATAAAATAAATGGTATTGCCAATATAATAATATACGTCAATGACAATATTGCTCTTCCTTTTGGATTAGCCCTATTTATTATCAAATTTCCAGAAAAAACAGGATCAGACACAAATATCCTCTTGTCATTTGAATTATTATATCCCAGTATATCATAATATTCGTCATCATCGACAAAATAATCATCTTCATCCACAAACTGTTGTTCAAAATCATCCATTTTTTTGAACAAATAAACCATGTAAAGAATAAATATTATTGATGGAATAATTATACCCATAAATGGAATGTAGCTAAATTCATCCTTTGATGCAACAAATACTACAAATGTCAATAGCACCGAATACATACAAGAGAAATAAAATATTTTTTCTTGTATACTTACAACTCTTTTTTGGTTAAAGTATCTGTTCTTATCTGGATCAGAGCTAATTATTTTTATTGGCAATCTATCAATAACAAATGACATCGCTATCGTTGAAATCAATACCAAAAAGCATATGCTAACAATTATTCCATCCACCTTTCCATAAACCATGCCAGCTATAAAAGAGCCAAGTATCAGAACCAATAATGGTATCAACCACTGTTTTTTCCCAAATCTCATTTTATTAATATCATTGGATATTGTTACATCAATATATTTTCTAGTACTTGTCCTCAGTTTCTTTTCACTCTTTAGCTTTCTCATCTTTTTCATATAGCTATTTAGAAGAAATGCTGTAAAGATATAGTAGAAATAAATTAATAAGATAAATGAATTAAGTACCCATATATCTCCTAATAAAAAGAATATCAATGCAGCTATCGAAATACCATATGTAAATATACTGAAACTACGTCTACCCTTCTTTATCAAACGTTGAATTTCATCATCGTCGATATTCCCTGAAGGTATCGTAGTCAACATTATCTTGCCTGATTTGTATACAAAAAACTTTCTATATACAAAATACGATAACAACACACAGAATATATAAGTTAGATATAAAATTATTTTAATTGACATTTTAGATCCCCCTCTCAATCAAACCCAAAATACTCTCTTTGTCCAATCCCCTCGCTTTTGCTTCTGTTATTACAGTTTTTAAATCCTGAAAAATGTTTCCAATTATTTCCTCATCACATTTTACTGATACTATGGCTCCTATACGTCTGTCAATCTCTATAAATTTTTCCTGCTTAAGAATCGTATATGCCTTATTTACAGTCATTGGATTCACCTCAAAATCCTTTGCAAATTGTCTTATTGATGGCAATTCATCACCATTTTTCAATCTCCCAGAAGCGATTTCCCCAACTATTCCATTCCTTATCTGAGAATAGATAGGAACGTCCGACAGACTATCAATATAAAACATCCAACTCACCTCCATTTTTTGTAAAATACTACATGAATATTAATATATTTTATTGTACAAACCATTTGTATTATAAAAACTATCTGTATTAATAATTATAATACAGATATATCAATATTACAATATATATTTCAAAAATTTATGAAAACATTATCTCAGAAATATTTTTTAATGTTTATCATTAATTTTTTAATCTTAATTATAAAATTTTTATTGTTATTCTATTTATTTCTTAGTATAATATTAATATAATATTCTTTAAATAAAAAAAAACATAGGAGGACAATATGAACAATAATGATTTTTATGTAAACACTCAAAACAAGCGCAAAAAAAGTTTTGCAAGTAAAAATAGGATATTGATATTTATAACTTTATTTTTCACTCTGCCGCTATCTTTTTTTAGCATTCCTGATATCATTATCAGCGCTTACTCAAAGATTATTTATGGTAATTTCTATTTTAATGATGAAAGTTCAAAAAATATAATTATGAATTCATTCTGTTTAACTCTATTCATAATTTCAATCGTTTGTATCACAATATTGATAAGAAAAAAGCCTTTTTCGAAAATTATCTGTAATTCTATAAATCTTATAGGCATTATTTGGATAATTACGTCAATCATATTACCTAGAACTAATGATTTTAGTCCTATAGGATTTTATTTTATGAAAAAAGGAGACTTCGTATTTGCTGATGGTTTTGTACTAATTTCGGGTATTATCGTTTTTCTAATAGGAAAAATTTTGTACTCAGGCTTTGAGCTTCAAAGTGAATCAGAGGAAGTACTATAGGTGATGAAATGGCGATAATTTTAAGATTAGATAGAATTATGGCAGATAGAAAGATGTCATTGAATGAGCTGTCCGAAAAGGTTGGCATTTCAAACGTAAATCTGTCAAACCTAAAAACCGGAAAAGTTAAAGCAATTAGATTTTCAACACTAAATTCAATATGCAACGTTTTGGACTGCCAACCTGGTGATATTATTGAGCATATAAAGGATTAAATAAATTTCTTCATTTTTAAGATCTTGGGATGATAATGCAAGCAACGAATATATAAAAGCTACTATGGAATAGGATATCAATTAGTTTTGGTATTTCTAAACATTATTACAAATACCATCAGCATCAAAGTAGCATCTATCCATATAGATTTAATCCCTATAACATTTGACATCAAGGCTCCAAGTGCTGCTCCGACACAGAAAGTAAAGATCACAAAAAAATAATAGATACTCTTATTTCTATCCTTTAAATCGTGTACTCCTTTCTTTCGATTATTGTAGTACTTGGCAAGCCATTCGGTTGCACTTCTCATATTGCCAGTGCACATTGTCGTTGCAATAGGAATATTCATAAATTTTCTAAAACTCTCTACCTGCATTGCACAAGCTAAAGATATTGTTATATTTGCCCAATGATCCATACTTTTCGGCATCAATCCTACTAAAAATAGCATAATTATTTCAGCCAATATTATTATTTGTCTCCAATGAATATATATGTTTCCCCTATGCTTGTTTTTAATAATATCTGTAACGAAAATACCAATCATAAACGCAATAATTGGAAGCAAATATTTGAAAGCAGCATAAAAATTCAAATTTGCCAAGCTTTGGCTAAGCAACACAAGGTTGCCGGTCTGAGCGTTTGCAAATACATTTCCTCTAATATTATATGAATACGCATCTCTAAAACCTCCACCTAAAGCCAGCAATACTGCCACAATTGTCGACTCCGACATCTGCTCATGTAATATTAACTTTTTTATATCAAGATTTTTTATTATTTCATTAATCAAAACAATCACCTCAAAAATATTATATACCTCTCTTCATCTTTTATCAAATAAATCATGTCAAAAACTATATAATCCTTCAACAGTCTTTCAAAACTATAAAAATGGCTTTAACGCTATAAGAAAACTCTTTAAGCGATATGAAAAAGGCTTTAACACTATAAGAAAACTCTTTAAGCGATATGAAAAAGGCTTAACACTATAAAAAACACTTTAAACAATATATAAAAAAAGGCTTGCAACGCTGATTAAAATTGCAATACAGCGTGCCTGCCTTTCCTATATTTTATTAAATTATTCTCTATTCTATCGTCATCGGTTTCAAGCTCACATCTTTATCTTCTTTTATTTTCGGCATCGATATTTTCAAAAGAATTGGTGTAAGTATTGTGGTTATTACTACCATCAACACTATTGGAGAAAACATATTGTTATCAATAAAGCCTAGCTTATGCCCCTTTTGAGCGACAATCAACGCCACTTCTCCTCTTGACACCATTCCAATCCCAATATTTAACGAATCCTTTGTCGAATACTTACAAAGCTTTGCACCTATGCCAGCTCCTACAATCTTGGTAAAAATTGCCACAAAAAGAATTATTACCGAGAAAACAATCATTGAAGTTGAAAACGAATCAAGCTTTGTCTTTAAACCAACACTCGCAAAAAATATTGGTGAGAAAAATAGATAAGACAGAACGTTCATCTTTTTTACAATTTCATTTCTTATGCTGAACTTACTAAATATCATACCGATAAGATATGCTCCAGTAATATCAGCTATACCAACATATTTTTCCGAGATATACGCAACTATCAAAACAAGTGCAAATACGTACACTGTTATCTGTCTTCTATCTGTCTTTAAATCAAGCATTCTTGCTCCGGCGGTAATAATCAAGCCAAATACCAGCATAATCACAAAGTATAGCACTATCTTTATAAGAACGACACTAATACTTATACTAGAATCTCTAAAACTCGTTATAACAGTCAAAATAATTATACCTATTACATCATCAACAATTGCTGCACCAAGAATTGCATTGCCGACCTTTCCAGTTAAATGTCCAAGTTCTCTCAGAGCCTCTACTGTAATACTAACAGATGTAGCCGTTAATATTACACCAATAAATATCGCTTTAAGAACACTTTGACTATCACCAGGATTAATATTAAAATACCAAAAATAAGACAAAAATCCTCCTACTAGAGGAATCACTACACCAAATATAGCGATTACCAAATAGGATACACCCTTTTTCTTTAACTGGTTTAAATCCGTGTCAAGCCCCGCCATAAACATCAGAATGATTACACCCAGCTCAGCGACCTCATCTAAAAATGCCGTATCCTGAACAACACCAAAAACTGCTGGTCCTATAACCACTCCAGCTATCAAAGCACCTACTACCTGAGGTAGTTTTATTTTCTCGGTTAGACCACCAAATATTTTCGTCGACAGCAAAATAATTGCTATACTGACTAAATATTTATAATCCAACATAACTACACCTCCTCTGTCTTATATTAAATCAAGAAATAATATATTATATTTCCCACTATTAAATTATAACACAAAGAAATTTTTTTGTCTTTTTTGATTTTAAAACTAATTTTAAAACTCTGTAGTTTACAAATTATTAAAAATAAGTAACACTAATAGCAAAAGTTACTCTCATTAATTGTATGACAAATAACCTTGTCATCAAAATCAAATGATATAAGACTTGAGAGGTTAATCAGCTACTGTAAAATATACAATAGCATCACTAGCTCCATCGAAATGGAAAACAGCAGTATAGTCTCCAGACTCTTTAATCATACCTTGATTTATAGATAGCATTCCCAAAGATTTATAATATTTGTATCCATTTTTATCAACTGATAAAACATACTTATCATCCTTGATTATATCAACACTAACGATATCTGGCGTGTTAAAGGTAAGTATATCAAATTTAGCTTCCTCATTTACATTCATCTGCATATCAGAATAACCTTCCGATCTAAATCTGACATCTATTTTTTTATTGTTTGAAGGTATAGGCTCAGAATTTCCTTCGTTTGAATTTTGGAAAATTTTCATAGCATATATAGGCGCACCAAGCTTTCCATCAAAAAAATACTTTACAACATAATAACCATTTTGCGTAAGCTTAACATTAGAGTCATTGTAATAGTCTGAAAAAGATTTGTAAATCTTATTATTAACTTTATTGTTTTGAACATATGTAAGATATCTATCCCATACGACTCGCTTACGTGTATTACCATTCATAAGTGCAATTTCTTTTGAAGTTCCTTCCCATGCATCAAGCATCTTCTTCGCACTCTCAACGTCATATCCAAGTTTTTCAAGAATTGCTGCGTTCGCAACGGCATCAAACTTAAATGCAAGTTTAGAGCCTATATTTACACCTCCACCACTTGAGGATTCATCTCCTACTGAAGGAACAGAAGATCCACCACTAGTTGCTGCCGATACTGTATCTACTTTCTTTATGAAACCATTTCTTTTTAATCCATTAACACCAAATATGTTTTTCGTTATAAAATTTGGTACTTTATTTATTTTAACAATATTAGAAAGTCTCATTTTTCTACTATTTAACGCTACTATTTTGGGGCTTTCATATGTAGAATGTGGTTTCATATCATTTTTTAAACTAGATCTCCCATTATTCGAATTTAACCTAAACTTCAAATTGCTATCATGAAAACCATCATATTGTATCGTTATGTAGTTGATTCCTTTTTTAAGGTATTTTATTCCATCATTTTTAATTCTTAGTGTTTCTCCTACTATATGCCATGAATTTTCTGATTCGTTTTCTGCCACATCTTCATGCTTTACAACTTCACTGTAATTTTCATCTGGATTTACAACCCTTTTTCTTGTGAGTCTATAACCATTCAAATATATAGCCTGCACTCCAGTATCTTGCTGAAATAGATATGAAAATCCCTTTAAGTTAAATATTATGCTTTTTCCCGTAACATACTCACCAGAATCAGCAGTTAACAATATTTCCGGAGATTTGTCCTTATAAAAAATAGTATCGACTTCTGCGCCTATTCCATCATAATAATACTTGATGATATGCTTTCCATTGCTTTGTATTGGCCTCGATGCGTTATACAATATTTTTACCAAGCCCTTATTTCCATTTCTTATTTTTGTTATTTTTAAGTTTGCTTCTTGTTTATTATTGTAAATCTTTACTATCTTCTTTAGCTTATCAAATTTACTTTTCTGAATATCGTTTTTTAAATCATATTCGAAGACTGCATTTTTTTTGTAATCAAATACCTTTGATGATGGTATTTCAATAGGATTTGGGTTTTCTAATATTTCTTCTTCCAAGTACGAATCCTGTAAAATAGATTCCTGTTTTTTGTTGTAATCCACATCAAAGGTCGTTTTATCAGGATATACTAACTCATTACCATTTTTATCTTTTGCAACACTATGATAATCCCAAACCGCCATTGTGGCTTGACCAATTACTACATCTGGAGAAACAGCTTTTATATTAGATGCTTGATATGGAAATGATTTATATATTTCACTCACATCTCTTTCGACTATTTTTCCATTTTGAAGGATAATTTTCAACGAAGAATGCGCACCATCGTACTCTTTCTTGGCAATTCTTCCTAACGAATCCACAAAGGTATAGTCAACTCTTTTACCATCAAGAAACATAGAGCTGATTTTTGAATTATACCTCGAAGCATCTACAACAAGGTAAGACACTGTATCTGCAACTGTAATTATTTTTGCATCCAAAATATCCCTGTTGTATGCTGATACGTCTATCGAAAATGATGAAGCAACCAAAATTGCTATCATAACTAAAATAGATATAACCTTTTTCATTCTTTACCTCTCTATTCTACCTCGAAAATAGGTCCACCACCAAACGTTGCTTTCTTTGTTACTTTAAATGTTACTGGCTTCCAACCATCTATCTTTACTGTTACAGTGTTTCCAATATCTTTTAAGTCATTTTTAGAATACATATATAGTTCTTCTATATTTGGACCGTTATTTCCAATCTTATAGCCATTTAAATATAAATTTGCATTTTTTTCCGGTTTTAATTCTGTACCTTTAGCAGTACTTATATTAACATTTTTTTCATAAGAGCCTTCATTTAGCAGCTTTTTATTATAGTATTTTTTTAGATCACCAAACCATTCCTTTGCTACTGGATCTGATGAATTAATTATTATCTTATTATTCATACCATCATTTCTAAATACATTATTGTTTGGTGCTGCTTTCTCAATTTCGCCAACTTCGATAATAGTTCCTATAAGTGCCCTACCACAGCTTGCATTAATGTATATCTGGCTATCAGCTGGGGCAGTATCTTTCACTTTGAAATTAATTTCATTTTTGTTTTTTGATTTTATTTCAATAAGCTTGCTACTTTCCTCATCTACTAACCATTCCAAATCTTTTCCAAGATTTTCAAGATTTACACCAGTTACCTTTGCGTTAAGCTTGATTTCTGTTCCCGGCTTTACACTGTGCTCTGGTTCTCCAGTTATTTCTATATTTTCCACAACTGGATTTAGTATTTCTATCATTGAATATACGCTTCTATCTTTTTCAGATATAGCCTTAACAACGATTGGAGACTTCTCCTCATCTTCACTTATTGTCAATACACCATCAGAAATACTAGTTTTCGCATCATAAGCTCCTACCAACTCCCAGCTTACTTTCTTGTCGGAGTCTTTCAAATTAATTCCAACAACATCAGCCACTAATTTTACCTTATCAGACATTTTTCCTGTCACAACATACTTATCATTATTTTTATTTATAACAAATTCTTCAGATTTGATATTTACACTCTTTACTTTAGATTGTGGTGATGATGGTGATGTGCTATTAGAATTAGTAAAATTATTTATAGGGCTTACTTTATTCTCATATGCTCTTATAGTGTTTATCACATTTTCAGATATACTAGATTCTCCACCTATTACAATAACTTTTTTGGCTTTCTCGATTATTTTCTCACTTTCTTTACTCAATTTATTTCCTTCAATCAAGATTATAGGTGCATTCACCTTCTTTGCCAAAGGTGCTGCAGCAAGGGCATCAGCAAAGTTTTTCCCAGATGTCAATATTACTACATCACTATTGCCAAATTCTTCTGCTATTTTCAGTGAAGTTTCATATCTATCTTTACCAGCTATTCTCTTGCCAAACTCATTAGCAACGCTAGCCTTTCCGCCAAAAGTATAGACCCCCTTTAAACCACTTGGCAAAGCAGATTGCTTCTTTCCATCAACCAGTAACAGTGGCATTTGTTTTTTAGCAAGAAGAGCTCCAGCAGATAGTGCATCTGGAAAGTCAGTTCCAGTTGCAACTCCAATATCACTCTTGCCTGTTGAGGATACCACACTTTGAGATGTTTCGTATCTATCTTTACCTGAGATTCTGTTTACTTTAAACGCTTTTGATAAATTAGTGTAAGTATTATTGGAAATCGATTGTTCTCCGCCTATAAGAGTTATATCCTTTACTCCTTGCTTTTTAAAAGTATTTTCCACATCTGGCAGCTTATTTTCATTTATCAAAACTATCCCTTCGCCGTTTATCGCCGCAATAGGTGCTATAGATAATGCATCTGCAAATTGATTTCCATTTACCAAGTTCACCTTTTTTGAGCCAACTCTCTCTAATATCTTTAATGATGTTTCTAGCCTATCTTTTCCGCCGATTCTCTCAACATCAATTTTTGTCTTTGACACATCAGCAGCAAAAACAGGGCTAATAGCTGTCATAGAAATAATTGCAGCCATAGCCATACCAAAGTTTTTCTTTTTATTAACCATTATCAAATACCCCCTTTTCACCAAATTTTTCAAAATAACTTCAATAATGATATTAATACTCATTCGTTGATATTATATCATTATTGATATGTATTTTCAACTATAATTGTAGAATCATATAATATCTTTTTTCACTCATTTATTTAAAAAGAGTTTTATTAAAATACCAACTGTTCTTATTACGAAATATTTGAATTGATTTATTGTAAAAAAATTACTTCCCTATTAAGAATAAAATAATTCCTATTAGGGAAGTAAGTCAAAGTCCTCTACCTCCAAAGAGATGTGGACAAAACCTATCATTGGTATCAACCATTATTGTTTTGGATTTTCTATTATTATTTCTGTTGTAGCTGTCTTATTCTCCACGCCATCACCACTTAGTTTTGTTGTAGCTGATACAGTTACCTTTTTAGCCTTTGTGTCACTAAATACAGTTAAGTGACCTTTATCATTAATAGATATGCCATCCTGAGGATCTAAAATCTTCCATTCTAAATCTTCTTTTTCCTTTTCAGTAAGATTCTTACCTTCTATTTCTAGATTTATTACTTGTGTTGTACCTCTTTGAGCTGGATTTGTATATGGAGATATTTTTATTTTATCTACTACCGGCTTTCTAGTGGCTTGAATATTTGATGGCTTTATTTTATCATTATTAGCCTCATTTACAAGCTTTTCAAGATTTTTTTGAGTATTTTTGTCACTATCTTCATTTTTTCTGTTTTTCTCGTTCTTTTCGTTCTTTTCGTCTGTTTTTACATCTTTGCTTTCTGATTTGCTTCCAAAAATACTATTTTCCAAAGATTTTGATATTGACTTCTCTCCACCAACTATTACAACCTTCTTTACTGAATTTATTATTTTTTTCGCACCATCGCTCAGACTATTTCCATCAGTTAACAAAATAGGTGCATTCAATTTTTTTGAAAGTGGAGATACTGCAAGTGCATCTGCAAAATTCGTACCTGATGCCAAAATAACAGTGTCATACTTATCATATTCACTAGCTATTTTTTCTGAAGTTTCATACCTATCCATTCCTGCTATTCTCTTACCAAAATCAGTCGCCACGCTTGATTTTCCACCAAAAGTATATATTCCCTTGAAATTATCTGGTAGCGATGTACTCTTATTTCCATCTATCAACAACATAGCCATTCCTTTTTTACCCAGCAATGGACCAGAAACCAGAGCATCTGGAAAATTCTTGCCAGTAGCAATACCTACGTTGAAATACTTCATACCTCTTGCAATAATCTCTGAGGTTTCGTATCTATCCTTACCGTACAGCCTATTGGATACGAAATCCTTGCTCAAATTTTTAAACATTTCATCTGAAACTGAATTACTTCCACCAATAACAGATGTTGTCATTATCCCCATATCTTTTAGTTCTTTATTGAGATCTGTATTATCCATCGCAAGAACGATTCCGATACCAGCTTCAGCAGCTAATGGCGAAATTGACAACGCATCTGGAAAATCTTTACCACTAGCAATATACACTGCTTTAGAATTCATCTTTTTAGCTATCATCAGCGAAGTTTCAACCCTATCTTTTCCGCCAATTCTCTCGATTTCTATTTTTTTACTCGTCTCTGCACCAAATGAAGTTGATACAATACCAGACAATATCACAGCGGACATTGCCGATGTTATAAGCTTACCATATTTCATAATTCTTCCTCCCTATTCTCTAAATCCTCTCTTTAGTTGATTCCATCAGATCCATCCTCACAGATCAAGATGAACTCAAATCCTCAATGCAAAAAATATCATTTAGATAAGTTTATCATATACTGTTCTAAAATTCAATCATAATTAATAAATATGGCATTAAAACTAAATTTTCTTTTAATTTTTTTAATATTTTCTTAATAAATAAAACAAAAACACTTGCAAGCTTCCATCAAAGACAAATTACTATCTCTATTTATTCGACATCCTCACAGACTTATCTATGCACGATAAAACACCCTTGATAACTGAATTTCTCATTCCAAATTCCTCCAACGTAGCGACAGCCTCTATTGTTGTGCCACCTGGCGAACAAACCATATCCTTTAATTCACCTGGATGCTTGCCTGTATCCATTACCATTTTGGCAGCTCCCAAAACTGTTTGTGCAGCGAACTTATACGCCTGTGCTCTAGGCATTCCAGAAAGAACTGCTGCATCAGCCATTGCCTCTATAAACATAAAAACATATGCTGGTCCAGATCCACTTACCCCTACAACTGCGTCCATCAATGATTCAGTTACTACCTCTGCCTCTCCAAATGAATTAAAAATACTTAATACTTGATTCAAGCTTTCGTCGTCCACATTTGTATTTTTACACAATGCAGACATTGCTTCTCCAACAAGAGCAGGTGTATTAGGCATAACTCTAATTATTTTTTTGTCATCACCTATTATCGATTCCATAACGTCAATTGAAACTGCCGCAGCAATTGATACAACAATTTTTTCAACAGTTACTACATCTTTGACACTCTCCATAACCTTTCCAATAATATTTGGTTTAACAGCAAAAATCACCACATCCCCAAATCTAACTGCCTCTTTTGAATCAGTTGTAGTATTTACACCAAACTCTGATTTCACTGCATCCAAACTAGGCTTATAAAGATCAGATATCATAATATCACTTGGAGAAACAACTCCAGACTTTATTACTCCACCTAACATTGCTTTTCCCATATTTCCTGCACCTATAAAACTCAACTTCATAATAATTCTCCTCTCATATTAATATTTATAACTTAATTTTATCACATAGACAGTTTTTATTAATATCTATTATTTGCTTTATCACATAAACAGTTTTATTAATACCTATGATTTAGCTTTATCACATAAACAGTTTTATTAATATCTATGATTTAATTTTATCACATAGACAATTTTTATCAATATTGTCTATTAAATAAATAGAGTCGGAATCTAAATATTAAATTCCGACTCATAAGATCATTCAACCATTAAAATGTTTGCTCAGTTCTATTTATTATTTCATCCTGAAGCGCTCTACTCAAGTTATTGAAGTGATCACTATATCCTGCAACTCTAACTATCAAGTCTTTGTAATCATCTGGATTTTTCTGTGCTTCCAGTAATACATTTCTGTCAAACACATTAAATTGAATATGATGTCCATCCATATTGAAATAAGATCTTATTAGACTTGCCATATTATCCAAGCCTTCTTCTCCAACTACAACTGATGGAGCAAATCTTTGATTCAACAATGTTCCTCCAGTCTTTAAATGATCCATCTTGGCACAAGATTTGATAACAGCAGTTGGTCCATTTGTATCTCCACCCTTTTCTGGTGAAATACCCTCAGAAACTGGTACATGAGCCAATCTTCCGTTTGGAGATGCATTCATTACTTCACCAAAGTATACGTGACAAGTTGTTGGAAGCATATTTATTCTATACTTACCACCAGTAGCTGTTGGTCTATCTGTAATCGCATCATAGTATAATTTAAACACTGATTTCATGATATCATCAGCATAATCGTCATCATTTCCGTACTTAGGTGTTTTGTTCTTCACCATATTCAATATATTCTCATAGCCTTCAAAGTTGGCATCCATTGCATCTAATAATGTTCCCATATCAAATTTTTTCTTGTCAAATACATTGTACTTGATTGCAGATAAACTATCAGTAATAGTACCAGTACCAACTCCTTGAATGTATCTAGTGTTGTATCTAGCACCACCTCTTTGATAATCCATCGCCTTTTCAATACAATCATCAACTATTACTGAAATAAGCGGAGCAGGAGCGTGCTTTGCATAAATATTTTCAATTATAGAGTTCCCCTTCATCTTTATATCGATAAAGTGGTTTAACTGTTTTGAGAATGCCTCGAATAACTCATCATAACTCATAAAGCTTCTAGGATCTCCAGTTTCAAGACCAATCTTCTTTCCAGTTTGAGGATCTATACCATTGTATAGAGTTATTTCAAGTATCTTTGGAATATTCATATAACCAGTCAAAACATACGCTTCCTTTCCAAAGCATCCTGTTTCAACACAACCACTACTTCCTCCACATCTTGCATCTGCAAGTGTTTTACCAGCTTCTAATAATTCCTGAACTATTGCGTCAGTATTGTAAAATGCTGGCTGCCCCCATCCCTTTCTAGAGATTTCACATGCTCTCTTTAGGAATTTTTGAGGAGTCTTTCTACTTATTTGAACATTTGAACTAGGTTGAAGCAACTTCATTTCATCCATAGTGTCCAAAATTATATAGCTTACCTCATTAACCCCATTTTGACCATCTGGAGTTATACCACCAGTGTTGATATTTGCGAAATCAGTATATGTTGCACTTTCCTTAAGCGTTATACCAACCTTTGGAGGCGCTGGCTGATTGTTGAATTTTACCCAGAAACACTCCATCAACTCCTGAGCCTTTTCTCTATCTAACACACCTTCTTCAACATCTTTTTCATAGAAAGGATTCAAGTGCTGATCCAGTCTACCAGGACTGTAGGCATCCCAGATATTTAACTCTGTAGTTACACCAACATGAACAAACCAATACATCTGTAGAGCCTGATGGAAAGTTTGAGGTTTGTGTGCAGGTACTACATCACAGTTTTCAGCTATCAACAATAAGTCTGCCTTTCTCTGAGGATCGTCAGTTTGTGCTGCCATTTCTCTGGCTTTTTCAGCATATCTCTTTCCGTATATTATCATTGCATCACAAGCTATTGCCATTGCATCCAAATCAGTCTTTTTATTGTATGCATCTACATCATTGACAAAATCAAGTCTTGCTATTCTATCTTCTATTTTCTTTTTGAAATCCAAAAATCCTAAGTTATAGAAGCTATTACCACCAACAGTATGTCCTGGTGCTCTCTGCTCCATAAATTCGGTAAACATACCAGCTTCATAGCAATCCAACCATTCTTGGTCAACTGAGCTGATTATTCTATTTCTTATTTGTCTACCTTTCCAGAAAGGTATAATCAATTCCTCTTGAATTTTCATATCTTCTTCTGAAACCTTGAAGTTTACTAGCTCTCTATCGTTCATTACCCTCATATCTTCCAAAGAGTGGCAGCATTGATCTGGATAAGTAGGAGCTCCCTGAGGTCCATCTCCCTTTTCACCAACTATCAATTCATTTTCGTTTATGCATAGAGATCTGTTTTCCATATAATACTTAAATGCTTTCGCTCTTAGTATTGGAGTTTCAACACTTCCTTCAAATTTTTTGTAGGCTTCAGTCATCAAAACTGCTCTTTCAATACTGATATACGGCTGTGCCTCTGTACTTTGCTTTCTTAGCTTTCTAGTTCTTTCAAAACTTCCTCTTTCCATATTACTAACCTCCAATCTTAACCTTAAAGTTCCCTTTTTCAAATAACCCTTTTATTTCCTCAAGCTTTTCTTCACTCGGCTTTGAAAATTCACTTCCACAATATTCCATACCAAGCTTGTTATATTTATTCATCATAATATCGTGATATGGTAAAAGATTAACATATTTTACTCTAACATCGTTTAATATGTTTATAATTTTCAACACTTCCTCGTTATTTTCAGACACATTTACGCCCTCAATTAACGGAATCCTTATGTTGATATTCGCACCAACAGAACTCAAATATCTCAAATTATCCAAAATCATCTCGTTTGATTTTCCAGTAAATTGCCTATGCTTTACATCATCTGCCAGCTTTATATCATATAAGAAAAGATCCACTTTATCATAAATTCTTTCGTAGTTTGACCTTGGTGCATATCCACAGGTATCAATCGCCACGCTAATCCCCTTGCTATTACATCTCTTGATTAACTTTTCAATATAGTCGATATCTTGGCACATTACTTCGCCACCTGATAGCGTCACACCACCACCCGATTCGTCATAAAACATTGAATCTTTTTCTATCTCTTTTGCCAACTCTTCTACAGTATACGATTTTCCAACAAGCTCTCTGGCATTGCCTAGACACCAATCTATGCACTCACCACATAACTCACATTTCTCTGCCGTTCTGCCAATAGAATCGTTTTCAAAATACACAGCATTACTTTTGCATTTTTCAATACACGTACCACAGGTTGAACATTTTTCCCTATCGTACATAAAATCCATACAGTAGTTCTGACTTTCCGGATTGTGGCACCATAGACATTCCAATGGACATCCCTTGAAAAAAACTGTAGTCCTTATACCTGGTCCATCATGAATACTGCATTTTTGAATATTTATAATTAATGGTTCTTTCAAATTACCACCCACCTTCATTTAAACAAAGTATTAAACAACTTTATGTTACTATATTAACATAATTAATTATGTTTGTCTATATTTAAAAATATAGGTATAATTTTTTACAGTGCTAATACAAAGACTGCCACATTCCATAAATTATAAATAATTTATAATGGATGTGACAGCCTTACAAAATTATCAACCGTCTATATTTTGATCTCTTTTTTCTTCCTTTTTTTCCTTTTATATCCAAATAAACATATGGTAAGTATAAATAAGAAAACCACCACAACTATAGCCATTTTCAAAAGTCCATCCATACCATTTTTCTCAAGCTCTTTTTTCTTTTCAGCCTCACTATACGGTATTCTATGCCCTCTTACTAAAAGTCTATGAGTATTAATCATATATGGAGTACAAGTCAGAAGAGTTACATAGTCCTTTCCCTCTGTAATCACCAGCTCAGAAAAGTTTGAAGGCTCAACCACTCTAATATTATCTACTTTATATGCAAGTGTTTGTTTAATATTGGTAATAAAAAACTTATCTCCCTTTTTTATCTTATTTAGATCAGTGAAAAGTCTGTTGTTTGGAATACCCGAGTGCGCTGTGAGAACAGAATGAGTTCCTTTTCCACCAATTGGAAGAGAAGTACCCTCCATATGCCCCACACCTTTTTGCAAAACCGACTCCGATGTGCCTGCATAAATCGGTAAATCTTCGTTTATTTTTGGTATTGATATATGCCCTATTTTTTCATGAACCTCCAACATTCTGGCATACTCCATCCTGCCCTTCTCTAAATTTTCTTTTTTGTATGGATCTGAAAAATTATTTGAATGTAGAGAATCATTATATCCACTTGCAAGGGCAATTCTCCTTTTTACTTCCTCCGGTTCAATATTTTTTACATCTGAATCGAAATTATGAATATTTTGACTCGAAACATATCTGTAATACATCTGGCTGACAAACGGATAGGTCACCACCAACACCCCAATGAGAATAATGATATTAACTATTCTATTAATAAGACTCTTCTTCTTTGCATTTACCTTCATACTACCACTCTTTTGGGCATTATTTTCATTGTTTTTTTTACATTTCTCTTCATTAGTAATGTATTTTTTATTATTAGTATGTTTTTTATTACTAGCTTTTCTATCACTAACTTTTTCGCTACTAGTTTTTTCATTATTATTTTTTTCATACGTGTTTATATTTTCGTTTTCCATTTACATATTTTCTTCCTTTATCAGTATTAAGTAAATTCACTTCATCAGTATTAAGTAAATTCACTTCAGATGTTATTTTTTGTAAACCCTATATCCAAACGCCATAAGAATTATACCAGATCCCAAAATAGTATAAATCACGCCATCCCCTGTCTTTATTATATACTTACTATCATTATTCTGATTTTCTCTCTCATTCTTTTCCTCGGAAACTCTATTATTTTCTTCTTTATCGTTTCTACGATTATCTTTTTTTTCTGGTCTTTCTGGAAAATATGATTTTGAATTTACATTGAGCCTCGTATTAGAAACGGCTGTTATTATCAAAGGAACACCTGCCTTATCAACAATCCATTTCCCATTATCCTTTTTTATCTCAGTAACATAATATGTTCCTGGCTCCAAATTCTTTACAATGGTTTTGCCATTTGTATCCGTTGGGATACTAATTCTTAGGGCTCCATATTTATCATATTTCTTGATTAAATCATCCAAGGATTTTGCCGACATTTCACTTACTAATTCTTTTTTCTTGTCATCTGATAATTTCGTTTCATGTCCTATTTTTAATAATCCGTAAATAATTCCATCAAGCTTTTTTTCGTCCTTTCCATTGATTCTATTAATCGTTTTTGTAATAGTTACTGAAGTCAAATCAGAAGCACTTGTATTATTTATTGTAAATGCTGTAAATATTGAAGCTACGATCAACAAACAAAAAACATATTTTATTTTCTTCATATTTAATCCCCTCACAATTCAAATTTTAAGCTGTAGTAACTTACAAGCTCTATTCACTTAAACTCTATTTCAATTCTTCAATAAAATACTGAAAAATTTTCAGTATTTTATTGAAGGGATGACAGAGTCATCCACTTCTTATATATAAAAGTTATGAAAAGCTATATATTGTGCAATAGAATTTCTATACTAAAATCTCCACATTATAAATCATCTATAATGTAAGACTCTCTGTATATAGTATGTATATAGTCTGTACATAGTTTTTATATTATAAAATTACTATGCGTTGTAATTTCTTTTCTTTATATACAATCCTACTCCTACTATTGCAATACCGGCAATAACAACTATTGCAGAACCTATTCCACCAGTCTGTGGTATAGTTACCTTGTTATTGTTGATAACATCTGGATTTATTGGTTTTGGATCTATTTCGCCTGGTGTCTGATTATAACTAGTTTTATTTACTGTAAATTTCTTTGGAGTGGCATCCAATGCGTATCCTTCTGGTGCTTTCTTTTCTATTATTTCATAATCAGAAGCTGCGGTATCATTTTTATCACCTTTATTACCATACGGTAATCCCTTGATATCTATTATTCCGTCGTTTCCAGATTTGAATATAGTTGCTTGATCTTCTGCATCGACAAATGAAACTTCACCTTGTCCACTAATTTTTACGTATTTATTTTCTCCAAATTTTTTGACGATAAACTCTGCATCCTTAAGAACTTTATTATTTTCATTTACAGACTTCTTAACAAATCTCTTACCACCAGTATGTAGTTCTGGTTTTTCTGGCTCTTTCTCTTTCTTGTTATCTGGACTATGTCCATAAATTAATTTTACCTCATTTGGATTTTCTGCCCCTAACACAGCTTCTTTATTTACAGTTGCATCAAAAGTGATTATTATCTTATCTCCAGATTTAAGTGTTTTTATAAATTCTGATTTAATAACTACTTTTATTGTATCTGATTTTGCACCTTCAACAATTTTAGTGTAATTATTGGCATCAACTGTCACTTTTTGAGAGTTCTCTTTCAAAACCCTCTCTACTTTCAAATTATCTTTAAAAGTCAATCCTTTTGATAGTTTATCCACAAATTCTAATACTTTATATTCTTCAATTCCATCTGGCATCTCAGATTCAATTATAAATGGCTTTGTTTCTCCTATACCAACAGTGTCATGCATATTTCCTGATTCAGTTACAGATTTCTTGATTGTAGGCTCATCTATAGTATTTTTAGGATATACGTGTAGCGCATCTTTTCCCTTTGTAAAAATACCACCTTCAGCTTTATAAACTGGAAGAGTCACAGTCACAGGAACTGACACAGCAGGCAACTTTCCCTTGTACTTATCAGCCAATTTCGTTTTAGCTTTGTTTTCTTCTATCGTATATGTACCTTTTGGAAGAGTCAATCTAACAGATCCATCAGCTTCAGTAATACCATGCGCTATTACTCTACCATCCTTTTTAGCTTCGTAGTATACACCTTGTACTGGCTCAACTTCAACATCTGCTCCAAAATATTTTCTAAATTCTTCGTCGGTAAATTTTTTACCTGTGTACTTCGTCTGCCCATCATTACCTGCACTACCTCCAGGTCTGACTTTTATCTCCTTTGTTTTAAACAATACCTTGTGTACAACCACCTCATACGTTTCTTCTTGACTCGGTGCAGCAAAAACTCTACCAAATGGCAAAACAATTGATAGCACCATGGCTAAAGCCATAATGAAACTTAATAACTTGAATTTTTTCATAATGTCCTCCCCTTTTTCTTTTTTTAAGTTATTTATATATTTATTTAATCCAAAAATTAATAAATATCATATGTTAATAAGCTCGTACCTTTTCGATTTTTTAATAGTAAGCTCTCATTTTGATATAGATTCCCATCAATGAGATTAGCATACCTATGACTATAACGGTCACAGCTCCCATACCACCCGTATTTGGATAAACTACTTTTTTTGCCTTGTTTACAAGAGTGAAAACAAATGCATTTTCGTATTCATTGGCTACCCATTCCTTATTGCTCTTTGAACTATCCTCTGTAAAACTAATCGGAATATCATACTCCTCGATATAGTAGGTATATGCTCTACCACTTTCGTTATATATTTCCAACTCTGAAATTTCAGCTTTCCAATCATTGTCATATTTTAAATGTATGCTTTCATATTTATTAAATCCATAATCCACATCGTTTCCAATTTTTCTTTTGAGTCTTACTTTTACGGACAGATTTTTTAATTTCTCCTTATCAATTACATTTCCGTCTGAATCAATCCATTTTTTATGTATTTCCACTCTCGTCTTTGGAATAACGGGTATTTCAATATTTGTTATGGTGTTATCATTTTTGTTAAACAAATTATTGATAACAGTTATTTCCTTTATTTTACTCTCAGTATCTACTCTAATCTTTATTATTCTACCATCAATCTTCTGATATCCATCAGGAGCCCTTTTCTCATGCAAATAGTATACTCCTGTAGTCAGCTTATAAAAACTAAGCTTCCCTCGACTGTCCGACTTTACTTCATTTCCAATACTATTACCATCCGAATCTTTTAAATCAACAATTCTGCCATCTTCATATCTTAACTCGAATACTGCATTAGGCAATCCATGCTTTTTCACATCAGTTTTGGTAAAATGGAAATCTGCTGGATAATCTATAGACTTCCCTGTAAAATCCGTTCTATGTGATTCTGCTGTTACAATTATATCGTTGGCAACCACTGTTCCATTAAAATTAGCAGTTAGGTCAACTGTTGCACCAGGTGCCATAATTATTCCTATAGCCGCTCTAGAATTATTTATCTTTCCTCTAAAAATTTTGTCTGGCTTACTTGAATCATAGAAATTCCAAATTGTATTTCCATCCTCCCACTCTGTAACCTCTGCTATATTTGCTTGGGTTCCATTGCTATAATAATAAGTCGACCCTGGCATGACGAACGACTGATGCCCTCTCATATCCACATTGATAATCAAGGATCCGTTTTTACCTTTTTCAAATCCGTGAATATCGACATTATATCCATTCGTCTTAAATCCATTATGATTCCAATTATATACACTGACATCATCAGGATTCTGCACAGTTATTTTTTGCTGATTCTGGTCATGATAATCTGGCACCGAGTATATGTCCTTATATCCACTAAGCTGCCTGCTGATATCTTCAGAATCACGCCTGACCTTAGACAGATCGATGAATTTCGTGTTGGTATCCTTCCATAGCTCATTTCCACTATAATAGCCTGGTGAGTCCACCTTTTTATTTTCAAAAGTCCATGCTTCTATAACGCTTGGATTATTTGGATTTGTTTTAACTCCTACATTTACTCCATCTCCAACAACCAGTCTTGAACCATGAGGCACACTCGTCGATTTAAAGCCTTCACTATTGATATTCAAATGTCTAAAATAACTCACCTCTGGTAAATTATTTGTTCCAAAATTAGAAATATATTTCAAGGTATCCGTCAATATGTTTCCGTTTGTATGTGCCCTCGTTTCGACACTATTAAATCCAACCAAATGAAATCCACCGATTATCCCCAATGGATTTTGCTTATAATAATGTGTTTTTTCGTATACAGTGTCCGGTGTAACATATTTGAGATTAGGTAAATTACCTCTGACTGCTCGTGGTGTCAATCCTCTTAGCATAGATTCATCCAGTGGATTTAACTCTAGTTCAGAATACTTCTTTTCAATCTTAAAACTTTCGTCTCCTTGAATATAATACTCGTACATATTTCCATCTGCATCAAATTCATCCATACCTCTAAAAATATGATTCCAACTCTTCGCTTCATCATCATTGTATTTAATAATAACTGGTTTAGATTTACTGTTAAACTCGATATCATCTTCTCCATTAACTTTTCTATGGAGTATTATCTCCAAATCCGAAAAATGTCTTGTATCTTCATTTGGCAATATATCGTCATCGTCTTCCCAAATCTTTGTCACCGATACAAACACAGTCTGACTATTATCTTTTGATTTGGTGATATCCATATCATCTGCCTTTTTCACATCCGACTTATCACTTGCTTCAGATTCTTTTTTCGATGCTGTTTCTCCTTTTGAATCAACCCCTAGCTGTTTTTTTAATCCATCAATTATATCATCACCTTTTTTAGGAGATTCATTTGAATCTTCTGTAGGAAAATCTGGTATGTTTATGTTTTGTGGATTTAACATATTTTTTAATATTTGATTTTTCAGCTCTTCTGTAAATTCTTGAGATATAGTCTTTGAAATTTCTTGATTATTATTTGAATAATCCTGATTACTATATAAAGTATTTGACGACGCATCTATCCTATATACAGAAAACACGTTTATTAACATTGTAAGAAGTAAGATTAAAGTTAGTTTCTTCCTCACATTTTGCATAATAAACCTCCTCGCTATTTATCGCTTTGATTCTATTTACAACATGGTTTATTGCAACCCAACTGTATAATATAATTACCTTAATTCGAATTATAACAAAATAATTATTGTATAGTCATTGCTGTAAGTTATATATTTTTTCCCTATTTTTATTATTTTGAACAGAAGCAATAAAAAAATTCCTGTTAATAATACAGGAATTTTTTTATAAATGATAAATTTGCCTTTCAAATATCGATAACCACAAAGGTTTGAGAAATTATCAAAAATATCAAATATTTATTTTTTTTATTTCCAAATACATTATTTCAAACAAGTCCAAAGTAAATGTCTTGTCAAATACTCCAAAAAGGCTTACATTTTCAACATGCATTTCTGGTATTACCTTTTTCTTTAAATAATCCTTCTCCTCGACAGTCAAAAATTTTTGAGCTCCCAATTTTTTAAAATCATTGTAAAAGCTCCCCTTGCTAGATTTTATTGTCTTTGTAATGACTTTATATCTACCAACCATTCCCAATATTCTCACTCTGAAATTTTTTACTGGAAATTCTCGTTCATCATTACCTGACATAATATACTTTATGCAACTAGCCATATCTTGATACAGCATGCAAGCGAAGTCATCCTTATTTTTTGTAACTATTAGACCTGGCTCATTATAGACACATAAACCACTAAAGGATTCTAAATACGATCTAACGTAGTAGTTTAAAGATTTTATCCCCCAAATATTATTCATCATATACTTTAAAGTAAAGTCGCCAATACTTTTAATGAACTCTTTTCTAGACTCAAAAAATTCATTAAAAGTATATGATGAACAAACTACTACCTTATTTATTTGAAAAAATAGGTAAGTACTAATCAAGCTCAGTGCCTGTATTGACTCCCAATATTGCTCAGGTATACTTTTCCAATCATAATATAGCATCATCCTAGATACATATAATTCAGCATCAAAAAAATATTTTTGCTTTAATAGTTCGATATATTTGAACATTCTATCCATCTGCTCAATTATTCTAAGTAAAATACATTCTGATGCATCCTTTGTAACATAAAGAGTTTCATCAACTACATCGTACGAAAAAAATTTAGGATAATCTCCATACATTATTATTTCTTCCATGTCGTCCAAAAGATCACGATTTTCAACTATCGAAACTTCACCCAAATTTACGCCTATATTTTCTATTCCAATTTTATTAATCACTAAATCTCGTATTAATCTATAGATTTTTTTGTTTAACATATGCCTATTGCTGTCGTATTTTCTATTCCATAATGATGGCATTTTTATCTCTATCATCCAATTTTTTAAATTTCTCATAGGTACATTACTAGCAAGAAAATCGAAAAAATCTATAACCTCCTCAATACATTTTAAATTAAATGAATTTTCCAGTATTAAATCGATAGTTTTTTCTGGAAATTCCAATACCAGCATCGGATTCAAGCTAATTCTGTGAAATTCTTGTATGTAATAATTGGCATCGTAAAAATTCAGTTTTTCTTTATTTGCAATGTTTTTTATCCAGTATATTTCTCCATTTTCAAAACATAGATTAATTCTCATATATTCGTGCTTTAAATGTGACGAGTTATCCCTGTAAAAATCAAACCATTCTCCTTCATAAATATCTACATCCGCTACCTTGCTAAATCCAGAATGAAGTTCTATAGCTTTTGATTCATCCTTTGAGTCCACATTGAAGACCTTTTCTCTAACAAAATCTATGTCCTTTTTTGAGAAGAACCTTTCTTCGCTATATTTTGTAAAAATAGCCTTCAATAAATCCAAGCTTAAAATATTATTCAACGACATATACTTATACTCATTGATGTTATTGGAGATAAATTTTCTAGCCGATAACGGAGTTATACCTATATACTTTTTATAGCTCTCACTCAATGTCTTTGAACTAGAAAATCCAGAAAGCTCTGCCACATCAGATATTGAATACTCCTTATTCGATAGCAAACGTATTGATTTTTCGAGCCTTGTATAGTGATGAAAATCTACAAACCCACATCCTGAAACTTTTTTGAATAGGTTCGAAAAATTTGATGGCTTCATTCCAAATTCGTCTGCCAAATCGTTTAATAAATATCTCCCTGAGTTTTTATATATTCTCTCCATTAGCTCATAGAGTTTTTCCTCTTGCCAAAATTTAAAAGCTTGTCCCAAATATTCTCTACTCTGAACAAAGCTTCCATTCATCACATTTAGAACTTCATTGAGCACCGTCAACAACATATTTGATGACACGACATTATCTTTAACATACAAATAAAAAAGATTCTCTATCAACTCAACTAGCTTTTTGTAATGTTCCTCACTAGTGTCTCCAAAAATACAATAGTCCATAATCTCCAAATTATCTTTGTCACCTACAATGAAACTTCTGTCAATATTCAATTCAATTATCAAGTTTTTTTCTTGCGGCTTTATAATATAGACCTTGCTGGGATTAATTACTCCAATTTGATTTTTCTCCAAAACGATAATTCTTCCCTGAGTTTCTAACTCAATTTTTCCTTCTAGCACCATAATTACTTTTAATTTTTTTATTGGATTAACATTAAAGCTAATTATATTATAACTAGAAATATTAAAATCGAATGGTATATATTCTGTTAATTCCACTTTGGAATTGACCTTTAATACCAAGTTATTTGAGCTATTCATAAGATTTATTCCTCCTCTAAAATCCCTCACACCTTTTTATATTTTTTAATAAAATATTATATTATAATTATCTTCATCTTTAAAAATATATTATAGCTTAATTTTTTACATGTCAAGAAGAAAAATGATACTTATTATTAATAATGGCGAATATCATATCAAGGTATGTTTTTCATTTTACCTCTATAAAATATCCGCCACTACTTACTGGAGATTTTAGATTTCAGAACAACAACCCTGTCGTCATTTCAATCTAAAGGATTATTTACTTTTAATAACTCTGTATAATTTTAACAATATAATTATTATCAAAATTATGTTGAACGCACTGATTACATATGGAAATATCTTTCTTATTTTTATTGCTGGTTCCACATTTTTGTCACTTATATATTCAACAATGCTATCATTGGCGATTGTATTATTGACACTATTTGTTTGAACATTGTCAGCTACTCTTCTCGCATTCACCAATAGACGCATATCGTATCTAGGAGCCTGAGTACATGTTAACAGCGTCAATGTATCCTCTGACTCAATTGGCTTTAGCTTATCACCTTGCTCAGGATATATTTTTTCCATGCCATAGACCTTATATTCTATTTTTTTTCCTAGAAAATTGACGATAATCGAATCACCACTTTGAAGCTTATGTATATTCAAAAACATGACCTTGTTGTAATATCCACTATGACCCGCTATTACAGTTCTTTTTCCTTTTCCACCAACGGGCAAATCACTCTCAGATAATACAGCCACACCTTTTGCTATTTTTTCATAATTTGCGTCCAAATACAAATCGAATGACTGTCCTAGCTTGGGAATCGAAACAAAACCAACCTTTTTATTTAAATTGATACCCAAATCCCTCAAATCGTTTTTTTCAATATTTACACTGTCTTCACCTGCAAATACATCTCTTATATTCTCATTTGATGAATTTGTCTGTGTATTTGATGTTTTAGTTCGATTCCTACGATCATATAATTTTTTAATCTTATCATTGATATGCCTGTCCCTACTTATTTCTTCCTCGAACTCTCTATTTCTTTCATATTGTGTAAAATCATCTATCGACATACTCAGAAAAGGATATGTCACCAGCGAAATTCCAAATAAAAAAATTAGCAATCCTATTATTTTTCTTGTTTTCAATGACTTCCTCCTAGCACTCAAATAAATGGGGCTTGACCATTAACTCTGTTTTTCGTTTTTACAGATATGTTTTTTCCCCTTTTTCTTTTTATAAATTATAATCGATATAATCATTAAAATCAACAACACAGAAACGTATTTAATCATTTTCTTGAATATATTTTCCTTTTCATTTTTTTCTGCCACTGTCATACTCATATTAATAGGTATCCTTTCACCCTTGACCAGCAGTCTATGCGAATTTATCATATATGGAGTACACGTCATCAGTGTGGCATAATCTTTATCCTTTTCAACACGTACCGGATCGAAATCAGTTGGCTCTACTGTTTTGATGCTCACAACCTTATACGCCAACTTTTCTTTGATATTTGTAATGAAAAAAACATCTCCTTTTTGCATTTCATTTAAATTTGTAAACAGCTTTGCAGATGGCAATCCTCTATGAGCCGTAATGACAGTATGTGTATTTTTGCCACCAGTCGGTAGGCTTGTACCCTCGAGATGACCAGCACATTCCTGCAAAACCGATTCACTCGTTCCAGCCTTAATGATTATATTTTGCCCTATCTTCGGAATATCAATATATCCAATTTTCTCATGAATTTCCAGCATCCTAGCGTACTCTGCTCTACCTGCCTTCACCTTCTCATTAAATGGATCGAAAAACATACCAGGCTTTAATGATTGATTATATGCCATTGCCAAATCCATCTTTTTATTGATTTCATAGCTACCGATTGTATTTACAGCTTCCTTGAAATCTTGTACATCTTGTTTCGATAAGTAGTTATAGTACTGCTGACTAATAAATGGATATACCATAATCAATATACCTACTGAAACTATTATAACCCATAATCGATTTACTATTTTACCCCAAAAAGTACTCTTATTTCTCTTCTTACTCCTACTCATATTTTTTCGTTAGAAATATCTTCACTAACGCCTCCTCAATTAAATATCATTTTTGTTAGTTTTTTCTTCTTTTTTAGCTTTTTTCTTCTTTTTTGAAAATAATACAAAAAATACTACCAATATCAAAGCGATACTTATTATACCAATTTTCTTCATTCCATCAAACTCAGAATTATTTTCTTCTTCTAATCTTTTTCCCTTGTCATAAGGAATTCTATGCCCTCTTACTATTAATCTATGTGAGTTTACCATATATGGTGTACACGTCAATAGAGTTGCATAGTCCCTTCCTGGCACAATTTGCAAATCATCAAATTTCGATGGTTCGATAACCTTTATTTGATCGACTTCATATGCCAGAGTTTCACCTATGTTCGTTACATAGAAATGATCACCCTTCTCTAATTTATTTAAATCAGTAAATAGTCTGTTTTTTGGAATACCAGAATGCGCTGTCAAAACAGAGTGTGTGCTTTTACCTCCAATCGGCAGAGAAGTCCCCTCCATATGACCAACACCTTTTTGTAGTACCGATTCACTTGTACCTGCATATATTGCCAATTCCTCGTTCATTTTTGGTATCGAAATATGACCTATTTTCTCATGTACCTCCAGCATTTTTGCATATGCTTTCCTACCTTCTTCAAGCTTTTTCTTCACATATGGATCGTCTATCACCACATTCCTCAAAGACTCATTATATGCCTTCGCCAAATCCATTCTCTGCTTTACTTCGTGTGTTTGTATAGTTTTCGTCTGTTCATCAAAGTCCTTGATATCACTTTTTGACAAAAAACTATAGTACATTTGACTTATAAACGGATATAGAATTACTAGAACTCCTACCAATATTACTACATTAATAATATTATTTATCGTTCTATTTTTCTTAGATTTTTTTTTACTTGCTCTACTTTCTTTATTCATATTTTCTTTATTTGTTTCTTCCTGTTGTTTTTCCATATAACACCTACCATATTATAATTCTTTTTATTTTATCTCTTTAAAATAAAAACACCTCGGCTGAGGTGATTTTATTTCTATTTTTTATTTTTTATCTGGCTTTTTTCTATATACTTTGTATCCTAGTGCCATCAACACGATACCTACACCAATAATAAGATATACCTTCCAATCTCCAGTTTTTATTATTGATCCTATTTTTCCACCAGTATCAGAAGATGACCTATTCTGTTGCTTTGGTTCTCCACCAGAGCTCTTTTCTGTGTTTGTGATAACAAATTCATTAGGACTATTTTCTTTTATTTCTGATGTATATCCACTAGGAACCTCTTCTTTAACTGAATAAATGATCTCTTTACCATTTACACTTTTTTCCTTTAGTGATTTGAATGTATACGTCCATCCATTACTTTCACTAAGTTCAACTTCATCTACTTTTTGACCATTTGCATACAAGTAAACTTGTATCATCTTTAATTTGTTTCCAACCCATACTTTTTTTACCGATAATTCTTTGCCTTTAGGTGGAACTGTTGATTTTGTATAGACCTTTACCAATTTACTCGTTTTCTCAACATTGACAATAAGAGGCGATGTTTGATTGCTTTTTTTCCATAAATTTCCTACTTTTGTAATTTCGGCAACATAGTATGAACCAACACTCAAATTAGAGACCACTGTTTCCCCCTTATTATCAGTGGCACTACTAATTACCATTTTACCCTTTGATTCATATTCTTTTTGAATCTGCTCCAACGACATTGATTCTAGCTTTTTTGCCAAGCTTTCCTTTTTTTCATTACCAATTTCTTCATCACCAATTTTTATTAGTCCAAATACACTTCCAGATACTGGTATGGCACTTTTTCCATTTTCCTTATTGAGTAATTTTACAATGCTAATAGATCCCGTATCCTGAGAAGATTTTGCTTCTTTTGCATACACACTATTTATTGTAAAGGAAAAAATTATCATAAAAATTAGCAATATCAGTGAGCTGTTCTTAATTGACCTCATATATATTATATTCTCCCTTCCTCTGAATTTGCCTCAATCAATCACTGAAAGTATTTTCAGTGATTGATTGAGGGGGCAATTATCGTTGTGACAATCCCCCAAATATTTAATGTATGAGTTGTTTTTTTATTTATTGATTATACCCTAGAGTTTCTTTTTTTCATGTAGATACCAAGAGCAGTGATTAGTATACCACCTACTATAACTACCACTGAACCTATACCACCTGTCTGTGGAATAGTTACTTTGTGGTTGTTTATCACTTGTGGATCTGCAATGCCAAGACTTATATTTGTTGGATCCTTATAATAACTAGTAGCATTAACCTTAAATTCTATAGCTTCTGTATTTAATGAATAACCAGTAGGAGCCTTTATTTCTTCTAAGTAATATGTTGACTCACCCTGTGTGTTATTATTTCCTTTTGCTCCATATGGCAATCCCTTTACTTCAAACAATCCACCACTTTTAGAGACAAATTTTGTTGCAGTATCTTTACTATCAACCCATTCTATTTTTAAAGTAGTTGGATCCTGCTTTAAATATTTTGCAGTTTTTTCTTTTGAATTTTTGATTACAAACTCAGCATTATCCAGCGGTTTATTCAAATCATTATCTTTTTTTATAAATTTCTTACCACCAGTATGCAACTCTGGATTTTCTGGTTTCTTTTCTTTTATTGAATCTGGATTCGTACTATACTCCAACTTAATTTCATTTGGATTAGCTGCACCCATTACTGCATCCTCATTAACTGTTGCATTGTATGTAATCTTTATCTTATCGCCTTTTCTAAGTGTTTTAATATACGATTCTTTGAAATTTACAGTTATTTTTGCATTTTTCGTTCCAAGCCCAGGTTCTGTAACTTCGTAATTATTATCCTTTGTTACTTCAACATCATTTTTAAAAACTTTTAATTCACCTTGATATGACAATCCCTTTGAAAATTGGTCAGTGTATCTTAACACTTTATAATCCTCAATCTTGTCAGGCATAACTGATTCGATTATAAATGGTTTTGTCTGACCAATGCCTACAGTATCGTGCATATTCTTTGATTCTGTTACTGACTTTTCGATTGTTGGTTCGTCAACTGTATTTTTAGGATAGACATGAAGAGCATTTTCCCCTGTCGTGAATTTTCCACCAGCAGCCTTATAGACTGGTAAAACAATAGTAATCGGAATTGTTGAACCAGGCATCTTACCATTTAACTCGCCTGATAAAACAGTCTTAGACTTATTCTCTCTAACTATGTATGTTCCAGCTGCTAAGCCATTAAAAGCGACCTCACCATTATCTCCAGTGGCACCCTCTTTTACTACCTTGTTTGTACTTTTATCAACTACTTCAAAATATACACCTTTAACAGTTTTTGCTCCATTGCCAAAATAACCCTCTAAATTCGAAATTTTAGCACCATCATAATTTGTCTTACCATCTATACCCGGTGTACCACCTTCCTTAGGAAATCCTTCAAGGCTTTTCAAAAGTACTTTGTGTACCACAATGTCATATGTTTCTGATGGTGCTGCTGCATTCACTGGCAATACTGACAGAAGAACAATAGCCATAGCCATCAGTATTCCAAACACTTTACTAAGTTTTTTCATTTTTTCCTCCCCATTATTTAAATTAATTTTTTTATTTATTAATATCATTCAACTCAGCTCAAAAATAAGTTTTTTAAATTATCAAAAATACAACCCACTGAAATTACAACAAACTCATATCAAAATTACATAAAACACTATTAATGAGCGAGCTTTGATACAAATAAGCAAGTTATTTAATTATTTCATCTATGTTTTTTCTACATAATTCACAATACAATGTAATCACAATATCGTGCAGTAAATCTCTATACCCTCAATGCTAGTTGCTAGAATCAGCGAATCTCTTAAATAGCCTTCCAATGCAAACCATCAAGAAACCAGTAACTACGATAGCAATGCTACCAATTCCACCAGTCGCAGGATATTCAGGATTAACCTTGTTTTTTAGCTTTAATCCTACAGTTGAGAAGTTTGTTCCCTCTTTGATTACCAAGGTTCTCTCATTTTCTTCAGATACTTCAGTAAATCCTTTTGGAACAATTTCTCTAACCTCATATGTATAAAAGTTTCCAGCTGGATCCTTTATATCCAGATTTTTATATACATATTGCCAATGACCACTCGGATTTCTATTTATTGTCATGGTATCATTCCCATTCACTTTCACAACTTCTTCTGGTGAACTTGTAGATCTTCTATATAACTTAACCACTATTGGTGGCAAATCTTCATGACTTATAGGCTGACCAGAAGCACTTTGCCACAGTTTTTCTACTGGAAGATCAAACAATTTCTTTTTCTCTTTGTTGTAAACTCTCAAGGTTTCATTTATCAATCCAGTGTCATTACTTTTACCAGTATAGCTCTGCTTGTCATATTTATAAAACTCAAAATCTCCTGTCAAAGCACTCCTATCCTCTTCAATATAGTATGTATAATAATCCCCATTGTCATTTTGCAATTCTAGTTTATCGAATACATATTTCCAAGACAAATTCGGGTCAGCATTGTACTTAAGTGATCTTACAACTGAAAAAGTATTATCCTCTACATTATTTATCTTTCTTTTAAGTGTTATACTGATTGGAGGATATCCCTTTGTCTTCTCGTTTGGTATTTGACTGCCATTGTAGTCTAGCCAAATTTTTTCCACTGGTATATTTATTCTCTTTCGCTCATTTTTTATTGAAAGCAGATTTACCTGATCCCCTTTTACCTCATAGGTATATATTTGATTGTTTTTTATATATCCTTGAGGTGGTGTCACCTCTTCAATGGTATAGCTTCCTGGCTCCAATACCTCTGAAATTGCCTCGCCTTTTGAATTTGTTTCCAATGTAAATACTTTGCCTGTATTTTTGTTTCTAATACTAAACTTTGCTCCTGCAAGCAATTTTGTAACATTGTCTTTATCGACCTTACGAATCTTCAGTCTACCAATAGTTCCAGCAGACCCTTCTCCACCTGAAAATGCTACTTCAAATTTTCCACTTACTTCGTCATATCGATTATTTGCATATAATCTTGCCTTATTTCTCAATTTGAATCCTGGTATATAATTAGATCTATATCTAAGCATAAACTGACTTCTATCAATATTACGTATCAGTCTTCCTTCATCATCCTTCAAATTAAGCGGTCTTATAAGTTGATTCCATACCTCTTCTAAATCAATATCGAATGATTGATTGTCATTATATAACTCAACATAACTACTTATATTTATCTCTGTATAAATTCTAACAGGATTTCCATATTCATCATACTTTACTAGCAGTAAGCGAAAAGATCCTGGAACATATGAAATGAGACTTGGATCTCCATTTTCAACCTGAATAGTATCGCTTAAATAAGCATTTGTTAATAGGGCTTTTTTATGGTTAATTCTCATTACCCATTCAACCTCACTATTTTCAGGGTTATTGGCTATTCTCTCAGACCATTTTGATAATATCTCATTCCCAAGTTTCTTTAAACCATCAGTTATTATTGTTTTTGTCTTACCATTAATGGTAATTGATATTTCATTTCCAAATTCCTTTTTTAAGTATTTTGTCGAAACTGCACAAGCAAGATACATACTTCCTTTTAAATCCTTCTTTCCAATCGGACTTTCCACATATTCAGTAAAGGTAACCCTTATTTTTCCACCACCAGAGCCCAATGGTGAAACAACTGCCTTTGCTACCAGTTCTTTGCCATCTGGTGTCATCAAGTCAAAACGAGTGGCTGCACTTTCCGATGGAAAATTCAACGTATCAGGCAAATCAACCTCAAAAAAATCTCCTCTTTTAAGATTTTTCAAATCTCCAGGAATTTCCCATTTCATCTTTAAAAAGTAACTCTCCCACCATATTATTTCCTTAAGCGGTGGAGAACTTTCGTTTTTCGCTTTAACAATATCAAAATCGGTAATTGTTACATTTACTTTTGTTTCATTTGCTCGTGCCATTCTTGCACTTCGTAGTGCCATACCTATATTATTACCATACTCATTAATCCCATTTTCACTTTCGCCAGTGATTTCAGGACTTGTAGCTTTGTCATCCGATAATTCCCCGCTTGATTTCAAATCCTCATTATCAGAGCTCTTCTCCTTATCATCCTCAGCATCAACTTTTTTTTCACTGTCTGCATTATTACCAATACTTTTCTCAAGTATATTCTGCAATTTATTATCTCCAAGAAAATCAAGTAGACCATAGTCGCCTTTTCTATTTAATCCATTTCCCTCAACAATGGCTTTTTCACTTGCCATACTGTACGAAATAGTACTTGAATATACATTTGCAAATATACTAAATATCAATAATACAAGAAAAAATAATTTTGATTTCTTCTTCATATTTAGCATAAAACCTCCCCTATTCATAATTTTTACAGCACTTATTTATCAAGTATAACAATTAAGAAAAAATAAAGCATTCCTTTTTTTATTTCATTAATTACGGATTTTAAAAAAAAGAACTATTTTATTAAATAATGATAGTTTTTCAAATTATTTTGTAACCTTTTTTATTTTATTGATAATGATTTCTATAAAAATAAACCATTTTAAAAATAACATTTTTTAATACTTCTAAGATATTTACATATATCGTATAAATAAAAAACCGTAGGAAAAGTGACCTCTCTCCTACGGCAACTCAAAAATTGGCATCTTATTTTCACGACAATCAATGAAAATTCATCTACACAAAGTTTCCAATTTTTGTTATTTTTATAAATTTAATTTCAAATAAACCTAGCTTGATTTCAGTATCATATGTATCATGTATATCTACAAATTCAACATACAGGTTTGGCGTTATTTTTGAAGAAATATATTCTTTCTCTTCTCTAGACAATTGGTTTGGTGCTCCCATGTTCTTCCATTCTCTATAAAATGTTCCATTCTCTGAGTGAGTAGATTTTGTGCTTATCTTATATCTTCCATGCAGACCAGATATTCGTATTTTGTATTTTTCGTGTGAGCTATTATAATTCATGACAACTTTATCTGATACCTTTTTAATATTTCTATGAATGTCTTGATACAGCAAACATAAATATTCATCATCATCCTTTACAAAAAACACACCTGGTTCGGAGTATATACATTCACCATTTATTTCAGAAAGAATTTTTTCAACATAAAAACAGGCATTATAAATTCCAAACTCGTTACTCAATTCATATTTTCCAATATATTCTTTTTTCTTCTTTTCAAACCTTTCTCTGCTAGAAAACATATTATTGTAATACTTAACTGACGATATTCCTAATTTGTTTTCCTGCATTTCAATATATGAATCTACTGCACATAAAGCAAACATCGATTCCCAATAATATCTAGATAGCTTTTCCCATTCATAATATAGGTACATATCAGATATGTAGACCTTATACCTGTTCCTTTCCTTCAACGAATTCACAAAATTAATAATCTTATCAATATGTTCTTTTCTTCTTATTAGAACACACTTATTGTTGGATTTATCAGAATAAATATATGGATCTACCACACTAAAAGACAGTGAATCAATATCGAAATCATCATCCACAATACTCTTTACCCTTTCATATTGTTTATTTGATTTTATCAAATTCAAATTACCCATATGTATTCCTATTTTCTTATTTTGAAGCTTATTCCTTATCAGTTTCCTTATTTTATTGTAAAGATTTTTATTGTAATAATACTCCTCGTCATCCTTATAATCCATCCAAACCCAAGGCATTTTTAATTCAAATTTCCAGTATTTTAATTTTGACACAGATATGACTTCAGAGATACTGTTCAAAAATCGCTCCAATGTTTTATAAGAAGCCTCTCTCATATTGATTAAATCACTTTTATCGCTTATATGCATAAACTCTAAAACTATTACTGGTTTCAAATTAAGATTTTCCAGCTTGTGAATATAATGCATAAACTTTGTGAAATCAATCCTTTCCTTACTGAATTCATCATATACAAAATATACATTCCGATTGAACAAAAGAGATATAGTAACATAATCATATCTCAGCGATCGCTGAATAGTTTCAATTGTCTCCATCCACCTATCACCAAATATATTTAAATTTACCACTCTCTTATTGCAAGCCTCCACAGAAAAACCACTCCGGTTGACATCAATATCATAATGTATACCTTCATCACTATCATTGCTCACAGTTCTGTTTGCATCCTCACGTTCTTCAAAAATTTCATATACTACATCCGATTCCAAGATTGAAGGCATATTTGTATATTTGTAGTCCAGTTGCCTCGAGCATCTCATCTTTTTTCTAAACTGAGATGGAGTTTCGTCCATATATTTTTTATAGTTCTCATAAAATGATTTTGAACTCATAAATCCACACTCAGTCGCAATCTCCAATATACTCTTATCGGAATCAATTAGCCATTCCATTGATTTTTCAATACGGGCAAAAATATGGCACTCTACAAACTTAACACCAAGTACTTTTTTATATATTTTTGATACATACGATGAATAATTGTTAAAATCACTGGATAACTGCATAAGACTGTATCCATTCTGTGGTTCTTCAAACATCATCTTTGTATATTCAACCAGTTTTTTAGAAAACCAAATATCAATTTTTTCTTTCTCATCATTTGAATCCTTTGATGAAAAATTTTCAAATAGCTTTTTAAGCATGTTTCTTACTAGCTTAACATACACACCTTCAGAAACATTCTCTTCGAAAATGTACAAACATAATAACTCATTCATAGTCGATATAATCTCTTGGTACTCGATATTGTCCTCATGAACACTATCAAAGTCAAATGAAGCAATAGTTTTTACCGAACATGCATTAAGTGCAAACTCCAGATTTATATCAAAGTATAGAATCAAATTTTCTTGATTGCAGTTTGACAACACTCGATATACCTTACAAGGATTAATAATATATAATTGCCCCTTGTTCAAACTTATCTTCTCATCCATATAAATAATACTTATATTTCCATCTAGCACCAATACAACTCTATAGCAATTCTCATTTAATATAAAGCTATTCGCTCTATAACTTGCAAATGAAAATGAATAATACTCAGATTCTATATCACTATTTTTAGGTGATATCTTATCATAAAATCCGACCATAAATATCCTCCTTTTATCCCCATTTATAATAATTATCGAATTCCCCTTCTCTACGATTTTTGAAAATTTTACTTGTCCCCCATATTAATAGATACGATTTATAAGATTTAAATTGAATTTAACTAAAAATGATTAAATTATTCATTCGAAAATTTTTTTATTTTTTTCTTTTTTTAATCATTGCTTAATTATATTAATTTTAGTAAAATTATGACTTATTATAAAACATCCCAAACATATTTGCAACTTGTACCAATTTACAAAAAAAGAATATTTTAAATGCATTTTTACTTAAAAAATAATATTTTGCAAAAAAAAATAGCATATTATTATGCTTATTTGTTAGTTTTATCTATTATTTTAAAAATATTTTATATTTCATTTTAATGATATTATTTTCATTTCCTAATAAAAATATTCATTTTTTCATTTAATTTTTTAAATAACGTTATATTATATATAATATTTCGTATAAAAATTGTATTAATTTATAATTAAAGTTATATAAATAAAATGTATCTATCGCTTATTTTATATAAAAGAAAAATATTGTCGGAAACCTTAAATCGATTTATTTCTATCATCGACGATAAATATTAGACAACTGATATTTATACAACAAAAAATGCCATAGGTAATTTCACTTATCTATAGCATTTTTTATATTTATTTTATGTTTTTTTATTTAATTTTAATTATTTAATTTTAAAAAATTTCATAGCATTGTCTTTTGTGACTCTGCAGACTTCCTCATATGAAATTCCTTTTTCAAGTGCTATCTTTTCAGCAACATACTTCACCATAGATGGATCATTTCTTTTCCCTCTAAATGGTACTGGTGCCATATATGGAGAATCTGTTTCTATAAACAGCCATTCAAGTGGTATTTCCTTTGCAACTTCAACAGTTTTCTTATTATTTTTAAAAGTGACAGTTCCTGGAATTGATATGTAACAACCTAACTTTACATACTCCTGTGCCAACTCTAATGCACCACTGTAGCAGTGAAGGACACAACCAGTATCTTTTGCCTTGTACTTCTTTATTATTTCAAAAGTATCACCATGTGCATCTCTATCATGAACAATAAATGGAAGTCCAAGCTCATTTGCCAATTCAATCTGCCTAATAAACCATTTTTTCTGATCTTCTCTTGGTGACAAATCATAATAATAGTCCAATCCTATTTCACCGATGGCAACTACTTTTTCATTCTCTTTTGCCCACGTTCTCAAGGTTTCTATATCAGACTCGGTCATTCCAGATACATCATGAGGATGAACTCCAACAGCACTATAAATAAAGTCGTATTTATTTGCCAATTCTATTGCCGATTTTGATGTTTCCATGTCTGCACCTGGATTTACAACCAAATCAACTCCAGATTTTCTTATATATTCGATTGCCTCTTCTCTGTCTTCGTCAAATCTGTCATCATTTAAATGAGCATGTGAATCAAAAAGCATTATCTCACCTCTGCTCCATCTTTGGCACCTGTAGCTTGTGGAATAATCAAATCATCTCCATCGTCACCTGCTGCCAAAATCATACCTTGTGATTCAACACCTCTTAGTTTTACAGGCTTCAAGTTGCATACTACTATAACTTCTTTTCCGACCATATCCTCTGGCTTATACCATTGGGCAATTCCAGACACAATCTGTCTCATCTCTGAACCAATTTTTATTTGAGATACCAGTAGTCTATCGGCTTTTGGATGAGGTTCACATTTTACAACCTTTCCTACTCTTAGCTCTACCTTGTCAAAATCATCTATTGTTATTTCAGCCTTATGCTCTAAAGGTTTTTCCTGATCCACTATTTTTTCAGCAAACAAATTTTCCAGTTCTTTTATTTCAGATTCCACATCAAGTCTTGGGAATAATACTTTTCCTTTATGCACCTTTGTTCCATCCGGAATCAAACCGAATGTATCACAGCTTTTCCAGCTATATAGCTCATCTTTCCCTTTTATCCCTAACTGATCAAATATTTCCATTGCAGTAGTTGGAAGAAGCGAACTAAATAAAGTCGCCGCCAATCTGATAGATTCACATAAGTTATAAAGAACTTTGTTTAGCACATCTTTATTGGCATCATCCTTCGCCAAAGCCCAAGGCATAGTTTCATCAATGTATTTATTTGTTCGCCTTACAAATTTCCAAATGCTTTCTAGTGCTTCATGATACATCAATTCATTCATCTGCTTTTCAAAGTCAACTCTGACTTCCTTGTATAAATCGATCAAACTATCGTCAAACTCTGTCTTTGCATCATTTTTTACAAGTATTCCATCATTATATTTTTCAACCATTGAAACAGTTCTACTCACAAGATTTCCAAGATCGTTTGCCAAATCGAAGTTGATCCTATTTACAAAGTTTCTATGTGTATAGCTACCATCTTGACCAAATGAAAATTCTCTCAACAAGAAATACTTAAGCGCATCTACTCCATATCTTTCTATCATTGGACCTGGATAAACAATATTGCCTTTTGACTTACTCATTTTATCATCAGCAAATAATATCCAACCATGACCAAACACCATCTTTGGAACTGGTATATCAAGTGCCATTAGTAAAGCAGGCCAAATTATCGTATGGAATCTCACAATTTCTTTTGCAACTAATTGAACATTAGCTGGCCAGTATTTCTGATAAAGTGTTTCATCATCACTCATATATCCCAAAGCAGTTATATAGTTACAAAGAGCGTCCACCCAGACATAGATTACGTGTTTTTCATCAAAAGGAACCTTTACGCCCCAATCAAATGAAGTTCTAGTTACAGATAGATCTTCTAAACCTGGATCTAAGAAGTTCTTAATCATTTCATTTTTTCGGCTTTCAGGTGCAACGAAGTGTCCAGATTCGAATAAATCTCTTATTCTATCTTCATACTTCGATAGCTTAAAGAAATACGATTCTTCTTTGACTATTTTTGTTTCTCTACCACAATCAGGACATCTGTTCCCCTCTAACATTTGAGATTCTGTCCAAAAGCTTTCACATGGAACACAATAGTTACCCTCATAAGATCCCTTGTAGATATCGCCTTGTTCATATAATTTTGTAAATATCTTTTGAATTGCGTCCGTATGTCTCTTTTCCGTCGTTCTTATGAAATCATCATTTGATATTTCTAGTTTCTCCCAAAGTTTTTTGATCTCAGCAATCTGTTCGTCAAGAAAATCAATTTCCTTCATACCTGCTTCTTGTGCCTTTTTTTGAATCTTTTCCCCATGCTCGTCAGTTCCTGTAAGGAATCTAACATCATAACCACAAAATCTCTTAAATCTCGCAATTGCATCAGCAGCCACAGTCGTATAAGTGTGACCTATATGCAACCTTCCACTCGGATAATATATAGGCGTTGTAATATAAAATGTTTCTTTTTTTGTCATAATTTTCCTCCTAAATAAAAAATCTCGCTCCTATGAATTTACCATAGGGGCGAGCATTAGTCACGGTACCACCCTAATTATTGAATTACTATAATATAAAATTAAATTAATACAATCTCTCTTAGATTTAACGCATCGTCAACGCATGCCCTTATTTCTACAGAAACTCAGACATGAGGCTCCAAGTCCATCTTCAATATTCTTACTGTATCGGTTCTCACCAACCACCAACTCTCTTAAACATCAGAACATCTACTCTTCTCTTCACAGCCAAATATTTAATTTTGCATTTATTAATTGTATTTTATATCATTCACAATAAAAAGTCAATTATTATAATATTGATTTGGCTTGAACCGGTGTTGAAAGTATCACTGAAGTTTTTGTTCTACCAAAATCCTTCAATCCGTCAATTACATTCTCTAACTCATCCATATTTTCAACTATTACTTTTATTAGAGAACTATCATCACCTGTGATGTGGTGACACTCAACTATTCTATGATCGCCCTTTACCTTTTCGATAAATGCATCATAAGCAGTTCCAGGAAGAGAAACATTTATAAATGCCTTAATAGCTCTTCCCATTGAATCAGGATTTATTATCGCTTTGTAGCCTGAGATAATTCCTGCTTCCTCTAGTCTTTTAACTCTTTCTGATACCGCTGGAGATGTTAATCCCACCGCAATACCAAGATCTTTCATCGAAATTCTACCACTATCCTGTAAAATTTCAATAATTTTTGCATCTGTTGAATCCATTCTTTCTTCATAAGATTTTTTTGTCATTTTACCCACCTACTTTACATAAAATATATTAAAATTTCTTTTTAGAAGCCACCATATTGTTTTTCAACTCCCAAAGCTTCTGAGATAAATCCACCTTGTAAATATGTGGATTTTTTATTCTCTTATATTGATCCCAAATACTTTGAAGTTCTTCTTTTGCGTATTCCTTTATTTCATGTACTGTTTTTTTCTCTCTAACGCATTTCCCGTCCTTAATCAGCGGAACTAGCATTTCTCTTATTGTATATTTTTCAAAAACCTTCCTCTTCCAAGTATACACTGGATCAAATATCTCCAAAGGAAGATTTTCATCAATTGTTTCGTCGTTTAACATAATAAGATCGGCTTCAGCCTTTCCATAAGAGTTATATATTCTCACAACCTTCTTATATCCGGGATTGTTGATTTTTTCGGGGTTTTCAGAAATTTTAATCTTTGGCATCAGCTCACCTTCTCTTGATGCAGTGGCAGCCAGCTTATAAACTCCTCCCAATGACGGATAGTCATATGAAGTGATAAGCTTTGTTCCAACTCCCCAAGAGTCTATGCAAGCACCCTCTTGTTTCAATGAAGTTATCATGTACTCATCAAGGTCATTTGAAGCAGTTATCTTGGCATTCGGATAACCCGCATCATCTAAAATCTTTCTTACCTCTCTGGATAAGTAAGTCAAGTCTCCTGAATCAAGTCTTACCCCTACAGGCTCATAGCCTTTTTCTCTAAGTTCATCAAATACCGTAATGGCATTTTTCACTCCACTTTCCAAGACATTATATGTATCAATAAGCAATAGGCAATTATCTGGATAAATCTCCGCATATGCCCTAAATGCATCTAATTCTGTATCAAATTTTTGCACCCAGCTATGTGCATGTGTCCCTGCCACAGGTATATCAAACATTTTTCCAGCCAAGACATTAGAAGTTGCAGCACATCCACCGACAACCGCAGCCTTTGCACCATATAGCCCAGCCTCTGGACCCTGAGCACGTCTTAATCCAAATTCCAAAACCGCATCCCCTTTTGCCGCATTACAGACCCTTGAGGACTTTGTAGCTATTAATGACATAAAGTTTATCATCGATAAAATCGCTGTTTCTACCAATTGTGCCTGATATAGAGGTGCTTTTACTGTTAGCACTGGTTCATTTGGAAACATAATGCTACCGTCTTCAACAGAATAAATATCACCTGTGAATTTAAAATTTTTTAGGAAGTTTAAAAAATCATCATCAAATATATTCAAAGATCTCAAATATTCAAGATCGGCATCGGAAAATTTAAGATTTTGAATATACTCTACAACTTCATCCATTCCAGAAATAATAGTATACCCACCATCGCAAACATTTTTTCTAAAGAATACATCAAAAACTGACATATCATTGTGGTTTCCACTTTTGTAATATCCATTTATCATAGTTAATTGATATAAATCAGTTAACATGGTTAAGTTTCTTGACATTTTTCTCTCCTTGTCTCCTAAAAATATCCCAAAATACTATACCTTATAATATTAAGTGATTTTAACTAAGTCTATTCTATCATAAATTTAATAAAAATACCATTTTATTTATTATTTCTGGAAAATAATCGATGAAAATAATATAAAAAATATCTTATTATTAATGAAAATGTATTCCTTATTTAAAGTTGTTTTCTTAAGAATAATATTTTTTTTGGTAAAAAGCAAATTTTGGTTTAAAAAAATTTTTTTTAATAAAAACAAAAAAATGAAGTATTTATCAACAATACTTCATTTTTCTTTTTGTCAATTCATAAAATTCGGACAATTCTTATTAATATAAAAAATATCAAAAAATTTCTTTATTAATATTTTTATATTTTGGGCAATGTTTTATTAATTAACAAGTAGTACGAACTCCCACCAAATTTATTAAATTAAATCATTTTAATAATATTAAAACTATATCAGATTTGCAAATATAGAAACAGCAAAAACCGTTAAAATTCCTGAAACAGCCAATGATAAACCACTTATCGCACCTTCTAGCTCTCCTATTTCCATAGCTTTAGACGTTCCCAATGCATGAGAAGATGCACCATATGCAACTCCCTTGGCAATCGGATGCTTGATGTTGAATTTCTCTAAAATAAACTCTCCCATTATATTTCCAATTAAGCCAGTTATTATAATTATTGCTACAGTTATTGAGACAACGCCATCCAGTTGCTTTGAAATATCCATTCCTATGGCAGCAGTTATTGACTTTGGCAACAGAGTTACATATTCTTGATGTCCAAGTTTAAAAACTAGTGATAATACAAATACTGTTGCAGCACTAGAAATTATCCCAGAAATTATTCCAGACATAATCGCCAACCAGTTGTTTTTCAAATGTTGAATCTCCTCATATAATGGAATTGCCAAGCAAACCGTCGCTGGTGTTAATAAGAAACCAATGTATTTGGCTCCCTTATTATAAGTGTCGAAATCTATATCAAAAAATACCAAGATTCCAATTACTGCCATTCCAGAAATCAAAATAGGATTTGCCAGAGGATGCTTCAATTTTCTCTTCAATAAATCACCTATATAAAACGTAATAACAGTCAAAATTATACCAAAAAATACCGAACCGACTATAGCGTCTTTCATCATATCATCTCCATCTATTTAATTAGTTTTTCTGTAAATTTCCCAGAAACAACCATCACAATAATCGTTGAAACGAAGGTAATGACTGCCACTGGAATTAGAATAGGATACAGTCTATCCCATGCTGTTACCAAACCAACTCCTGCTGGAACAAACATTATCGGCATGTATTTTATCAATACCTTACCTACATAATCTACACTTTCAAGCTTTATAACCTTTGTCATCAATAGCAAAAGCATCAACAGCAAACCATAAATACTTGACGGCACTGGAAAAGGCAAAAATCTATGCATCATTTCGCCAATAAAACTGATAAGTGCAATAATTAGCACCTGCTTAAATAATTTCAAATATATCACCACTCAAAATAAATTTGGCGCACCATAATAAATGCGCCATATACATTATATCAAACTATAGATATTATTCAACCATCTTCAAGGAATAATCATATTATTTTCGAAATAATTTTATCCCTATCTATAAGTCTGAACCTTGCCTTTAAACTTCATTTCTGTTTTTTTACAGGTCTAGAGCTTGTTTATAAACTTCATTTTTATTTTTTCCTCTATCTTTTGCTACCTTTTTTATAGCATCCTTTTTTGAATACCCGTTCTCTATTAATTTACAGACATAACTTCTATCATCAAGCTCTTCATATTCATTATCAGTCTCGCTGTTTTCACTTAGCTTGTTTCCATCTAATATTATTATGTACTCCCCTCGTGGTTCATTCTTTTCATAATATTCGATAGCTTCCTCTACAGTGACCCTCATATATTCTTCATATTTCTTCGTCAATTCCCTGCATATTGCAATTTTTCTATTTCCTAGACAGACATTTATCAGTTTTAGAGTGTCTTTGATTCTATGGGGTGATTCGTAAATTATCATCGTTCTCTTTTCATTTTTTAACTCTGATAGTCTTTCTTTTTTTCGTTTTTTATCTCTTTCCAAGAAACCCTCAAATACAAATTTATCAGTATCCATTCCAGACCCAATCAATGCGATAACAAAGGCACTGGCACCAGGTAGAATTTCTATATCGACATCATTGTCTATACATTCTCTTATAAGTTCTTGACCTGGATCGGATATACCCGGCATACCAGCATCACTTACAAGAGCAATATCAATGCCTTCCTTTAATTTTTCAATTAAGATCTGCCCCTTTGAATTTTTGTTATGCTCATGATAACTGGTAAGAGGTTTGCTTATCTCGAAATGATTTAATAATTTTATCGTATGTCTGGTATCTTCAGCTGCAATTAGGTCTACCTCTCCAAGAATACGCAAAACTCTAAAGGTTATATCTTCCAAATTCCCAATTGGCGTAGGACAAACAAAAAGCTTTCCACTCAAGATTTACACCTCCTATTCAGCCACACTAACGTTTGAGTATATATCTAAAATTTCTTTGGTATACTTGTTATCTTCGCCGTATACATACAATGGTTCCAGAATTTTTGATTCTGGCTTTGCATTTTTTACATACTCCATCAAAACTAATTTTGGTGCCTTATTGGCTTTCGAATGTACAAATCGAATAAACTTTGGCTCCAAATTATACTGTCTTCCATAGCATATCATATCGACCAACCTAAGAGGTCTATTTATCATAAAGAATCTGCCATTTGGTTTTAAGAGATATGCAGCACCTCTGATTACGTCTTCCAAATTACACAAAACTTCATGTCTCGAAATTGCTTTTTTATCATTTTCGTTTATCAGTCCATTTGAATGCATATATGGTGGATTCGATACTACCACATCATATCTGTTTTTCTCAAATGAATCTTGAACGCATTTTATATCGCATTTTACTATTTCGATTTTTTCTTCTAAATCATTAAGTGATACTGATCTCCTTGCCATATCGACCACTTCATCCTGTATTTCCACTCCTGTAATTCTTTTCGCATTACTCTTTCCCGAAAGCAATATGGGTATAATCCCTGTACCAGTTCCCAGATCTATTACCTCAGCATTTTTTTTAATCTTACAGAAATTTGCAAGTAATACAGCATCTATCCCAAAACAAAACCCATTTATATTTTGAATTATCTTTAGACCTTTAAATTGAAGATCATCAATTCTCTCATCTTCAAAAATATCGACATTCATATATACCTCTATTTATCCTGCTCTAGTTTTTTTAACTCTTCTAATGTTTCAGAATCTAAACCATCAGCTATACTGTTATCTTTTTTGAACGACTTAATAACTACATAATCACCCTGAGATAAGACTCCAACACTTTTATCGTCATACTCCACTTTTATATTTTCAAGAAGATAATTCGATTCAATTACCTTCGCATTTCTATCACTAAATAAATCTTTTACTATCCAACCAGCAGCAGGCATCTTTTTTATTGCCTCATTGTATCCCTTTGCTTCATATTTTAAGCAACAGAATAGTCTTCCGCAAACACCCGAAATTTTTGCTGGATTAAGTGAAAGGCCCTGATCCTTTGCCATCTTTATCGAAACAGGCATAAACTCACCAATCCATGTTGCACAGCATAGAGATCTGCCACAAGGACCTATTGCATTAATTATCTTTGCTTCATCTCTAACTCCAATTTGTCTCAATTCAATTCGTGTCTTAAAAATCGCAGCCAAATCCTTGACTAACTCTCTAAAATCTATTCTGCCTTCTGCTGTGAAATAAAATATCAACTTATTTCTATCAAAAGTATATTCACAATCTATTAAAAACATATCCAAATTATGCTCTTTTATTTTTGTTTCACATATTTCAAATGCATCCTTTGTTTTTATTTTATTGTCAGCATAGACATCCTTGTCTTCTGAGGTTGCCAATCTTATAATTGGCTTTAAAGGATTGACAATATCTTCCTCAGGAACAAATTTTGGCTCTATTACTACCATTCCAAACTCAAGTCCTCTTGAGGTTTCAACTATTACATCATCACCTATATTTAATTCTAGTTCTGTGGGATCGAAGTAATAAATTTTACCCACAGGCTTGAATCTAATTCCTACTATTTGTACCATTAATTCACCACCTTATAAAAGCTCTCAGCCATTGAATTCATTGTTGTATTAAAATTACAATTGGCATTTATTTTCTTCTCTGTATCCATGACTACATCCATTAATTTCCCAAGCTTAGACAAACTAACCCTCGATGAAAGCCTACTAACAAATTCTTTATCATCTTTGTTTATTATCAAGTCAACATTCCTAGTTTCTCCAAAGACTATCATATCTCTCATATATAATTTAATAAATTCTATAAAAAAGCCAATTTGGGAACTATAGTTTTTGAGATATTCGCTTGTCCTAGAAAGCTCGAAAATATCTCTCTTATCAATAGCATTGCTCAAAATAGTTTTTACAATATTTCTGATTTCGACTATTTCTTCATTTTGAGAAGTCTCCAATGCTCTTTTTATGCTTCCTCTTGAAAGAATTGAAGAGACCTTTGATATTTCTTCTTCTATTTTTCTAGAAATCAAATACTCATGTACTTCAGAAATACTCAGAGGAGAAAATTTAATATCCAAACACCTCGATCTTATAGTTTCCAATAGAACTTGCTCATTTTTAGTTACAAGAATTATTATACCATAACTTGATGGTTCTTCTAAAGTTTTTAATAAAGCATTCTGAGCTTGCAAGGTCATTTTTTCGGCATCGTTTATTAAATATATCCTATAGTCACTCACTGGATTTAAATTTATGCTGGAATTGATAGCTCTAATTTTATCTATTTTTATACTATTTTCCGATTTTTCTGGCTGAATAAGTTCAAAATCCGGACTATTATCAACACTAACGCCGAGCAACCTACTGGCAAACTCTTTGGCAATTATACTTTTTCCAGTGCCCTCTGGTCCAGAGAATATATAAGCATTAGACACATTATTCGATTTTATTATATGTTCTAGCATATTTTTTTCCCTTTTATGACCAATTATATTTTCAAACATTTTCTACCCCTTTTTGTCATTATTCTATTACAGATTTATCATTTCTAAATTACCGACTTATATTGCATATCTATACTACACATTTACCATTTCTAAATTGCCGATTTATAGTGTATATCTATACTACATATTTGCTATTTCTATATTTCAAATTTGTCACAGCTCTATTTTAGATGATTTGATATTTTCTCAATAATACTATGATGTATCTCCTCTACACTTTTCATTTCTCCCAATTCATCCACGCAGTCTACGATATTCCACGAATACTTTTCAGCAACGTATTTTGAATTCATATATGTTCTCTCCAAGTAACCCTTATCCCTTTCATGAATATCTTTTTCCGACTCATTTGTGAACTTATTTTTTCTTGTTTCAATCAGCTTTTCAGTTATATCGACCGGAACATCCAGAAAAAAAATCTCATCTGGAGTCGGTAGCTTGTATAACCCAAACTCAAAATCGTACAACCATTTCAAAAATTTATCTTTTTCTTCATTATCGTTCATTTTTGAAGCCTGATGAACCATATTTGACGTAGTATATCTGTCGGCAATAACAATACCTCCACTTCGATAAAAATCTTCCCATTCAGTTTTGTAAGACGCATACCTGTCAAGCGCATAGAAAGTAGATGCTACATATGGATCGACATCATCAGCTCTTCTACCAAAATCACCTCTTAAATACATTTTTACTACAGATGATGCCTCAGATTTATAATTTGGGAACTCTACCTTGATAACTTTATATCCCTTATTTTTTAAATAATCATACAATAATTGGGATTGAGTAGCCTTTCCTGATCCATCAGATCCACTTTCTATGACGAACAATTTACCATTCTTATTCATTAATAACTCCTTTATTATAAAAATATGTTCCTTGCTATTTCATTTTATTACTCTTTTTTGCTCTTTTCATTTTATAGTTTCCATTATTAATACTTTATTCTAAAAATCTCACTTATCTCACTTTTCATATTTATATTATTTTATATTATTTATCTCACGTTAATCTCACTTCAATCGCAATCAACTATCTGTATTTTTGAAAAGTCACTACTCAACATTCCATTTATTTCCATATTTATTTCTCTAGCTTTTACAATAAAATCGATAATTTCTTCACTGATTATCTCGCCTGGAGCGATGATACACACTCCTGGTGGATATGGTATAATAAACTCTCCACATACTTTTCCTACTGATTTTTCAATATCAATAGATACCTTAGTGGCATCAAATGCATCTCTAGGAGAAAGTCGCCTATCTGGAATTACTGAAGGAAAGTCTAGATCGATTTTTTTGCTCTTCTTTAGCGATTTTATACCGTCATCACTCACAGACTTGTCCTCCACTCCGCCATAATTGACTTTTTCATCATATCCAAAGAAACCATCATACTCATAATTATCATCTGAATTTAGAGTAAACATATTTTTCTCAACTATATCATTCATAGCATCATACAACAAATCAAAATCCTTCTTTACATTACAAATGCTGCATAACATCAAAATTCCAGAGTAATTTGACATTTCAACTTGAATGTTATACTTGTATCGCAACAATTTCGCAAAATCGTGACCATTTATGCCCTTGTCTATCGTATTTATAAATATCTTAGTTGGATCAGATGTCTCGAAGATTTTATAGTTTTTCACTTTTCTTTTAAATATGTATATATTATTTAAAAGATCCTCCATTAGTTTCTTTCCAAACTTTTCTGTCTGTTCAACACAAATTTCAATACTCGACATAAGCAAGTATGATGGGCTTGAAGATTCAAATATATTAAGTGATGAGGACAATTTGCCCATTTCACTCCTATTTATCCTATCTCTATTAACAAGCAATACTGATGCCTGAGTAAAACAAGGCAAAGTCTTGTGTAAGCTTTGTATGACGAAATCCGCACCAAAATAAACACTTGATTTCGGGAAAATATCATGAAGATTAAAATGTGCCCCATGAGCCTCATCCACTATCACTCTCATTCCATATTCATGAGCTTTGGCAATAATATTCTCTACATCAAAAACCATCCCATAATATGTAGGTCTCGTAATAATCACGACACTCGCATCTTTGTTATTTTCGATTGCTTCTATATACTCACGTTCTTCAACGCCAATAAAAACTCCTTCTTTGGATATATTTTCTCCCACAAAAATTGGTTTTAAATCCGAAACCAGACACGAATTATAAACGGATTGATGGCAACCTCTATTTAATATTATTTTATCACCTTTTTTGACGCTGCAAAATATTGAAGATTCAATTCCACAGGTACTACCATTAACCAAGTATATCAAATCATAATTATCTGACTCTGGAAACAATACTTTTCTAGAATTTATCTGAGATTGCTTAATTATACTTTTGGGGTTATGTAGGTTGTCCGTACCATAAATTTCTGTTGTGTCGAACTCATAAATATCTGAGAAAAATTCTTGATATTCTATTTTTCTGGGCAATCTTCCATATTTATGACCTGGCATATGAAAAGATACGATATTTTCTTGTCTAATTTTCTTTACTGCATCATAAATAGTTTTATTCATATTTCCACCTCGTCATTAATAAATTATAATTATATTCCACATTTATTACTTGAAATCAATACACTCTTAACTTTTTTTATAAAAAAAACCCTAGCATAAGCTAGAGCTAATCACGTGGCTATGTCCTATTCTCCCAGGCAGCTTCCCACCAAGTACCTTCAGCGCTAAAGAGCTTAACTTCTGTGTTCGGAATGGGAACAGGTGTATCCTCCTCGCTATAATAACC